>JAWLGP010000008.1:0-10353 GCA_041685045.1 Gammaproteobacteria bacterium
GTTGCGAACAAACTCGAACCGCATTCGTAGGGTGTGGTGAGCCTGCGAACCGCACCGGCCGTCGACTGGTGCGGTTCGTTCCTCACCACACCCTACGAGTGAGCCGGTGCAACAGGATTTTTCAGGATTGACCCATGGTTCAAAATTCCAAAAGCGCGAATCTATGGAACAAGCGAAACTGAAACAGATCATCGAGTCGGCGCTGTTTGCGGCCGGCGAACCGCTCAGCCTCGACCGGCTGCTTGCGCTTTTTGACGACGACGAGCGCCCGGACAAGGCGTTGGTCCGGGAGGTGCTGGCCGCACTTCAGGCGGAGTGCGAAGGGCGCGGAGTGGAACTGACAGAGGTGGCGAGCGGCTATCGCTACCAGTGCCGGCGGGAGACCGCGCCGTGGGTGTCGCGCCTTTGGGAGGAGAAGCCGGCACGCTATTCGCGCGCACTGCTCGAGACCCTGGCACTCATTGCCTACCGCCAGCCGATCACCCGCGCCGAAATCGAGGATATCCGCGGCGTGACCGTCAGCACCAACATCATGAAGACGCTGCAGGAGCGGGAGTGGGTGCGGATCGTCGGTCACCGCGATGTCCCCGGCAAGCCGGCCATGTATGCCACCACGCGCCACTTCCTCGACTACTTCAATCTGTCCAGCCTGGATCAGCTGCCGCCGCTGGCCGACCTGAAGGATCTCGACAAACTGAACGCCGAACTGGACCTGCGTTTCCCGGGCGAGGGCGCCAACGATGCCGCCCTGCCGGACGGGGAGGCCATCTTCATCCCGCCGGTCGATCTCGAACCGGTCGAATACGACTGATGTCGAAAAGCGGATGAACCGGGCCGGCGTTGGTACGCTTTGCGCCTCGGAACAGTGATCTCCGCGTACTCTGCATCTCGGCGGCTCTTTAACCAGGCTGAATTTATGAGTGAGAAGTTACAGAAGGTCCTTGCCCGCAGCGGGTTCGGTTCGCGGCGCGAGATGGAGGCCTGGATCGAGGCGGGGCGGGTTTCGGTGAACGGCACCATCGCCAAGCTGGGCGACCGGGTCGAGGAGCAGGACATCATTCGGGTCGATGGCCGCACCGTGTCGCGGCGGCGGCAGTCGGGACCGAAGCGGCGGGTGATTGCCTATCACAAGCCGATCGGCGAGATGGTGACCCGCAACGACCCCGAGGGGCGTGCGACCGTCTTCGCCAACCTGCCCTTCATCGCCAACGGGCGCTGGATCGCGGTGGGACGGCTCGACATCAATACGGCCGGTCTGCTGCTGCTTACCTCCGACGGTGAACTGGCCAATCGGCTGATGCACCCCTCGGTGGAGGTGGAGCGTGAGTATGCGGTCCGGGTGTTTGGCGAAGTGGACCAGGCGATCCTGCTGCGCCTGCAGAGCGGGGTGGAACTCGAGGACGGCACCGCCAAGTTCGACACCATCGTCGATGGGGGCGGCGAGGGCGCCAACCACTGGTATCACGTCACCCTTCGCGAGGGGCGCAACCGCGAGGTGCGACGCCTGTGGGAGTCGCAAGGGGTAAGGGTCAGCCGCCTCACCCGTGTGCGTTACGGACCCATCATGCTGAACCGGGCACTTCGACAGGGTGCCTGGCGGGAGCTGGATCCGCCCGAGATCGAGGCGCTGCTGGCGGCGGTGGGGATGCAGCCCGAGCCGGCGGCCGAGTCCGCACCGCGGCGGCCGCGACGCCGTCCGCCCGGCGCCCGCCCCCGAAAACGGCGCTGATCCGTTTTGCCCGCATGCCGTTCGAGCGCACCTTCGACACCCTGTTCGCGGCGTACGGTCCACAAGACTGGTGGCCGGGCGAGACCCCGTTCGAGGTAATGGTCGGGGCGGTGCTCACCCAGAACACCGCCTGGTCCAACGTGGAAAAGGCGATCGCCAATCTCAAGGCCAACGACAGCCTCAGTCCGGAGGCGATAGTGGCCGCCCCCAGAGAGCAACTGGCCGCATGGCTGCGTCCGTCCGGGTATTTCAATATCAAGGCCGAGCGACTCGGCAACTACTGCCGCTGGTACCTGGCGCAGGGCGGATACCAGTCGCTGTCGGCGCTGCCGACCGAGCCGTTGCGCGCAGCCGTGCTCTCGGTCAAGGGCGTCGGGCCGGAGACCGCGGACGATATCCTGCTCTACGCCTTCGACCGCCCGGTGTTCGTCATCGATGCCTATACCCGCCGTATTTTCCAGCGAGTCGGCCTGATCGCCGGCGACGAGCCTTACGAAACCCTTCGCGGGTTGTTCGAGCAGCGACTGGCGCATCGGAGCGAGCGCGTAGCGCTGTTCGGCGAATACCATGCCCTCATCGTCAACCATGCCAAGGACTATTGCCGCAAACGGCCGCGTTGCGGGGGCTGTTGCCTGCAGGCATCCTGTAGCGTACCGGAGGCCGGCGAGCGCAGCGGCAGATGCAGTTTGGTTTCCGAGTGAACGGGAGCGGGGAATGACGGCTAACGAGGACTTTCTGAAGCAGGCGATCCAGCTGGCCGAGGCGTCGGTGGCCTCCGGCGGCGGTCCGTTCGGCGCCCTGGTGGTGAAAGACGGCGTCATCATCGGGCGGGGCAATAACCGCGTCACCCTCGACAACGACCCCACCGCCCACGCCGAGGTCCAGGCGATCCGCGACGCCTGCCGTCGTCTCGGTGACTACCAGTTGAGCGGCTGCGAACTCTACGTCAGTTGCGCACCGTGCCCCATGTGCCTGAGTGCCGCCTACTGGGCGCGGCTGGATGCGGTCTGGTTTGTCGCCAGTCGGGAGCAGGCCGCCGCCGCCGGCTTCGATGACCAGTACATCGGCGATCAGTTGGCACTGGAACCGGCCGGCCGCGACCTGCCGGCGGTGCAGGTGTCGCTGTCCGAGGCGGAGGCCCCGTTCAAAGCCTGGCTGGCCAAAGGCGACCGCCGGGAATACTGAAACCGCGCCCAGCCGAGCGTTACTGCGCCCTTGTGGGAGGGTCGTCCCCGGCCCGATGCGGCGCTCGGCCTGGACGCAGAAATTCGAATCAGCTTCACCGCCCAATCGCGGCGAGGATTTAAGCCCCGCACGGGGTGCGCCGCTCCCAAACAACAGCGCCTTCGTCGAACCCCGGCAGGGAACCCCTGTAGGAGGGCCGTCCCCGGCCCGATGCGGCGCCTGGCCCGGCGCTGAAATTCGAATCAGCTTCACCGCCAAATCGCGAGGATTTATGCCCGCATAGGGGCGGCCGCTCCCAAAAAACAGCGCCTTCGTCGAACCCCGGCAGGGAACCCCTGTGGGAGGGTCGTCCCCGGCCCGATGCGGCGCCTGGCCCGGCGTTGAAGTTCGAATCAGCTTCACCGCCAAATCGCGGCGAGGATTTATGCCCCGCATGGGGCGGCCGCTCCCAAAAGACAGCGCCTTCGTCGAACCTCGGCAGGGAACCCTGTGGGAGGGTCGTCCCCGGCCCGATGCGGCGCCTGGCTCGGCGCTGAAATTCGAATCAGCTTCACCGCCCAATCGCGGCGAGGATTTATGCCCCGCATGGGGTACGCCGCTCCCAAAAACAGCGCCTTCGTCGAACCTCGGCAGGGAACCCTGTGGGAGGGTCGTCCCCGGCCCGATGCGGCGCTCGGCTCGGCGCTGAAATTCGAATCCGCATCGCGGCGAGGATTTATGGGGGCGGCCGCTCCCAAAAACAGCGCCTTCGTCGAACCTCGGCAGGGAACCGCTGTGGGAGGGTCGTCCCCGGCCCGATGCGGCGCCTGGCCCGGCGCTGAAATTCGAATCCGCTTCACCGCCCAATCGCGGCGAGGATTTATGCCCCGCATGGGGGCGGCCGCTCTCACAAAACAGCGCCTTCGTCGAACCTCGGCAGGGAACCCTGTGGGAGGGTCGTCCCCGGCCCGATGCGGCGCCTGGCCCGGCGCTTAAATTCGAATCAGCTTCACCGCCAAATCGCGGCGAGGATTTACGCCCCGCATGGGGTGCGCCGCTCCCACAAAACAGCGCCTTCGTCGAACCTCGGCAGGGAACCCTGTGGGAGGGTCGTCCCCGGCCCGATGCGGCGCCTGGCCCGGCGCTTAAATTCGAATCAGCTTCACCGCCAAATCGCGGCGAGGATTTACGCCCCGCATGGGGTGCGCCGCTCCCACAAAACAGCGCCTTCGTCGAACCTCGGCAGGGAACCCTGTGGGAGGGGCGTCCCCGGCCCGATGCGGCGCCTGGCTCGGCGCTGAAATTCGAATCAGCTTCACCGCCAAATCGCGGCGAGGTTTATGCCCTGCATGGGGGCGGCCGCTCCCAAAACAGCGCCTTCGTCGAACCTCGGCAGGGAACCGCTGTGGGAGGGTCGTCCCCGGCCCGATGCGGCGCCTGGCCCGGCGCACAAATTCGAATCAGCTTCACCGCCAAATCGCGGCGAGGATTTATGCCCCGCATGGGGGCGGCCGCTCCCAAAAAACAGCGTCTTCGTCGAACCTCGGCAGGGAACCCTGTGGGAGGGCCGTCCCCGGCCCGATGCGGCGCCTGGCTCGGCGCTGAAATTCGAATCAGCTTCACCGCCAAATCGCGGCGAGGACTTATTCCCTGCGGGTACGCCAGCAGCTACTTCCAGCACGCAACCCGATTGCGCCCGCCGCGCTTGGCGGCGTAGAGGGCCCGGTCGGCCTTGTTGAACAAGTCGCGCGCGCTATCCGGCGGTGAATACATCGCCACGCCAAGGCTGACGGCGACGGAAAGGCTGAACCCCTCGCCGATGATCGCGCTTTCTGCAATGCGGCTGCGGATCCGTTCCGCCACCAGCTCGGCGCCGGACAGTCCGGTCTGGGCCAACACCACCACGAACTCCTCACCGCCATAGCGGAACAATAGATCGCTGGCACGGATGGCCTCGTGCATCCGGGCGGCGGCGGCCTGCAGCACCACGTCACCGACACTGTGGCCGTGGGCATCGTTGACCCGCTTGAAGTGGTCCAGGTCGACGGCGATCAGGCTCAGCTGTGAGCCCTGCCGGCGAGCCAGTTCGACCTCCCGATGCAAGGCGTCCTCCATGGCGGCGCGGTTGCCGACACTGGTCAGCGGATCCTTGTAGGCGGTCCGTTCGAGCTCCCGGAAACGCAGGGCGTTACGCAACGGGTACATCAGCGCGGTAAGCAGGTGCTCGGTGCGCATGAGGTCCAGTTCCGAAAACGGCCGTTTCGCCATCAACGTCAACTCGCCAAGGTTCTCCAGGCAGAGCGTCAGCTGATACGAGACGCGGTGTCGCCCCTGGAGGCCGATCGCCACCGCGATGCCGAGGGATTCGTTGCGAAACGCCAGTCCTTCGTGCGGCACGACCGGCAGCACCTCATCGGAAAAGATTTGCAGCATCTGTTCCAGATTCAGCGTGGTTTGCAGCGCAACCGTCACGCCGGTGGTATCGGGCGGCGTCAAGTTCCGGGCGATGCTGGTGACCACTGCCGTCGTACTCTTGATCTCCAGCGGCGGCCGGGTGGGAGGCGTCATGTTCCTGTCCTGATGTGCTCTATTCCATCGAGAAAACGCACTTTCCATGCCAACGACGATGCGGCAGAAAAACAACCGTGTATGAACCATTCCTGAGGTGAGTGGTTAACCGCCGTCAACGGCTTGACGTCTGGCACTTCCCGCGCCAGCGACTTGGTAACCAAGGCTCGGGCGGCATATATTCAAGGTTGCACCCGTCGGAGAATCGTTGATGAAAAGAGCGCATTTCGCGTGGGGTTTATTGCTGTGTGCCTGGTTGTTTCAACCGGTAGCCGCCGAAACGGATCCCTTGTTGGAAGGCGGGGTAAACCCGGGCTACCATCCGCCGCCGGACTGGTTCAAGCAGTCGTTCCTCGATATTCGCGAGGATATCGACGAGGCCGCCGCCGAGGGTCGGCGCCTCCTGCTCTACTTCTATCAGGACGGTTGTCCCTACTGCGCCAAGCTGTTGAAAGACAACTTCGGGCAGCGGGATATCGTCGAGCAGACCCGCAGTCGGTTCGACGTGGTGGCGATCAACATCTGGGGCGACCGCGAGGTCGTCGGCCTGGATGGTGCGTCGGTCAGCGAAAAGGCGTTCGCCGAGCAGTTGCGGGTGATGTACACCCCGACGCTGCTGTTTCTGAACGAGCAGGGCGAACTGGCACTGCGGGTCAACGGCTACTATCCGCCGCACAAGTTCACTGCGGCGCTGGAGTTTGCCGGCGGCGACCACGAAATCGACTTTTCGTCCTACCTCGGCAGGAACCGTCCGGTGGCGGCCAAAGGCGAGCTGAACCGGCAGGCCTTCTTCCAGTCCCCTCCGTATGCCCTGGCACGTGGGCAGGTTGCGGCGGAGCGTCCGCTGCTGGTGCTGTTCGAGCAACGCCAGTGCGCTGCCTGCGACGAAATGCATCGGGACGTCATCGCCCGGGAGGGGACGCGGGCGCTGATGAACCGGTTCGACGTGGTGCAGCTGGACCGTTGGGCCGACACCCCGGTGCTGACCCCGGACGGCCGGCGCGTCACTGCACGCGAGTGGGCGGATGCTCTGAATGTGCAGTACACACCGAGTCTGGTCTTCTTCGATGTTGGCGGCCGGGAGGTCTTTCGCACCGAGGCCTACCTGCGCGCCTTCCACACCCAGTCCGCGCTGGAGTATGTCGCCTCCGGAGCCTACCGGGAGCAGCCGAATTTCCAGCGCTTCGTGCAGTCGCGGGCCGACCGGCTGGAGGCGGAAGGAGTACATGTGGATCTGATGGAGTAGGCGGCGACCGCCGAATTGGTGCGGTTCGCGGGCTCGGCAGTAAAAGATGGGCACGTCGCTGCGCTCCTTTGCCCATCCTACTCGGCTTCCACACCCAGTCCGCGCTGGAGTATGTCGCCTCCGGAGCCTACCGAGAGCAGCCGAATTTCCAACGGTTCGTGCAGTCGCGGGCCGACCGGCTGGAGGCGGAAGGAGTACATGTGGATCTGATGGAGTAGGCGGCGACCGCCGAATTGGTGCGGTTCGCGGGCTCGGCAGTAAAAGATGGGCACGTCGCTGCGCTCCTTTGCCCATCCTACTCGGCTTACAAGCCCGAGCCGGGGCGGATCGTAGGATGGGCAAAGCGCAGCGTGCCCATCAATACCGCGCGAGCGGTGCGTTTCGCGGGGCCTGGATCTCGGTCAAGCCGCGATCAGCTGGGGCACGCCCTTGAGGTGCCGCGCGATGATCTGGAAGGCGCTTTCCACCTGCTCCCGGGTCGGCGGCTGCACGCCTTCCAGCACATACGGCAGGCCAAGGACGGCGTACTTGTGGACCCCGAGGGTGTGATAGGGGATGAGTTCGACCCGCTGCAGGGTGTGGTAGCCGGCGAAGTGCTCGGCCCAGGCGGCCAGATACTCCGGTTGGTCGGTCCAGCCCGGAACCAGCACGTACCGTAGCCACAACGGCTTGCCAATTTTTTCGCGATATTCCGCGTTGCGCAGGACGTTTCGGTTGCTCGCCCCGGTCAGGCGACGATGCCACTCGTCGTCGATGTGCTTCACATCCAGGATTACCAGGTCGGCCAGGTCGTACAGCTGGTTGACCTGGGGCGACCAGATCGCGCCATTGGTGTCCAGCGCCAGATGGAAACCCCGCTGTTTCGCCTCGCTGAACAGCTCGAGAAGGCCTTCGGCCTGCAGGGTCGGTTCGCCACCCGACACGGTGAGTCCGCCGCCGTTTGCGAAGTAGGGCCGCTGTTTTTCCAGCAGTTCGAGGATCTGTTCGTTGTCGTAGAGATTCCCCTTGTCGCAGTCACGGGTGTCCGGGTTGTGGCAGTAGACGCAGCGGAAAGGGCATCCCTGCAGGAACACAATGAGCCGAATCCCGGGGCCGTCGTGGGTCCCGAAGGTCTCGATGGAGTGGACTCTGAGCATTGGCGTCGCTCCTTGTTGATCCCCTCGCCCTGTCCCTCTCCCGGGGGAGATGGGCCCCCGGGAACAGTGCCATTCCGATCCTTACATCGCCTCGTGGAACGTGCGCGCGATCACCTCCATCTGGTGCTGCCGGCTGAGCCGGGTGAAGTTGACGGCGTAGCCGGAGACGCGGATGGTCAGCTGCGGATACTCCTCCGGGTGTTCCATCGCCCGCAGCAGCACGTCGCGGTCGAGCACGTTGACGTTGAGGTGGTGTGCCCGTTTGCTGAAGTAGCCGTCCAGCAGCGCCACCAGGTTCTGTACCTGCTCCTCGCGCATGACACCGAGCGACTTCGGCACGATCGAGAAGGTGTTCGAGATCCCGTCCCGCGCGTCCATGTAGTCCAGCTTGGCCACCGAGTTCAGCGAAGCGATCGCCCCGGAGACATCGCGGCCGTGCATCGGGTTGGCACCCGGCGCGAAGGGCTGACCGGCCTTGCGACCGTCCGGGGTGGCGCCGGTCTTTTTGCCGTACACCACGTTGGAGGTGATGGTCAGCACCGACAGCGTCGGCGTTGCGTCCCGGTAGATGTGATGCCTGGCCAACTCGCGGTTGAACTGCCGCACGAGATCCGCGGCGATGCTGTCGACGCGGTCGTCATCGTTGCCGTAGGTGGGGAACTCGCCATCGGTGTGGAAATCGGTGGCCAGGCCCTGCTCGTTGCGCACCGGTTGCACTTTCGCATAGCGGATCGCCGAAAGGGAATCGGCGGCCACCGACAGACCGGCAATGCCGAAGGCCATATTGCGCTTGGCCTCGCTGTCCATGAACGCCATCTGCGCACGCTCGTAGTAGTACTTGTCGTGCATGAAGTGGATGATGTTCATGGTGTTCACGTACGCCTCGGCAACGTAGGCGATCGCCCGGTCGAAGCGGCGGCGAACCTCTTCGTAGTCAAGCGGCCCGTCCGGCAGCGGCTCGATGCCCGGCACGATCTCCACGCCACTGACTTCGTCGCGTCCGGCGTTGAGCGCGAGCAGCAGGGTCTTCGCCAGGTTGCAGCGGGCGCCGAAGAACTGCATCTCCTTGCCGGTCTCCATCATCGACACGCAGCACGCCACGCAGTAATCATCACACTGGCCGGCGCCGCTCATCAGCTCGTCGTTTTCGTACTGCACCGACGAGGTATCGATGGAGACGCGGGCGCAGAAGCGACGGAAGTTCTCCGGCAGCTGCTTGTTCCAGAGTACGGTCAGGTTTGGCTCCGGTCCGGGTCCGAGATTGTAGAGGGTCTGCAGGAAGCGGAAGCTGGTGCGCGTGATCTTGTGGCGCCCGTCGCGGAACACGCCGCCGATGGACTCGGTGACCCAGGTCGGGTCGCCGGCGAACAGATCGTTGTATTCGCCCATGCGCAGATGGCGTATCAGGCGCAGCTTCATGACGAACTGGTCGATGAGCTCCTGGGCCTCGGTCTCATCGATCCGCCCCTCCTGGATGTCGCACTCGATGAAGACATCGAAGAAGCTGCTGACATTGCCGAGGCTCATGGCCGCGCCATCCTGCTCCTTGACGGCGGCCAGGTACCCGAAATAGGTCCACTGTACCGCCTCACGGGCGGTCTGGGCCGGGCGGCTGACGTCAAAGCCATAGCTGGCGGCCATCTCCCGCAGCATGTCCAGGGCGCGGATCTGCTCGGCGATCTCTTCCCGCAGCCGGATCCGCTCGTCGGTCATGGTGCCGACCAGGCGCTTCCGGTCGGCCTGCTTCTCGGCAATCAGGCGGTCTGTGCCGTAAAGGGCGAGGCGCCGATAGTCGCCGATGATTCGGCCCCGGGCGTAGTTGTCCGGCAGCCCGGTGACAATCCCGCTCTTGCGCAGCCGTTTGTTCTCGTCGGTATAGGCGTCGAACACCCCGTCGTTATGGGTCTTGCGGTAATCACGGCAGATCCGGATCACTTCCGGATCAAGCTCATAGCCCGCCTGTTCACAGGCCTGCTGCACCACCCGCCAGCCGCCGAAGGGCTTAATCGAGCGCTTCAGCGGCGCATCGGTCTGCAGGCCGACGATCTTCTCCAGATCGGCGTTTATGTAGCCGGGCGGGTGGCTGGTGAGCGTGGAGATGGTGTGGGTGTCCACATCCAGCACGCCGCCGCGGTCGCTCTCCTGCTTCAGCAGAAAGCGGCACTGCTCCCATAGCGCACGGGTGGCAGCGGTGGGGCCGACCAGGAAAGCGTCGTCGCCATCGTAGGGTGTGATGTTTGTGTAGATGAAGTCGCGGACGTCGACCGCCTCCTGCCAGCGTCCCGGCTGAAAATCGGCGGCGGTCGGTTTGACTTTGGTGTCCATAAACCGTGAATCCCCGTGGTGGTCGTAAACCGTTTGATGGTTAAGACCACAGGCGGGAACCGGGGTTTCGGCTCGGTCTTGGTGCCGGGAAAAGAATGCTGCAGATCCCGTAGGGTGTGGTGAGCCTGCGAACCGCACCGCCCGAGGTGCCGGCGGAGGTCGGATGGTTTCCGGGCCGGTATCGG
>JAWLGP010000008.1:10453-21022 GCA_041685045.1 Gammaproteobacteria bacterium
TGCGGTTCGTTCCTCGGCAACTGCTCCCTGCGTTGCTCTACCTCCTGCATCCATGCAGTCGTCACCACACCCTACATGCTCGGCGTGAGACGTAGGGTGCGGTGAGCCTGCGAACCGCACCGCCCGGGGCGCCGGCGGAGGTCGGGTGGTTTCCGGGCCGCTATCGGTGCGGTTCGTTCCTCGGCAACTGCTCCCTGCGTTGCTCTACCTCCTGCATCCATGCAGTCGTCACCACACCCTACATGCTCGGCGTGAGACGTAGGGTGTGGTGAGCCTGCGAACCGCACCATCCGGGCCGCATCGGTGCGGTTCGTTCCTCGGCAACTGCTCCCTGCGTTGCTCTATCTCCTGCATCCATGCAGTCGTCACCGCACCCTGTGAGGTTTGTTACTGAGCGTTGAACTGCCGCCCCGTCACGTCCTTGCTATCGGGCCCGAGCAGGTAGAGGTACGGCGCCATGATGTCGGCCGGCCAGGGCAGGGTGGCCGGGATCTCGCCCGGATAGGCCTTGGTGCGCATGCGGGTGCGCACGGCGCCGGGGTCGATGCTGTTGAACCGGATGTGGGTGTTGGACTCCAGCTCGTCGGCCCAGATCTGCATCATGTTTTCGCAGGCAGCCAACGAGATGGCATACGGCCCCCAGTAGGCCCTGCCGTGGCGCGCCACCTCGGCGCTGGTGAAGAGCACGGAGGCGTCGTCGGCCGCCTTCAGCAGATCCAGCAGGGCGGCGGTCATCATGTAAGGCGCGTTCAGGTTGACCTGCATCACCTTCGACCACTTCTCCAGGTCGTACTGGCCGAGCGGGGTCAGCTCGCCGAGCATGGCGGCATTGTGCAGCAGCCCGTCGAGGTGGCCGAACTCCTTTTCGATGGTCGCGGCCAGGTCCTCGTAATCCTTGGGGGCGGCGCCCTCGAGGTTCATCGGGTAGATCGCCGGCTGCGGGTGGCCTGCCTGTTCGATCAGGTCGTAGACCGCCTCCAGCTTGCGGATGGTGCGGCCGAGCAGGATCACCGTGGCGCCGTGGGCGGCGAAGGTGCGCGCGGCGGCGGCGCCGATCCCGTCACCGGCACCGGTGACCAGAATGGTGCGATCCTTGAGCAGGTCGGGGGCGGGCTGGTACTGCTTGATGTCGTCGATCATGGGTGCAGGTCGGGCTGAGGCTCACGAAGGTGCGCATTATCCATGATGCGACGGGCGCATTGAACCCCACTGAGCACGGCGCCTTCCAGAGTCGCCGGATAGGGGCTTGCGGTGTAGTCGCCGGCCAGCAGCAGATTGGGGACCGACGTGACCTGCTCCGGGCGGTGTGCCTCGCTGTTCGGCGTACAGGCGAAGGTGGCGCGCTTCTCCCGAATCACCGTGGCATCCAGTGGTTTCTCGCGGAGGCCGAGGTGTTGGCCAAGCTCCCCGCACACCCGCTCGATCAGCTCCTCCTGGGAAAGGGCCATGTGGGGGCCCTTGGCGCTGATCACCACCGCCATCGTATTGGGCTGGCCGGCGCTGGCGCGATCGAACACCCACTCGGACATGGTGCCGGTGAGTCCGACCATCGGGGTCGGCAGGGTCGCCCGCGCGTAATGCAGGTAGACCGTGGTGATCGGTTCGAACTTGAGCCCCCCCACTTGGCGACCAATGGGAGTCAGCGGATCCTTCGCCAGCAGCCGGACCGCATTGGCCGGGTCGGTGGCGAGGACCACCGCTTCGGCCGCCAGGCTGCGAGGGCCGACCTTGATCCCCTGGACCCTGCCGTTGCCGAACAGCAGTTCGGTGACTCTGACCCCAACTTTCACCACGCCGTTGTGGGAGCGGATGAAACGCACCGCGGCCCCGGGGAAGGTCTCCCCCAGGTCCTGGCGCGGGATCAGCAGGTCCGAGTCGGCGCGGCGCCGGGCGAAGCTGTCGTGCAGCACCTGGGCGAAGATGCGGGCGGAGGCCCGCTTGGCCGGCGTGTTGAGCGCCGCCAGGCAGAGCGGGTTCCAGATGCGGGCGCGGGCAACCGGCCCCACCCCTTCCTGCTGCAGCCACTCGGCGACGGTGATCTTGGGGTCGACTTTGCGGGGGGCGATCCGGGAGCCGAAACGCAGCGAGGCGAGCCGCTCGCCAAATGGCAAGCCTTGCGCCCGCAGCAGGGCCGAGGCCAGGTGCAGCGGTGCCGGCAGCGACGGGGCCTGCATACGCAGCTCGCCTTCGGGGCCGACCATATGCAGGCCCAAAGGAAGCCGCAGCAGGGAGCAGTCCGGGTCGGCACCGACCTGGCGCATCAGGCGCAGGGTTTCGCGGTAGGCACCGATCAGCAGGTGCTGGCCGTTATCGACCCACATGTCGCCGAAGGGGGCGCTACGGGCACGCCCGCCCGGCTGCGGCGCCGCTTCGAGCACAACCACGCGTTTGCCGGCGGCGGCCAGTTCCACGGCGGCGGACAGCCCGGCCCAGCCGCCGCCGACTACCACGACGGGAAGTTTGGTCGATGCGTTCACTGCGGGCCCCTGCGTTCGCGGCGCCGCTCACGGGCGGCTTCCTGGCGGGCGGTATTCCAGGCCAGCCAGAGCTTGTGCCAGGGGGACAGGCTGACACGCCGCTCCAGCACCGGAAAGCCCTCGGCCTCCACCTTGTCGAGGGTGCGCAGGTAGACGGCGGCCATGATCAGCCCGCTGCGTTGGCTGTAGCGGTCAACCTCGGGCAGCCGACTGAACGCCGCCTTGTAGTAGGTGCGGGCGCGATCGGCCTGGGCTTTGAACAGCTTGCGCATCCCCTCGCTCGACTCGCGGCGCAGTACCGCTGCCCGGTCTACCCCGTGGCAGGCCATTTCGTCCTCGGGCAGATAGACGCGGCCACGGCGCGCGTCCTCACCCACGTCGCGCAGGATGTTGGTGAGCTGAAAGGCGATCCCGAGGTCGTGGGCATAGCGCAGGGTATGCCGGTCCTCATAGCCGAAGATCTCGGCGGAGAGCAGGCCGACCACGCTGGCCACCCGGTAGCAGTAGAGGGAGAGCTCCTTGAAATCGGCATAGCGGGTCTGCTCGAGGTCCATTTCCATGCCGTCGATGATCTCAAGGAAATACTCCGCGGGCAGATCGTAGCGGCCGATCACCGGCTGCAGTGCCCGGGTGACCGGGTGCTGCGGGTTCCCCTGAAACAGGGCCGCGATCTCGCTGCGCCACCAGGCCAGCTTGGTACGGGCCACCGCCGGCTCGTTGCACTCGTCGACCACGTCGTCGACTTCGCGACAGAAGGCATAAAGCGCGGTGATTGCCTGACGCTTGTCGGGAGGCAGAAACAGGAAGCTGTAATAAAAGCTGGAGCCGCTCCGGCGGGTGCGGTCCTGGCAGTACTGATCCGGTGTCATTGTTCTTGTGTCGATTTCGCCCGGCGCCTATTTCACCACAGCTTGGCCGTCGGCCATAGGATGCGGTGCGGAATGGGCTGGAATCGGAGCCGAATCGGTGCGCTCGGGAGTAGAAGATGGGCACGTCGCTGCGCTCCTTTGCCCATCCTACTCGGCTCACCACACCCGCGGGCATGGCGGAGGATGCGGTTCGCAGGCTCACCACACCCTACGGGCAGATCGTAGGATGTGGTGAGGAACGAACCGCATCCGAACGCGGGATTGGTGCGGTTCGCAGGCTCACCACACCCTACGGGCAGATCGTAGGATGTGGTGAGGAACGAACCGCATCGGACGCGGGATGGTGCGGTTCGCAGGCTCACCACACCCTACGGGCAGATCGTAGGATGTGGTGAGGAACGAACCGCATCGGTCGCGGGATGGTGCGGTTCGCAGGCTCACCACACCCTACGGGCAGATCGCTGGGTGTGGTGAGGAACGAACCGCATCGAATGCGGTCACGGCCGGCGGTGGAAGAGGGCGTTGAACAGGAAGCGCAGGTAGTCGCGCCGGCGCAGGCGGGGGCGGGCGAAGACGTTGTCGAGGCCGGCCAGGCGGTCGAGGACGCCGAGGCCACCCTGGACGATGAGGCGGATTTCGAGGCCGAAGCGGCCCGGCAGGCGGCTGCCGAGGGGGGCGCCTTCCAGCATCATGGCGCGGGCGCGGGCCACCTGCTGCCCCATCAAGCCGCGCGTGGCCGCGTCACTAACGCGGTCCCTGAAGTGCGCCTCACCGACGCCGGCCGCGGCCATCTCGTCCTCGGGAATGTAAATCCGGTCGTTCTCGTCGAAATCCTGCGCCAGGTCCTGATAGAAGTTAATCAGCTGCAGGGCGCTGCAGATCCGGTCTGAGGCCAACAGGTTCTCCTCCGAGGCCGAGCCGTGCAGGTGCAGCAGCAGGCGGCCGACCGGGTCGGCGGAGCGGCGGCAGTAGTCGAGCAGCTGGGCGAAATCGGCGTAGCGGCGCTGGGTGACGTCCTGGCGAAAGGCGGAGAGCAGGTCGCGGAACAGCTCCGGGGGCAGGTCGAAGCGGCGCACCGTATCGGCAACCGCCACGAAGATGAAATCATCCGCCGGCGGCTCACCGCCGAGCGCCGCCTCCAAACGGGCACCGTAGGCGTCGAGTTCGGCCAGACGCTGGACCTCGTCCCCGTCGCCTTCGTCCGCCAGGTCATCGGCGGTGCGGGCGAAGGCATAGACCGCCGCCACGGGGTCGCGCAGCCGCCGCGGCAGCAACACCGAGGCGACCGGGAAATTCTCGTAATGGCTGTGCGCGAGCGCACGACAGCGCCGGTAGGCCTCGGCCAGCTCCACCGGCCTAGCTCTCTTCCGCGGTTTCGGCCACCTGCCGGGTGGTCTTTTCGATCTGCGTCAGCTCGGGCAACTCCTTCTTGGCCATGATCCCCAACTCGCCGAACTTGCGCGCGCCGGGCAGTACCCGCGTGTCGAATGAGCCGACCGCCTTGTTGAAGTGACCGACGCTCTGGTCGAGGCTCTTGCCCAGCTTGGAGAGATAGTCACCGAAGGTGGCGAGCCGGTTGTACATCTCTTCGCCAAGCTCACGGATCTGCTCCGCATTTTCCGCCAGCGCCTCCTGGCGCCAGCCGAAGGCGACCGCGCGTAGCAGGGCGACAAAGCTGGTCGGTGTGGCCAGGATCACCTTGTTGGCCAGGGCGTCCTCCAGCAGCTTGCGATCGACATCGAGGGCGGAGGAGAGGAACTGCTCGCCCGGGATGAACAGCACCACAAAATCGGGGGCATCCTTGAACTGCTGCCAGTAGGCCTTGGCCGCCAGCTCCTTGACCCGCTCGCGCACCTTGCGCGCGTGGCGCTGCAGCTGGGCGGCGCGTTCGTCGTCGCTACCGGCCTCCACCGCCGAGAGATAGGCGTCCAGCGGGGTCTTGGCATCCACCACGATGCTGCGCCCGTCGGGCATGTGCACGATCATGTCGGGCCGCAGCATGGCGCCGTCGGCATCGCGCACGGGCGGCTGCTCCTGGAAGTCGCAGTACTCGACCATGCCGGCCAGTTCGACCAACCGCTTCAGCGTCATCTCACCCCACTGGCCGCGCACCTCCGGTCGGCGCAGCGCCTGCACCAGGTTACGGGTCTCGCCCTGGAGCAGCCGCTGGGACTCGGCCATGGTCTCCAGGTGACGGTTGAGGGCGCCGTAGGCCTCCTTGCGCTCCTTCTCGATATCGCGGATCTGGCGCTCGGTCTTGTCCAGCGCCTCCCGGATCGGCTTGACCAGGTTCTCCACCGCCTTCTCGCGCTGCTCCAGCTCGCCCTGTGCCTGGATCTGGAACTTCTTCAGGTTCTCCTCGGCCAGGCGTAAAAACTCGCCGGAGTTGTGCTTGAGGGCATCGGCGGCCAAGGCACGAAAGCTGTCGGCCAGCTGCTCCCGCGCCTTTTCGAAGGTGTTGGTCTTCTCGACCATCGCCCGCCGCTCGGCCTCGAGGGCCGCCTCCAGACGGACCTTGTCTTCGCGCAGCTGCGCAATACGGCGGTGGGCCCAGAGCTGCACGGCGGCGGCGCCGGCGAGGGCGGCCACCAATAGGCCGAGGGCGAACTGCAGGGAGGTTATGGACATGGGGAGAATCCAACGCTGGTGCGAAAGGCGACAGTTTATCCTTCCCGGCCCCGGGGTCCCACCCGTTTGGCCGCGGATAGCGTCAGACCGGTGCGAGGGAGCCCGCCAGCGGCGACGCCAGCCAGTCGAGGATCGCCTCGGGCGTCTCCACCAGCCCGTCCGCGCCCCAATCGGTGGGACGGTCCTGCTCGCCGAGATAGCCCCACAGCGCCACCAGGGTAAGCATGCCCGCAGCCCGCCCGGCCTCGATATCGCGCGCGGCATCGCCCACGTAAATACAGGCGGCAGGCGGCGTCTCGGCCTCGCGGCAGGCGAGGTGCATGGGGGCGGGGTGCGGCTTGCGCTCCGGCAGGGTGTCGCCGCTGACCACGGCGGCGGCCCGATGGCGCAGCTCCAGCGCCTCCAGCAGCGGTTCGGTCAGCCATGCCGGCTTGTTGGTGACGACCCCCCAATTCAGGCCCTGTGCTTCCAGCGCCTCAAGCAGCGCGGCCATGCCCGGAAACAGGCGGGTGCGGCGGGCGATGTTGGCGCGGTAGATGGCCAGCAGCCGTTCCCGCAACGGCGCGAAGCCGTCGTCCTCCGGATTCATCCCGAAGCCGAGCTGGATGAGCGCGAGCCCGCCATGGGAGACCACCGGGCGGATCCGCTCGAACGGCAGCGGCTCCCGGCCCTGTTCCACCAGCACGCCGTTAAGGGCATCGGCCAGATCGGGCGCGGTGTCGGCGAGCGTGCCGTCCAAATCGAACAATACGGTGGTGAGCGCCATGGTGGCCTGGTGTTGATTTTTTAAGGGGGCCCATCTTATCGCCCGATCGCTGGGGCCGACAAATTGGCAAACGGCTCACAGTTTGCGCTTCGACCATGCCGGGGCCGGGGTGTACTTTCGCTAAATTGTGCGTTGCTCCCCAATCCGCGGCAAACCTATCCAGTAAATAGAAGGCGACATAAGAACGGAATGGAGTGCAGCCATGCTCAAACGTACCCACAAGCTTCTCATCGCCGCCTTGGCCGCCACGCTCAGCAGCGGCGCGGCAAATGCCGAAATCATCGCGATGGAAATCGAGGCGAACCACCCACTCAGTTCGGCCCAGGGGCTGATGTTCTCGGAAGAGTTGACGGTCTGGGGCGTATTAGGCCCAAACGAAGGTGATCTTGATTTTTTCCATTTCACCGCCAATGCGGGTGAGGTGTTGACCCTGGACATCGATGGAGGGTTCGGAGGCCGGTTTCCTTTTGATTCCGTGATCGCATTGTTTGACGAGAACGGCCATATTCTGCGCGCCAATGATGACGCCGAGCCGGATCTCGGCAGTACGGGGTCGTCCGATTCCCGCATCGAGAACTTCGTGGTTCCGCAGACCGGGCGGTACACCGTTGGGGTTAGCAACTCGCCGCGCCTGTTTCTTGACGGCGGCGATGTTTCGCCGGGCGAAGGCGCCGTGGGGGATTACCAGCTGGTGATTTCCCGCGTGACCAACAAGACCAAACAGGTGGCGATCACGATCAAACCGGGCAGCGAAGCGCTGGCACCGATCAACCCCAAGAGCAAGGGCAAGATCCCGGTCGCAATCCTGGGGGGACCCGGTTTCGATGTCATGAGCATCGACTCCGAATCGCTGACCTTCGGCTCGAACGGCAGCGAAGCGAGCCTACATAAATGCGACTGGACTGGCAGCGACATCAACGGTGACGGCCGCGTCGACCGCGTCTGTCACTTCAACAACCAGGTTGCGATCACGGACCCTGCAGTAGAGGAAGCGACCCTGAGAGGCAAACTGACCGACGGTACCGCCTTCGAAGGCACCGGTTTCCTGAAAGTCGTGCCGCACAAGCGGATTCAGAAGGGAAAGAGGTGATTTACTAGCAAGCCTTCGGAAGGCCTGCGAGCCGCAGACAGTGCGGTTCGCAGGCCGTATGATGTGATTGCTGGGCACTGGTGCCATGGGCTACAGTCGGTTGGTCGAGCATCAACCGGGTTCCGCGCATGAAACCGTCCATTGCCCTTCAACAGCACCGGCAGGCCATTCGGCAGATTGTCGAGCGTCACCACGCCAAGAATGCGCGCGTCTTCGGTTCAGTGCTCCATGGGCAGGACACCGATAAGAGCGATCTGGACATCCTCATCGACACCACCGAGGAAACCTCGCTCTTCGATATTGGAGCAATCCGAGCGGAGCTGACGGAACTACTTGGTGTAGAAGTCGATGTACTAACGCCTGGGGCGTTGCCGGACAGGTGGAAAATGGACGTGCTGAATGAGGCGAGGGCAGTATGAGCCTTCGGGCTCGATTAAGCCCCCTGTAGGAGCGCCGTCTCGGCGCGATTCAGGCGCGCAGTGCCGATTATTTTGGCGCCAATAGGAGCCCCCCGGCACGGGTTTCGCGCCGTGATCGGAAAGCAAACCGAGGCACGGATTGTAGGAGGGCCGCACTCGGGGCTCAGGTTGGTGGGGTGCTTCAATCGTTGGGCTGAAGGAGTTCCGATGTTGGGAGGTGCGGCCCCGAAGGCCCTGTGGGAGCGCCGATTTTTTTTTGGGGGGGGGCGGCTAACGCGCCGCCGAATCGCGCCGGGCACGGCCCTCCCACAAGCTCTGGGCAGGCTCCGGGAGTATTGTTTAATAGGAGCCCCCCGGCACGGGTTTCGCGCCGTGATCGGAAAGCAAACGGAGGCACTGATTGTAGGAGGGGCGTCCCCGCCGCGATTCCGGCGCACAGCGCCGGTTGTTTTTGGCGGCTGCGCCGCCGAATCGCGCCGGGGATTTATGCCCCGCAGGGGGTACGGCCCTCCCACAAGCTCTGGGCAGGCTCCGGGAGTCTTGTTTGATAGGAGCCCCCCGGCACGGGTTTCTCGCCTAGCAAACGGAGGCACGGATTGTAGGAGGGGCGTCCCCGCCGCGATTCCGGCGCGCAGCGCCGGTTGTTTTTGGCGGTTGGCGCCGCCGAATCGCGCCGGGGATTTATGCCCCGCAGGGGGTACGGCCCTCCCACAAGCTCTGGGCAGGCTCCGGGAGTCTTGTTTGATAGGAGCCCCCCGGCACGGGTTTCGTGCCGTGATCGGAAAGCAAACGGAGGCACTGATTGTAGGAGGGGCGTCCCCGCCGCGATTCCGGCGCGCAGCGCCGGTTGTTTTTGGCGGTTGACGCCGCCGAATCGCGCCGGGGACGGCCCTCCCACAAGCTCTGGGCAGGCTCCGGGAGTCTTGTTTGATGGGATCCCCCCCGGCACGGGTTTCGTGTCGTGATCGGAAAGCAAACGGAGGCACTGATTGTAGGAGGGGCGTCCCCGCCGCGATTTCGGCGCGCAGCGCCGGTTGTTTTCTCGGCGGCTGAAGCCGTCGAAATCGCGCCGGGGACGGCCCTCCTACAAGGGATCGAGCCGGTTGTGTCTGCGGGGGCAACCCTATCGTCAGGCCGCCGCCCGCTCGCAGGCCACCAGATAATTCACATCAATATCGCGGCCCAGGCGGTACACCTGGGTGAGCGGGTTATAGCTCATTCCGATGATTTCACTGACGCGCAGCCCGCCGGCGCGGGCCCAGCTCTCCAGTTCCGACGGGCGGATGAACTTGGAAAAGTCATGGGTGCCCTTCGGCAGCAGCCGCAGCACGTATTCGGCGCCGATGATCGCCAGCAGATAGGACTTCGGGTTGCGGTTCAGGGTCGAGAAGAACACCTTCCCACCCGGCTTCACCAGCCGCGCACAGGCGGCGACGACGGAGGAGGGGTCCGGCACGTGCTCCAGCATCTCCATGCAGGTGACCGCGTCGAACGCCCCCGGCATCTCCTCGGCCAACGCCTCCACCGTGATGCGCCGGTAGTCGACCTTCACCCCGGACTCGAGCTGATGCAGGCGCGCCACCGAAAGCGGCGCCTCGCCCATGTCGATGCCGGTCACCTCGGCGCCGCGTGCCGCCATGGACTCGGAAAGAATGCCGCCGCCGCAGCCGACGTCCAGCACCTTCTTGCCCGCCAGCCCGACCCGCTCATCCACGTAGTCCAGCCGCAACGGGTTGATATCGTGCAGCGGCTTGAATTCGCTGTACGGGTCCCACCAGCGCGAGGCCAGCTCCTCGAATTTCCGCAGTTCGTTAGGGTCGACGTTGTGTGCTTGTTCGTTCATCGGGTCTCGCCGTTAGTTGAAAACCTGCCGCAGAGGCGCAGAGACGCGGAGGATTTTAGAGGAAAAAACCGGGTTGGGGGGGATTTGGCCGTTTTCTCGTCGCTCCCGGCATTTTCCGGAATCTCCCGGCCGGGCGCCCCGGTGCGGTTCGTGCCTCGGCAACTGCTCCCTGCGTTGCTCTACCTCCTGCATCCATGCAGTCGTCACCACACCCTACGGATCTACGGGATTCGTAGGATGTGGTGAGCCTGCGAACCGCATCGTTTGCGGCGCTTGCAGGCTATCGGTGCGGTTCGTTCCTCACCACACCCTACGGGATTCGTAGAGGATGTGGTGAGCCTGCGAACCGCATCGTTTGCGGCGCTTGCAGGCTATCGGTGCGGTTCGTTCCTCACCACACCCTACAGGATTCGTAGGATGTGGTGAGCTTGCGAACCGCATCGTTTGCGGCGCTTGCAGGCTATCGGTGCGGTTCGT
>JAWLGP010000008.1:21122-24402 GCA_041685045.1 Gammaproteobacteria bacterium
TCCTCACCGCACCCTACGGGATTCGTAGGATGTGGTGAGCCTGCGAACCGCATCGTTTGCGGCGCTTGCAGGCTATCGGTGCGGTTCGTTCCTCACCGCGCCCTACGGGATTCGTAGGATGTGGTGAGCTTGCGAACCGCATCGTTTGCGGCGCTTGCAGGCTATCGGTGCGGTTCGTTCCTCACCGCACCCTACGGGATTCGTAGGATGTGGTGAGCCTGCGAACCGCATCGTTTGCGGCGCTTGCAGGCTATCGGTGCGGTTCGTTCCTCACCGCACCCTACGGGATTCGTAGGATGTGGTGAGCTTGCGAACCGCATCGTTTGCGGCGCTTGCAGGCTATCGGTGCGGTTCGTTCCTCACCACACCCTACTGGCTCTTGTGAAACTGCCCCAACTTCGCCCGCCATTCCGCTGTGCGCGCCAGCAACCGCTCCCGGTCAATTGTGGCCAACTCCCGATCCTTCACCACATGCCGACCGGCCACCCAGACGTCGGTGACCTTGTCGCGGCCGCTGGCGTAGACCAGCTGGGACAGGGGGTGGTACACAGGGCTGGTCTCGATATCGTCGAGGCGGACCGCCACCACGTCGGCGGCCTTGCCGGGGACCAGGGAGCCGGTCACGTCGTCGATTCCCAGGGCACGGGCACCGTCGAGTGTCGCCATCCGCAGCGCCGCGGCGGCGGGGAGGGCGCTGGCGTCACCGGAAACCCCCTTGGCCAGCAGGGCCGCGGTGCGCATCTCACCGAACATGTCCAGGTCATTGTTGCTGGCGGCACCGTCGGTGCCGAGGGCCACATTGACCTCGGACTCGTGCAGCCGGGCCACCGGGCAGAAACCGCTCGCCAGCTTCAGGTTCGACTCCGGACAGTGGGCCACATGGGCGCCGCTGCGGGCGAACAGTTCGATCTCCGCGGGCTCCAACTGCGTCATGTGCACGGCCAGCAGGCGCGGGGAGACCAGCCCGAGGCGTTCCAGGCGGGCGATCGGGCGTACCCCGTGAGTCTCAATCGACTGCGCCACCTCGTCGGCCGTCTCGTGCACGTGGATATGGATCGGGACATCCAACTCCTCGGCATACATCGCCACCTTCTCCAGCGGCCCATCGGAGACCGTGTAAGGCGCGTGGGGGGCGAAGGCAGTGGTAATCAGAGGGTGGTTGCGCAGACTGTCGTGGACTTCCAGCCCCTTGTGCAGGTACTCGTCGGCGTTCTGCGCCCAGGCGGTGGGGAAGTCAATGACGATCAAGCCGACCACCGCCCGCATACCAACGCTTTCCGCCTGCCGGGCCACCTCGTCGGGGAAGAAATACATGTCGTTGAAACAGGTGATTCCGCCGCGCAGCATCTCCGCCATCGCCAACAGGGAGCCATCACGCACGAATTCCGCCCCCACCCAACGCCCTTCGGCGGGCCAGATGTGCTCGTTGAGCCAGGTCAACAGCGGACGGTCGTCGGCCAGCCCCCGCATCAGCGCCATGCCCGCGTGGGTATGGGCATTGATGAGGCCGGGGATCAGCACGTGGCCCGGCAGGTCGATCTCATTCCCCGCCCGGTACTCGGCCTTGGCCTGATCGGTCGGCAGCAGGTCGACAATCCGCCCCCCGTCGATGGCCAGGGAGTAGTGTTCCAGAACGCCGTCCGGCTCGACCGGCACGACCCAACGGGCGTGGATTAGGGTTTCGACTTGGTTCATGGCTTCAAACGAGATAGGGCATCCGGACGTCGGGTGCCTCGGGGGGGAAATCCTTCGAATTGCGGCTAACCAGAAGAGCATCTTCGCTCTTCGCGCTGGCCCAAATGATCGCATCCGGCAGACGGATTTTTGAGTCCCTGCGAATGGCGACGGCCAACTCAGCCACTTCGCTGTTTAGTGTTGGCGTAGGATGGGCAAAGCGCAGCGTGCCCATCAAACGGTGGCATCCGATGGGCACGTCGCTTCGCTCCTTTGCCCATCCTACATTTTTCCCGTAACTACTCGCCCCCCTCCGTCATTCCCGCGCAGGCGGGAATCCAGGGAACGGTCAATGGATCCCCTCCTTCGCGGGGAAAACGGATGCCCTTTATCGCGAGGGACATCGAGAACGTACCCGAGCGAGCAGTTACCATTTTTCATTAGAACGCTTTCGTACTGTTCGGGTTCTTCCAGCTTCAACCCGGCGCCTTCACTCATCCCACTCCCGGCCCATCCGTTCCTGGTAGCGCAATCTGATGACGTCACTATATATCGCAACTGCCCTTGCGCCAATTCAATCGTCGGGTCGTCGCCGCATGTCGGGTTACGCCCTGGCGGGCTAACCCGACCTACCTTGGCTGCGAGCTGCATCTTCCGCGAATGCGCCACACCGGTGCGGTTCGTCCCTCACCACACCCTACGTCCCGGGGCGGATGGGCAAAAGCATGTCGGGTTAGCGCAGCGTAACCCGACGCTCGTCGCTCAAACCGCCGCCTTTGCCACAGAAGCCTGCAGGCTCAACACCCCATCCCGTTCCAACACCCGCAACACGGCATCGACACTCTCCTCCAGCGTCAACTCGGAGGTATCAACTTCCAGTTCGGGATTCAGCGGCGCCTCGTAGGGCGACGAGATCCCGGTGAAGTCCTGAATCTCCCCGGCACGGGCCTTCTTATAGAGTCCTTTGACATCACGGCGTTCACACTCATAGATAGGGCATGCGCAGTAGACCTCGAAGAAGTCATCCCCCAGCAACTTACGGGCGCGGTCACGGTCATTCCGCAGCGGCGAGATGAACGCAGTCAGCACGATGATGCCGGCATCCACGAACAGCCGGGCGGCCTCACTGATGCGGCGGATATTCTCGTGGCGGTCTTCCACGGAAAAACCCAAATCGCCACAGAGCCCGTGCCGGACGTTGTCGCCATCCAAAACGTAGGTACGGCACCCAAGCTGGTGCAACCGCTCCTCCACCGCGTGAGCCACCGTCGATTTACCGGCTCCAGACAGGCCGGTAAACCAGACCACCGCCCCTTTATGCCCGTTCAGCACCTGCCGACGTTCGCGGTTTACCGACTGTTCGTGCCAAACCACGTTCGAACTGACCTTCTTCATTTTTTTTCCTTCCCCAAGTCACTTTCCTGCACAAAGCCAACCAGCAAAAAACTGGCAAACCAAATAATGTGTTACCTACCGTGAACCCCGATTTCCGAAACCGTAGGATGGGCAAAGCGAAGCGTGCCCATCGAAGACCGGTTGATGGGCACGTCGCTCTCGCTCCTTTGCCCATCCTACTTGCTGCCGTGAACGCCGATTTCCGAAACCG
>JAWLGP010000008.1:24502-54527 GCA_041685045.1 Gammaproteobacteria bacterium
TAGGATGGGCAAAGCGAAGCGTGCCCATCGAAGGCCGGTTGATGGGCACGTCGCTCCCGCTCCTTTGCCCATCCTACTTGCTGCCGCAAACCCCGATTTCCGAAACCGTAGGATGGGCAAAGCGAAGCGTGCCCATCGAAGGCCGGTTGATGGGCACGTCGCTCCCGCTCCTTTGCCCATCCTACTTGCTGCCGCAAACCCCGATTTTCCGAAACCGTAGGATGGGCAAAGCGAAGCGTGCCCATCAAAGGCCGGTTGATGGGCACGTCGCTCTCGCTCCTTTGCCCATCCTACGGTGAGTCATGCGAACCGCATCATGCGCGGCCAGACCTCGAATACTTCCCCCCAAGCACCGCAATCGCACACAAAGCCACAAACGTGGCGGCATTGGCCGGGATCTGCAGATTAAAGTCCGTCCCGGAGTGGATCAAAATGGCAATAATCCCCATTGCCGAACCAAAGCCGATGCCGTTCTTGAACGGATCCCGCGACATCAGCGCCCGCACCGAATGGTAGAACGCCAGCAGCACGAACAGCGCCAACGGCAACACCCCGATGACCCCGTACTCGATCCAAAACTGGAGGTAGTCGTTGTGCGCGTGGTTGAAACGGAGGTTGAAATTGGGGCCGGTATGGCCGATGAACACTACCTCAAAAGAACCTGCCCCGTACCCGACGAATGGTTTCTCCTTGGCCATGGGAATCGAATTGGTGAAGGCCTTACCGCGCAGGTCGTTGACGTTGAAAACGAGTTCACCGCTCTCGCTGTGGGAGACGCTCACCTCGGTATTGGTCAGGCGATCCTTCAAACGCTCCAGGCCGAAGTAGTGACCGATCACAAGGATATCGATGGCGATAATGCTGATCAAAATCAAACTGTTGCGCATGCGGTGCTCCTTCGTGCGCAGCACAAAGAAGGAACCCACGATGACCAGGCCCGTAAAAAACGCCGCATTGCCGCCGCGGGAGTGGGTCATCACCAGGCCGATCACCATGATCACCAAGGCGATCCGCAAGCGCGCCTTAGGCCCCAAAAGCAGTTCGATCACCTCGCGCCAACGAAACGGCTTACCGTCCCGCAGGGCCAGCAGCAGCCCGATCCCGCAGGCCAGACTCATTTCCAGATAGCCGGCCAAGTGATTGCGATTGACGTAGGTGCCGGTGGCCACGCCACGGTAAAATTCCTTGGGCATCCCCAACAGCCATTCGACCCCCGACAACACCATCAGCGAGCCGAAGAACGCCTGGAAGGTTCCGCTGGCCACCAGCACGGCCAACAGCAGCGTCAGCCGTCGCCGGGAGTGGAACAGCGAAACAATCATGATGAAGAGCAGGGCATAGGCGTTGCCCAACATCAAATAATGGAAGGTCCTACCCGGATCCGCACTCAATCCGAACAGCCACTGCACCGCCACCCAGACCTGGGTCAGCAGCAGCAGCCCGAGCATGACGAGGCCTGCCGGCAGGGCGGCGCTCCTGGAAGGATGGCGGAACAGCGCGACGGCCCAGACCAGGCCCAGCACTCCAATCAGCAGGATCAACAGCGAGGCGGACCAATCCCGATTACTGCCCAACGGCAGCGGCGCCCACACCAATAGCACCAACAGTGACAGCGCGAGCCCGCGCCCGAGGCGCGTCTGCGCCAAAGAATCGTCGTAATTCACTGACTACTTAACCTTTCTCGTAACTGCTCGCCCGCGCACGCTCTCGATGTCCCGCGCCGACACAAGGCATCCGTCTTCCCCGCGAAGGCGGAAATCCACTGACCGTTCCCCTGGATTCCCGCCGAAGCCTGCCCTCGAATTTTTTTATCGGGGGCGGGAATGACAGAGGGGGCGAGTATGCTCGCCCGGGTACGCTCTTGATGTGCCGCGCAATAAAGGCCATCCGTCTTCCCCGCGAAGGCGGGGATCCAGTGACCGTTCCCTGGATTCCCGCCTGCGCGGGAATGACAGAGGGTGCGAGTAGTCACCCTTTCTCTTCCGTTCCCGCGCGCCGGCTTTGCGCGAAAGCCGCCCCGGACATCGCATCAATCCCGAGTTTCTCCAACACCTCGATGTCCCCGCGGTCCATGACGTTCTGCGCGATCACCTGAATACCAAGCGCGTGATACAGAGGCACCAGCCTTTCCAGGAACCGGCGGTTCTGAGGCTTCTGCCGGATCCCGTGGGTATAGGCGCGGTCGAGCTTTATATAGTCCAGCCCGTACTCGTGCACGGTGCCGATGGAGCTGAGTGCCTCACCCACGCTGTCGACGCCAAGCTGCGTGTCGAGCGACTTCGCCTCGCGGCAGAAGTTGGAGAAAACTTCCCGGTTGCGCGTCAATGCCTTCTCGGTGACCTCAAATGCCAAATTTCCGGCCAACTCGGGGCGCTCGCGCAGCAGCCTGAGGATCTCGAACAGGTGCTTCGGACTGTTCAAGGTCGCAGCCGAGAGATTGACGGCTATCCGCGCGCTCTCCTCCATGCAGTGACCGAGCACATATTTCACCAACTCGACGTCGAGCTCCGGCAAAAGGCCGAGCCTTCTCGCCCAGGGCAGGAAATAGCCCGCCGGGCGCACCTCGCCCCGAAGGCGCAGCCCCATGGTCGCCTCAAAATGGAGTAGTTTGCCCGAGCCGGTCAGGAATGGGTAGAGGCGGGCGCTAACCCCTTCATCGGCAAGGGCCTCCGAGAGACCCTCTTGCCACTCGGCGGCGCTGGCGAACCCGCTCGAGTCGGCCTGGTCGTCCTCAAAGAGCACGCAGCCGGTCTCTTCGGTGGCCTCGGCGGCGGCGAGCTGTCCATCCAGACGAACGAGAATCTCGCCCCGCGAGTCCCGACCGGAAAAACGGCACCCCGCGTGGGGAATGACAACGTGACCATCCGCACTGGCCCCAAGGGCCGCTTCCTTGAGCCGGCGCGTCAGTTCGCTGCAAACCGTTTCGATGTCGTCCGATTCGGTCAACACCCAGGCGAAATCACTGCCATTCAACCGGCCCAGGAAGCTATCCGAATAGAAGTCGCGTACCGCGTTATTCACCTCCCTGAGGGTTTCGGCCACCGCCAGCAACACGGCATCCGTCCGGTCCCAGCCCATTCCGCGATTCAAATCGGTCACATTCGAGACCCGGACCATGAACAGGCTGTGCCGATGGCCCTCCTCATCGCTGGCCAGCAAAGAATCGAGCTGATCCATAAAGAACTCATGGTTCGCCAGCCCGGTCAGCGGGTCATGCTGAGCCCGTGACTCCACCCGCTCGAGCTCCTCGCGCTCCGCTGCAAAAAGCACCCGCAGCTGCTCGGACGTGGTATTCACGGCCCGCACCAACCCCGCAAGTTCGGTATTGCGCGGCTCGGGCAGGATGGCAAACCGCCGGTATCCGACAGCCTCTACCTGACGGATCACCTCCTCCAGTGACCGAAGCAGAGCCCTCACAATCAAGGTTCCCACCCCACCGATCAGCAGCGCCAGCCCGGAAAACACCCAAAAAATTTGTTGAATGGTGCGCCAAAGGGCCGCCTCCGCCTGAACCGTATGGCTGGAGAGATGGAGCGTCCCGTACTGGCGCCAGCCGTCGGACACGAACGCCGTCCCCTCCGGCACCTCGAGCGCCACAAAATCCGCCGCCCACCCCGGCACCGTACTAACGGCCTGTTCCGGCATGCGCTTGTCCTGAAGCACCCGACCGTCCGGACCCAACAGCCGAATCGACCGGTAATGCCCCGTATCGAACTGCGCCGCAATCACCAACTCAACCTGAACCGGGTCCCCCCCGACCTGACTCAAAGTCAGCGCCAACGCCTGCGCAGCATCGGCATTCTTCTCCCGCAGCTGGGCCTGAAAGTAGTCCCGCGCAACAGAGGTACTAACAGCAACCCCCCCGATGAAGAACACCCCCATCGCCAGCACCACCGCAACCCACCACCGCTTATACAAAGACACCGCGCGCCCTCTCAACTCCTGTAACTCCCGTAGGATGTGGTGAGCCCGCGAACCGCATCACTCGCGCCCCCCATTCCCCGCAAAAACGATGCGGTTCGTTCCTCACCACATCCTACGGCTTTGTTATCCCCTCACCGCCTCTAACTCAATCCCCTCCCGCCGCAACCGCTCAATCAAATCCCGCCACCGCGACAGCCCCTGATTCGACCCCGACGTACCACCCACATACAAACCCGTGGCATTGAAACTGAACACCGGTTTCAAATCCGGCCGCTGCGAGGCCGGCAAAATCTCCTCAATGAGACTATCGATAATCCGCGGCTCCGAATCGGGAGTAGGGTAGTAACCAAGAACCATATGCGCCCCGCGGATCGGCTCGTTATCGATCACCGTATCGGCTTTGACATAGATCAACCGCAGCTTATCGTCACTGATCCCGACATGCCGCAAGCTGATATACGCCAGAATCGCATAATCCTCGCAGTCGCCAAGCCGATGGCCGAGCGTCTCCGACGGCGTTGCCCAATAATCGTGGGCGCCATACAGTTCCTGATCGGCCCGGTACGCGACCGTATCGTGGATGAAGGCGTTGACACCGTGGCCGGCGGGGAGGGCGCCTCGACCGCGATTGCCCTCAAGGGTCTCCTGCCACCGCCAAGCAGTGGGCAGCCCCCCACGGCCAAATGAACGCTCAATAACAGGATTGAACTGGGAGAAATCGATGCGCAGGCCGGCGATCACGCCCGCCGGCGCCAGCAACAGAAGTAAAAGGAGGAGATGAACACCACAGAAGTACGGCGCTGATCGGTCCATGTTTGATTCGCTTTCTCGCAGGGCTCATGGCTGCGAGTTTAGCAAAACGGCTAACCAGCGGTGCCGGACCGGGTCACTGGGCTGGCTCGAGGGCAACAGATTTTTGCCGATTGGCAGATGCTGAAAACAACATCTATCTTCTATGGAACGCTTCACTACGGATGGTGCCCATGGCATGGATTATTGGCGTGTTCCTCCTCTGGGTCGCGATATCCGTGCCGGCGGGTGTGCTCGTTGCCCGGGTGTTCTTTGGTCCCAGACGCCTCCTAAGCCTGCGCCCGGTGATATCACCGTCGTCACGACATCAACCTGTGATTCCCGCTTACCGGAAAAATTGAAGTCGGCCGTTGGCGCAAGGGTCGAGTTCGTGCAGGTATACGAGCACTAGCCCTAACCCTTGCCCCACTCCGAATGCCGCAACTCCCACTGCCAAGCGTGCTTCACGATTGAATCCAGGTCACCGAACCTTGGCCGCCACCCAAGCTCACGCATGATCTTGGTGGAATCTGCCACAAGCCGGGCGGGGTCACCCTCGCGCCGGGGCGCATAGGTAACCGGGATCTCCTTGCCGGTGGCTCGCCGGGACGCCTCGATGACCTCGTTGACAGAGAAACCCTGCCCATTGCCCAAGTTGAACGCCGCACTTTTCTCTCCGGCTTGAAGCCAATCCAGCGCCAGGAGGTGGGCATCGCAGAGGTCCGAGACATGGATGTAGTCCCGAATACAGGTCCCATCCGGGGTGTCGTAGTCGGTTCCAAACACGGAGATGGCGGGGCGGCGCCCGGAGGCGGCCTGCAAGATCAGCGGAATAAGGTGGGTTTCGGGGTCGTGCCGTTCCCCAAGCTGGCCTTCGGGGTCGGCCCCGGCGGCGTTGAAATAGCGTAGGCAGGCCGACTTGAGCCCATAGGCTCGGTCGTAATCTCCAAGCATCTGCTCCACCATCCACTTTGTCCGGCCATAGGGGTTGGTTGGTGCCTTGGGATGGTCCTCATCAATGGGAACCTGAACCGGCTCGCCGAAGATGGCCGCCGTTGAGGAGAACACCAGCCTCCGTACCCCGCACTCCACCATAGCGTCCAGGAGATTCTGGGTATGTACCACGTTGTTACGGTAGTACTTGGCGGGTTGGTGGACCGATTCCCCCACCTGGATATAGGAGGCGAAATGCATCACCGCTTCGAAGCCGTCGGCCAGTACGCCACGAACGAACGCCTGGTCGGCTAGATCCCCTTCGATGAGCTCTACTCCGATAACCGCATCGGCATACCCGGTGGAGAGGTTATCCAGAACCGCGACCTGATACCCCGCCCCAAGCAGAGCCTTGACCATATGGGAGCCGATATACCCGGCACCACCTACAACAAGAACCTTCATAACTATTTCCAAAGTGTGAACCCGCGCATAAAACAGCGGACTGATAATGGCAACGAGCTGCCTGGCGGTTTAGCCTCGTTTTTAGGCAGCGATGGAGGACCAAAACATGTTTCTCTCAATCTCATCCGTGTTGATTGCGTGGCTGACCCTCTCCGTGGTCGTCGGGCTCGTTCTCGCCCGCGGCTTCTTCCCTTGTCCTGGCCGGCCTAAGGATTTTCCGGTTCTTCAATAGAACTTTTCTGCCGATGAACCCTTTGAAGATGATCAATGAAATCACCTTGATATCGAACCAGATCGACCAATTCTAGCCGTATAGCGGTCGTATTCGAACTGCTTCCGCACCGTGTTAGCGTGTTCGGTCCGGCGCTCGTCAAAGCGCTTACCAACAACTGGCAGTAGCACCGCCAAAGGATAAAGTGCTTTTGAGTCTGGGTGTTGAATTGAGCTTGCAGCCGGTAAAAGTCGTTTTCTCCGAAACAAAGCAGTTGGGATAGTCTGGCGGCATAGGCATCTATATTCGCTGCCACATCGCCAATGCATTAAAACCTAAGCGCTTTCGCACCAACCAAACCGCACCAAGATTCTGAACTGAAATTCCCAATGCTGTCGCAATGGCGGCGCCAGTTACCCCAAATTGGGGCGTCAGTGCGATTGCTGCGGCCAAAGAAAACGGACCTGCCAACAAAACCACGTTCCGCATATCCCGCTCGTGTCCGCTCATCGTCAAGAGAAAACCTACCGAACCGGTGGCAACATTGACGACTTGCCCAATCGTCAAAATCACTAACAGAGTTCCAGCGCTGCTGAACTCCTCTCCGAATAGGCTCATAACGCGCTCTGGAAAAACAAACAGGACCAGCACGAATGGCGTCGCGCACAACGAAACGATTCGAACGGAACGCAGAGCTAGCCTGCGCAGTTCGATAATTTTCCCTTGTTTATACAAAGCTGCGAACCTAGGGGCTACCACTAGGTTGACGGCAATTAGGATAAAGCTAACCAAGTTTGCCGTACGCTGTGCAACCGCCAGTTTTGCCACATCTTCCGCGCTAACCCACGCGCCAGCAACGAGCTGGCTGCCCCAAAGTGCCATTGCGGTCATGATGCCCAACACTCCCAGTGGAGCACAGCTGCTCCTTAACGCGGCCTTGTCACAATCTGTCTTAGCCGCTCGGGGAACAGCTTGATGCCACCAATAGAATGCAATCATAAGGGTGAGTGCGCCAAACCACGCATGGAGTACGCTCGCGTCGACGGCTGTCGATACTTCCAAGGCCCAAGTGCCTCCCGCTACCCCGACAGGTACGCCGATCGACAAGACCACGATGGACTGCGGAACTTTGCGGATCGCTTGCAGTTGATATGCTAACAAGAACCCGCCCCCTATGAAGATCAAGGAGAACGCCATAACCCGCAATACCTCCGCAAGCGGTGGCTTGCCAAATACCTCTTGGCTAAGGACCGGTGCGGATACCCAGAGCACGCTACTGGCAACCAGCAAACTCAACCCGCCCCATAGCCACGTTGTGCGTGCAATGCAGCGCACCTGCGCCCAATCATTTTCGGCGGCGAAGCCGGCGATAAAACGGAGTCCGGCAGTGTACGTCCCAAATAACAGCACCGGCGCCAGCATGGCTGTAATGGCTAGCCCAAGAAAAAAATATCCCGCCTCCGCTTGCGGCAGCGAATTCGTCACGACCAAGCTCATGAGGAACGCCGCAGTCGCTCCCAGCCCCCGAACAAAGAATGCGATGCCAGACTCCCATAGCAAACCGCGACTGTTCGACTTACCTATGTTAGACAGACGATTGAACAATGCCATGCTTAAGAAGCATCCCTGCCGTTTTCACTGAATTTCCAAACGGCAAGGCTGCGGCCCAACAGTTTTTCGAGTTCTTTGTTGCGTTCCTTGAAAAGGGTATTCAGTCGCTCATATTGCTCTTGCGTGATTATTGGCGGGCGGAACGCTCGCTCATTCAGTTTAATAATATACTCTTTCGCAAGTTTAACCTTTCGTATAACGGCATCCGGCGCAATCTTCTTGACGGAAGTTGCAAGCGGACTCTTGCTTCTCAATGCCCGCGCAATCACGCCAAACCTTGGCATTGCCGCCCCATTGACGCTTTTTCGGTTCACATCATCACTGAAGTACTCGACCGGCGTTTCGAGAAATGAACACAAGTCTTCGTTAAGGGTGTCCATGTTCCGAAAATCTTCTTCAAGAACATAAGTCTTTATTTGCTCTTTCGGAAAGTGGTTCTGGAGCATTGTTATATGCTTTGCATAATAACTCTGCCCCAAATAGTCGCAGCTTCGGCGGATAATCCCGGCGGGATACTGACTTGACTCCTTTTTTAAAGCACTTTCGAAGGAGTCAGCGGTTTCCCACCCCATCCGCCTGCAGTACCAATAGGCAGAATATGCGCGTACTATGGGATCTCTCAGAACCAGTATTATTTTGCATTGTGGGTTGTGCTGCACCAGCCTCTTTACGGAATTCTCGCTCACAGCCATACTTACGTTCTTTGCGCCGATGATTTTGTTTTCGGCCAAATTGTCGTAATATCCGAAGAAGAATTCTTCACCTGTGTCCGTGTATTCCTCATCTATGAAATGGGTCATCTCTTCGATCTGATGCATGCAGACATGGCTGTTGCGAGCAATAAGATCCTTTAATTTAGTCGTTGCCGCTTTTTGAAAGCCGGCGATAAAGAAATCAATTTTCATAGTAGGTGAAAGAACATAATTCAACCGAAAACGAAAGCAAGTAGGAGTCAGAGAGCCGAGTCCTCTAGCCGAAATGTGACTTCATCGAGTCGATCAAGTCGCTTGATATACTACACTTGATCCATGGCTTCACTCAGAGCAGCTAATAGCACGCGATCGCCCTCATTTTGGTTTCGACTATAGTGCACAATCATTTCGAAAAGGCAAAGCCGCAGATATACATCAATTTCTGTGCCAAGGTCATCAAGCCTAGGCTCCTTGATTTTCTTCCTTGCCTCGGAAATCCACAGACGGCTCTGTGCAATTGCGCTTGAAACGGGTGACTTGTCGATCAATATCGCCTTATGAATGCAAAAGTAGACGATGTCATAGAATAATGGCCGAAAACCGAAAGTCTCCCAATCGATGACCTTCACTATGTGACCAGCGATAAACCTGTTCCAAGGAATGTAATCCCCATGACTGGCAGCCAAGAGCACCGATTCGCTAAACGCTTGTCGTAGTAGGCCCCTGAATTGCGCCATTTGGACATTGGAAGCGTCGAACTGGATTTCTTTCAGGTAGTCTTCAACCCGTATTTCGGTCATTTCGAAACGGCCGTACATCTCTGCCAGAAATGAAATGTCCTCAGGTAGAAATGTCGCCTGTGTTCGTTCGGACTGTAAGATGCTTTTCTGAACGAACCCAAAAAAGCCCTCATGACTGACTGTCCGGACCGCTTGAGGGACTTCGATGTGCTCAGCGCCATTCATCACTTCAATTTGCTTCAGTGCCGCTATTTCGTGCTTTAGGCCCTCGATTCCGCCATCTTTTTCGGACACTTTGAGGAAATATCGCGCGCGGTGGTTGTCGTCATTGTATTGAATCGTAAACTTTTGATATTCGCCGGGCGCTCCCGTGTACATGATTTCTGCTTCGCATTCGGCCATTTCGAAGAAGCCATTCCCCATGCGGGTGTTGTGCGCAACAATTCGATACGGAAAAATAAAAGTAAATAACCCAATCGTGTTAAGCGCTTTCGCAACACTCCATGCAAGCTTGGCGGCAAGGGAGGTCGGTTTTATTATTGGTCCGTGTTTTGCGATTGTTCTCGGGTTGTTTCGTATTATCCAGCGTGGATTTTGTAAGTGTGGGACGATAACATATTCTTCCGTACAGTCGTTGCGCGATGGTGAGCCAAGCCGGCTTTTGCGGAAAAAGATCCATTCTTCGTCCGTCTCTTCTCGCGACCACTGTCGCACTTCGTATCCCTGGCGACGCCACGCTTCTACGATTTCACCAGCATTCGCAGCAAGTTGTTCCGTGTAGTATATGGAACTGCGTCGGCCGCTCATTAACAGGGCGACGAACGAATGCCGGCCATCGAAATCTGTTGCCATTTACTGATACCGGCGATTCATTACCGCAAAGCAGTTCAGCAGCACTTCTTGGATGCTGTCGTCGAATGTGCCGTCAGTCTGAACGACGACAACATCGGTTCGCCGTTTGATTTCGCTCTCGTACAAGCCCTTTTGCTGGTTGATCTCATCAATATCAATTTCCCGCTTCCGCTCAAACAATGTCTCGGTGTTGGCGGTGAAGTAGAACAAGACATCGGGTTGTGGTACAAGCACTCTGTCAATCAGTCGCATCAGTCGCTTGTTGACGTTGAAGCCAAAGCGTTCAGGATAGATGATGTTATCGAAATGATATCGGTCAAAGATGACGATCCCGCCGGTATGACATACCTTGAAATACGAAATTTGCCCGAGAACGAAGTCCGCAACGTAGTACATATACTTTGCCGCGTTCTTTGGCGCATGAAATCGGCCTCGTTCCAAAAGCCGTTTACCAGAACCATCGTAGACCTCGTTCTGCCCCTTTCCCCCCGTGAACTTCGAAATTCTAGGGAGTAGAAAAGGTCGCCAGTAGTGTTCCAACTTCCGGTTCTTGGTGAAGTACCTGTCGGATGTGCGCATCAGTTCAGTTTTGATGCTCGATTTTCCCGCCCCGTCAATCCCGGTGAATCCTATTACGATACCGTTTTTCTTGAACGCTCTTCGGACCAGACTAATGCCGAACTCCCCAATTATCTTTAAGCGTTCCAAGTCCAGAGTGGAAAGAGCGCGTCTAATCAATTTATTGCGTACATGCCCGGATTGCTGCTCGATCGAGCTCCACATTCCGGTTTGAAGTTCGGGGATTATTCGGGACGCCAACTTTTCTCCCAAGATCTGTCCTACGACTTCACCGAACTCTCGATTGGACGCAAGGTGGCGTAGTTTTTCTCTATATTTCTCTTTCACTTCGCCGAAGGTAGCCAAGGGGTAGAGTAGATGCATCGCTCCCTCTATCACTTCGTTAGCAACAAAGAAGTCTTTGTACCTGGAGCGATTGCGCCTAATCTGTTCAGAGTCGACGATCGGAAAAATAGACCTGTATGCCAACTCTCGCATCAAGTCTATTTTTACTATTTCGACGGCGCCCTGTTCATAAGCATAAAAGTAATTATTTGACCCATTGGCAGTTTGGTTGCGTATATATAACTGTAAGCCAACATCTTTAGCTGACTCGAGCAACAACTCTTCGGCCTTCGGGATATCGTCAACCCACATGTCCACATCATTAGATGTGTAGTCAGGTAGGTCCGCATAATTTCCGATGACACAATACTCGATATCATTTTCGCCTAACGCCGAAAAGTAACGAACTAAAACTGCCTTTAACCTTCCACTATTACTTGTCATCCCCATTTCTCTGCTCTTGCCGTCATTCGGCCCGCCTGAACCTGTAATCCCATGGTGAAGAATATAAAGAACGCGACTTCGATCCGCTGTAATGCTGGCGTCACCAATGACATGAGCAGAATTACCATGAGCAACAAGCGATTGCTTACTCTGGGGTCGGAACGGCCCTTCGCCACTAATTTGTAGAGTTCAGCAAGTATCCATGCGGTCAAGAGTACCCCGATTACTCCGTATTGGCCGACAATCTGGGCCCAATACGTGTCATTGTAAAAATGAACAGGGTCGAATTCTCCGAATCCCCAAACGTCCGCCAGACCGTATTTCACGTAGATTGGACTGTAATTCTCCATGGAACCCCTAGACGCAAAAGTTGCGGGCCCGGACCCAATCGGGAAATAGTCCTTTGCTATCTGAATACTTGTCTTGTAAGCGAGAATGCGGGGTTGATCTGACCGCGAATATTCGGAAACGGAACGATCAAAGATTGCTAGTTGGACAACGAAGGCAACCAGTATTGCTAGAGCAACGTATTTATTTAGCTTGATTACGCCTTTGTAGCGGCCACGTATTCGAAGGAATAAAGCAAGCAGCGCCACTGCAATGAGAATTTTTCGATTGCCGGACATGAAGATGAATAATGCGGAGCACGCCAGCAAATAGATTCCTGTTAGTTTGTGCTGATCAATAATATTTAACGCATAAACGAAAACGACCAGTGCGTATAGTGCAAAGACAGACCGTAGAGAAAATATCGACTCAAAGGAATTGTCATAAAATCCGAACAATCTATCAATTCCGCCAATTCCACCCCAGTTATACGTGAAGACGGAATAAACGAGGACGAGCGACGTAAAAACAGTTAAATCACCTACGGAAGGGAATGTTAATGAACGAATGGCGTAGGCATATGCAAAAAGGTAACCAAGAAAGAAATAGACCAACCATTTAAATACGCTAAAGTACTCGATAACAATATTTGTTAATGTGTTATGAGAAATAAGCGATAAAAGAGAGAAATACACAGAAAAAATAGCCAAAGCCAAGATTAGTCGCTCCTTGGCCAAGGTTTTTAAACCTTTCGATAGTCTGGTGGGCCTTGCCGCTAATGCTACTGAAATAAAAAGTAACACGATAACGTCGACAAAGCCGTCGCTGAAGTCCCAGAACTTTTTAAGTATTACTAGTGTCGCATAAAGGAAAAAGAAAAAATGCGCCAATAGTTCCGAACTTCGTACGGACATGCTAGATATCACGCTAATTCACCTGCTACTTTAGGTGCAAAACTCGCTTTACGAGTGAGATTAGCCGGCCACCGGCACAGTGAGTACGAGGGAGCAGCATAACACGAGGCATTCTAAGTAGGACCGCCCCTTGGGACCCTTTGATGAGGTCAACGCCGTGTTAAACAGAGCGAGCATTAACAGGCGAAACAGAGCAGAGCCGGAGGCACATTGGCTGCTAGTGCATATTGCGCGGCACTGAACTGTACCTGGCGCTCTCCGGTTTGTTTCCATTGTTCGACTTATCGGCTTCTGTGGTCACGTATGCGGTTCACTGGACAGGCTTCCCTGCCGCGGGTCCTGGCCGACATCGCAGTGGGGGACATCCTTAGTGCAAATAGGCTTGCCTAACAGGCTTTTCACCTTGTTCTTCACGACCCACTGCAGCGGATGACGGATGTACTTCTTCATAACAGGGGCAGCAGTCCCAACCATCCAGCAGTTTTTCGGGCAGGTCCGCACCTGCTGGCGAACCTTCTCCGCCTGCTCGCTGAACCAGATCTCTTCGAAGGATTTCGCGCCCTTGATGTTGCCCATACTCTCCTTCCAGTACTGCTCTTCGAGGCCGTTGCAGGGGTAAACCTCCCCATAGGGGTCGATGAAGAAGTTTACCGTCCCGGCTTCACAAGGCAGCATTCGGGGGTTGCCGTCGATGTAATTGATCAAGCCGAGATTGAAGAATGCGCGGAACCAGCTTTTGGGGTGATTGTCCTTGAGCAGGCGCTCGATGAGCTCTGCAAAGTCGGCCTTCACCTGTTCTTTATTGGTGATGGCATTGTCATCCTTGTGGAAGTAATAGGAGTTGTGGAACGCAGCTGTGGCGAATTCCAACCCCATCGACTTGGCCAGTTCGTAGAGCCAGAGCATGTCCTGGGAGTTGTTGTTGGACACGGTGATGCCGAAACCGATGTCCTTGATACCCATGCGTTTTAGGGAAAAAAGGGTTTTCAATCCACGGTCGAAACCGCTTTCCCGTCCTCTGAGGTGGTCATTGGTCTGGGACAGCCCTTCGATGCTGACGCGAATGCCAATGTTCGGATATGCCTCCGCGAGCTTCACAATGCGGTCGACATGGTAGCCCGAGGTGGAAATAACCACGCGCTCGGATTTTTTGAAGCAAACATCAATGATTTCGTGCAGATCCTTGCGCAGGAACGGCTCGCCGCCAGTTACATTGATGAACTTGAAATTCGGCAAGAACTCGAGGTCTTTCGCCGTGATCTCCCGCGCCGAATCGGTAGGGTGCTGCCAGATATCGCACATTTTGCAACGCATCTGGCACTGATAAGTGGTGATGATGGATACGTCAGTCGGCAACTGTGCCGTTTGATCTGCCATGATTTCGCCCTTGCTTGTTACTTGGATAGACCTGCGTAACCGATCTCTTCGGTTCCGCCAGTACCGGTTGCTTTGTGGTACACGTCCATCGTCTTTACGGCGATTCGGTCCCAGTCGTATTTCTGCTTGATCATGGACTGGATCATCTGCTGTTCTGCTTCGCTGAGAACCCCTTCGAGGTGTTTCAATAGCTGCCCCTGAAGGTGGTCGACATCGCCGCATCGGAAGTAGCACTGCTCGGGCAACTCCACCTCGAGGTTTGGCTGAATGTCGGAAACCAGGCAGGGGAGTCGATAGGTAAGGGCTTCCAAAAGTGCAATGGGCAACCCCTCATGGTAAGAGGGTAAAACGAATAGCCCGGCATGGGTAAGGACCTGCTCGAGCCGTTCCCCGGTTATGTATCCGGTCAGGACGATCCGCGGGTCCTCCGCGGCTGCGGCCTTTAGCGCCCTGCTGTACTTGTCTTCGTGATCGGCATCACCGGCCAAGACAAGGTTCCAGTCAGTGTCGGTCTTCTTGAAGGCATCGACCAGATCATGCAGACCTTTCTCGGGAACGAAGCGGGCCAAGGCCAGGGCGTAACGCTTTGGGCGCAACCCATAAGCGAGAACATCGTCCGTGGACTCGGAGAAGTGCGGCTGCGGAATGCCATTGTAAATAAGGTTGCTCTCACGGGAGGCGCGCTTACGCACGATCTCGCCAATTCCCTTGGAGATGACGATGACCTCATCGGAAAAGAGCGAACCCAGCCATTCCCCCAGCTTGAGCAACGCCTTCGCCGAACGTCCCCACTTTGCGCGATTGTAATCCGGGCCGTGATTCGTCACCACAACACGAAGACCAAGCAGCTTCGCAAAGGGGACCATCAGCGACGGACCCACTGCGTGGATATGCATGATATCCGCTCCCCACCGGCGTGCAGCCAAAACGGCGAGGAATGTGTGCACAATCGCCTCGAATTTCTTGGTGCGGGGCGCAAACAGGTCTGTCAGTTCGATCCCGTTCCACTCCTGGAGCCCGTCGCTTACGTAAGGACGCCTGCGGGCCAGCCTGACCTCATGCCCCGAGGCGGTAATACGGGGATAGAGTTGCTGACAATGCTTCTCCACGCCGCCGGGGATTTCCGGAATTCCCCTCGTGCCTGCCACAAAAATTTTCATACTTCTCCCAAACGCATCAAAGCACGCTCTTGTATACGCTGAAAAGGCGCTCGTAGTGTTGCTCCGGGCTGTGTTCCTCTTCCACTTTCTTTCGCCCGGCCAAGCCCATTTCCCTCCGTTGCTCCGGGCTGTAGGACCACATTCGGGTCATTGCCTGGGCGAGGGCTTCTGCATTTCCCGACTCGAAGGTCAAGCCATCCCGCTCTTCGGAGATCAGTTCGGGAATACCACCAATATCCGCCCCGATGACGGGCTTGCCCTGCGCAAACGACTCGAGCACGGACATCGGACAGTTCTCGTACCAACGGGAAGGCAGCACTGTGAACGACGCACCGGCTACCAGCTCGCGCAATGCCTGGCCTGTCTGGAACCCTGCAAACCTGACGTGGGAGAGCCCTTTGGCCGCGACCTCTTTCTTCAGCTGCTCTTCGAGCGGGCCGGTGCCGACCAGTACGAGGGGTATATCATCCACTAGAGCAGCCGCCTCCACCAGTGTGTCAAGCCCTTTCTCCTGCGACAAACGCCCAAAATAGAGGGCATACCCGTCATCCCGCTGGGACACCTCGAACGCATCGCTATCGATGAAGTTCGGCAGATGCACTACCTGATCGGCGCCGAAACCGTATTCGAGCATTTTGTCCCGGTAAAACCGGCTGACGGCGATGTACTTGTCGACCTGCTGGTAGTAGCCAAGCGCGTAGTGGAGATACATCTCCACCATATTGACGGCACTCATGGCGAGGGATCCTTTCGTGCAACGGTTCGCGACGCAGCGGTAGAAACGTCGCCCTTTGCACTCCTCGCAAATCCGGCCGCCCACGTACATTTGGTAGTTGGGGCACAGGGGTTTCAGATCATGAAGCGTCAGGACCAGCGGTACCCCCTTGGCCCGAAGAGGTCCGAATACGGAAGGGGAGATCTGGTGCTGGAAGATGTGAAAGTGGGCAACATCCGGCCGTTCCTCCGAGAGGAGGGATGCCATTTTGCGCCGCGCTTCAAGAGAAAAAATGATTTTGCCGGCAGCATCGAGCTTCGCCTTGATACCCCCACCGCCGCTGTAATCGACATTCTCGATGAAAAACCGGGAATAGGGAGACTCGAGGTTTCGCTCGCCCTTCATGGAAAAAGGAATAACGTTATGCCCGTGCCCCTCGAGAAGCGCGCGCTCCCCAAGAAATACCGCTTCGCTCCCGCCCTTGGGCCAGAAGAACTTATTAATGCTCAGGATCTTCAAGCAATATACCCGCTTATACTAATAGGCATTTTTGTTGACGAACCCTCGAAACAGGGTCAGAAGAATGATCTTCAGGTCGAAACTTATCGACCAATTCTCAATGTAAAAAAGATCGTATTCTACACGCTTCGCCATCTTATACAGTGTATCGGTTTCGCCTCGGTAGCCATTGACCTGCGCCCATCCGGTAATTCCGGGTTTTACCTTGTGCCTCAGCATGTAGCGGTCAACCTGGTCCTTGTAGAACTCATTGTGCTCGATCGCATGCGGCCTCGGACCGACGATCGACATCCTCCCCTGCAGCACGTTGATGAACTGCGGCAGTTCATCAAGGCTGGTTCGGCGAAGGAATGCACCGAAAGGTGTGATACGGCAGTCATTGCGGGTGGCTTGGGTGATCTTTCCACTATTTTCCTGATGCACTTGCATGGAGCGGAACTTGTAGACTGTGATCGGTTTTCCGTCCCAGCCGTGTCGGGCCTGACGGAAGAAAACCGGCCCCGGGGATGACAGCTTTACGCCGGCAGCAATGATAAGCATCAGCGGCATGATGAGCACAAGAATAATCAACGCCAACAACCTGTCTTCCACTGCTTTGATAACACCGTTAAGGCCTCTCATGGGCGAGGAAGTCAAGTTGACGACCGGTACGCCTGCTATCTCGCTTACGTTGTGGTTAAGCAGGTTGAAACCGAAAATATCGGGAACAAAGCAGATATCGGCAGTACTGTGACGTAGATCGTGCAAGACCTTTCGAATGGCTCCCTCTGCGTGCAATGGCATCGCCAACCAGACTTGGTCAACACTCTTCTCTTCAACATATCCGCGTACATCCTGGATGCCGCCCAGTCGAGGTAAAGGAGACACGCTACAAGCGTCGTCATCATCAAAAAAGGAACCGAGCATCTTGAGACCGGCCGATGGTGCATCATCGATCGCGTGCACAACTCGTTCGCTTAGCGTACCGCAACCAACGATCACAACCCGTCTTTGATTGAATCCTTGCGCTCTGAGCTGACAAAGGGTCGAGCGAATTCCAATCCTTGCGAGGCTCAATCCTGACGCACTCAGGATCAGCCACAATCCAAACCAAAGGCGAGAAAAGCTTCCACCTAACTTTATGGCGAACGCGATACCCGTCAGCAGCAGAGCAACCGCGCCCAAAGAAAACAGGACGGCATGCAGTTCTTCATTCAGGTTTTTACCTCGCCAACCCCGGTAGAGATTGGCTTCCGAGAAAACGATAATCGAGAGAAGAAGGCCCAGTAGCAGCGCATTGATGTATTGCGGCGGCATAGCCCAACCACCGAACGTGAGCCAATATGCAAGCCATCCGCTGGACGTCAGGACAGTCCAGTCGATGATTCGCTGGAGCATACCGAATATCCCGGCGTACTCTTGCGTGATCCCCCTTGTCATCGCTAGCCCCTTATTAGTGAAGAATCGTGCCATCAGGTGCGGCACTGTCGTTGCGAACCGATTGCGCTATTTGCTAATCGTTACGAACGGCATATCCCGTTTGAATTCTGTTGCATAGCTCCCGAGTAGAAACACACCAGTTCTAAAAGCCCGCTGTTGGCGAGAGCATCCGATAACTCTTTTGCGGTTCTTCGATCGTTGCTCACTGCTTGGGCGATAGTTTCGAGTATCGGGGCGCGCTGGTCTGCGCTCAACCGAGGCCATGCGCTGATTCCGGTTATTGCTAAAGCCTTCAATGTCTCTCGGTTCCATGGTCCCGTGCGTGACGCCTCGGTGAAGGCGTGCATGAATTCATGATCCAGCTCAAGGAGTTGAAGCTTTGTGTGTGCGATATTGGTCCAGCCGTAAGGCCAGGTTGGGCGTAATTCTGCTACTTGGCGATAGGCTTCGAGTGCGCGGCGGCGCTCGGCTTCCGCTTCGGGGGCGCCGAAGGGGAGGGGGTGTTGGCGCCATTCGTAGACTTTACCGAGCCGTTCTTTGTGGTCGCCGTGGTTCACCGGGTACCAGTTGTCTGCGGCGTAGGCGGCGTCCAGAGCTACTTGCGATGCCTTTTCGCTCGGTATACGACTTTTGTCGTACCAGTCGGCCAGGAAGAGGTCGGCGCGGTGGGCTTCGAGGGCGGCGATCAGCATTTGGCTGGCGGTTAGCACGAGCACCAGCGCCGCGATTGCCGTTAGGACCGCGGTTAGGCGTTGGGTGGGGTGGGCTTGTGCTGTTGTGGCCATTTGTATTTGTGAGCTCGGTCTTCGTTTTTGCCGTTCGGTCGTGTTAATTTTTCTTGTTAGGTTCGTAATTCTTGCCAAAGCTTGCATTGGCAGTCTGTGCGTAATCTTTGCTCCGTACGGGCAATCTCTTTTGTTTTAAGGTGGTTCGTTGATAGCGTTTGCGCCACACGGGGGGGCCGTCGTCCCGGGTGGTTCGGTGCGGTTCGTTCCTCACCACACCCTACGAGAAAGCGGGCTACCTCCTACATCCATGCAGTCGTCACCGCACCCTACAGGTTTTTCGGAGCCTTTTATCCGAATACTGCTTTGGTCATTGTTTTCGGGTTGGTTTCTACCAACCGGGTTGCCTCTTTATCTCCCATGATCGCGGCGGCCGCCTTTAGCCCTGGTGAGAGCAGGGGGGGGCGGTGCTTTGGGTTGTGGGCGTCGGTGGCCAGTATGGCGACCTTGCCTTCCCTTAGCAGCGATTCGGCGAGTGTTTGCGCCTGGCTGCCGAAGTGGCCGGTCAGCGAGCCTGCCGTGACCTGCAACAAGCAGCCCTGGGCGACGAACGGTCTTAGTCTTGACGGCTTCGCCATGATTGCCTTGTTTCGCTCCGGGTGGGCGATCAAGGGAACGATTTCTTTCCCGATCAGCCACTGGGTCAGCTTGTCGCTGCCGAGAGGAATGCTGCTGTGTGGCAACTCCAACAGCAGTACTTTTTTCCCCTCCCACTCGCCCAAAAAGGGGAGTGTCTTTTGTTCTATTCCCTCCATCAGCTCCGTGCCGATTCTTACTTCGGCTGCGGCGGCTACCCGTAAGCCGATATCACGAGCGGCGAGGGCGCGCTTGAAGGCGTCCAGTGCCTTCGTGATCGCCCGCGCTGTGGTGTCGTAGCGTCCGGGATGAATGTGGGGCGTGCACACCATGTGTGTGACGCCGTCGTCCCAGGCCATTTTGGCCATAATAATCGCGGCTTCCATGTCCGGTGCGCCGTCGTCCAGTCCTGGCAACAGGTGGTTGTGCAGATCGTACATCGCCCGGTTTCTTGAAAACTATTAGGCTTTGCTTTCGCTGGTGTAGCCGTAATGGTCGTAGTAGCCGCCGTACTCGTAGCCGTGCTTCTTCGCCTTTTCGATGTCGACCTGATTCAAAACGATGCCGGTGACCGGGGCGCTCCCTTGCAGCAATCGCCCCACGCCTTTTTCCGCCAAAGTACAAGCCGTCGAGTCGGACTTGACCACGTAAATGACCGAATCGGCAAAGGTGGAAAGGAGCAGGGCGTCACTCACCGCATGAATGGGCGGCGAGTCGATGACGATTCGGGTATAACGTTCGCGGATCACCTTGATTGCCTGCGCAAACCGCTTGGTGGAGATCAGTTCCAGCGGGTTGGGCGGGACGATCCCGGCGGTCATGATGTCGATGCCATCGACGGTGTGAATCGTCTTCGGCAGGTCCGCGGTGCCCGCTACCAGATTGGCCAAGCCCGGAGTGCCCGCTGGGAAGTCGAAGCTCTTGGCCATGGTGGGACGGCGCATATCGGCCTCGATCAGCAGCACCTTTTCGGTCTGGCCAAAGGCGTAGGCGAGATTGGCGGAGACCGTGCTTTTGCCTTCGGCCGGAATCGACGAGGTCACCACGAAGACCTGGTGCGCATCGTCCAGGCTCGATAACAAGAGGCTGGTGCGGATGGTGCGCATCGATTCGGCGAAAGAACGGTCCTTGTTCTCGGAGAACATGTGCGCCATGGCTTTGCGATCGCTGTCTTGCGTCAATGGGACGACGCCGAGCACGGGAAGATTCAACTTGTTTTCGATATCATCGGTGCTCTTGAACGTGTTGTTCAAGGCGTTCATCAGGAATGCAAGACTGACACCGAAAATGCCCGCCAACATACCTGAAAGTACGACGATTAACGCCTTCTTGGGTTTGATTGGTTCATCTGGAACGGCGGCACGATCGACGATGCGCGCGTTGACCGTGTCCATGTCGGAAGTAGCGGAGGTCTCCTTCAGCCGGGTCATGAAGGCGTCGAGCAGGGTGCGACTGGTGTCCACCTCCCGCTGCAGTTCACGCACGCGAAACTCCTTGCGCGAGATCCCCTGGATTTGTTGAATATTTTCATCGACCGAGCTGCGCAGCGATTTTTCATTGGCCACTGCGAGCTGATAGTTACGTTCGATGCTCGCGACAATCTGTTCGACTTGTACCTTAAGGCTGGCTTTGGCCGCATTCAGATCGCTCATCGCAGCCTCCATTACGGGGTGGCGCGGCCCGTAACGGGAAGAGAGCTCATCGACGCGGGCACGAGCCGTCGCTTCTTTCTCCTTGAACTTCTGGATCAAGGGATTGCTCAATACCGCCGGGATGGAGGCGATTCGCTCCCAGCCTTGGTCGCGCATTTCCTCAACCTGCCGATACTCGCTTTCAGCTTCTGCGCGTCGACGGCGCGCCTCGATCATGCTCTCGTTGGTAGCGCTGAGTTCATTTGCGCTAACCGTCTTGATCCCTCCAACGTCGACGATCCCTTCCTGGTCGCGGAAGGCCTGCAGGCGGCCTTCGGCCTCACGAAGATTGACCCGCAATTCACTCAGGCGCTCGTTCATCCAGGTGGTGGCGGAGAGGGTCATCTCCATGCGTGCGCTGAGCTGGCCTTCGATAAACCCTTCGGCGAGGGCATTGGCCGCTGCGGCAGCAGTGGCCGGATCGGTCATTTCAACCTTGATTCGAACCAGTTGGCTGCGCCCCACGGGTTCGATTTCGATGCGCTCCATGAAAGCTTCCGTCACGTCACTGATGATTTCAGCTTCTGTCGGTGGAGCATCTTCCTCGAGGTCGGATGGAGTGGTCCCGGGGAGGAACTCCATTGAAGCAAGACTCTCCAAGAGCCCGCTAACGTCGATTAATGGAGACTCTTGCTGAGCCGGATCGAATTCACTGTGTTGGTGCAACTTGAGCTTGCGCACCACGTTTTCGGCGAGGGTTCGGGACTTCAGCAGCTCGAACTGCGTCTGCAGATACTCTCTGCTGCTGCCGTCGACGCCATAAACCTCTTCAATCGAGAGAACGCGAGCTCCCTTCTGCTCGATCATCATGGTCGCGGCCGCTTGGTAGATCGGGGTGACGCTGAATACCACCAAGGTAATCAGCATCATCACGGCGAAAACCAAGCCGATAATGTTCCACTTCCGCTGCCAGATGACTTTCCAAAGGGCGAGCAGGTCTATCTCGTCGTTATCGGTCTCATCCCGCAGCAGGTTCGGTTCGGCGCGAAGGTTTTCCACACGGGTATCCATGATCAGAAGAAGCCCTGGTCGATCGTAATGATGTCACCCGGATAGACCACGGTATCCAGGGTGGCCGGTTTGGGCTCACGGTTTGGGTCGCCATCGCGGATGATGGTGATCCGCCGCAACGAGGCGCGCTCGGTCAGTCCACCGGCAGTGGCGGTGGCCTGCCGCAGCGTCATGCCTGGCGAATAGCTGTAACCACCGGGTTTCTCGACCTCGCCATTAATGAAAAACTTCCGATATTCCACAATGCTGATGGAAACACGCGGATCGATTAAGTAATCGCCTTTCAGATGTTTGATCAGTACCGATTCGAGCTCGGAGGAGGTGAGTGCCTTCGCCTGAACTGTCCCGATGAATGGATACGAGAAAGTACCGGCGTCATCCAGGATGATCTGGTCCATGGAGAGATCCTCTTCACCGAACACAGTGATCTTGATTACGTCGCCCGAGCCGAGACGATAGCGGCTTCCGCCGACCCCCGAATCCGCCGCGACAGGAAAGGAGAGGGCGGCGGATACCAAAAGCAGTAATAAGCTAAGGGAGGTTTTAAACACGCGCATACCGTTTGCTTAATCAGTTAGTACTAGAGAAAAAATCCGGGCAGGCTCCGCCTGCCCGGTTACTGCGATGCTTCAATTACAGGCTCATCTGGAGTCCGATCGAGTACACGTTCCGGTCGTAGTCCTCGTTCGGCTGGGTCGAAGTGTTATCCGTGTACCGGTAACCCAGGGTGGCATCGATCCAGCGGTCGATCGCCAAGGTCATGCCGATGCCGGCGGTGTCGATGTCGTCCACCCGGGCGGTTGAATACTCCTGCTCCGAGGTGCTGAGCTCGACGTCCGAACTGATGCGGCTGCTCCATTGGTGATTCCAGCCGATGGTGTGGGCTTCGCTGAGAATGAAGCTCGCACCGTTGTCACCTTCATCGATGCCGCGCCGGGATGTCAGGGTAAAGGTGGAATAGGTCAGGGGCTGCCAGGCGATACCGACTTCCCAAGAGGAGGCGTCCTTCTCGCCCAAAGCGGCGGAATCGAAGTCCTTCTCGGTGCGACCGGCCTTGATGGTACCTGTGGTGAATGCGGTTGCTTCCCAAGTCAGACCGGCGAGGTATTCGGTGTTGCTGCTATCGCGGTTGACGTTGAGATAGTCGTATTCGGTTTGACGGATTTCGGCCAGCAGTTTGGTCTTGGGCGCCATCCGGTAATAGAAGGTGCCGGTAGCCCCGTGGCTGTCATACTCCCGGTCGGCGTTGATGTTGTTTTCCGTGCGCTTGGCCAGGAAGTTGTAGCCAACGTCGAGGTTCATCAGTGCCGAGTCGGCGCCGTAGCCATAGCCGAAGCCAGCGGTGGTTTGGCTGAATTCGTCGGGCGCGGTCAGGGCGCGGTCGGAATCGACATCGGTGGTGCGCGAATAGCCGACGGCCAGGGCCAACCGGTTGCGCGCGTCGAACTCAAAATTCGCCGAACCGTTCACAAAATGGTCGGTGTTATTGTCATCCTGGCTTGAATGAAAATAACTATGTGCTAAAGAATAAGAGAGCTGGTAAACACTGTTGCGATTTTCCGTGGCCAGCAAAAAGTTCGGCTGAATGGTGGTAATCCAGCTCGATTCCGCCGCTGCCTTGCCACGGAAGTTGTCGTCGTAGGCCGTACCCAAATTGAGCGTCGGCACAAAGGAAAATACCCCGACAGGGATCCCGGCCGGCTCGATTGCGGATGCAGATGTGGTGGCAATAACGCCCGCTGCCGCAAAAGCGCAGCTGTGCAGCTTTTTCATTCTTTGAGTCCCTTTATTGCCGCGGCTTTTGGCCGCCGCAGCTTAGTTAGTGCCAAATCATTACGCCAAAATGGCGCTCGTCTCCGGGGCGCGCGTGCTCGAGCCGTTTGCCCCGCTCTTGTCGCACGGTAACCACGTTTACAGTACGCCAAGCCTATTGAAGGGCTGCGCTTGGCCGGGGCGGCCAAGCGCAAAAGCTCCCTCCGATGATTCCGAGCGTCTTAGGTGGGGCTGGCGTCGCCGCCGCCGCCGCTGCCGCTGCCCATCGGGATGCTGGGCACATTGGCCTTCTGGTGGGCGGGGACGAAAGCCGGCACGTTGGCAGCCGGATCGCCAGGGGTGCCCTGGCCCCTGCCAGCGGCAGCCGCTTGATTCTGGGCCACGGTGGTGGCGGCTTGGGCTGCCGCAGCCGAGACCATTCCGGGATCCGCGCCGGCGCTGACGGCGGCGTTCACCACGTTGCCAGACGCCTCGGGCTTCGCAACGATGGCAGCGCTGACCACTGCTGCCGATGCGTTGGGGTTGGCGCGAACCGCAGCGGCGACGATCGATTCGACCGACGTTTGAGGGTTGGCGATGACGGCGGCGGTAACGATCTTGCTTACCGTTTGGGCATCGTTGCCGGCGGCGGCGACCAAGCTGGCCACGGCGCCGACCAGGGCTTCGCCTTCAGCGGCGAGGATTTGGGCGGTCTGCTGATCGGTCAGCTGGACCCCTTCGGCCTGCAGCATGTCCAGGGTATTCTGGTCGGCGAGCACTGCGGGCGACGCCAGCGCGGCCGATAGCGCGATTACTGCCAATTTCTTTCGCATGAAAAACATCCTCTTTCGTTGTTATTTCCGGAATGGGCCATCGGAACTGACGAACAGCCGCTCGCTTCCATCATGCCCTCCCCAGCGGCGGCGGCCAATACATGGCCTACCGTTACTAGAATAGCGGCTAGCGGATGCAAATTTATCACGTCGACTAGTCGCTTGTATACCGGCGCGGGGGAGCGCTAAGTGCGGAAGCAGAGTACGAAAATTGGGTATTTTGGGGCAGGGCGAGGCGCTCTGGACGTAGTACAAAGGCGATGAGCGGGATGGCTGTGAAATTTGTCACTCTCCTTTGCGAAAGGAGTAACCCGAATGGGTTAGTGAGGCGGGGTTAGGTGAGCCCTTCGTGACGAATGGCAATTAGCTATAGCTATGGCGCCCCAAAAATGTTTTGTGGCGAAGTGCGTTCCCGAGCCCCGCTAGTCCGACCTCTCATTCCCCTCGTACCCCGCCTCCGATAAACTTCGGCCCTTTCCCTTAATCAAATACCGGTATGAGACACGACACCATTCGGGCAGTCCTCTGGGAAGACGACCGCCTCAAGCTGCTCGACCAACGCCTGCTGCCGGCCGAAGAGGTCTGGCTCGACTACTCCGATGCCGCCGCGGTGGCGGATGCCATCCGTGAGATGGTGGTGCGGGGGGCCCCGGCCATCGGGATCACTGCCGCCTATGGGGTGGTGTTGGCGGCCCGCCGCCGTTTTGCCGAGGCGAAGGACGCCTGGCGTGCCGCCATCCAGGCCGACTTCGAACGATTGGCCAGTTCGCGGCCGACGGCGGTGAACCTGTTCTGGGCCCTGGAGCGGATGGGACGGGTGATGGACACGGTCGAGGGCGACCCGGAGCCGGCTCTGCTGGCGGAGGCGAAGCGGATCCATGAGGAGGATATCGCGGCCAATTACCGCATGGGCGAGTTGGGGGCGGCGCTGATCGCGGCCGAGGGGAAGGCGGTGCTGACGCACTGCAATACCGGTTCCCTGGCCACCGGGGGGTTTGGTACCGCCTTGGGGGTGATTCGGGCCGCCTATGATGCCGGGCGGATCGCTCAGGTCTACGCCGATGAGACCCGGCCCTGGCTGCAGGGGGCGCGGCTGACCGCCTGGGAGTTGGTGAAGGACAGTATTCCGGTGACCCTGCTGGCGGATGGCGCCGGCGCCCACCTGATGCGGCGGGGGCAGGTGAGTTGGCTGATTGTGGGGTCCGACCGCATCGCGGCCAATGGGGATGTGGCCAATAAGATCGGTACCTATCACGCCGCCATCGCCGCCCGGCACCATGGGGTGAAGGTGATGGTGGTGGCGCCGACCTCGACGGTGGATATGGCGTTGCCCAATGGGGACCGTATCCCTATTGAGAACCGGGCGGAGGAGGAGGTGCTCTGCCTGGGCGGGCGGCGGGTAGCGGCCGAAGGGGCGGAGGCGTGGAACCCTGCGTTTGATGTGACTCCGGCGGAGTTGATCGATGCCATCGTTACCGAGAAAGGGGTAGTGGAGCGGCCGACGGCGGAGAAGATGGCGGCGATGATGGAGTCGTAGGGTGTCGGATTTGCGCAGGTAGGGCAGGGATTTTGGGGGAGGGCCGTCCCGGCGCGATTCAAATTTTAGGGCCGGCGCTGCGCGCCGGAATCGCGCCGGGGACGGCCCTCCCACAAAAAGGCATCGGGCCGGGGACGGCCCTCCCACAAAAAGGCATCGGGCCGGGGACGGCCCTCCCACAAAAGGAGTCGCGCCGGGGACGGCCCTCTCACAAAAGGCATCGCGCCGGGAAGGCCCTCCCACAAAAGGCATCGCGCCGGGGACGGCCCTCCCACAAAAGGAATCGCGCCGGGGACGGCCCTCCCACGAAAGGCATCGCGCTGGGGACGGCCCTTTCACAAGAGGCATCGCGCCGGGGATGGCCCTCCCACAAAAGGAGGTCGCGCCGGGGACGGCCCTCCCACAAAAGGCATCGCGCCGGGGACGGCCCTTTCACAAAAGGCATCGCGCCGGGGATGGCCCTCCCACAAAAGGCATCGCGCCGGGGACGGCCCTCTCACAAAAGGCATCGAGCCGGGGGACGGCCCTCCCACAAAAGGAGTCGCGCCGGGGACGGCCCTCCCACAAAAGGCATCGCGCCGGGGACGGCCCTCCCACAAAAGGAATCGCGCCGGGGACGGCGCTCCCACAAAAGGCATCGCGCCGGGGACGGCGCTCCCACAAAAGGCATCGCGCCGGGGACGGCCCTCCCACAAAAGGAGTCGCGCCGGGGATGGCCCTCCCACAAAAGGCATCGCGCCGGGGACGGCCCTCCCACAAGAGGCATCGCGCCGGGGACGACCCTCCCACAAAAGGCATCGCGCCGGGGACGGCCCTCCCACAAAAGGAATCGTGCCGGGGACGGCCCTCCCACAAAAGGAGTCGCGCCGGGGTGGCCCTCCCACAAAGGCACTTCTTAGCGGGGAGCGCCTGAGAGGCTTTCTGGGCGCTTTTCGGCGCGATGCGGTAGGTCGGACTTGTATGGTATGATCGGCCTCATTTTCCGGCTTCTGGCCGGCCGTAACTGAATCAACACGAAACGGACCCCCTCTGATGGCAGAGTTTGCAAAAGAGGTCCTCCCGATCAACATCGAGGAGGAGATGAAACAGTCGTATCTCGATTACGCCATGAGCGTGATCGTGGGACGGGCGCTGCCGGATGTGCGCGACGGGCTGAAACCGGTGCACCGCCGCGTGCTCTACGCCATGCGCGAGCTCGGCAACGACTGGAACAAGGCCTACAAGAAATCGGCCCGTGTGGTCGGTGACGTTATCGGTAAGTACCACCCGCACGGTGACTCGGCGGTGTACGACACCATCGTGCGCATGGCCCAGCCGTTCTCGCTGCGCTACATGCTGGTGGACGGGCAGGGTAACTTCGGCTCGGTGGACGGCGACTCGCCGGCGGCCATGCGTTATACCGAAGTGCGCATGTCGCGCATCGCGCACGAGTTGTTGGCCGACATCGACAAGGAGACGGTCGACTTCGTCCCCAACTACGACGAGTCGGAGAGAGAGCCGGATGTCCTGCCGACCCGCATCCCCAACCTGCTGATCAACGGCTCCGCCGGTATCGCGGTGGGTATGGCCACCAACATTCCGCCGCACAACCTCACCGAGGTGGTCAACGGCTGTCTGGCGGTGATCGAGAACCCCGCGATCGATATCGACGGGCTCATGCAATATATCCCGGGGCCCGACTTTCCTACCGCCGGCATCATCAACGGCGCCCGGGGCATCTACGACGCCTATCACACCGGCCGCGGCCGCATCTACGTGCGTGCCCGCGCCGAAATCGAGACCGAGGACAACGGCCGCCAGCGCATTGTCGTCACCGAGCTGCCGTACCAGGTCAATAAGGCCCGGCTGCTGGAGAAGATCGCCGAGCTGGTGAAAGAGAAAAAGCTCGAAGGGATCTCCGAACTGCGCGATGAGTCCGACAAGGACGGCATGCGCATGGTGGTCGAGCTGAAGCGCGGTGAAGTGCCGGAGGTGGTGCTCAATAACCTCTACCAGCAGACCGCGATGCAGAGTGTGTTCGGCATCAACACGGTGGCCCTGGTGGAGGGGCAGCCGCGACTACTGAACCTCAAGCAGATCCTCGAGTCGTTCATCCGCCACCGCCGCGAGGTGGTGACCCGGCGTACCGTGTTCGAATTGCGCAAGGCGCGGGAGCGGGCCCACGTGCTGGAAGGGCTGGCGGTAGCGCTGGCCAACATCGACCCGATCATTGCCCTGATCCGCAACGCGGCCAGTCCCGCCGAGGCGAAGGAGGGGCTGCTCTCCCGCGGCTGGGAGCCGGGCGTGGTCATCGCCATGCTGGAGCGCTCCGGCGCCGAGGCGTCGCGGCCTGACGGACTGGCCAAGGAGTTCGGCCTGGTGGACGGCGGCTATCGGCTCTCCGAGGCCCAGGCCCAGGCGATTCTCGACCTGCGCCTGCATCGCCTGACCGGCCTGGAGCAGGACAAGATCCTCAACGAGTACAAGGAACTGCTCGACACCATTCACGACCTCATCGAGATCCTGCAGAGCGACACCCGCCTGATGCAGGTGATCCGCGAGGAGCTGGAGGCGGTGCGCGATCAGTACGGCGACAAGCGCCGCACCGAGATCCTGACCAGCCACCTCGACCTGACCCTCGAGGACCTGATCAGCGAAGAGGATGTGGTGGTGACCCTCTCCCACGAGGGTTATGCCAAGAGCCAGCCGCTGGCTGACTACCGCGCCCAGCGCCGCGGCGGTCGGGGCAAGAGTGCGACGTCGATGAAGGAGGAGGATTTCATCGACAAGCTGTTCGTGGCCAACACCCACGACACCATTCTCTGCTTCTCCAGTCGCGGCCGGGTCTATTGGCTCAAGGTCTACGAACTGCCGCAGGCGGGGCGCAATGCGCGTGGCAAGCCGATCGTCAACCTGCTGCCGCTGGAAGACGACGAGCGCATCAACGCCATCCTGCCGGTGCGCGAGTTCGACGAGGGGGCCTACGTGTTCATGGCCACCGCCAACGGCACGGTGAAGAAGACACCGCTGGTGGACTTTTCCCGTCCGCGCTCCACCGGCATCATCGCTATTGATTTGGTGGAAGACGATTACCTGGTGGGCGTCGCCCTTACCGACGGTGAGCGCGATATCCTGCTGTTCTCCTCCGGCGGCAAGGTGATCCGCTTCAAGGAGGGCAACGTGCGAGCCATGGGCCGCGTTTCCCGCGGTGTGCGCGGCATCAGGATGCCGAAGGGCCAGCGCGTGGTCTCGCTGTTGGTGGCCGAGGACAACACCTTCGTCCTCACCGGCACCGAGAACGGCTACGGCAAGCGTACGCCGATTGATGAGTACCCGGTTTATGGCCGCGGCGGACAGGGCGTGCTGGCCACCCAGGCTTCGGAGCGTAATGGCGCTTTGGTGGGGGCTGTGCTGGTGGGTGAGGAGCATGAGATCATGCTCATTACCAATGCCGGGACATTGGTGCGTACTCGGGTTGCGGAAGTTTCCGTGCTCAGTCGGAACACGCAGGGCGTGAAGCTGATCAATCTGGGCAAGGAAGAGAAGCTCGTAGGGATCGAGCCGGTGGCTGAAACCGAGGACGACGCCGACGACGACGCCGAGGACGAAGTCGAAGGCGGAGACGAAGCGGAATAGAACATTCGTGGTCGTAGGGTGCGGTGACGACTGCATGGATGCAGGAGGTAGAGCAACGCAGGGAGCAGTTGCCGAGGAACGAACCGCACCGATGGTCTCGAAGCGCCGCGATTGATGCGGTTCGCGGGGCTCACCACATCCTACGTCGGATGTAGGGTGTGGTGAGGAACGAACCGCACCGATGGTCTCGAAGCGCCGCGAATGATGCGGTTCGCAGGCTCACCACATCC
>JAWLGP010000008.1:54627-185284 GCA_041685045.1 Gammaproteobacteria bacterium
TACGTCGGATGTAGGGTGTGGTGAGGAACGAACCGCACCGGTGGTCTCGAAGCGCCGCGAATGATGCGGTTCGCGGGCTCACCACATCCTACGTCGGATGTAGGGTGCGGTGAGGAACGAACCGCACCGGTGGTCTCGAAGCGCCGCGAATGATGCGGTTCGCAGGCTCACCACATCCTACGTCGGATGTAGGGTGTGGTGAGGAACGAACCGCACCGGTGGTCTCGAAGCGCCGCGAATGATGCGGTTCGCGGGCTCACCACATCCTACGTCGGATTTAGGGTGCGGTGAGGAACGAACCGCACCGGTGGTCCTTGCGGGAAGGTCGTACCCTCGGCGGGGCATAAATCCCCGGCCCGATTCAAATTCAGTCCGTTGCGATCGGTGCCAAGGCGCCGGAATCGCGGCGGGGACGCCGCTCCCACAGGCGGCGCTGGCAGCTACCGTAGGATGGGCAAAGCGCAGCGTGCCCATCAATTCGGCGGGTTGATGGGCACGTCGCTTCGCTCCTTTGCCCATCCTACGAAGGTTTGGCTAGGACGAGACGCAAGGGCGCAACGCAATTCTCTGTGCCCTCTGCGCCTCTGCGGTTTAAAACAATTTTCCAGAGAACGGAGACGAGCATGGCACGGGTGTACAACTTCAGCGCAGGGCCGGCGATGTTGCCGCAGGCAGTGATCGAGCGGGCTCGCGAAGAGATGCTGGACTGGAACGGCAGCGGCATGTCGGTGATGGAGATGAGTCACCGCGGCAAGGAGTTCATGTCGATTGCCCAGAAGGCGGAGGCGGATCTGCGCTCGCTGCTCGGTATTCCGGACAACTACAAGGTGTTGTTCCTGCAGGGCGGTGCGTCCAGCCAGTTTGCCATGGTGCCGATGAATCTGCTGGGCGGTAAGGGCAAGGCCGACTACCTCAACACCGGCGACTGGTCGAAGAAGGCCATTGCCGAGGCCAAGCGTTACTGCACGGTCAATCTGGCAGCCGACACCTCCGGCGGCAATTTCACCACCTGCCCGGCCCAGTCCGACCTGAGCCTTTCGGCCGATGCGGCCTACCTCCACTACACCCCGAACGAGACCATCCGCGGCGTCGAGTTCCCCTACGTGCCGGAGACCGGCAACGTGCCGCTGGTGGCGGACATGTCGTCCAGCATCCTGGCGCGGCCGATGGATGTCTCCAAGTACGGCGTTATCTATGCCGGTGCCCAGAAGAACATCGGCCCGGCCGGCCTGACCGTGGTCATCATCCGCGACGACCTGATCGGCGAGACCCTCGACGGCACGCCGACGATGTTCGCCTACAAGACCCACTCCGATAGCGAGTCGATGTACAACACCCCGCCGACCTACAGCTGGTACCTGGCCGGGCTGGTATTCGATTGGCTGAAGAACGACATCGGCGGCCTGGACAAAATGGCCGAGATCAACGAACGCAAGGCGAACAAGCTCTACGCCGCCATCGAAGGCTCGAGCTTCTACGCCAACCCGGTCGACCAGACGTGCCGCTCGATCATGAACGTGCCGTTCACCCTGGCCAACCCGGACCTGGACGCCACCTTCCTGGAAGAGGCCAAGAAGGCCGGCCTCACCGCCCTGAAGGGCCACCGCTCCGTCGGCGGCATGCGCGCCTCCATCTACAACGCCATGCCCGAAGAGGGCGTGGACGCACTGGTGGCGTTTATGGGCGACTTCGAGAAGCGCCACGGGTAAAAAGCTTTAAACGCAAAGGCGCAATGACGCAAAGGACGCAAAGGGTTTACAAGCTAAAAAAATTGTAACTGCTCGCCCGGGTACGCTCTCGATGTCCCGCGCGATAAAGGGCATCCGTCTTCCCCGCGAAGGCGGGGATCCATTGACCGTTCCCTGGATTCCCGCCTGCGCGGGAATGACGAGGGGAGTAGTTACAAAAAAATTTACTTTGCGTCATTGCGTCTTTGCGTTGAAAAAGGAGGTTGGTTCCGATGTACAAGATTTTGACGTTGAATAATATTTCCGTGGCCGGGCTGGAGCGTTTGCCGCGGGAACGGTATGAGGTTGCTTCAGAGATCCAGCATCCCGACGGGATTTTGCTGCGTTCGTTCAAGATGCACGGGATGGAGATCCCGGCTTCGCTGAAGGCGGTCGGTCGTGCCGGGGCCGGGGTGAACAACATCCCGGTCGACGAGATGAGCAAGCGCGGCATCCCGGTGTTCAACGCCCCCGGTGCCAACTCCAATGCTGTCAAGGAGCTGGTGATCGCGGGCATGCTGATGGCCTGCCGCAACATCGGGCCGGCCTGGGAATTTGCCCGCTCGCTGGAAGGGAGCGATGCCGAGATCGGCAAGGCGGTCGAGGCGGGCAAGAAGAACTACGGCGGTTTCGAGCTGCCGGGCCGCACCCTGGGTGTGATCGGGCTCGGCGCCATCGGCGGTCGGGTGGCCAACGCCGCGGTGGCGCTGGGGATGAAGGTGATCGGCTTCGACCCGGGCATTACGGTGGAAGGCGCCTGGGCGCTGGACGCCTCGGTGCAGCAGGCCGCCAGCGTTGATGACCTGCTGGCGCGGTCGGATTTCGTCACCTTCCACGTGCCGCTCATCGACGCCACCCGCAGCCTGATCAATGCCGACCGGCTGAAGCGGATGAAGAAGGGGGTCATTATCCTCAACTTCGCCCGCGACGGCATCGTTGACGACCAAGCAGTGGTGGAGGCGATCGATGCCGGCAAGGTTTACGCCTACGTCTGTGACTTCCCCTCCAACCTGTTGAAGAATCACCCGCGGGTGGTTACGCTGCCTCACCTTGGCGCCTCGACCCGTGAGGCCGAGGAGAACTGTGCCATCATGGTGGCCGACCAGGTGCGTGAGTATCTGGAGAACGGCAACGTGATCAACTCGGTGAATTTTCCCGAGGTGGTGATGCCGCGGACCGAGGGCTGCTATCGCCTGGAGGTGGTGAACTCGAACGTGCCCAACATGCTCGGTCAGATTTCGACCCAGCTGGCGAGCGCCGGAGTCAACATCCACGACATGATCAACAAGTCGCGTGGCGAACTGGCCTACACCCTGGTCGATGTGGACCAGGAGATTCCGGCCGACTGCACCGCCAAATTGGAGGCGATTGACGGTGTGTTGGCGGTTCGGGTGATTGGTTAAGGTTCCGGGTAATCGGGTTAGGATGTAGGTCGGGTTAAGGCGCGCCTCCCAAGCCGGGTGTGAGCACCTTCTAACCGCGCCGTAACCCGACGCGCGGTGTCGGGTTACGCTGCGCTAACCCGACCTACCCGAGAGCGCGGTTCCAGATTTGCAAAGTACGTAGGTCGGGTTAGGCGCGCCACCCAAGCCGGGTGTGGGCACCGTCTAACCGCGCCGTAACCCGACGCTCGGTGTCGGGTTACGCTGCGCTAACCCGACCTACACGGGAGCGCGGTTCCAGTCTTTGGAAATTGAATGAGCGAAGAGCAACTCAGGTCCATCCGCGATCGCATCGACGCCCTGGATGAACAGATCCAGGGGTTGATCACCGAGCGCGCCAAACTGGCGCAGGACGTGGCTCGCGTCAAACTCGCAGCCGGTGAGACGGCGCTGTTTTACCGCGCCGAGCGCGAGGCCCAGGTGCTGCGCCGGATCAAGGAGCGCAACCAGGGACCGCTGCCGGATGCGGCCATGGCCCGGCTGTTCCGCGAGATCATGTCGGCCTGCCTGGCGCTGGAGCAGCCGATGACGGTGGCCTACCTCGGCCCCCAGGGGACCTTCTCCGAGGAGGCTGTGCTCAAGCACTTCGGTCATGCCGTGATCACGGCGCCGCAGGCGGCCATCGACGAGGTTTTCCGGGAAGTGGAGGCGGGCAGCGCCGACTACGGCGTGGTGCCGGTGGAGAACTCCACCGAAGGGGCGGTCAACATCACCCTGGACCTGCTGCTGCGCACCTCGCTCACGATCTGCGGTGAGGTGGAGCTGCGTATCCACGATCACCTGATGACCAGGGCGCCGGATATGGCGAGTGTGCGCCGCGTCTACTCCCACGGTCAGTCGCTGGCCCAGTGTCGCGAGTGGCTGGACAGCAATCTGCCCAACGTGGAGCGGATCCCGGTCAGCAGCAACTCCGAGGCGGCACGTCTTGCCGCGGAGGAGGAGGGGGCTGCGGCGGTGGCGGGCGCGGCGGCGGCGGAGCTGTACGGGCTCGATATCATCGCCCGCAATATCGAAGACTGTCCGAACAACACCACCCGTTTCCTGATTTTGGGCCGCGAGGGGGTGCCGCCCAGCGGCGAGGACAAGACGGCACTGCTGGTTTCGACCCGCAACCGGCCCGGTGCCCTGTTCAAGTTGCTCGAGCCGTTGGCGCGTAACGGCGTGTCCATGACCCGTATCGAGTCGCGTCCGTCGCGGCAGGGGATGTGGGATTACGTGTTTTTCGTCGATATCGAAGGGCATCAGGAAGAGCCCGGATTGCGGCAGGCGATCGCGGATCTGGAAGACAACGCCTCGCTGTTCAAGGTGCTCGGCTCGTTTCCCAAGGCCGCGCTGTAACGACTATCGGTTCACGCAAGATGACCAACTTCCTGGAACTGGCCGCGCCCGGCGTGCGCGGCCTGCAGCCCTATCAGCCGGGCAAGCCCATCGATGAGCTGGAGCGCGAGTACGGCGTTACCGACATCATCAAGCTCGCCTCCAACGAAAACCCGCTCGGGCCCAGCCCGAAGGCGATCGAGGCGGCCCACAAGGCCGTTGCCGATAGCTGGCTCTACCCGGACGGCAACGGCTTCCGTCTGAAGCAGAAGCTCTCGGAGCGCCTCGGTATCGGCGTGGACACGATCACCCTGGGTAACGGCTCCAGCGACGGCCTCGACTTTGTCGTGCGGACCTTCGTGCAGCCCGGGGATGAGGTGGTGTATTCGGAGCACGCTTTTGCCATCTATCCGATCCTCACCAAGGCGATGGGCGCCGTCGGGGTTTCCGTGCCGGCCAAGGCGTGGGGCCACGACCTGAAGGCCATGGCGGCGGCGGTGACCGAGCGGACCCGGGTGGTGTTCATCGCCAACCCCAATAACCCGACCGGCACCTGGCTGGAGGGGCGGGAACTGGAACGGTTCATCGCCGCACTGCCGCCGCATGTCATCGTGGTGGTGGACGAGGCCTATTTCGAGTATGCCAGCCATCTCGAGCTGGGTTACCCGAGTGCGCTGAGCTGGATCGGGCAGTATCCTAACCTGGTCGTCACCCGCACCTTCTCCAAGTGCTATGGCCTGGCCGGGCTGCGGGTCGGCTTCGCGGTATCACACCCGCAGGTGGCGGACCTGCTGAACCGCGTGCGCCCGCCGTTCAATGTCAATCTGGTGGCCCTGGCTGCGGCCGAGGCGGCGCTCGATGATGAGTCGCATCTTAAGCGTACGCTGGAGCTGAACGCCGCGGGGCTGCGGCAGCTGGCCACCGGCTTCGAGGCACGCGGACTGGACTACATCCCCTCTGTCGGCAACTTCATCGCCGTGGATATGGGGCAGCCGTCCGGCCCGGTTTACGAAGGGCTGCTGCGGCAGGGCGTCATCGTGCGCCCGGTCGCCGGTTACGGCATGCCCAATCATTTGCGTGTGACGGTCGGAACTCCGGAACAGAATGAGCGGCTGTTGCGCGCCCTGGATTTACTGATCGACCACTCCCCCAACAGCGAAAGAGAAAGCGAGTTAGCCTGATGATCATCATCATGAACAGCGAGGTCACCGACGGTCAGATCGACGGTGTCGTCAGCAAGCTGGAGTCCATGGGACTCGGGGCCAATGTCTCCCGCGGCATCGAGCGCACCGTGCTTGGTGCCATCGGCGACGAGACCAAGGCGGATAAGGAGCTGCTGCAGGCGCTGCCCGGCGTCGAAAACGTCATCCGGGTGATGAAGCCTTATAAGATCGTCGCTCGCTCGTATCACAATGAAGATACCGTCGTAGACATCGGCGGTGTAAAGCTGGGTGGGAACACCGTGCAGATTATCGCCGGCCCCTGTTCGGTGGAAACGCCAACTCAGATGGAAGCAGCGGCCGAGGCGGTCGTGGCGGCCGGCTGTCGGCTGATGCGAGGCGGTGCCTTCAAACCCCGCACCAGCCCCTACACCTTCCAGGGGCACGGCGTCGAAGGGCTGGAGATGTTCCGCAACGCCGCCGACAAGTTCAAGCTGCCGATCGTCACCGAGCTGATGGACGTGCGTACTCTCGATGCGTTCCTCGAGTACGGGGTCGATGCCATCCAGATCGGCACCCGCAACATGCAGAATTTCGACCTGCTCAAGGAGGTTGGCCGCATCCAGACGCCGATCATCCTGAAGCGGGGCATGTCGGCCACGGTGAAGGAGTGGCTGATGTCCGCCGAGTACATCGCGGCCGGCGGCAACCACAACATCATCTTCTGTGAGCGTGGCATCCGTACCTTCGAGACCACCTACCGCAATGTGCTGGACGTGACCGCGATCCCGGTGCTGAAGAAGGAGACCCACCTGCCGGTGATTGTCGATCCGAGCCACGCCGGCGGCAAGGCGTGGATGGTCGGGGCGCTGTCGCGGGCGGCGGTCGCCGCCGGCGCCGACGGCCTGCTGGTGGAGGTGCATCCGAGTCCGTGCGAGGCGTGGTGCGACGCCGACCAGGCGATCAATCCGGACGAGTTGCAGAAGTTGATGGGCGAGTTGAAGGGGATTGCGCGGGCGATTGGCCGGGATATTTGAGGCCGACGGGCCGCTCGGGCATCCACACGCGGCACGGTTTTGTAGGCGGCGAACGCGGAAGATGCGGTTCGCAGGCTCACCACATCCTACGGGCACGGTTTTGTAGGGTGTGGTGAGGAACGAACCGCACCGATGGCCGGTCGGGCGCGGAAGATGAAACTTCGTAGGGTGTGGTGAGGAACGAACCGCACCGGTGGCGGTGGGCGCGGAAGATGCGGTTCGCGGGCTCACCGCATCCTACGGGCACGGTTTTGTAGGGTGTGGTGAGGAACGAACCGCACCGATGGCCGGTCGGCGCGGAAGATGAAACTTCGTAGGGTGTGGTGAGGAACGAACCGCACCGGTGGCCGGGTGGGCGCGGAAGATGCGGTTCGCAGGCTCACCACATCCTACGGGAGTGTCGCAGGGTGTGGTGAGGAACGAACCGCACCGATGGCCGGTCGGCGCGGAAGATGAAACTTCGTAGGGTGTGGTGAGGAACGAACCGCACCGATGGCCGGGTGGGCGCGGAAGATGCGGTTCGCAGGCTCACCACATCCTACGGGAGTGTCGCAGGGTGTGGTGAGGAACGAACCGCACCGATTGCCGGGCGGGCGCGGAAGATGAAACTTCGTAGGGTGTGGTGAGGAACGAACCGCATCGATGGCCGGTCGGGCGCGGAAGATGCGGTTCGCAGGCTCACCACATCCTACGGGATCTAACAAAATTGAAGTGATTTAGGAAAGGTCAATTAAATCCGGAATGTTCGAGCGTCTCAGCATCATCGGTGTCGGTCTCATCGGCGGTTCGCTCGCCCGCGCTTTGCGCGAGGCCGGCGCGGTGCGCGAGATCGTGGGCTGCAGCCGCGATGCCGACCATCTGGCCAGGGCCAAGGCGCTGGGGGTGGTGGATCGGTACTCGACCGACATCGCCGAGGCGGTGCGGGGCGCGGACGTCGTCGTGCTCGGCATGCCGGTTGGCGCCATGGAGGGGGTGTTGCGCCGGCTGGCACCGCACCTTTCGCCTGGCACCGTGTTGACGGACGTCGGCAGCACCAAGGCATCGGTGGTTGCGGCCGTACGGAACGCGTTCGGGGAGTTGCCGGCCAATTTTGTTCCGGGCCATCCCATCGCCGGCACAGAGCGCAATGGCGTCGAGGCTTCGTTCGCCGAGCTGTTCCGCCAGCGCCGCGTGGTGTTGACTCCGGTGACGGAAACCGACCCCGCTGCCGTGCAGCAGGTGCGCGCCCTGTGGGAGGCGGCCGGCGCGGTGGTGGAGACCATGACGCCGCAGCACCACGATGAGGTGTTCGCCGCCACCAGCCACCTGCCGCACTTGCTGGCCTATTCCCTGGTCGACACCCTCGCCCAGCTCGATGAAAAGGCGGAGATCTTTCGTTACGCCGCCGGCGGTTTTCGTGACTTCACCCGCATCGCCTCCAGCGACCCGCACATGTGGCACGACATCTGTCTGGCCAACCGCGACGCGCTGCTCAAGGTGCTCGATCTGTTCGAGACGGATCTCGACCGTGTGCGTGCGGCGATCGCCAACGGCGACGGCCGCTACCTGCTGGAGGTCTTCAGTCGCGCCAAGGCCGCCCGCGACGGCTTCGTCGACCGCGCCGAGGATTAGCTGAACATCGTAGGGTGTGGTGAGCTTGCGAACCGCACCATCTGTGGCCACCGGTGCATCCGGTGCGGTTCGTTCCTCACCACACCCTACGAGTGGTGCGGCGTGTAACGAAATCAAACGCCAAGGATTAACAAGTAGGGTGTGGTGAGCTTGCGAACCGCACCATCCGTGGCCACAGGCGCATCCGGTGCGGTTCGTTCCTCACCACACCCTACGGCTGACGTTTTATTTTGTAGGATGGGCAAAGCGCAGCGTGCCCATCATCACCGTGGCATCCGATGGGCACGTCGCTTCGCTCCTTTGCCCATCCTACGTTGGATCGAAATATGGCGAACAACAACAAAGTCACCTTCACCGTAAGCCCCGGCGGGAGCCTGAAAGGGCGTATCCGGGTCCCCGGCGACAAGTCGATCTCGCACCGCTCGATCATGCTCGGCTCCCTGGCCGAGGGTACGACCGAGGTGAGCGGGTTTCTCGAGGGCGAGGATAATCTTGCCACTTTGAACGCCTTTCGGGCGATGGGGGTGAAGATCGAGGGGCCGACGGACGGGCGCGTCACCATCGAAGGCGTCGGTCTGCACGGCCTGAAGCCGCCGGCCGGGCCGCTCGACCTCGGCAACTCCGGAACCTCCATTCGCCTGCTGTCCGGTTTGATGGCAGGGCAGGCGTTCGATGTCACCATGTCCGGGGACGCCTCCCTGTCGAAACGGCCGATGCGGCGGGTGACCGACCCGCTGGCACTGATGGGCGCGACGGTGGAGACCAGTCCGCAGAATACCCCGCCGCTGACGGTGCGTGGCGGGCGCAGGCTGCGGGCGATCCATTACGACCTGCCGGTGGCCAGCGCGCAGGTGAAGTCCTGTGTGCTGCTGGCCGGACTTTATGCCGAGGGGCGTACCTGTGTGACCGAACCGGCCCCGACCCGCGACCATACCGAACGCATGCTCAAGGGCTTTGGCTATCCGGTGGTAACCACCGGCTCCACCGTCTGTGTGGAAGGGGGAGGGCGGCTTACGGCATCCCGTATCGAGGTGCCGGCGGACATCTCCTCGGCCACCTTCTTCATGGTCGGCGCGGCCATTGCACCTGGCTCCGACGTCACCCTGGAGCACGTCGGCATCAATCCGACCCGCATCGGCGTCATCAACATCCTGCGTCTGATGGGGGCCGACCTCGAGCTCTCCAACGAACGGGAAGTGGGCGGTGAGCCGGTGGCGGATATCCACGTGCGGGGCGGTGCGCCGCTGAAGGGCATCCGCATCCCGGAGGAGCAGGTACCGCTCGCGATCGATGAATTCCCGGCCCTGTTCGTCGCCGCTGCCTGCGCGGAAGGGGAGACCGTCCTCACCGGGGCCCGCGAACTGCGGGTCAAGGAGAGCGACCGTATTCAGGTGATGGCCGACGGCCTGGTGGCACTCGGCATCGACGCGAAGCCCACCGAGGACGGCATCGTCATCCAGGGCGGCAAGCTGGGCAGCGGTCGGGTCGATAGCCACGGCGACCACCGCATAGCCATGTCGTTCGCCATGGCGGCGCTACGCGCCGAGGGCGAGGTGGTGATCGACGACTGCGCCAACGTCAACACCTCGTTTCCTGGATTTGTCGACCTGGCCGCGAACGCCGGCCTCGCGGTTCGGCAAGCGTAGGCGGGTTTGGGCGCGGAAGATGCGGTTCGCAGGCTCACCACATCCTACGGATGTCGTAGGGTGTGGTGAGGAACGAACCGTGCCGGTGGTCCTTGTGGGAGGGGCGTCCCCTCTGCGGGGCATAAATCCCCGGCCCGATTCAAATTCAGTCCGTTGCGATCGGCGCCAAGGCGCTGGAATCGCGGCGGGGACGCCGCTCCCACAGGTGGGATGGCAGCTACCGTAGGATGGGCAAAGCGCAGCGTGCCCATCGGTTCGGCGGGGTGATGGGCACGTCGCTTCGCTCCTTTGCCCATCCTACGGTGTCGTAGAGTCGTAGGGTGTGGTGAGGAACGAACCGCACCGATGAGCCCTGGCGCGCCGAATCGCGGCGGGGACGCCGCTCCCACAAAATTCGTGGCGCGGCTAGCCTCCATTTGCATCGCGTTTGCAGGGGTAACTATCTTGAGACGGTATCTACAATGAGTGCGCAAGAGGCACCGGTCATTACGGTGGATGGGCCGAGCGGGGTCGGCAAGGGCACGATCAGCCAAATGCTGGCCCAGCGCCTCGGTTGGCACTTTCTCGACAGCGGCGCACTTTATCGCCTGACGGCGTTGGCCGCGCGGCGCCGGGGCGTGGCGCTGGACGACGAGCCTGCGGTGGCGGCACTGGCGGAGCAACTGCCGGTGCGCTTCGTTGCGGGAACCGGAGAACCGCAGATTTTTCTGGACGAACAGGCGGTTACCGCCGAAATTCGCACCGAAACCGCCGGCAACGACGCCTCCAAGGTGGCCGTGTTGCCGGCCGTTCGTCAGGCCCTCTTGGCCCGCCAGCGGGCGTTCCGGCAGGCGCCGGGGCTGGTGGCTGACGGTCGCGACATGGGCACGGCGGTGTTTCCGGATGCCCCGGTCAAGCTGTTTTTGACCGCGCGGGCTGACGTAAGAGCGGAAAGGCGCTATAACCAGTTGATGGAAAAGGGGTTAAATGTTAGCCTTGCCAGTCTTCTTCAGGATATCGAAGAGCGTGACGCGCGGGATCGCTCCCGGGCGGTGTCGCCACTTCTGCCCGCAGAGGACGCGGTTCTGGTCGATACCTCCGAACTAAATATTGAAGGAGTGTTCGAACAGGTCGCGGCGGTCGTCAAAGATCGCATCGGTTTTTCATTGTAAAAATCGGGGGCCATTCGTAGGAGTGGCCGATAATTCACCACTAACCCAACTGCCTCGCCTCCGGCGACGCGGTCTTTCTTAGGTTACGGAGTAATGAGCGAAAGCTTTGCAGAGCTATTTGAACAGAGTCTGATCGATACCCAGATGCGCCCCGGCTCCATCGTGCGCGGCACCATCGTGGAAATCGGTCCCGAGGTCATCGTCGTCAACGCCGGTCTGAAGTCGGAGGGTATCATCCCCACCGAACAGTTCCGCAACGACAATGGCGAGCTCGAAATCAACGTCGGTGACGAAGTGGACGTTGCCCTTGAAGCCGTCGAAGACGGTTTCGGTGCGACCCGCCTCTCGCGCGAGAAGGCCAAGCGCCACGAGTCCTGGAAGCGCCTCGAAGTGGCGTCCGAAGCCGGCGAAACCGTGACCGGAAGGATCATCGACAAGGTCAAGGGCGGCTTCACGGTCGAGCTGCAGGACATCCGTGCGTTCCTGCCGGGCTCCCTGGTCGACGTCCGCCCCGTGCGCGACACCACCTACCTGGAAGGCAAGGAACTCGAATTCAAGGTCATCAAGCTGGACCGCCGCCGCAACAATGTGGTCGTGTCCCGCCGCGCCGTGGTCGAAGCGGAGACCTCGGAAGAGCGCGAAGCGCTGCTTGAGAATCTGCAGGAAGGCCAGGTGGTCAAGGGTATCGTCAAGAACCTGACCGACTACGGCGCCTTCGTGGACCTCGGTGGTATCGACGGTCTGCTGCACATCACCGACATGGCCTGGAAGCGCGTCAAGCACCCGTCCGAAGTGGTCAATGTCGGCGACGAAATCGACGTCAAAGTGCTCAAGTTCGACCGCGAGCGCAACCGTGTCTCCCTGGGCCTCAAGCAGCTGGGCGAGGATCCGTGGGAAGATATCACCCGCCGTTACCCGGAAAGCACCCGTCTGTTCGGCAAGGTCACCAATATCACCGATTACGGTGCGTTTGTTGAGGTGGAAGAGGGCGTCGAGGGTCTGGTCCACGTCTCCGAAATGGATTGGACCAACAAGAACATTCACCCCACCAAGGTCGTGCAGCTGGGCGATGAGGTGGAAGTGATGATCCTCGACATCGATGCCGAGCGCCGTCGCATCTCGCTGGGTATGAAGCAGTGCAGCGCGAATCCGTGGGAAGAGTTCGCTGCTACCCACAACAAGAACGATCGCATCAGCGGCACCATCAAGTCGATCACCGACTTTGGCATCTTCATCGGTCTGGAAGGCGCTATCGACGGCCTGGTTCACCTGTCCGACATCTCCTGGCAGGAGACCGGCGAAGAAGCCGTGCGCAACTTCAAGAAGGGTGACGAGGTCGAGGCGGTCATTCTGGCCATCGACGCCGAGCGCGAGCGCATCTCGCTGGGTATCAAACAGATGGAGCAGGATCCGTTCTCCTCCTTCGTGGCCGAGCATCCGAAGGGCACGATTGTCCGTGGTAAGGTCAAGGAAGTGGACGCCAAGGGTGCTGTCATCGAGCTGGCGGATTCGGTCGAAGGCTATCTGCGTGCCTCCGAACTGTCCCGCGACCGCATCGAAGATGCCCGCAGCGTGCTGAACGAAGGTGAAGAGGTCGAGGCCAAGTTCATGGGCGTCGATCGCAAGAACCGCACCATCACGCTGTCGATCAAGGCCAAGGACACGCAGGAAGAGGCCGAGGCCATCCAGGACTACAACCGCAGTGCTGCGGTGACCAACACCACCCTGGGTGATCTGCTCAAAGAGCAGATGGAAAAGAAGAACGATTGATGATCGTCGGGGCCCGGAACTATCCGGGCCCCTTTCTCTGCGCTTGAAGACAAAATGACCAAATCCGAGCTCATTGAAATTCTCGCCGGCAAGCAGACCCAGCTCGCCCATAAAGACGTCGAACTGGCGGTCAAAACCATGTTGGAGTACATGGCACAGACCCTGGCCAGCGGTGAGCGGATCGAGATTCGGGGTTTCGGCAGCTTTTCGCTGCACTATCGGCCGCCACGCATGGGGCGCAATCCCAAGACTGGCGAGTCGGTATCGCTGGGCTCCAAGTTCGTGCCGCACTTCAAACCGGGCAAGGAACTGCGCGACCGGGTCAACGACGGAATGATGAGCGGCCACGAGATTCAGGAAAACGGCCTGTAACACGCTTTTTTCTCCACAGCGATTCTTCTGAGCAACGACGCAATAGGCGAAGCCTCCCGGCTTCCCATTTCCCTCGCGCCTGTCTGATGTAGTATCTTGCCGCCGATGGGCCGACAGCCCTTTTCATTCGATACAGCGGCATGAAACGGATAATTGCATTCTCGATTCTGGTGATTTTCGCGGCGCTCGGTCTGGGCTTTACCGTTTTGAACGCCGATCCGGTTCTCGTGCGTTACTACTTCGGCTCGATGTCGCTACCGCTGGCGCTGCTGGTCATTGCGAGTTTCATCGTTGGTGCGTTGGCGGGCGTTGCGGCAAGCGTCGGCTATGCGCTGCAGCACCGGCGGGAGGTCGGCCAATTGCGTCGGCGGGTCGATGTCGCGGAAAGGGAAGTGCGCAATCTGCGCGCAATCCCCATTAAGGACCGCCATTGAGCCATGGGCCTTGAGCTCCTCTTCCTACTTCTTCCTGTCGCCGCCTTTTCCGGGTGGTGGGTAGGGCGACGTCCGGCTTCCGGGGGAGCGAACCGGAACCGCTTCCTGCAGTCATCCGACTATTTCAAGGGTTTGAATCATCTGCTCAATGAGGAGCCGGACAAGGCCGTTCAGGTCTTCGTCCAGATGCTTGAAGCCGACAGCGACACCGTTGAGCTGCACTTTGCCCTGGCCAACCTGTTCCTGCGCCGGGGTGAGGTGGATCGGGCCATTCGCATCCATCAAAACCTGATTGCGCGTCCGACCCTGAGTCGGCCGCAACGCAACCAGGCGTTGTTTGAGCTTGGGCGCGATTACATGCGCGCCGGGCTGCTGGATCGTGCGGAGAGCCTGTTCGCTGAGCTCAAGGAGGATTCGGCGTACGGTGAACAGGCGCTCGAACAGCTGCTCGATCTCTATCAGCAGGAAAAAGAGTGGCAGCGGGCGGTCGAGGCGGCAAAGGTCCTGTCAGGTCGCAACGCACGAAACATGCGGCCGCTGATTGCACACTTCTACTGTGAACTGGCCGATGAGGCGGCATTGGCCGGCGATGTGGGCCAGGCGCACAAGATGATCAAACGGGCCTTGGCCGAGGACCGCAACTGCGCGCGCGCCAGCCTGGCGGAGGGGCGGCTGCACCTCAAAGCCGGCGCACCCAAACCGGCCTTGCGGGCGCTGCGTCGGGTTGAACAGCAGGATCCCGATTACCTGCCGGAAGTGATCGAGCCGATGCAGGCCGCGTACGCAGCTTTGGGGCGTCCTGACGAAATGATCGACTATCTGCGAGGGGTGCTGGACCGCCACGGCGGGATCAGTCCGATGCTGGCGCTGGCCGACCTGTTGCAGCGGCACGCCGGTGAGCAGGCGGCGCTGAATTTCGTGACACAGTTTCTGCGCAAGCGGCCGTCGGTCCGCGGCATGGCGCGGCTCATCGATCTGAAAAATCTATCCGACCAACCACCAACCCGGGACGACCTGCATCTGCTGCGCGAATTGAACGGCCGGATCCTCGAGGGTAAACCGGTCTATAAATGCAATGCGTGCGGCTTCACGGGCAAGGTATTGCACTGGCAGTGCCCCAGTTGCAAAGAGTGGAACACGGTCAAACCCATTCACGGTATTGAAGGAGAGTAATGCCCATGCAAAGCGCTGCCGGCCCGCGCATCATCGTCGCCCTCGATTATCCCACCGAAGCGGAGGCGCTGGCGTTGGTGGAGCGGCTCGACCCTGCCCAGTGTCGTCTCAAGGTCGGCAAGGAGTTGTTCGTCAGCGCCGGCCCGCGTCTGGTGGAGCAGTTATCGGCGCGCGGGTTTTCGGTATTTCTCGACCTGAAATTCCACGATATTCCCAACACGGTGGCACGCGCCTGCAAAACCGCGGCTGACCTCGGCGTGTGGATGATGAATGTGCATGCCTCCGGCGGTCGGCGCATGATGGAGGCGGCCCGGGAATCGCTGGAACAGGTCGGTGCCGAACGGCCGCTGTTGATCGCCGTGACGGTGCTCACCAGCATGGGCCCGGAGGATTTGCAGGAAGTGGGATTGGCAGCGGACCCGCTCGCCCAGGTGTCGCGCCTGGCGGCATTGACCGAGAACGCCGGCCTCGACGGCGTGGTCTGCTCCGCCAAGGAGTCCGCCGTACTGCATCGTGAGCGACGCGACGGTTTCGTTCTGGTGACCCCCGGCATCCGCCCCGAGTGGGCCGCTGCGGGTGATCAGAAGCGGATCACCACCCCCGCCCAGGCGATGGCGGACGGCTCCACCTACCTCGTGATCGGCCGCCCGATCACCGGTGCCGATGACCCGCTCGCCGCCCTCCGGCGGATCCAGGAAGAGATTGGTTAAGGGATCCGCAAATAAACGCGAATGAACGCAAAGCAATAAATGCTCGTCCGGGGCACGGGGCACGGGGCACGGGGCGCGCAACATCGAAAAGCACCGGGAGCCGCGATGGTGCAATAAACCGCGCCTACCATTTGCGTTTATTCGCGTTCATTTGCGGATCAATAATCAATCCGCCGCCGGTTCGCCGAGGCCGAGGTTGCGTTCACGCATGCGGTTGATTTCGTCTCGGACGCGCGCCGCCTCCTCGAATTCGAGGTTGCGGGCGTGGGCGTACATCTTCTCCTCCAACACCTTGATCTTCTTTTCCAGCTCCTTGGCCGAGAGGCGGGCATAGCTGGAGACCTCTTCCGCCACCTTGGCGTAACGTTTCGCCGTTCCGGGTGTGCCCGGGTAACCCGCCTCGAGGATGTCCCGCACCGCCTTTTTCACGCCCTTGGGTGTGATGCCATGCGCCTTGTTGTGGGCAACCTGTTTGGCACGGCGCCGGTCGGTCTCCTCGATGGCACGTTTCATCGAGCCGGTCATCTTGTCGGCGTACAGGATCGCCTTGCCGTGTTCGTTGCGGGCGGCACGGCCGATGGTCTGGATCAACGACGTCTCCGACCGCAGAAACCCCTCTTTGTCGGCATCCAGCACGGCGACCAGCGAGACCTCCGGCATATCCAATCCCTCGCGCAGCAGGTTGATGCCGACCAGCACGTCGAACTCGCCAAGGCGCAGGTCGCGGATTATCTCCATGCGCTCGACGGTGTCGATGTCGGAGTGCATGTAGCGCACGCGTACGCCGTGCTCACTCAGGTAATCGGTGAGGTCTTCCGCCATCCTCTTGGTCAGGGTCGTGACCAGCACGCGCTCTTTGGCCGTTTCGCGTTTGTGGATCTCGGAAAGGAGATCGTCCACCTGGGTCCGCGCCGGCCGTATCTCGACCTCCGGATCCACCAGACCGGTGGGACGCACCACCTGTTCCACCACCTCGCCCGAGCGCTCGAGTTCGTATTTGGCAGGCGTGGCGGAGACGTAGATGGTTTGCGGCGCGCGCCGCTCGAACTCCTCGAACCGCAGCGGGCGGTTGTCCAGGGCGGAGGGCAGGCGGAAGCCGTAGGTGACCAGATTCTCCTTGCGTGAACGGTCGCCGCGGTACATGGCGCCGATCTGCGACACGGTGACGTGGCTCTCGTCGATGACCAGCAGCGACTCGTCGGGCAGATAGTCGAACAGGGTAGGGGGCGGTTCGCCCGCCATGCGCCCCGAGAGATAGCGCGAGTAGTTCTCGATGCCGGAGCAGTAGCCGAGCTCCAGCATCATCTCGATATCGAAGCGGGTGCGTTGCTCGAGTCGTTGCGCCTCCACCAGTTTGTTGGCTGCATACAGCTCTTCCAGCCGCTCCTTGAGCTCAACTTTGACCTGTTCCACGGCGTCGAGAATCGTCTGGCGCGGGGTGACGTAGTGGGTCTTGGGGTAGACCGTCAGCCGCGGTACCTTCTTCAGGATCTCGCCGGTAAGGGGGTCGAAGTAGCTGAGCGATTCGATCTCTTCGTCGAACAGTTCCACCCGTACCGCCTCGCGCTCCGACTCGGCCGGGAAGATGTCGATCACCTCGCCGCGCACGCGGTAGTTGCCGCGGTGCAGTTCCACGTCATTGCGGGTGTACTGCAGCTCTGCCAGGCGGCGCAGGATCTGGCGCTGGTCGACCGTGTCGCCGCGCACCAGGTGCAGCATCATGCTCAAGTAGGAATTGGGGTCACCGAGGCCATAGATGGCAGAGACGGTGGCAACGACGATGGTGTCGCGCCGCTCGAGCAGGGCCTTGGTGGCGGAGAGGCGCATCTGCTCGATGTGGTCGTTGATCGAGGCGTCCTTCTCGATATAGGTGTCCGAGGCGGGCACGTACGCCTCCGGCTGGTAGTAGTCGTAATAGGAGACGAAATACTCCACCGAATTGTGCGGAAAAAACTCCTTCATCTCGCCGTAGAGCTGCGCCGCCAGGGTCTTGTTGTGCGCCATGATCAGGGTCGTCCGCTGCAGTTCCTGGATCACGTTGGCGATGGTGAAGGTCTTGCCGGAACCGGTCACCCCCAGCAGGGTCATGCCCGCCTCGCCGGCTCCCAGACCTTCGACCAGACGGCGGATCGCTTCGGGCTGATCGCCGGCGGGGGAATAGGTGGCTTCGAGGGCAAACGGCTTACTCATGGGGGATTTAGGAAGACGTACGGTTCAAGTATATTAGGGTACTTTTCTGAAAGCCTGCGTGTCGAGGAGCTTTGCTTGGAGATCCAACTGTCCCATCGTGTCCAGAGCGTCAAACCATCCCCAACACTGGCCGTTACCGCCAGGGCCAAGGAGCTGAAGGCTCAGGGGAAGGACATCATCGGTTTGGGAGCCGGTGAGCCGGACTTCGATACCCCCCAACATATCAAGGACGCGGCCGTCGCCGCCATCAATGACGGCTTCACCAAGTACACCGCGGTAGACGGTACTCCTGGTTTGAAGCAGGCCATTATCGCGAAGTTCCGTCGCGACAACGGGCTGGAGTATCGCCCGGATCAAGTGCTGGTCTCCTGTGGCGGGAAACAGAGCTTCTTCAACATGGCGCAGGCCCTGCTCAATCCCGGTGACGAGGCGGTGATTCCGGCGCCGTACTGGGTTTCCTATCCCGACATGGTGCTGCTTGCCGAGGGGCGCCCGGTGATCATCGAGGCGGGGATCGAGCAGGGGTTCAAGATCACGCCCGAGCAGCTGGAACAGGCGATCACACCGCGTACCCGGCTGGTGGTGCTCAACAGCCCCTCCAACCCCACCGGCGTGGCGTATACCAAGGCCGAGCTGGCCGCGCTGGGCAAGGTGCTGCTGAAGCATCCCGATATCGTGATCGCCTCCGATGACATGTACGAGCACATTCTCTGGTCGGGCGAGCCGTTCGTGAACATCGTCAATGCCTGCCCGGAACTGTACGACCGAACGGTGGTGATGAACGGTGTGTCCAAGGCCTACTCGATGACCGGTTGGCGCATCGGCTATGCCGGCGGACCGGAGCGCCTCATCAAGGCGATGAAGAAGGTGCAGTCGCAAAGCACGTCGAATCCCACGTCGATCTCGCAGGTTGCTGCGGAGGCGGCGCTGAATGGCGACCAGCAGTGCATTCAGGAGATGCTCAAGGCGTTCAAGGAACGCCACGACTTCGTCGTGGCGGGCCTGAATCGCATCAAGGGCGTCAACTGTCTGCCGTCGCAAGGTGCGTTCTACAGCTTCCCCGACATGAGTGAAGCGATCGCCGTGACCGAGGGTGTGGAAGACGACGTGCAGTTTGCCGAGTACCTGCTGAACAAGGCGGAAGTGGCCCTGGTCCCGGGCTCCGCGTTCGGAAACCCCGGCTACATGCGCCTCTCTTTCGCCACCAGCATGGAAAACCTGAAGACCGCCCTGGACCGCCTACTGGGTTTACTCGGGGAAAAGTAGGAAAATCCCTACAGATACTCGCTCGGTTTTCCTACAGGTTTCCGCTATCGGAACATCGGCGGGCCTCCTAAAGTTACCGGTACACAGGGAAGTGACCTCGACATGGATGTCGAACGGTCAGCGAACCGCGCCTTAGGGCGCGGTTCTCGTTTGTGGGGTTGGTGATGGGCTGGGGGGATTTTGTAGGATGGGCAAAGGAGCGTAGCGACGTGCCCATCTCGCGCGACGGAGACTGATGGGCACGCTGCGCTTTGCCCATCCTACGGGCATGCATGCCTTATCGGTCCTCGGCCGATGCGTCGGCCAAGGGATTTTGTAGGATGGGCAAAGGAGCGTAGCGACGTGCCCATCTTCCGCGACGGAGACTGATGGGCACGCTGCGCTTTGCCCATCCTCGGGCATGCACGCCTTATCGGTCCTCGGCCGATGCGTCGGCCAAGGGATTTTGTAGGATGGGCAAAGGAGCGTAGCGACGTGCCCATCTTCCGTGACGGAGACAGATGGGCACGCTGCGCTTTGCCCATCCTACGGGTGTGCATGCCTTATCGGCTCTCGGGCGATGCGCCGGCCAAGCACCTCTGCAGCGACTCCCCCCAATCCGGCAGATCAAGGTCAAACGTGCGCCGAAGTTTTTCGGTGGATAGCACCGACCAGGCCGGACGATACACGCGGGACGGGAATTCGTCGGACCCGACGGCCTTCACCACCGTGTTGCTGCCGTCGGGCAGCAGGCGGAAGACCCGTTCGGCAAAGCCGTGCCAGGAGGTTGTCCCCCCACCAGCCAGGTTGTAGAGCCCGCCCAGATAGGGATTTCGATCGAACCGAACCAATGCATGGGTGGTCACCTCCGCGATCAGGCGGCTCCAGGTCGGGCAGCCGAATTGGTCCGCCACCACCGCGATCGGCCGCCCTTCCCGCCGCTTGCGGAGCATGGTCAGCAGGAAATTCCTCCCTCGCAAGCCGTAGACCCAACTGGTGCGGAAGATCAGGTGCGCCACCCCCGATTCGATAATCGCCCGGTCGCCGGCGAGTTTCGTCTTACCGTAGACGTTCAGGGGACTCGGGCGGCTGGTCTCGGTATAGGGTTCTCCGGCGGTTCCGTCGAAGACGTAATCGGTGGAGAAGTGGACCAGCCTGGCGCCGACCGCCTTGGCGGTCTCGGCCAGAACGGCCGGTGCGACCGCGTTGACGGCGGTCGCCAGGTGCGGCTCCTCTTCTGACCGATCGACGGCGGTGTAGGCCGCGGCATTGACGATGACCGTGGGCCGGGTCTCCCGAACGAGTGCCCGGATCGAGCGGGGATCGCCGACGTCCACCCGCGCATCGCCGGACCGTCGGCCGGCTACCGTGACCGGTCCCAACGGTGCGAGCGTCCGCTGTAACTCCCAGCCCACCTGACCGGAACCCCCGATGAGCAGGATCCGCATCAGGCGGAATTCCCCCGAAAGGGAACCAGTCGCTCTTCGGACAGTTCCTTGAGGAAGGCCGCCTTGCTGTCCTGCTCGGAGAGGGTGGGAACGGCGGTTGGCCAGGCGATGGCCAGGTCGCGGTCATCCCACCGCAGGCGCATTTCGGTTTCGGGGTTGTGAAAGTCGGTGCACTTGTAGGCGAACAGCGCCTCGTCGCTCACCACGCAGAAACCGTGCGCGAACCCGGGCGGAACGTAGAGTTGCCGGTGGTCCGTGGCCGACAGGTTTATTCCGAACCAGTTGCCGAAGGTGGGGGAGGCACGGCGCAGATCGACCGCCACGTCCCACACCTCCCCGTGCAGTACCTGAACCAGTTTGCCCTGGGGATTGGGATTCTGGAAATGGAGCCCGCGCAGCACGCCGCGCCGGGAAAAGGAGACGTTGTCCTGTACGAAGGTCGGCAGGCCGATCCCGGCGTAGCGCCGGGCGTGGTAGCTCTCGGAGAAGTAACCGCGGGGGTCGCCGATGACCCGCGGTTCGATGATCAGAAGACCGGGGATGTCGGTTTGGACGACCTTCACGTTAGAACACGATGTCGCTCAACACGCGCTGCAGATACTGTCCGTACCCGCTGTGGCGGAGCGAGGCGGCGATTGCCTCCAGTTGCCCGGCGGAGATGTAGCCCTCCCGGTATGCGGTCTCCTCGGGACAGGCGACTTTCAGCCCTTGGCGCTTTTCGATGGTCTCGATGAAGCTGGAGGCCTCCAGCAGCGATTCGTGGGTACCGGTATCGAGCCAGGCCATGCCGCGCCCCAGGATTTCCACGTTGAGTTGACCTTTCGACAGGTAGTGCCGGTTGACATCGGTGATCTCCAGTTCGCCCCGGGAGGAGGGACGCAGCGACTTGGCGATCTCGACGATCTGGTTGTCGTAGAAATAAAGTCCCGTCACCGCATACCGCGACTTCGGGAATTGGGGCTTCTCTTCCAGGCTGACCGCACGTCCCTGCCGATCGAACTCGACCACCCCGTAGCGCATCGGGTCCTGGACCGGATAGGCGAATACGGTTCCGCCGCGGTCCAGCCGTGCGGCGGACTTGAGGGTGGGGGCGAGATCGTGCCCGTAGAAGATGTTGTCGCCGAGGATCAGCGCGCAGGCGTCGTCGTCGATATAGGACTCCCCGATGATGAAGGCCTGCGCCAGCCCATCGGGTGATGCTTGCTCGGCGTAGCTGATCTCGATCCCCCACTGACGGCCGTCGCCCAGCAGGCTTTCGAAGCGGGCACGGTCCTGCGGCGTGGAGATGAGCAGGATTTCGCGAATGCCCGCCAGCATCAATGTGCAGAGCGGGTAGTAAATCATCGGCTTGTCGTAGACCGGCAGCAGCTGCTTGGAGACCGACCGCGTCAGCGGGTAGAGGCGGGTCCCTGCACCACCGGCGAGGATGATGCCCTTCATGCCATCCCCTCGACCAAGCCCAGCCGCTCGCGCCGGTAGCTGCCGTCCTGGACACGGCGGCACCAGTCGAGGTTGTCGAGGTACCACTGGACGGTCTTGCGCAGCCCGCTGGCGAAGGGCTCCTGCGGTGTCCAACCCAGCTCGCGTTCGATTTTGGAGGTGTCGATCGCATAACGGTGGTCGTGTCCGGGGCGATCCGGGACGAAGGTGACGAGCGAACGGTGGGGGCGGTTCGCCGACTCGGGCAGTCGTTCGTCCAGCAGTGCACAAATGGCGGTGACCACCTCCAGATTGGTCTTCTCGCTGCGCCCGCCGACGTTGTACGTGGCCCCCGGTGTGCCTTTCGCCAGTATCAGGGCCAATGCGCGGGCGTGGTCCTCGACGTGTAGCCAGTCGCGGACGTTTTCCCCGGCGCCGTAGACGGGCAGGGGCTTGCCCTCGAGCGCGTTGAGGATCATCAGGGGGATGAGTTTCTCCGGGAACTGGTAGGGCCCGTAGTTGTTGGAGCAGTTGCTGGTGATCGTCGGCACGCCGTAGGTGTGGTGCCAGGCACGCACCAAGTGATCGGACGAGGCCTTGCTGGCGGCATACGGCGAGTTGGGCCGGTAGGCGGTCTCCTCGGTGAACAGCCCGGTCTCCCCCAGTGAACCGTAGACCTCGTCGGTGGAGACGTGCAGGAATCGAAATGCGGCCTTGCGGTCGGCGGGCAGCGCACCCCAGTAACGGCGTGCCGCCTCCAACAGTGTGTAGGTGCCGACGATGTTGGTTTGAATGAAGGCGGCAGGGCCGTCGATGGAGCGGTCGACATGTGATTCCGCTGCGAGATGAATGATCGCATCGGGTTGGTGTCTGCGCAGGGCGCGGTCGACGCCATCCCGGTTAGAAATATCGACTCGTTCGAAGTGGTAACGCGGATCGTCGGCGACCTCCGCCAGCGAAGCGAGATTGCCGGCGTAGGTCAGTTTGTCGAGGTTGACGACGCTGTGGCCGGAATTCCGAAGATAGTGCCGGACAACCGCCGAACCGATAAATCCGGCACCGCCGGTGACAAGCACTTTCATTACACTCTCCTCCGAATGTGACAGATGGCAGACCAGCGGCGCTGCCGTTCCAGCCCTTAAGCTATAGCGCGCCGGACACGGAGGATCTACTCGGTGATCTTAGGAAAGGGAAGCGCCGGTGCGCCAGGGCGCGAAACGAATTACCAGGTATCGTATCCAAGCGGTATTGACCTCGGCCAAGGCCGCGGTTAGTATACGCGGCCTCAAGTGATTCCCCGGTAGCTCAGTCGGTAGAGCAAGTGACTGTTAATCACTGGGTCGGCGGTTCGAGCCCGTCCCGGGGAGCCAACATGAAAAAGCCCGATACCTGCAAAGGTTTCGGGCTTTTTGCTTTGTGCAACTTCGGATCGCGGGACGTGCTCTCGCCGCCTTCGGCGCAGATGGGCACGTCGCTACGCTCCTTTGCCCATCCTACGATTCTTGCGGGTTCCTTATCCCGATGCGGGTGGTAACCAAAGTAGGATGGGCAAAGCGCAGCGTGCCCATCGAACCCTGGTGCAGATGGGCAAGGTCGCTACCTCTGTTTCCATTCAACGCTCCATTGTCGTTCCTCATCCCCAAAAAAAGAAAAAGCCCGATTCCTTGACGGTCTCGGGCTTTTCTCGATTTCGCGAATTGTTCCGGCTCAACCCTCCGGCAGGCAGAAGTTCCTCAGGTAGTTGCGGAACTCGTCGGCCAGTTCCGGATGCTTCAATGCGTATTCGACCGTCGCCTGCAAGTAGCCGAACTTGCTGCCGCAGTCGTAGCGCTTGCCTTCGAAGCGGTAAGCCAGGACCTGCTCCATTTGGATCAGCTCGGCGATGGCGTCGGTGAGCTGGATCTCGCCACCGGAACCCCGGCCGGTCTTCTCCAGCAGCTGGAAGATTCGCGGTGTGAGGATGTAGCGCCCGACCACCGCCTGATTGGACGGGGCATCGGCCGGTTTCGGCTTCTCGACGATGGCCTCCACCTTGGAGATGGCTCCCTCCATGGGCAGGGCCTTGACGATGCCATACTGGTCGGTCTGATCGGCGGCAACTTCCTCGACACCGAGGACGCTGCACTTGTAATAACCGAACTGCTTGACCATCTGCGCCAGACAGCCCTTGGCGCCGTCGTCGATGAGGTCGTCGGCCAGGATCACGGCGAACGGCTCGTCGCCCACCACCGGGCGGGCGCGCAGTACGGCGTGGCCCAACCCGAGCGCTTCGGTTTGGCGGATGTAGATGCAGGTGACGTTGTCCGGAACGATGCCGCGCACGATCTGCAGCAGCTTCTCCTTGTTCCGCATCTCCAACTCGTGTTCGAGTTCGTAGGCCTTGTCGAAGTGGTCGGGGATCGCGCGCTTGTTGCGGCCGGTGACGAACACCATCTCGGTCATCCCCGCCGCCACCGCCTCCTCAACGGCGTACTGGATCAGGGGCTTGTCGACGATCGGCAACATTTCCTTGGGGTTTGCCTTGGTCGCAGGCAGAAAGCGCGTGCCCAAGCCAGCGACCGGAAAGACGGCTTTACGGATCTTTTGCATTGTTTTGGTATCTTGAATGGTTTTTCGGGAAATAGACTAGCCCAATTTATCACGGTCCGCGGGGAATCCTTGTAGGAAATTTCTTACATAAAGTGAGGAAAATTTCCTACAGACGCACCCTGTAGTGCCTGTTAGGGTAAGTACCACAGGGAAGCGACCGGACACGGATGTCAACTTACACACTAGGTCGCAGTCATCGCAAGGGGCCCGGGGACGGGCTGGAATCCAGGCAGGGAGACAAGCCATGAAAAAAACTCTTCTCATCCTCCTCTTCTTCATTTCTACGGCACTTTCCGGCGTCGCCAACGCGGTTCCGGTCAACATCAACACCGCCGATGCGGTTACGTTGGCGAAGACCATCAAAGGGGTCGGACCGAAACGCGCCGCGGCAATCGTCGAGTACCGCGAGGCTCACGGACCGTTCAAGAGCGTTGATGACCTCCGCAAGGTCGAAGGCGTCGGCGCGATCGTTCTGGAGACCAACCGCGAGAATCTCACTGCGTCCATGGAGTGAGTGGCGCGGTACGGGGGAGGGCGTCGCTTGCAGGCGGCGCCCTTTTCTTGCTTCGGGTCCCTGTGTAGAAGCGGTAACGAAGCAAGGAATTAGCGGGCGAGTACGCCCGCGTATGCCGCTCCTGCAATTTTTATCAAAAAAGGGTTGCACATCGGGCGGCGTATCGGTATCTTTCTGCCCTCGCTGCAGGCGCGTAGCTCAGTTGGTTAGAGCACCACCTTGACATGGTGGGGGTCGTTGGTTCGAGTCCAATCGCGCCTACCAACTTCTCGAAAACAAAAGCACTGAGCCTTCGGCCAGTGCTTTTTGTTTATTTGGCTCACGTGGTCTCTCGTATGGACCACCACTGACAAGCTAAGGACCGTACATGCCCACCGTTACGCTCCCCGATGGTTCCCAGCGCGGTTTCGACCGCCCGGTTTCGGTTCATGATGTTGCCGCCTCGATTGGCCCCGGCTTAGCCAAGGCCGCCTTGGCCGGCAAGGTGGACGGCCGTCTGGTCGACACCTCCCACGTCATCGACCACGACGTGGAGCTGGCCATCGTCACCGAAAAGGACGCCGACGGTCTCGACGTCATTCGTCACTCCACCGCCCACCTGCTGGCGCAGGCGGTCAAGCAGCTGTTCCCGACGGCACAGGTGACCATCGGCCCGGTGATCGAGGACGGCTTCTACTACGACTTCGCCTACGAAAAGAGCTTCACCCCGGAAGACCTGGAAGCGATCGAAAAGCGGATGGCCGAACTGGCCAAGCAGGACCTGCCCGTCGGTCGGGAGGTAATGCCGCGCGAGGAGGCGATTGGCCTTTTCAGTGACATGGGGGAGAAGTACAAGGCGGAGATCATCGAGGAGATCCCCCACGGGGAGGATATCTCCCTCTATCGCCAGGGCGATTTCCTGGATCTCTGCCGCGGCCCGCACGTGCCCTCGACCGGCAAGCTCAAGGCCTTCAAGCTGATGAAGCTGGCCGGCGCATATTGGCGTGGCGACTCGCGCAATGAGATGCTGCAGCGCATCTACGGCACCGCTTGGCGCAACAAGAGCGAACTGGCCGAATACCTGCACCGTCTGGAAGAGGCGGAGAAGCGGGACCACCGCAAGATTGGCCGGCAGCAGGACCTGTTCCACACCCAGGAAGAGGCCCCCGGCATGATCTTCTGGCACGACCACGGCTGGACGCTGTACCAGCAGGTGGAACAGTACGTGCGTCAGAAGCTGCGCCGCCACGGCTACCAGGAGGTGCGCACCCCCAACCTGGCGGACCGCTCCCTGTGGGAAAAATCCGGGCACTGGGAGAAGTTCCGCGACGACATGTTCACCACCGAGTCGGAAAAGCGGACCTTCGCCATCAAACCGATGAACTGCCCCTGCCACATTCAGATCTATAACCAGGGGCTGAAGAGCTACCGCGATCTGCCGCTGCGGATGGCCGAATTCGGCTCCTGTCACCGCAACGAGCCGTCTGGTACGCTGCACGGCCTGATGCGGGTGCGCGGTTTCACGCAGGACGATGCCCACATCTTCTGCAGCGAGGATCAGATTCAGGACGAGGTGTCGGCCTTCATTGACCTTTTATATGAGGTCTATGCCGACTTCGGGTTCGACCAGGTGATCATCAAGCTCTCCACCCGACCGGAGATGCGGGTCGGTTCCGACGAGAGTTGGGATAAGGCGGAGCATGCCCTGGAACATGCCCTCAACAGCAAGGGTCTCGAGTGGGACCTGCAGCCGGGGGAGGGCGCCTTTTATGGCCCCAAGATCGAGTTTTCACTGAAGGACTGCCTCGGCCGTGTCTGGCAGTGCGGTACCATTCAGGTCGATTTCAACATGCCGGGCCGCCTGGGCGCCCACTTCATCGACGAGGATGGGGAGAAGAAAACCCCCGTAATGCTGCACCGCGCCATCCTCGGATCGCTGGAGCGTTTTCTCGGAATTCTCATCGAGCACCATGCCGGTGCGTTCCCGGCCTGGCTGGCACCGGTCCAGGTGGCGGTACTGAACATCACCGATAATCAGGCCGATTATGTGCGGCAGGTGTCTGAGGCTCTGAAAAACAAGGGCCTACGGGCAAAAGCTGACTTGAGAAACGAAAAGATCGGCTTTAAAATTCGTGAGCACACGCTACAGCGAGTCCCCTACATGCTGGTTGTCGGGGACCGCGAAGTCGAAAACAGCGCCGTGGCCATTCGCAGTCGAAGCGGTAAGGACCTCGGAACGATGTCTGTGGACGAGTTCGCCGAGCGCCTGACCGCGGAGATCGCGAGCCGCGGCCGTATTGTTTTGGAGGATTAAAGGATCGCTGCCAAAGACAACAAAGATGGTGTCCGCCTGAATGAGGAGATCCGGGTGCCGGAAGTGCGCCTGATCGATCAGGACGGTGAACAAGTGGGTGTCGTCAAGATCGACGATGCCCTGCGGGCCGCCGGGGACGCGGATCTCGATTTGGTCGAGGTGGCGCCACAGGCCAAACCGCCGGTTTGCCGTATCATGGACTACGGCAAATACGTGTTCGAAGAGAACAAGAAGAAGCAGGCGGCCAAGAAGAAGCAGAAGCAGGTTCAGATCAAGGAGGTCAAGTTTCGCCCAGGGACGGAAGAGGGCGACTACCAGGTCAAACTACGCAACCTGGTACGCTTTCTCGAAGAAGGGGATCGGGTCAAAGTCACGCTGCGGTTCCGCGGCCGTGAAATGGCCCATCAGGAACTCGGTCGCAACCTCCTGAAGCGGGTCGAAGCCGACCTGACGGAACTCGGGGCAGTAGAGCAGTTCCCGAGAATGGAGGGGCGGCAGATGGTCATGATGATTGTCCCGAAGAAGAAGTAGCCACGAGCTACTGGTGGTGCACTACCGTCCGCCGCAAGGCGTCCGGTGATAAACGTGCATCGTAACGATGAAAAATGCGGAGTTGTTGAAATGCCGAAGATGAAATCCAACCGCGGTGCGGCCAAGCGCTTCAAGCGCACGGGCTCCGGCGGTTTCAAGCGCGCGCAGTCGTTCAAGCGCCATATCCTCACCAAGAAGAGCACGAAGCGTAAGCGTCAGCTTCGCGCCGGTACGTACGTGGCGGAAGCCGACGTGCGGCTGGTCGCAAAGATGCTGCCCTACAGCTAACCGGATTGAGGTGAGGAACCATGCCTAGAGTAAAACGCGGCGTCACCGCGCGCGCCCGCCACAAGAAAGTCCTTGCTCGTGCCAAAGGTTACTATGGCCGTCGCAAGAATGTTTTTCGCGTTGCCAAGCAGGCCGTCATCAAGGCCGGCCAGTATGCCTATCGTGACCGCCGGCAGCGCAAGCGTCAGTTCCGTGCCCTGTGGATCGTCCGCATCAATGCGGCGGCCCGTCAGTGCGGGCTCTCCTACAGCCGGATGATCGACGGTCTGAAGAAGGCCGGTGTCGAAGTCGACCGCAAGGTGTTGGCCGACATCGCCGTGTTCGACAAGGCCGGTTTTGGTGCCTTGGCCGAAAAGGCGAAGGCGGCGCTGGCAGCGTAACCGCACTACCGAACCAGCAGCCGGACGGCTGTGGGCTCGGGCCGCAAATGAGGGGAAGGCTGCCACGCCTTCCCCTTTTTGTTTCCGCCGAGGGAAAACGACGAGCAGGTTCTCGCCTTTCGGGCCGAACGTAATCAGAGGCAGCAAGTGCAAACCGAACTGGACAAACTGGTAGCCGACGCGCAGGGTGCTATCGCGACCACCAACGACTTGGCCGCGCTCGACGAGCTTCGCGTCCGCTATCTGGGAAAAAAGGGTGTGCTGACCGAGCAGATGAAGCTGCTTGGAAAGCTTTCGGCCGAGGAGCGCCCGGCCGCAGGTCAGGCGATCAATCAGGCTAAACAGGCCGTACAGGGCGCGATCCAGGCGCGGCGAACGGCCCTGGATGCCGCCGCGCTGGAAGCGCGACTCGGCGCCGAGTCCGTGGACGTGACCTTGCCCGGACGCGGACAGCAGCCCGGTGGCCTGCATCCGGTGACGCGAACCCTGCAGCGCATCGAGGGGCTGTTCATGCAGCTCGGTTTCGAGGTCGCCGAAGGTCCCGAGATCGAAGACGACTACCACAACTTCGAGGCGCTCAACATCCCCGAGTCGCACCCGGCACGGGCGATGCACGACACCTTCTATTTCGACGCCCATACGGTCCTGCGCACGCACACCTCACCCGTCCAGATCCGGGTGATGGAGCAGCGAAAGCCGCCCCTTCGCGTGATTGCGCCCGGGCGCGTCTATCGTTGTGACTCCGACCTGACACATACGCCGATGTTCCACCAGGTGGAAGGCTTCATGGTTGATGAACGGACCACGTTTGCCGATCTGAAGGGGATCCTCGATCAGTTCCTGCGCCAGTTTTTCGAGAAGGAGCTGGCGGTGCGTTTCCGGCCGTCGTACTTCCCGTTCACCGAGCCGTCGGCGGAGGTGGACGTGCAGTGCGTCGAATGCGGCGGCTCGGGCTGCCGCGTGTGCAGCCAGACCGGTTGGCTGGAGGTGCTGGGCTGCGGCATGGTGCATCCGGCGGTACTGGCGCATGTCGGCATCGACAGCGAGCGCTACACCGGATTCGCCTTTGGGATGGGCGTGGAACGGCTGGCCATGCTGCGCTACGGGGTCAACGACCTGCGCCTGTTCTTCGAAAACGATCTGCGCTTCCTTGCACAGTTCCGGTAATCACACCGGAACCGAGACGATCATCTATCGGTAAATGGCATGAAATTCAGCGAACAATGGTTGCGTGAGTGGGTCGACCCGACTATCCCCACGGATCGCCTTGCCCACCAGTTGACCATGGCCGGGCTCGAGGTCGATGCGGTGGAACCGGCCGCGCCCGCTTTTGACGGCATCGTGGTGGGACGCGTGTTATCGGTGGAGCCCCATCCGGATGCGGACAAGCTTCGGGTCTGCCGGGTTGACGTCGGGCAGGACGAACCGTTGTCGATCGTCTGCGGTGCAGCGAATGTCCATGAGGGCATGGTGGCTCCCACCGCAACCGTCGGGGCGGAACTACCGGGTGGGTTCAAGATCAAGAAGGCCAAGCTGCGCGGCGTACCGTCGCACGGCATGCTTTGCTCAGCCAAGGAGTTGGGCCTGGCCGAAAGCTCCGAGGGGCTGATGCCGCTGCCGGCCGACGCTCCGGTCGGGGTATCGGTTCGCGACTATCTCGGCCTCGACGATCACTGCATCGAACTGGGCCTGACGCCGAATCGCGCCGATTGCCTCAGCGTCGCCGGCATCGCCCGAGAAGTGGCGGCCCTCAATGGCTTGCCACTGGGCGGCCCGACCATCGAACCGGTGGCGGCTGTGATCGAGGACACCTTCCCGGTGCACCTGGAGGCGGCGGCGGAGTGCCCGCGCTATGTGGGACGGGTGGTCCGCGGGATCGACCCGGCCGCGGCGACCCCGGTGTGGATGGTCGAACGGCTGCGCCGCAGCGGGATCCGCTCGTTGGGTCCGGTGGTCGACGTCACCAATTACGTATTGCTGGAACTCGGGCAACCGATGCACGGTTTCGACCTGGCGAAATTGACCGGGGGAATTCACGTGCGCAAGGCCGCTGAAGGCGAGCGACTGCGCCTGCTGAACGGCAACGACATCACGCTCGGGACCGACGACCTCGTTATCGCCGACCAGGCCGGTCCACTCGCCCTGGCGGGCATCATGGGGGGAGAGGCGTCGGGCGTGGAAGAGGGCACCCGCGACGTGTTCCTGGAAAGTGCCTTTTTCGCGCCGCAGTTCTTGGCGGGCAGGGCCCGTTTCTACGGGCTGCACACCGATTCTTCGCATCGGTTCGAACGCGGCGTCGACCCGGAAATGCAACGTCGCGCCCTCGAGCGGGCGACGGCCCTGCTGGTCGCCATCGCCGGTGGTGCACCGGGACCGGTTATCGAGGTCAGTGAACCGGAATGGTTGCCGCAGCGTCCGGCCGTGCGCCTGCGCCAAGGGCGCATTGGGCGGGTTATCGGTATCGAGTTCGACTCCGACCGCGTAAGCGATGTGCTCCGTCGGCTCGGGATGTCGGTCGAGCCGGCGGAGGATGGCTGGCAGGTGACCGCCCCTAGCTTCCGGTTCGACATCGCCATTGAGGAAGACCTTATCGAAGAGGTGGCACGGGTCATCGGCTACGACCAAATCCCGACCGCGCTACCGGTTGCCTCTCTGGAGATGAAGTCCCAGCCGGAGGCGACCACCGCCGCGCAGCGCATCCGCGACACCCTGGTGGAGCGGGGATTCCGTGAGGCCATCACCTACAGCTTCGTCGAACCCGGAATCCAGGCTCTGCTGGAACCGGAGCAGGAATCGGTCGTTTTGGCCAACCCGATCTCCGCCGATCTCTCGGTCATGCGGACCACACTCTGGGCCGGCCTGCTGCCGGCACTCCAGCGCAACATCAACCGCCAGCAGGAGCGGGTACGGCTGTTCGAGGTGGGGCTGCGTTTCCGGCGGGTGGCCGGGGAGCTGGTTCAGGAGCCGGTGCTGGCAGCGGTGGCCTATGGCCCCGTTGAGCCGGAGCAGTGGGGTACACCCCGGCGTAGCGTCGACTTTTTCGACCTCAAGGGCGATATCGAAGCGGTCCTGTCCATCTGCGGCTGTGCCGGCCGGGCGTCCTTCGAGGCGGCAAGGCATCCGGCCCTGCACCCGGGGCAGAGTGCGCGCATCCTGCTCGATGGCGAGCCGATCGGCTGGTTGGGGGCGCTGCATCCGTCACTGGAGCGGCGGGTCGATGCCGCAGGTCGGGTCTACCTGTGCGAAATCGCCATGCAACCACTCCGTCAAGGTCGACTACCGTCATTCCAGGAGATGTCTAGATTTCCGGCGAACCGGCGCGATTTGGCCCTAGTTGTCGGCAAAGAGGTACCGGCCGCCCGCGTTCTCGAGGTGGCTGCCGAGGCGGCTCCGGAGTTCCTGAAGGAGTTAAAGCTCTTTGACGTTTATGAAGGCGAACGCATTGATTCGGGTAGAAAAAGCTTGGCAATAGGCTTGACCTGGCAGGCGCAATCGCGCACCCTAACGGACGATGAAGTCGACACGGCCGTCCAGGGAATTCTCGATGCCCTGGCTGCCCGGCTGGGAGCTACGCTGAGAGAATAAAATGGCGCTCACCAAGGCTGCGATTGCCGAAAAGCTTTTTGAAGAACTGGGTTTGAACAAGCGCGAGGCAAAGGAACTCGTCGAGATGTTTTTCGAGGAGGTCCGCAAAGCGCTCGAGCAGGGGCATCAGGTCAAGCTCTCCGGCTTCGGCAATTTCGATTTGCGTGACAAGAACCAACGGCCGGGTCGCAATCCAAAGACCGGGGAGGAGATCCCGATCTCCGCGCGCCGTGTGGTCACTTTTCGACCGGGACAGAAGTTGAAGCAGAGGGTGGAGGCCTATGCTGGAACCCAGCAACAATAACGAGCTTCCGCCGATCCCCGGCAAGCGCTACTTCACCATCGGTGAAGTCAGCGAACTCTGTCTGGTGAAACCGCACGTGCTGCGTTACTGGGAACAGGAGTTCCCGCAGCTCAAACCCGTCAAGCGGCGGGGGAACCGGCGTTATTACCAGCGCCAGGACGTGATGGTCATCCGCCAGATCCGCAGTCTGCTTTACGAGCAGGGATTCACTATCGGCGGTGCCCGCCAGCAGATGGATAGCGACGAGTCACGCAACGACTCGAATCAGAGCCAGCAGATCGTTCGGCAGTTGCGGATAGAGCTCGAGGAAGTGTTGGATATTCTCAGGCGCTAAGGCATACCTGCGCTTGTATCTGTAAACCAGTCGTGTATTATTTGCGGCTCCCGATTTCCGGGAAAAGTCTTTCGGAGCGTAGCGCAGCCTGGTAGCGCACCACAATGGGGTTGTGGGGGTCGGGAGTTCGAATCTCCCCGCTCCGACCAATACGAAATTGCCCGCTTTGCGGGCTTTTTTCGTTTTCAGGCGCCAAAAAAAGGCCCTCCTTCGCTGTAGCCCGTCTGTCTGTCGTACGACCCGCACCTTCTCACCGTAAAGATTTCATCTCAACGAACGATACCCATAGCAGGTTTCTTCCGGCGAAGCGTTTTCGGAGGCCTTGTTCGATGGCCTGCCAGGGCTTTCAGCCTGGCTGCAAGGGAGTGAACCGATGAGTGTCGGTATCGGAGCGCGGTACCAAGGACTCCTGTGCTGGCGATTATTCCTGCTTGCCGCTGCCGTCCATGAGGGTCTAGACGATGGGGCGCGTTTTTTTCGCTCTGGTGTTTGTTGTCCTCGCCCATTCCGTTTGGGCATCCCAATCGAAGTCCGTCGAAGCCGCGGTGCAGGAGGCGGATGCACTGATCCAAGCCGGAGAGCCTGAGCAGGCCTACGCGATTTTGGCGCCCCTCGAGGCGATACTCGCCGGCAATTACCGTTATGACTACCTCTTGGGGATTGCTGCGCTCGACACCAATCGGCCGGTAATCGCCTCCTTGGCGCTCGAGCGCGTTCTGCTGGTGGAGCCGCGGTTTGCCGGCGCGCGCATGGACTTGGGGCGGGCCTATTACGCAATCGGCGACTTGGCACGCGCCCAGGAGCAGTTCAAGCGCGTAATGGCCTACGGTCCGCCTCCGCAGGTGCGTGAGTCGGCGGCCTCCTACCTGGGCGCCATCGAACAGAAGCTGGCGGCCGGAGATCGGCGCCCGATGGGCGGTTACGCTTCGCTGCGGATCGGACACGACAGTAACGTCACCAGTGCACCTGACCTGGCGACGCTGGAGATCCCCGCGCTTCCGGGGATCATCTGGACGCTCGACGGGACCTCACGGGAAGAATCTGACGCCTATGCACAATTGGCGGCCGGCTGGGGACTCAGGCACCCCTTAAAGGAAGGCGTGGAACTCTCGGCGGGGATCGACCTCAAGTCGCGGCACCTGGGCGAGGTCGAAGGGCTCAATCAGGAAGACGCGACCGGACGGGTCGGGTTTACGTTCTCCCGCGAGCGCGACGCCTTCAGCCTGGGTGCCAATGGCGGTTCGACTTGGCTCGACACTGATCGCATCCGCGACACCTACGGGGTGACCGCGGCGTGGCAACACGTTCTGGCACCCACGACCGCGGTCACGGTTTTCGGCCAACACAATCGACTTCGCCATACCGACGATGCTCTCACTTCCAATGACATCGATCAGACGCTCTTTGGGTACACGTTGACGCGCGCATTCCCGAAGACCACCGCGTCGGGTGGTTTCTATGTCGGTGAGGAGCAAAGCGTTGGCACCAGGCCCGACGGCGACAAATCCATTTTTGGCGTCTCCCTCGGCGTGGAAAAGAGCGTCAGCCCGAGCGTGGTTGCATACAGCAATTTCGGGTTGCAGCAGGGCAGCTATGACGAGATCAACCCCGCGTTTCTGGTTCAACGCAGCGACACCACCTTGAACCTGGCAGCCGGTGCCGTCTGGCAGTTCAACGACGACTGGTCGCTTCAGGCCGAGTGGTCGCGGGCTCAAAACTCCTCCAACGTTTCCATCAATTCCTATGCCCGTACCGATGTTTCACTAACGGTGCGACGGGACTTCTGACGCTCAGAGGCATGGTCATGAAGATTCTGAGAAAGACCGTTTTTGCTCTCGGCCTCCTGCCCTTGGTGTTGCTGGTATCGACCCCTGCGAACGCAACCGCCGGCAAGTTCATCTTCGTGCACGGGCCTGTCAAGGTCGTGACCGCAACCCAAGGTGAATCTCCCGCCCGCAGGGGTATGGATGTCGATGAAGGTGCCCGAGTGATCACCGGGGCGGGAGGGACGGCACAACTGCGCATGAAAGATGGTGCGCTGTTGGCGGTACGTCCGGAGACGACGTTGGAGATCGAAGCGTACGCATTTCGGGAAACGGGGCGGGAAGAGAGCAGCATCGTCAACTTGTTGAAAGGCAGTTTCCGATCGGTGACGGGGGCAATTGGGCGGGAGAATCAGGACGCCTATCAGGTCAAGACTCCGGTGGCGACGATCGGCATTCGGGGCACTGACCATGAACCGGCCTATATCCCGCCGGGAAGCCCTGTCGGGAAGCCCGGGGCCTATGACAAGGTCAACAGCGGGCGGACTATCTTGAGGACCGACGCCGGCGTCATCGAGATCGGACCGAATCAGATCGGGTATGCCGGAAACCGCAGTGCCGCTCCGGTGCTGACGCCGGAAATGCCGGATCTGTACGCCGGGTTTGGGGATGAAGATTCCGGCGAAGAGCAGGAGGCCACTGAAACGGAAGAGACGTCCGGCAGTGAAGCCGCTCCTGAGGAGAGCGGAGAGGAGGCCACGGAAGAGACGGAAGCCGACGAGTCCGCACAGGAAGCGACCGGCGCAGCGGAGAGCGAGAGCGGCGATGTCGTGGATGAAGGTGGGACCGAAACGGCGGAGGGCGGTGCCGTTCAGACGGAGACGACATCCGATCAATCATCCGGCGAAACCGCCACGGTGTCGACTTCAACCAGCGATGCAACCGGAACGGTGGCGCCCGCCACAACGGCCGACGCGCCGCTGACGACCACAGAAGCGACGCTGTCGAGTGGAGAGACGCTCAATCTGACCGATGCCACCTTGACGTCCGCCGATGGCGAGGTGGTGGTGCTCAGCGAAATCGTCAGTGCCATCCCTCCGCTGGGTGGACAGGCCGTGGGAAGTTGGGTCGGATCCTACGATGGCTGGATCAGCGGCAGAACCGAACCGCTGGGACATACGCCGGAAGACGTTATCTACTACGACACCGATGGGAACCTGGTCGAGGTGGTATACGGAGAGTACGACAATCACCTCAGCCGTTTCCGGGTCGTGAATGCCCGTAACGGAACGCGCGGGCGTGCCAACAGCTACGCCTTGACCGGCATTCAGTACGGACGCATGCGGGCCGATTCGGTGATTCTGAATTTTGGCGATGGTTCGAGCGAAACCACGGACCTGGCAAATGGCGGGCATGTGCACTGGATCGCCGGGCCTGCTGCGTTTCCCGAGTACCTGCCGATGGTGTTTCGGGGGACGGTCAACTACACCAAGGATGGCGGCACCGCACCTACGGATCTCTTCGGGAACTCGGGAACACTCAATAATGCCAGCATGACGGTGGATTTCAGCAAGCTGCTGGTCGACTTCTACCTCAAGGCAACGGTCAACTCGTACGTTTGGATCGCCTCGGGCAGTGGTCTTGAGTTCGATTACGACGAATTCTGGGGCGGTACCTGGAATGGCAACATCAATGTGACCGTCAACGGCTATCCGGCAGAGGGTGGCGTCGAAGGACGAATTGGCGGCGAGGGGATGTCGGGCGCGATGATGAGTTATTCGCTTTTCGAAAACTCCATGTACAACGCCGGTATCAGTGGCGTCGCCGCACTGACGTCGGGCGTCCGGCAGGATACCAGCATTGATCACCGTATTGTGCTTTGGGCCGGTTACGATCCTCGCACCAGTGCCGAGCCAAGTTTCAATCCGATGCTGGCAGGAGGGGGATACAACAACGTCAACAGCCTTGCAATCTCAGGTTCTGCGCTGACCCGCTTCCGGGGTGAGTTGCCGGAATATGAGCCCGATCACGTCAGTCACGAGGTGGTTCGGTTTGCCTACAGCGGGTCGGTCGTGGACATCGGAACCGATCCGGCCACCGGCGTGATGTGGGGGCGTTGGACAGGGCCGAGCAACATCAGCGCCACCTATTTCGACGGTTCCGGCCCAACCTTCAACCCGGGCAACCTGCACTATCTGGCTGGACCGGTCATGAACGAGCCGGTGGGCCTGCCGGTCAGTGGCACCTATACCTACTCGTTCCTCGGCGGCACCCGTCCGACCGACAACCACGGCAACGTGGGGGCCGCGCCGACGGCGGCGGATTTCCTGCTGCAGGCCAACTTCACCAACATGACGGTGGATGCCGCGGCACGCGCCAGCGTTGGCGGCGTCACCCTTCGGGGCAGTACGACGGGAATTCCCCTGGAATCGAACCATTTCGGTGCAGGATTCGATGAACCGAACAAGCTCGCCGTTACCTGTTCTGCAGGCTGTGCCACGGGCGATCGGCTGCAGGGAACGCTGATGGGCGGGTTCGGGGGCACGACCGGTGAAGTGGCGGGAATGGCCTATTCCTTCCGCAAACACCCGGGCGACGGCAGCATCGGAACCGTCATCTCCGGCGTGGCGGCGTTCAAGCGCTAGAGCACCGAACAGATAAAAGCTCGGAAGCTTCGTAGGATGGGCAAAGGAGCGAAGCGACGTGCCCTTCGATGCGATGTTGATGGGCACGCTGCGCTTTGCCCATCCTACGCTCGTTGCACTCACACCGCCTCCGCACACGATGCGGTTCGTTCCTCACCGACATCCTACGACAACGGTGCCGGGGGCGTCGCTGTGGCGCTGCCCGAAAACGCCGAGCGCAGCCATGTAGGATGGGCAAAGCGCCGCCTATGCCGGTTGCATTGAGCCTGAACCTGACCGGCGCGTGCCCATCTACCGACACTGATGGGCACGCGCCGTAAAGCGATGGTGCCAAACCGAGCGGATGGGCGGCGGCGCTTTGCCCATCCTACGGGCTTCCCCAGGCTACGGGCTTCCCCAGGCTACGGGCTTCCCCAGGCTACGGGCTTCCCCCAGGCTGGGGCACCGACCGGTTTATCTGTTCGGTGCTCTAGTACTGTTGCGCTCTTGGCGGCGCTGAAAGCGCGGCCAAGAGTGAAACAGGACACCAGAAAAAAGACCTGCGGTGGCTCGCCGCAGGTCCCTCCCGCTACTCTTGTTCGGCGGGAGTCGCTTCCCGACGTTCTTCTTCCTGTTCTTGCCTTGAATTACCGGGTGCTTCGTCGAGGAGTGAATCGAGGTATTCGGAATAGGCGTCAAGGACCTGATCGTTGTTCAAGCGCATAAGCACCCCCTGTCTGCACGTCCAAACTCGAACGGGCACATCCAAAGCCCTGGTGTACTGTCTCACCTTTCCAGCGACTCGCTGAAAGTGCGTCCAAGGGGTGAAACAGTACACTGCTAGTCTAGGAATCGGACAAGGGGAGTTCAACGCGATGGGTAAAACTTAGATTGTATTCATTCTAACCAGCAAAAAGGACCCGAGCGTCTATCGCAAACGCCGCTGAATTCCGGTTCGCTGGATGATGGTGGCGGCGATCTCTTCGATGGACATGGTGGTGGTGTTGAGGAACTGCACCGCCTCCCGTCTGTAAAGGGTCTCCACTGCGTTCAGCTCGTATCGGCACTGTTCCATGGTCGCGTACCGGCTGTCCGGGTAGCGTTCCCGGCGAATCTGCTGCAAACGATCAGGGTCGATGGTCAGCCCGAACAGGCGATCGCGATACGGATCGAGTTGCTTGGGCAGTAACCCCTTGGTCAGATCTTCTTCGGTCAGCGGATAATTGGCCGCGAGGATCCCGAATTGCAGGGCCAGATAGAGGCAGGTGGGTGTCTTGCCCGAACGGGAGACGCCGACCAGGATGATGTCGGCCGCGGGATAGTTGCTGGTCATTACGCCGTCGTCGTTCGCCAGCGAATAGTTCAGGGCATCGATGCGCGCGGTGTAGGCGGCAAAGTCACCCATGCCGTGGGAACGGCCGCTTACATGCTGCGCCGGCTGGCCCAGTTCCGTTTCCAACCGATCATTGAAGGCATCGAAGAAATCGAAGACTGCCGCCTGGCAGGTCATGATCACCTTGCGCACGTCCGGATTGACCAGCGTACTGAACACCAAGGGGCGACTGCCGTCCTCGCGCGCCGCGCGATTGATGCGGCTCACCGCCTGCTGCGCCTTCTCCTCCGAATCCAGAAAGGGCCAGCTTGTCTGTTTGAATTCCACCCCTTCGAACTGGGTGAGCAGGCTGCGGCCCAGGGTTTCCGCGGTAATGCCAGTGTGATCGGAGAGGAAGAAAACAGAGCGCGACATGAGAGGCCTCGATTGGTGAAACTTTGTCGGGTCATCTATTCAACAGGATTAACAGGATTTTTCAGGATTAACAGGATAAGCATCAGGGAAAAAGCACGTGCTTTGACTTTCGAGAAAAGTGTTGCCGTGCTCAGCCTGAAGTGGTTCAACCCAATTAGCCTTTTTCCTGTTCATCCTGAAAAATCCTGTTAATCCTGTTGAATTGTTCATCGTAGAGTTTCCGTCACGTCTATCATTTGGGTAGGCAAAAAAAAGGAGACAGCGGTCTTTGGCGGGAGAGGCTGCCAAGCCGCAAGGTGAGATACCAAAGACCACTGTCTCCACCCAAGAACTCACACGGAGTGTGAGTCACCCTCGAAGTTGCACATCCCTGTGCAGTTGGCGAAACAAAAACTTAAGCGGCGCCTGCCGAAGACGCGCCCGAGTCGATGGAGCGACCGGCAAGATGCAGCCAGGTCTCCACCACCGTGTCGGGGTTCAGCGAGATACTGCTGATCTGCTGCTCGAACAGCCATTTGGCCAGGTCCGGGTAGTCGGACGGACCCTGGCCGCAGATGCCGACGTACTTGCCCTGCTTGCGGCACGCCTCGATGGCCATGGACAGCATCTTCTTCACCGCCGCATTACGCTCGTCGAACAGCGAGGCGATGAGACCCGAGTCGCGGTCAAGCCCCAGCGTGAGCTGGGTCAGGTCGTTCGAACCGATCGAGAAACCGTCGAAGTATTCGAGGAACTCGTCGGCGAGCAGGGCATTGGACGGCAGCTCGCACATCATGATGAGGCGCAGCCCATTCTCGCCGCGCTTGAGGCCGTTTTCCGCCAGCAGTTCGACCACTTGCCGCGCCTGTTCCACGGTGCGTACGAACGGGATCATGATTTCGACGTTGGTCAGCCCCATCTCGTTGCGCACCTTCTTCAGCGCCCGGCACTCCAGCTCGAAGCAGGGCCGGAATGTTTCGGAGAGGTAGCGGGCCGCGCCGCGGAAACCGATCATCGGATTCTCTTCGTGCGGTTCGTAACGATCGCCGGCCAGCAGGTTGGCGTATTCGTTCGACTTGAAATCCGACATGCGCACGATCACCGGATTCGGCGCGAACGCGGCGGCCAGGGTGCTGACGCCTTCGGCGATCTTGTCGACGTAGAACTCCACCGGGTTGGTGTAGCCAGCGGTCTTCTGTCGGATCTGCTCCTGCACGTTGGGCGGCTGCTTCTCGAACTCGATCAAGGCCTTCGGGTGCACCCCGATCATGGTATTGATGATGAACTCGAGGCGGGCCAGCCCGATGCCGGTGTTGGGCAGGTTGGCAAAGTCGAACGCCCGCCCTGGGTTGCCGACGTTCATCATGATCTTCACCGGCAGTTCCGGCATGCTCTCGGCGTTGGCCGTCTGCACCTCAAACGCCAGTTTGCCGCCGTAGATATAGCCGGTGTCGCCCTCGGCGCAGGAGACCGTGATCTCCTGGCCCTCCTTGATGACCTCACTGGCATCACCGGTGCCCACCACCGCGGGAATCCCCAATTCACGGGCGATGATCGCCGCGTGGCAGGTGCGGCCGCCGCGGTTGGTCACGATGGCGGCAGCGCGCTTCATCACCGGCTCCCAGTCCGGGTCGGTCATGTCGGTCACCAGCACGTCGCCGGGCTGCACCCGCGACATCTCGCTGACGTCATTGATGACGCGCGCCGGGCCGGCTCCGATCTTCTGGCCGATGGCGCGGCCTGAGGTCAACACCTCGCCCGGCTGTTTCAGGGTGTAGCGCTCGATGGTCTGCCCGCTACGGCTCTTGACCGTCTCCGGGCGTGCCTGCACCACGTACAGCTGACCGTCTTCGCCATCGAGTGCCCATTCGATGTCCATCGGCCGGCCGTAGTGTTTTTCGATGGTGATTGCGTGGCGTGCCAGCTCTTCGATCTGGTCATCGGTGAGGCAGAAGCGCTGCCGGTCGACTTCGTCGACCTCGATGGTCTGCACCGACTTCCCGTGTTCGGTGTCGGCGGAGTAGACCATCTTGATCGCCTTGCCGCCGAGCGTCCGGCTCAGAATGGCCGGATTGCCGCGGGCGAGCGTCGGCTTGTGCACGTAGAATTCATCCGGGTTGACCGCACCCTGCACCACGGTTTCGCCGAGGCCGTAGGCGCCGGTGATGAACACCACGTCGCGGAAGCCGGATTCGGTATCCAGGGTGAACATCACACCGGCGGCGCCGATATCCGAGCGCACCATGCGCTGAATACCGGCGGAGAGGGCAACGTCGGCGTGCGCGAAATTCTGATGCACACGGTAGGCGATGGCACGGTCGTTGTAGAGCGACGCGAACACGTGCTTGACGGCGACCAGGACACTGTCCAGCCCGCGCACGTTGAGGAAGGTCTCCTGCTGGCCGGCGAATGAGGCGTCCGGAAGGTCTTCGGCGGTGGCGGAGGAGCGGACCGCTACCGCCAGTTCCCCTTGATGCTGGGCCGCCATCTTGTTGTAGGCAGCGACCAGGGCCGCCTGCAGCGGTTCCGGGAACGGCGTCTCGACGATCCACTGGCGAACGGTGGCACCGGCCTTGGCCAGCGCGACGACATCCTCCACATCCAGCTTTTCGACCAGCGCATTGATACGCTCACCAAGGTGGTTGTGGCGCAGAAATTCGCGGAAGGCATAGGCGGTAGTGGCGAAGCCCTCGGGGACACGCACCCCGGCCGATGCCAGACCGCTGATCATTTCACCCAGCGACGCGTTCTTGCCGCCGACTCGGGGCACATCCGTCATGCCCAGCTGATCGAACCAGATGATGTATTCGCTCACGTTACTCCCCCTCATCGTCGCTGATGATTGGATCATTGTCTTATACCGCAGACGCGGCCTCGGTTGCTTTTGACGACTCGCCTGTACGCACGTGACGTTGCAATGGCGAACTGTTCAACGCTCTTTCTTGCAGGAGTGACCGCCACTACACAGGCAACTGCCGCCACACCCGCCGCCTTCTTCGCGGGCGGGCCCCAGATGCGGGTGCCGTTTCGCAAACAGCCGCGCAAACTGCTGGATGGTCACCCAGGCGAGCATCAGCAGCATGATCAGCGCCATTGCCATCAAGTAATTGGTAAGCATGATCAGCCTCCAAGTCCTGCAAAACCCATGAACGCCAGCGACAAAATGCCGGCCAACATCAGACTCATCGCCGCGCCCTGGCTGATCGTTGGCACGTCCGACAACTCCAGCTTTTCGCGAAGGCCGGCCATCAGCACGATGGCGAGGGTGAAACCGGCACCGGCACCGACGCTGTAGACCACCGACTGGATGAAGTCGTACTCCTTGGCGGTCTGGAACAGCGCGAGACCGAGGATGGCGCAGTTGGTGGTGATGAGGGGCAGGAAGATGCCCAGCGCCCGGAACAGCGACGGGCTGAACTTCTTCATGGTCATCTCGACCAACTGGACCGCCGAGGCGATCACGGCGATGTAGCAGATGAGACGCAGGAACTCGAGCTCGAACTCCAGCAACAGCGCGTTGATGGCGTAGGCGCATATCGAGCTGATCAGCATCACGAACGCGGTGGCCAGCCCCATCGACCAGGCGGTGTTGAGCTTGCCCGACACGCCGAGGAACGGGCAGATGCCGAGGAACATCGCCAACACGAAATTGTTGATGATGAACGCGTTCAGAAAGATGAACGACAGCGAGTCATGCATGGGCCACCTCCGCTGCTTCCTCCGCTTTGCGCGCCTTGCGTTCCTTCAGATAGTTGAACAGCAGCAGCCAGCCGCCGAGCACGAAGAAGCCCCCGGGCGGCAGGATCATCACCACCCACGGTTCGAAGCCATGGCCGAAGATCGTGAAGCCGAGTAGGGTGCCGTTGCCGAGAAGTTCCCGCACCGAGCCCAGGCAGAGCAGGGCGATGGTAAAGCCGAGTCCCTGACCGAGTGAGTTCACCAGCGTCTTCGGCAGCCGGTTTTTCGAGGCGAACGCCTCGGCGCGACCCAGGATCATGCAGTTGGCGACGATCAGCTGAATAAAGGCGCCCAACTGGTTGTACAGGTCAAGGCTGATCGCCTGGATCAGGTAATCGACGATGGTAACGAAGGTGGCAATGATCACGATGTAGCTGGCGATGCGCACTTGCTTCGGAATGAAGCTGCGCAATAGCGACACCAGCCCGCTGGAGGCGAGCAGCACGAAGGTGGTCGCCAGCCCCATGGCCAAGGCGTTCTCCACCGAATTGGTCACCGCCAGCACCGGACACATGCCGAGCAGCATCACAAACACCGGGTTCTCCCGCCAAAGCCCGGAGAGGAAGGTGTCCGCCGTGATCTCGTCGTTTCTCTTCAGTTCGGTCGCCATTTCAACTCACCGAGAAAAGCTTTCAACGCAAAGGCGCCAAGACGCAAAGGGCGCAAAGCCGGAAAAGCTTTCAACGCAAAGACGCAAAGACGCGAAGGGCGCAAAGCGGAAATATGTGGAAAAGCGTTTCACCAATTAATCCTTTGCGTCCTTTGCGTCTTCGCGTCTTTGCGTTGGGTTTTGAATTCGCAGCTCGTCCAAGTGCGGCAGCAGTTTGGGCAGCAGCACCTGGCTGGCGTTGTTCAGGGCCTTGCCGACGGCGGCCGAGGTGACGGTCGCGCCGGAGATGGCGTCGATTTGCCACGGCTGTTTCTTGGTGCCGTGCTTTACCGTGACGATGCCGTTGGCCAGTGCATCGCCGTTGGCATTCAGCTTCGCTTCCACGCCTTCACTGAAGTTGGCCAGGAAGCCGGCGTCGTGCAGGATCTTGTCGCCGAGGCCCGGGGTCTCCGCCATCTTCAATACACTGAAGCCGGTGATGCATTCGCAGTTCGGGTCGTAGCCGAACAGCAGTTGCACCAAGTCGGCATAGCCCTGGGCGGCGGCGTTGGCAGCGATCCCCTTGAGCTGGCCGTCGGAGTCGTAGGCGGCGTAGATCGGCGTGCCGCTCTTGCCGCTGCTGGCCGGAAATACGCCTTCTTCGTTCACTACGAAGTCGCGCCGCTCCACCGCGCCCGGCACCACCTGGAACACGGCCCGTTCAATGGCGATACGCTTGTTCTCCTCGATGTACGGTTGGGTGAACTGAAACACCAGTACCACCAGGAACCCGGAGATGGCGGCGATGAGCCCGAGCGTACGGATTAGTACGCCGCTGGAGGGCAGTGCCGCTTGGGTCGGTTGCTGTGTGGTCGTCGTCTCAGTCATCGTTCTTTATCCTGCAGGAGCCCTTGGCACGGGTTTTCGCGCCGTAATCGCGAAGCAAACAGATGCCAGCCGCGCCACGAATCCTGTAGGAGGGCCGTCCTCGCCGCGATTGAGTTGGGCGAAGCCGTGACGTTTTCCGTCCATCCCGAACGCTGCATCGCGCCGGGGACGGCCCTCCCACAAGCCCGCGCCGATGCCACGCCGAGTCTTGTTTGATAGAAGCCCCCAGCACGGGTTTTCGCGCCGTAATCGCGAAGCAAACGCGGCGGAGCGATAGCACGCATTGTGGGAGGGGCGTCCTCGCCGCGATTGAGTTGGGCGAAGCCGTGACGTTTTCCGTCCATCCCGAACGCTGCATCGCGCCGGGGACGGCCCTCCCACAAGCCCGCGCCGATGCCACGCCGAGTCTTGTTTGATAGAAGCCCCCGGCACGGGTTTCGCGCCGTAATCGCGAAGCAAACGCGGCGGAGCGATGGCACGCATTTTGGGAGGGCCGTCCTCGCCGCGATTGAGTTGGGCGAAGCCGTGACGTATTCCGTCCATCCCGAACGCTGCATCGCGCCGGGGACGGCCCTCCCACAAGCTCCCGGGCGGCTCCGGGAGTCTTGTTTGATAAAAGCGGCTGTTCCATCACTTCGCCCTTGAGCGTTTCGGCTCACCGTAGATGCGCGGTTGGGTTACCGCTTCGATCAACGGCGAGGCCGCGTTGCCTAGCAGGATGGCGTACATCACCCCCTCCGGCAGGCCGCCCCAGAAGCGGATCACCACGGTCAGAAAGCCCATCAGCAGCCCGTAGATCCAGACGCCGGCGGGAGTGACCGGTGAGGCGACCATGTCGGAGGCCATGAATACCGCGCCGAGCATCAGGCCGCCGGAGAAGAGCACGAACAGCGGGCTCGGGTAGCTCTCCGGTGCCCATAACCAGAAGGGCAGGGCGGTCAGGGCGGCGCCGAGCAGCATCGCCGCCGGGACGCGCCAGTTCATCATGCGGCGCGCGGCGAGATAGAGGCCGCCGAGCAGGATCAGCACGGCGGAGGTCTCCCCGGCCGAACCGGCGGTGAGGCCCACGAACAGGTCGAGACTGTCGGTGGCGACACCACCGAATTTCCAGGCGGCCAGCGGGGTCGCACCGGTGAAGGCGTCCACACCCTGCCGCGTGATCCAGTCGGCGACCGGGGCCGGGCTCATGAACGGCAGCGCCAGACTCGACGGCACGAATTCGGCGAAACGGCTTGGGGCGAAGGCGGGCGTCCAGGTGGTGATGGCGACCGGGAAGGCCGCCTGCACGAAGGCGCGTCCGACCAGGGCTGGATTGAACACGTTGAAGCCGAGACCACCGAACAGTGCCTTGCCGATACCGATGGCGGCGAAGCCGGCGACGGCGCCCATCCAGAACGGAAACGCCGGCGGCAGCGTCAGCGCCAGCAGCAGGCCGGTGATGACCGCGCTCCAGTCATCGAGCGAACTCGGCTTGTCAGCCAGCCAGTTGAAGAAACGTTCCGTGCCCAGGCAGCTGGCCACCACCACGACGGTCAGCACCAGCGCGGACAGACCGAACTGCCAAACCGACCAGCCGGTGATCGGCAGCAGGGCGTAGACCACATTGCGCATGATCTGATCGACGCTGGGCGCCGAACGCAGATGCGGCGAGGTCTTCAGTTCTACTTTGGCGATCATTGGTTGGCCGTTATTCGTACGCGTTAGTCGTCAGGTGATGGCTTCTATGCCGCGCGCTCGCGGTTGACCGATTTGGCGATGCGGAAGTACTGCACCAACGGGATGTTCGAGGGGCAGACGTAGCTGCAGCAGCCGCATTCGAAGCAGTCGTTGAGGTGGTACTCCTCCGCCATGACCCCGTACTGGCGCTTGGCCGCCAGCTGGCCGAGACGGGACGGGTTCAGGTGGATCGGGCAGGCGTCGACGCACTTGCCGCACTTGATGCACGGGTAGATGCGGTCGCCCTTGTCGTTCGATGCCTTCTCCGGCAGCACCACCAGGCCCGATACCGGCTTGGTGATCGGCACGTCCAGCGAGGCCACCGTCACGCCCATCATCGGGCCGCCCAGGATCAGGTGGCTGGCATCACCGAAATAGCCGACCTGCTCCAGGATGAAACGCAACGGTGTGCCAAGCGGCACCAGGTAGTTGCCGGGTTTCTTCACCTCCGGGCCGGTGATGGTCACGACCCGTTCGATCAGTCCTTCGCCCTCGGGCAGCAGCCGGCCGATCTCGGCCAGGGTGCCGACGTTGTTGACCACCACACCGACCTGGAAAGGGAAACCGCCGGACGGCACTTCACGCCCGAGCAGCACCTTGATCAGCAGCTTTTCCGAACCCTGCGGATATTTGGTCTGTACCGCCTCGACGCGGATCGGATCATCGGCCTTCAGCTTGCGCTGGATCGCCAGGATCGCATCCGGCTTGTTGTCCTCCACGCCGATCACCGCGCGGCGCGTACCGGATGCCTTCATGGCGATGCGAATGCCGCGGATCAGATCGTCCGTGTACTCCAGCATGATCCGGTGGTCGGTGGTGAGATACGGCTCGCACTCGCAGCCGTTGACTACCAGCGTGTCCACCTCGTATTCCGGCGGGACGGTCAGCTTGACGTGGGTCGGAAACCCGGCGCCGCCGAGGCCGACCATGCCGGTCTCCTGGATCGCCTTGACGATCGCCTCCGGGGCCATAGTGTCGGGGTCCTGCTCGACCCCGTAGAGCACCCGCTGGCTCGCACCGGGATGGACCTTCAGGATGATCGCCTCCTGCTTCGGTCCACGGGCCGACGGCATCAGCCGGATGTCCTCGATTACACCTGTCGCCGGGGCATGGATCGGCACCGACATGAATCCAGCGGCCCGGGCGATCGGTTCGCCCCGCAACACCTCTTGGCCCGGATGGACCAGCGGCACGGCAGGCGCGCCGAAATGCTGCGACAACGGGATGACCATCTCCGGCGCAAAGGGCAGCCGCCGGATCGGCTTCGCCGCCGTCTCTTTGTACTCCGGCGGATGGACCCCGTGAGCAAAGGTCTTCCGCTTCAATATGTCGATCAGACCCATGACCGGTTGCCTCCCATCAACGGCGACACGCGAAGGGCGCAGAGACGCAGAGGAGACGGTGCGTACCCGTTCGGGTCCGCGCCGAGTTCCCGGTCTCGTGAAAGCGACATCTTCAAGCCTGCGTCCTCCGCGCCTCTGCACTCTTTGGAATTCGATCCGCGAATGAACGCCAATGAACGCAAATGAACGGCAAAAATTTTGTTTTTCCATTCGCGTTTATTCGCGTTCGTTTGCGGATCCCAATCATCAGGCGAACTTCGCTGCGCGCTTCAGCAGCTTGTCGTCGGCCTCGGCCGCGTTCCAGGGGCTGCCCGGATGGATGCACATGGCGGTGCACTTCTCCGCGGCCTTGACGAGTTCCTTGAACGGCGCCCCCTTCGGGTTGACGATCACCGCCTGCTTCTGGTCGTTGTAGGCGAACACCTTCGGCGCGATGGTGATGCACTCGTCGCAGGCGGTGCATTCCGGCGTTTCCACCCAGACCGCCTCGTAGTCGGCGTCGGCGCCATTGGCACCGTGGCCGGCCCCATTGCCGTTGGCCGGGATCGCCAGCAGCGTTTCGCCGAGGCCGTTGCCGCCGACGTTGCCGGTGGCCATCGCCAGCAGGCTCTGGGTCAGCTTTTGCGCCATGTCGATGCGGGCATCGTTCGCCACCTTCTCCAGGTCGACCACCTTGTCGGCACCCACCAGCCCCTTCAGCTGCCGCCAGTATTGGCGCCGCTCCTCGGTCGACGTGATGATCTCCTGGGAGACCAGCACGCGATTCAGGCGGCTCTTGCCATCCACCATCCAGATGAACGGGAACTTGCCGTCGCGCTCGTCCTCGTCGAGTTCCAGGAACTCGGCAACCGGCACCATCTTTTCGTCGTCCCAGGTCTCCTGCGGCGCCTTCTTGAAGTGCTTGCGGAAGCGGCCTTCGGTGGCGGCGAAGTCGGCGAAGGTCAGCGGGATGTCCATGGTCCGCTGCTGACCGTTCTCGTCCTCGAAGCGCAGGGTGTAGGTGACCCAGTCCTGATCGATGGCCGGGTTGCCGTCGATGTCCGAGCACTCGGCCAGGGTGATGCCCCGATCCGGGTTGAAGCGGAACAGCGGATAGGCACGCGAGTCGAGGGCCAGCTTGGTCTGCCGCGCGGTGGCGTCGTCACCCACGCCATGTTCCGGCTGGCAGGTGGTGTAGACGTTGAATACGGCCGGCCGGCGGCTGTTCAGACCCTCGATATAGCTCTCGATCAGGTGACTGACGTTGGCAACCGAACTCTGCATCACGTAGGCGTTGCGGTGACCGACACCGATGAGCGACATCTCCTTGCGGATCTCCTCCTTGCCCTTCCACTTCTTGCCGTAGGGCGCCATGTCGGCGATCTGGGCGACGTAGCCGGAGGTGCAGCTCTGGCCGCCGGTGTTGGAGTAGACCTGGGTATCGAGCACCAGCACCTTGACCGGCAGGCCGGACATCATGGCGCGCGAGAGGTTCTGGAAACCGATGTCGTACATGGCGCCGTCGCCGCCCACGGAGACCACCGGCGGGCAAAGCTTGAACTCCTCCTCACTGAACTCCTTCCAGGAGAAGAAGTTGAAGAAGCCGCCGTGCTTCTCTTCGTTGTACTCGCCGGCCAGCTCCAGTTCGGCCATGCGCACGGCCTTGAAGCCTTCGGCCATCTTGCGCATGTGACCTTCGAACAGACCCATCGCCATGGACGGGCTGTCCTGGAACAGGTGCGAGGTCCACGGGAACGGGTAGGGGCTGTAGGGGAAGGTCGACGCCCATACCGAGGTGCAGCCGGTGGCGTTGACGATACCCATTTCGGCACGGCCCATACCGGTGGTGCCGCCGACATACTTGGCCTTGAGGTCCTTCAACTGTGCGAGCAGGCCGGTGACCCACTTCAGCCAGTCGGCATCCAGCGTGCGCGCGGCCTTGCCGGCATCCAGGCTGGCGGAGAGCTTGGCCAGGGTGAGGTCGACCTCCTGGTGATTGTTGACCACGGCACTGATCGCGCCCGCATCGGACAGGTCCATGGTCTCGGCCAGCTTGAGGCGGATGTGCTTCTCCAGTTTCTGGATGAGCGCTTCGAGCTTGGCCACATGCGCCTTGACCCGCCGCTGCATCAGGGCCGTCACCGTACCGGTGAACAGGTGGATGGCGGTCTTCTCGCCACAGCCGAGGCAGGCGCCGTCGCCGCAAATCAGCGAGCCGTAGTTGCGTTTGTCAAGCAGCAGGGTGTCGAGGGCACCCACCGCCTCGTCGAGATCGTCGATACGGATGTAGTCGGGTGCAGTGGTCGGCAGGTCGAGCCAGAAGTTCCAGTCCTGACGCATGTGCTCGACCGACTCCGGCGTCTGCTTGTGCACCACCAGGGCCTGGTCGTCACAGACATCCACACAGGCCATACAGCCCTTGCAGGTGTAGGGGTTGACGGTAATCGAGAACAGGCCGCCGGAAGCCTTGGCCTTCTTCTCGCGCTGGGTGTAGTAGGGCTTGGTGACGGCGAACTTGAAATCACCGATCGACTCCTTGAACCACTCGAACTCGGTGTTCAGCCGATCCAGCGCCTCGCCTTCCAGGTCGGATTCGACGATGGTCTCGACGATGGCCTTGTCGATCAGCGCCTGCACGTTGGCGCTTTCGCGCTCCGGCTCGATCATCGCCCGCAGCTTCTTCTCCAGCGTACGCACGGCGCGGCGCAGGTGACGGGTCGGATGGCCCTGACCTTCGATGCGTTGAATCGCCGTGTTGAACACCTCGGCCATGGAGTTGACCAGGCCCGGCATCGCGCTATCGGGGCAGATGGTGTAGCAATCGCCGCAGGCGGTGCAGTTCTCGGGCACCCACTCCGGGTGCTCGAAGCGGATTTGGGTCATGTCACGGTAGATGCCGGTGGCCGCCGGGATCAGCGACAGGCCCATAAACGGATCGACCAGGTTGTCGTTGCCCTTGCCGGAGACGTAGAAGTTGCCGGTGGACTCCCAAAAGCGATGGATGTCGGAGAGGCGATTTTCGTTCTCCGGCATGCGCTTCAAACTGATCGGCAGGGTCGACTTGTGCTTCTTCACTGCCGAGGTGATCCCGCCGAGCGGCTTCTCCAGGATCTCCTGGCACTCATCATAACCACGGCGTACCACGCGCAGGTTGTCTTCGACCACGCGACGGCCCTTGGAACCGAATTTGGACTCCAGCTGATCCTCGATGGCGCGGAACATCGACTTCTCGTCGAGCCCGGCATTGGCCATCACCGGGGAGGCCTTGAAGAAGGCGCCCTGGAAGGCGATGCCCTGCATGCGGAACTGCAGGTCCGGGTTGGAGGCCTCGTCCTTCGCGATCTTGAAGCCGTCGATGTAAAAGACGCGGATCTCGTTCTCGACGATGAACTTGCGCGCGGTGTACGGGAAGCTGTTCCAGACTGCCTCCGGGGTCTCCAGGCTGGACTGAATGACGAAGGTGCCGCCTTTTATCAGGCCGAACAGGGCGTTTGAGTGATCGAACACGTTCGGGTCCGGCGACAGCACCGTGTCCACGAAGTGGTATTCGCAATTGATCTTGATCGGTTCTGGCGCGGCCGACAGGTAATAGGTGGTCGGCTGCCCTTTCTTTTCCGAACCGTATTTCGGGTTGGCCTTGATGTGATAGCCGAGCAGGTCGAACAGGGTCATCGCCAGGTTCTTGCCGGTGGTGACCGCGCCCCAGCCGCCGACCGAGTGCATGCGCACCGTGATCGACCCCGGCGGCATCAGGTTCGGGTTCTCCGAACCGTGCACGGAGAGCTGTTCGATATCCGGATAGGCCTCCAATAGCTCCTGCTGGAACAGCTCCTGCTTCGGGCTGTCCGGCTTCTTGTGCAGGAAGTCTACCGACAGATAGAAGAATTTCTTCTTGGCGCCGTCATCGAGCATGTTCTCGATCGCACCGATGAGGCCCTCCGGCTGCAGGTCGCGGGAGCCGAGACCGAAGGCGCCGGAGTAGAGCACCGGGATGTCGCCGCTCTTGGCGTAGACGGCGTAGTCGGGGTAGGGCAGTTTGCCGTTACCGACCACGGCGTTTTCGATGCACTTGGAGACGGTGGCGCGGATCTCGCACATCAGCGGCAGGTCTTCGGCCAGCGGCTGATCAGTTCGCTCGAGCACCGCCACGCCCTTCTTGCCCCGCAACACCGGGCCGAGCAGGTCGCCCGGGAATGGCCGGAAGGTGGTGATGCCCACCACACCCACCTTCAGCTTGCGGGTCTGGCGCAGATAATCGGCGATGGCCTCCGCCTGCACGACCATGGAGCCCTGGCCGAGAATCAGATACTCCGCATCGTCGGTCTTGTAGGTGTGGATACGGCTGTAGCGCCGACCGGTGAGTTCGCCGAACTCGGCCATCGCCTGGTCCATCAGCGCCGGGATGTGGCGATAGAAGTAGGGACGCTGGGCCGCCACCGTCTGCATGAAGGCATCCTGGTTCTGCACGGAGCCCGAGGTCATCGGGTTGTCCACGTCCCACACCATGGGGATGCGGCGGCGGGTCTCACCGAACAGGATCTTCTGGGCCGGCGTCGGACTCTCGATGATGTCCTCGGCGTGACCGAGATACTCCTCGATAAGGGCGCGCTCCGGCACCATCATCGACTCGATCAGGTGGGTGGTGAGGAAGCCGTCCTGGGCAACGATGCCCGGGGTAAGGGCCAGTTCCGCCACCTTGTGGGCGATCATATTGAGGTCGGCGGCGGCCTGGGCGTCCTTGGCCATCATTTGGAAAAAGCCGGTGTCGTCGACGCAGTGATAGTCGTCGTGACCGGCGTGCACGTTCAGCGACGCCTTGGTAATGGCACGGCAGCCGATATTAAGGACATAGGTCAGGCGTTTGCCGGCCGCCGCGTACAGCGACTCGTGCATGAACGCCACACCCTGGGAAGAGGAGAAGTTGGTGGCGCGCAGACCGGTCATGGCCAGGCCGGCAGTCACCGCCGCGGCGGCGTGCTCCGACTCCGGTTCGAGGAAGATCAGGGGGCGTTCCGAGATATTGAGGTGCCCCTTGGAGACCTCCTCCGCCCACATCTCCCCCATATTGGTCGAGGGCGTGATCGGATAAGCGCCGGCGGCATCCGAAGACTCGCGCTCGCACATGATGACGGCGGTATTGCCGTCCATTGCCTGGCGGGAGCCCGGATACTTGAACTGTTGCTTCTCTTTTTCTCTCGTCCTCATCGCAAACACCACTATCTCGTTGGAATTCTGTTCTCTGCCGGTCAGACGCGCGGCAGCGGTTCGACGCGCTCGGGCAGCGGCTCCTTACGCGTAACCTTCCTGGCATGGGCCCCCTTGATGGCTCCCTTGATGTCGTCGAGCCAGACGATGGCGCCGGTGGGACAGCGCTCGATGGCGACCTTGGAGGCGAGGCCGTTTTTCTCGTAATCGATGACCGCGAGGTTGTCCTCGATGGCGATCAGCCCTTCCGGGGAATCGGCCACACAACGCGCGCAGGCGGTGCAGACCACCTCACAGTGCGCCTCGCCCTCATCGGCAAAATCCTGGTTTTTGCAGGCAACCCACAGCCGGTGACTGATCGGTTCGATGGAAAAGAGGTCCTTGGGGCAGATGGCCACGCAATCGCCGCAGGCGGTGCACTTGGCGGCGTCGACTACCGGCAGGCCGTACTTGTTCATCCGGATGGCGTTGAAATCACAAACCGCTTCGCAGTCGGCCAGACCGAGGCAGCCCCAGGAGCAGCCCTTGCCGCCACCGGCCACCACGCTGGCGGCACGGCACGACTTCAGGCCCTGGTAGCGGGCGCGGGTGTAGGCCACGTGACTGCCACCGGCACAGGCGAGGCGTGCCACCTGTTTTTCGGCAAAGCCGAGGTCGACGCCGAGGAAGTCGGCGATGGCCTGATTCAGCTCTTCGGAGTTGACCGTGCACTTGGCTGGTTCGGTGCTGCCGGCCAGCAGGGCTTCGGCAAACGGACGGCAGCCCGGGTTACCGCAGGCCCCGCAGTTGACGCTGGGGAGCATCTCCTCGACTTGGTCGAGGCGCGGGTCTTCTTCCACGTGCAGGCGCCGGTTGGCCACGGCAAGGACGCTGGCCAAAGCAATGCCCAGGCCCGCCATAAAGGCCCCGGCAATCGCAATGTCTATAAGCGATGTCGCTTCCATCCTGACCCCACTCGCCAACCGAGGAAAAAACCAAGTAAAAAACTAAAAATTTGTTTTGTGACGGGCATCTACGTCCCGCGAAAAAAGTCTAGGGAGATTGCCGGTATTTGACACGTCAATTATTTCAATGCTAAGTATTGAAAAAACCAATGCTATAAAGGCCGTTAGGAAGTGAAGGGTTAAGGGTTAGGGATCTCCCTGGTAGGTCGGGTTAGCGCAGCGTAACCCGACACCGCGCGTCGGGTTACGGCGCGGCCAGGAGGTGCCCTCACCCGGCTGGGGTGGCGCGCCTAACCCGACCTACCTCTACCAATCACATCCTGTTAATCCTGAAAAATCCTGTTAATCCTGTCCTATTGACCTAGCTATAACGAACGGTATCCCGACAGTGGAATCGACGCCCAATCTCTACTACAAGCAGAACCGCCTGAAGCAGTTGCGGGCGTTTTGTCACACGGCGCGGGCCGGCAGTATCACGCTGGCGGCCGAGTCGCTTTTCCTGTCGCAGCCGTCCGTTTCGCTGCAAATACAGGCACTGGAGCGGGAGTTCGGGATCACGCTGTTCGAGCGGCGGGGGCCGCAGATCAAACTCACGCCGGAAGGGGAGGCCCTGTACAAGATGGCCGAACCGCTGGTGGAGGGGATCGACAAACTGCACGAGTCGTTCGCCGCCAGCTACGGCAAACTGGAATCCGGTGAACTCAACATTGCCGCCGGCGAATCCACCATCCTCTACATCCTGGCCGAACCGCTAAGGCTGTTCGCCAAGGCCTACCCCGGCATTCGCCTCAAGCTGCACAACGTGACCGGCCGTGACGGCATGTCCATGCTGCGGGCGGACGATGTCGACCTGGCGGTGGGATCCATGCTGGAAGTGCCGGACGAAATCCTTTACCGGCCAGTGGTCACCTACGATCCCACCCTGATCACCTCGCTCGACCACCCGCTGGCGGAGAAGGAGAGCATCACCCTGGAGGACGTCAGCCCCTATGGTCTGATCCTGCCGCCACGGCATCTGTCGACCTGGCGCATCGTCGACCTGGTGTTCCGTCAACACAGCTGCACTTACAAAGTGGCGCTGGAGGCGGGCGGCTGGGAGGTGATCAAGAAATACGTGGAGTTAGGTCTCGGAATTTCCATCGTCACCGATGTCTGTCTGACCGGCGAAGAACGGCTCGCGCGCAAGTCACTGGACCGTTACTTCCCGAAACGCTCCTACGGCATTGTGCTGCGCCAGGGGCGTTTTCTCTCGCCGCAGGCGAAGCGGTTCATCGACATTCTTCAGCACTTCTATCTTGGTGATTTGGCGGATGAGGCGGCCCCGGAAACGGGCATGGTGGGTATGGAGTTCGAGGAGGCGATCGGCGCCGGCATGCCGGATGCGGAGGGGTGGAGCGACCGGAAGTTCTGAAGGGGTACGACGGGGGGATGCCTAGCTACCGATAAAGGTTAGGACGGGTCGCAGGAGCGCGGTTGTTGGGCGATAATCAACGGAAAAGCTGGAGTGCTTTTCCTACAACAAAACCAGCGATCAAACCCACGTGATAAAAATAAAAGAATTCAGTCCGCAGGACAGTCAGGCGGATTCCGACCGACTGCTGCCGATCTATCTGGAGCTCTGGAACCACCCGAGCAATCTACGGTTCCTGCTCTATTCCATGAAGCCATTGACCCCCAAGCAGCTACGCTTCGAATTCATGCATCACCGGCTTATCGGTGAGCGCTACTTCGCTGCCATGGAAGGTGATGCGGTACTGGGCCTTTCCGTTCTCAAGACCGCGCCGGCCGATCTTTTCGAGATCTCGGGAGTGGCGGTGTTCCCCGAGCACCAGCGCCGCGGTATCGGCCGGCAGCTCGTTCAGCACGCCCAAATCATCGCCCGCTGGGAAGGATTCGACAGCATGGAGACCACGGTGTTCTCCGACAACGCGCCTATGCTGAATTTGATGCGGCAGGAAGGTTTCGAACAGATCGCGGTCACCACGGCCGCCCGTGCCGATGGCGTCGGCCTGATACGGCTGCAAAAGCGCTTGCCGGATCACCCAAACTGCCGACTGGCGCGGGCATGATCGGCGGCTTCGGAGCTCGCGCGAATGATGCGGTTCGCAGGCTCACCACATCCTACAAGCTATAAGCCCAGGCGGCCGGACCGGTAATCCTCGAACGCCTGCATGATCTGCTCCCGGCTGTTCATCACGAACGGCCCTTGGCGCACCACCGGTTCATCGAGCGGCTGGCCGGAAAGCAGTAGCAGGCGACTGGGCGCCGAGCCGTTCTCGAACGCCACCGCCTCGCCGGGACCTAGGATCACCAGCGTGCCCGCCCCGATTTCGCGCCCGCCAATGATCACCGATCCCTCATAGACATAGGCAACGGCACGGTGCGCGGAGGGCAACTGCTCCGCGTGAACGCCGCCCGGCGCAAAATGGAGGTCCAGAAAGTTGACCGGCGTGATCAGCTCCCGCACCGCGCCCCCGGTGCCGCGCCCGGTGGCACCGGCGATCACCCGAATCGAAACGCCGTCATGCCGTTCCTCCGGAATTTCCGAAGCGGCCAGCTCCTGATAACGTGGTTTGTCCATCTTGTGGGCTGCCGGCAGATTGACCCAGAGCTGAAACCCGCTCAGCAGTCCATTCTCCTGCTCCGGCATCTCGGAGTGGACGATGCCGCGTCCAGCCGTCATCCACTGCACACCGCCGGTTTCGATGACGCCCGCGTGGCCTGCGCTGTCGCGGTGGCGCATGCGCCCGGCGATGAGATAGGTCACGGTCTCGAAGCCGCGGTGGGGGTGCTCGGGGAAGCCCCCGACGTAGTCGTCGGGGTTATCCGATCGGAAGTTGTCGAGGAGCAGAAACGGGTCGACGCTGTCCAAACGTGGGGTGCCGATAATGCGGGTCAGTCGCACCCCGGCGCCGTCCGAGGTCTCCTGACCGGCCAGCGTACTCTCCACTTGACGCAGTTGCATGATGCACCTCGTGCGAGGGGTCGATACCGAGATTGTAAATGACGGCGACTGTGCGTAAACCCCCCAGCCGGGTGCGGCAATTCCGGTGGTAAAGGCTCGGCGGCGGACCGGGACAGAGGAGCGGCCCCCTTGCGACTGATCGACACAACATCCACTATGGAATGGATACGAACCCGGCCCGAATCCCTCCGAACCAAGATAACGAGCAAACAAGGAAATACGAATGGCCGCCCACCCCGAAACCCGAAACATGGCCGTCTACTGCGATTTCGAAAACGTTGCCCTCGGCGTCCGTGATGCGAAGTACGCCAAGTTCGACATCAACCCTGTGCTGGAGCGCCTGCTCCTGAAGGGCAACATCGTCGTCAAGAAGGCCTACTGCGACTGGGATCGCTACAAGGACTTCAAGGCCTCCATGCACGAGGCCTCTTTCGAACTGATCGAGATCCCCCACGTGCGGCAGTCCGGCAAGAACTCCGCCGACATCCGCATGGTGGTGGACGCCCTCGACCTCTGTTACACCAAGGCGCACGTCGACACCTTCGTCATCGTCAGCGGCGACTCCGATTTTTCGCCCCTGGTGAGCAAGCTGCGGGAGAACGCCAAGGTGGTGATCGGCGTGGGGGTAAAGAATTCCACCTCCGACCTGCTCATCGCCAACTGCGATGAGTTCATCTTTTACGATGATCTCGTTCGCGGCGAGAAAAAGAAGCGCACACGCAAGAAGGCGAAGAAGGAAGAGGCCAAACCGCAGAAGGAGGAGGACAAGCGGCAGGAGGCGTTCGACCTGGTGCTGGAGACCATCGATGCCCTGGTGGCCGAACGCGGCGAAGAGGAGCGGATCTGGGGCTCGATGGTGAAACAGACGTTGAAACGCCGGCGGCCCGGATTCAACGAGTCCTATTACGGCTTTCGCTCCTTCGGACGGTTGCTGGAGGAGGCGCAGGCGGCGCAGCTGCTCGAACTCGAGCGGGACGAGAAGTCCGGCGGGTATCTAATCAAGGGTGTGACGCACGAGGATTGAAAAGAATAACTTGTCGCAGAGGCGCAGAGGAAAAATTTTGATATGCGGTAGGAGCCCCCGGCACAAAGGGTTTTCGCGCAGCGGCGCCTCCAGGCTATCGGTGCGGTTCGTTCCTCGGCAACGGCTCCCTGCGTTGCTCTACCTCCTGCATCCATGCAGTCGTCACCACACCCGAAACGTGGCATGTGGAATGTGGCAAATGGAATATGGGGGGTGTCCCCACATTCCACATGCCGCCTACCCTATTCCTGACCCCGTAGGATGTGGTGAGCCTGCGAACCGCATCATTCGCGGCGCTTCCGGGCTATCGGTGCGGTTCGTTCCTCGGCAACCGCTCCCTGCGTTGTTCTACCTCCTGCATCCATGCAGTCGTCACCACACCCGAAACGTGGCATGTGGAATGTGGCAAATGGAATTATGGGGGGTGTCCCCACATTCCACATGCCGCCTACCCTATTCCTGACCCCGTAGGATGTGGTGAGCCTGCGAACCGCATCATTCGCGGCGCTTCCGGGCTATCGGTGCGGTTCGTTCCTCACCACACCCTACAAAACCTAATCAGTAGGATGTGGTGAGCCTGCGAACCGCATCGCTCGCGGCGCTTCTAGGCTATCGGTGCGGTTCGTTCCTCGGCAACCGTTTAAACCGCCGATGTGCCGTTTGGCTATTTCCGTTTCTCGCCCTTGCGGTGCGGGGCCGGCTTTTTCTTCAGGGCGAGCTTCCCGTCCCTGCGTGGTGCCGAAATTTCGTCGACCGGTGTGAGGTTCATCGGGCGGCCGCAGACGCGGGCCTTTTTCAGCAGTTGCAATGCCGCTTTAGGCAGTCCGTCCGGCAGCTCGACGGTGGTGTAGGTGTCGTGGAGCTGGATGCGGCCGATGTAGCGGCTTTCGAGATCGGCCTCGTTGGCGATGGCACCGACGATGTGTTTCGGTTCGACACCATGGTCGCGGCCGACATCGAGGCGGAAGCGCTGCATGCCTTCCTGCGTTTCGCGCGTGCGGGGCGGACGCTGGCCGGGTTCGCGCTCCGGACGACGGTCGCGGCGGTCCGGGCGCTCATGACGTTCACGCGTTGGACGCTCCGGTGCCGGTGGCGCCTCTTCGGCGGCGCCGGTCCATAGCGGACGTTCACGCTGCACCAGAAAGGCCAGTGCGGCGGCGATTTCGCTGGGGCCGACATTGTGTTCGCTCTGGTAGCTGTCCACCAGCGTCTCGAAGTTGCTCAGGTCCTCCGATTCCAGCGCTTCGGTGATGAGCTGCTTGAAACGGGTAATGCGCTTGTCGGTGACCGCCTCCCGACTGGGGATGGTCATCGGCGTGATCGGTTGCCGGGTGGCACGTTCGATGGCGTACAGCATGCGCTTCTCGCGCGGCGCCACGAACAGGATCGCCTCGCCGTTGCGACCGGCGCGACCGGTACGGCCGATACGGTGGACGTAGGCCTCGGTATCGTGGGGGATATCGTAATTGACCACGTGGCTGATGCGCTCCACGTCGAGGCCACGGGCGACCACGTCGGTGCCGACGACGATGTCGAGGGCGCCGCGCTTCAGCTTCTCCACCGTCTGTTCACGCTGGATCTGGTTCATGTCGCCGTTGAGGGCGGAGGCGGCATAGCCGCGGGCCTCCAGCTTCTCCGCCAGATTGACCGTCTCGGTCTTGGTGCGGACGAAGATGATCATGGCGTCGAACTCCTCGACCTCGAGAATGCGGGTGAGGGCGTCCAGCTTGTGCAGACCGCTCACCTGCCAGTAGCGCTGACGGATGGTCTCCACCGTGGCGGTCTTGGTGGCGATGCGCACCACTTCCGGGTTGCGCAGGTGGCGATGGGCGACCTGCTGGATCGGCTTGGGCATGGTGGCGGAGAAGAGGGCCACCTGCCGCTGCTCGGGGGTGTGGCTGAGGATCCACTCGACATCATCGATGAAGCCCATCCGCAGCATTTCGTCGGCTTCGTCCAACACCAAAGTCTTCAGTTGATCGAGCACCAGCGTTTCGCGGCGAATGTGGTCCATTACGCGTCCCGGGGTGCCCACCACCACGTGTACGCCCCGGTGCAGCTGGCGCAGCTGTGTACCCATGCCCTGGCCGCCGTAGACCGGGAGGATATGGAAGCCCGGCAGGTGGCGCGCGTAGCTCTGCATCGCCTCGGCCACCTGGATCGCCAACTCGCGGGTGGGGGTCAGCACCAGCGCCTGTGGCCGCGGCTGCGACAGGTCGATACGACTCAGCAGCGGCAGAGCGAACGCGGCCGTCTTGCCGGTACCGGTCTGTGCCTGGCCGAGCAGGTCGCGGCCGGCCAGCAGGGGCGGGATGGTGGCCGCCTGAATGGGGGATGGCGCTTCATAGCCGACCTCCCCAACGGCCTGGAGGACAGGCGCAGCAAGACCAAGTTCGGAAAAAGGGGTAACCGGCGCGGTGGACATGACGTAATTCTCGGGGGAGGCGCTCGAAAGCGCGGGGCGTGTCTAAAAGGGGACGCATTGTACGCGAATCCGCATGAGAATGCGCGGAAAATCGAATGTTCAGAAGATTAGACCGGCGGCCAGCCGAATTGTTGGAACAGTTGCGTGAATTCCGGCGGCAGGGGGGCTCGGAGGTGGAGTGGCTCACCGCTGAAGGGGTGGGTGAAGGTGAGATCGGTGGCCGCCAGCAGCAGCCGGTCGATGCCGAATTCGGTACGGAACAGCCGGTTGTGGCGACCCTCGCCGTGGGTGGTGTCGCCGACCAGCGGGTGAAAGATGTGTTTGAAGTGTTTGCGCAGCTGGTGGTAGCGGCCGGTTTCGGGCACAGCTTCCACCAGCGAGTAGCGGGCGCTGGCGTAGCGGCCGACAGCGATCGGCAGCTCCACGGTGGCGAGCCGGCGGTAGCAGGTCACGGCGGGCTGCAACGGCATGTGCGGCTCCTCGCGCAGCGCGTAGTCGATGATCCCGCTCTCCTCGGTATAGCCCCGCACGATGGCCAGATAGCGTTTCTCCACCGCACGCGATTCAAAGGCTGCGCACAGCCGGGCGGCAGACTCCGGATCGAGGGCGAACACCAGAACGCCGGAGGTGGGACGGTCCAGGCGGTGGACCGGGAAGACGTGGCGGCCGAGCCGGTCCCGCACCCGCTGCAGTACCGGGATTCCCTCGCCCGGCATGCCGCGCCGGTGCACCAGCATCCCGGCCGGCTTGTCCACGGCGACGTAGTGTTCGTCCTGGTAGAGGATCGGGATGCGTGCCATGGGGCGGGGCGGCTGTGCGAAGCGGTTGAGACGGAGCGCGCATCATAGAGGGATCGCCGTGGATGGTCTAACTGCTGGCGGGATTCAACAGGATTAACAGGATTTTTTCAGGATTACAGGATAAATCGGCTTGTAGGGTGTGGTGAGGAACGAACCGCACCGGGAGCCTGCAAAGATTCGCGAATGATGCGGTTCGCGGGCTCACCACATCCTACAAACCTGAAAAATCCTGTTAATCCCGTACCATCGGTCGGGACTCGGCTCTTAATCGTAGGCTGCTGACCGCCCGCTCCCGCAGGCGGCCGTTCAGGCGGGCTTGATATGTGGGCTGGCCGCGACCGGGCGGGGAACGGTGACGACGCGCTGTCCGCCGCCCAGGAGCGGGGCCACGTAGTTCTCCAACTCTTCGGCGCGGTGGCCGGCGGTGTGCTGGGCCAGGATGCGCTCGCGGCCGCGGCGGCCGATGGACCGCAATTCCCTGTCGCCGGTGGTGCGCAGGACCGCGAGCACCTGCTCCGGCGAGTCGGCCACCAGGATCTCGCGGCCGATCACGAACAGCTCGTCTAGCCCGGCCCAGCGGTCGCTGACGATGGGGGTGGCGCAGGCGGCCGCCTCGAACAGGCGCACGCTGGGCGAGTGGCCGAGCCGGACCATGTCGGCACGGGTGGCGTTGAGGGTGGCGCGCTGGCTGTTGTAGAAGCGGCGGTGTTCCGCCGGCGGCAGGTGGTCGATACGGGTGACATTCGGCGCCCAGACAATGTCGCGGGGATACATCGGTCCGGCCACGACGAAGCGGCCCGCCTTCCAGCGGCGCGCCGGTTCCAGCAGCAGCCGGTCGAGGGTGGGCTGGCGATCCTCGGCGTAGGTGCCCAGGTAGCCGAGATCCCAGGCCGGCTCGATGGTCATGGGGTGGTATAGCTCCGGGTCCACTGAGCAGTAGAGGGCGCGAGCGCGGGGGGCGCCGTACTGTTCCTCCAGCCGCCGCAGGGTGGGGCCGCCGGTGAACGACAGGTAAAGGTCGTACTGACGGATGAGTTCCGGCGACAGATAGTCGCAGTCGCCACGCTCCAGTTGCCCCAGCGTCACCGGGGTGTCGATGTCGTAGAAAGCGGTGACCCCTTCGGCCAGCCGCTGAACCCACTGGCCTACGGCGACGCCGTCAGGGACGTAGGAGCCGACGATGACCAGATCGGCCTGACGCACCTCGTCGGTGAAGCGGTCCTGCAACTCCTCGACACTGCCGTACAGGGCGGTGCGGCAATAGGGCGGCTCCGGCAGGTCGCGATTGCTGGCGTACCAGGGGACATCGCGCTCCAGAAACAGCAGATCGTGGCCGCGGGTACACAGCTCCCGCACCAGGCCGCGATAGGTGGTGGCGTGGCCGTTTCCCCACGACGATGTGATGGAGAGGCCGAGCACGACGATCTTCAACGAATCCATGGCTTCCTCGGGTTATGAGCCGATACGCGGCTGCGATCCGCGCACCGCATCGGCGGACAGCAGTCCCAGCATCTCGGCATAAAGTTCGCTGTAAGAGGCGACCGTGCCTTCAAGGCTGTAGCGCCGTGCCCGCTTCCGCGCTGCGGTCTTCAGGCGGCTGCGCAAGGGGCCGTCATCGATGACTTGCCACAGCGCCTGGCGCACTTCGGCTGCGTTTTTCGGTGCGACGAACAGGGCCGCTCCGTCCCACAGTTCGCGCAGGCTGCGGATGTCGCCGAGCAGCAGCACGCACCCGGAGAGGGCGGCTTCCAACACGGAAAGACCGAACGGTTCGTAGCGCGCAGGGAAAGCATAGACGGTGGATTCGGCATAGCACGCCCGCATCCGCTTGGGTGGCAGGCGGCCAAGGAATTCGACGTTTTTCAGCTGGATTTCACCGCCATCGGGGTGTCGGGTCTCGCCGGCAACCCGCACCGGCCACGGCAACCCTTCGGCGGCAGCGGCCACGGTCTGAATGTTCTTGGCCGCATCCCAAAGCCGGCCGGCACTCAGGATTTGCGGCTGCTTGCGGCCGGCTCGGTAGTCGTTGGGGTGGCGTCCGTTGTAGATCACCCGGGTGCGGTGCAGCGGACCGTAGTAGGTTTGCAGCGCATCGCGCATGGTACGCGACGGCGCCACCACGCGATTGGCCGCGGTAAGCCCCTCGCGCACGGCACGTTGATAGCGGTCGAAGCTCGCCGGTGGAGCACAGCCGTGCACGGCCCGCCACCAGGAGACCACGCAGGAGTGGCCCACCACCAGCACCGGCACCCGCCATGGCAGCGAGGCGTGGGCGTAGTTGTTCAGCTGCACCAGATCGGGTTGCAGGCGCCGCTCCAGATCCAGCAGCCAGCGACCCGCCGCAGCCACGTCCGCCCACGGCTCGTCCATCCACTCCAGCCGGAAGTCGCTCTCGACTACCCGCAGATTCGGTACCGAGCGGGCCTCCCGCCACTGTTCGTCATTGAGCGGTGCACCCATGGTCGCCAGCACCGTTTCGACCCCGTAATCGGTCAGGTGACGCGCCAGGTCGACGGCGTAGTGCCAGACGCCGCCGACGGTATCTGCCGTCATCAACAGGCGCAGGCCGGTCAACTGCACGGGGCACCTTCCGGGGGGGGCGGAGGGAAAAGGGGAGAGATACAGGATACGAGGGAACGAATCTCTCTAGACTTTGAGCAGGAACGGATGAACATGGAGGAACCACCATGGCTGGCGACAACCGCGTTACCACCAACCACGACGAGATCCGCCACTGGACCGAGTTGCGGGGCGGCTGCCCCGCCGCGGTGAAGGCGACCGGAGGCGGCAAGGACCCGGGCATCATCCGCATCGACTTCCCGGGCTACAGCGGGCAGCAGTCGCTGGAGGCGATCTCCTGGGACGAATTCTTCGACAAGTTCGAGGAAAAGAACCTCGCCTTCATCTATCAGGAGACCACCGCGGGCGGTGAGCAGAGCCGGTTCTTCAAGCTTGTCGATCGCGGCAGCGTGCACTGACCCGTCCGCTCAGGCGACCGTCGCGCTGAAGCGCACGTCGAATCCCTCCAGTACGGCTTCGACCTGTTCGGCGCGACGGTCGTAAGTATGTTCGGCGACCACCCGGCGGCGGGCCGCTTCACCGATGACCGCGGCCCGCTCGGGGGTCAGCTGCGCCAGGTGGGCGGCGACCTCGCTGCCGTCGCGGGCGACCAACACCTCCTGCCCGGGTTCCAGGAAATCCTCGATGCCGAGCCAGTCGTCGGTGATCAGGCAGGCCCCGGCTCCGGCCGCCTCGAACACGCGGGTTGCCGGCGACCAGCCGTTGGAGGCCATGCTCTCGCGGCTGATATTGAGCACCGCCAGCGGGGTACAGTTGAAGGCGTTGTGGTCGCGGGTATAGACGTGGCCCAGGTAGCGGACGTTGTCCGGCATCGGCTTGTCCTGCCAGCCATTGCCGCCCAGCAGGAAGTGCCGTTCCGGCAGTTCGGCGGCGGCCCGGAGGAAGAACTGCTCCACGCGCGCTTCGCGATCCGGCAGGCGGTTGCCAAGAAATGCGAGATCCGCCACAAAGCGGGGATCGACCTCGACGGGGAAGTGGGTGCTGGCGTCCAGGGCGTTGTAGATGGGCACGCAGCTCGGCGCGCCGAGACGGTGGAAGGCATCCACCACCGGCTGGCCGCCGCCGTAGGTCAGCACCAGGTCGTATTCCGGCAACAGCGCGCGTAGCGGGTCGTCAGGGTCGTTGTCGATACGACCCAGGGTCGCCGGGGCGTCCACGTCCCAGTAGACGGCTACCGCACCGGTCCGCTTCACCTGCGGGATCGCTGCCTCGAGAAATTCATCGAACACCCCGACCCCGCTCGCCTTGACCCAGACGTCCGCGGCCGCGGCATGGTTTAACGCCTTCCAGACGCCGGTTTCGTCGGCCTTGTAGACGAACACTTGGGCCCAGTCCGGGTCCGGGATGTCGCGGTGCTTCTGCCGCTCGTAGGCATCCGGTTCGTAGAAGGTGACGCGGTGACCGCGCTCGGCCAGGGCACGGATGATGCCACGGTAGTAGGTCGCGGCGCCGTTCCAATAGGCGGAGACCAGGCTGGAGCCGAAAAAGGCGATGTCGAGTCCTTTGTTCATGGAGCTGCCCTCGTTCTGAATGCGTTCTCGAGCCCGAGTTGATGACCGATCGTCAGCAATTCATCCACCCGGTGGGCGCAGGTGTGACGGGAAAGGATGGTGCGGTGGGCGTGGAGCCCGAGTTCGGTGGCCATGGCATCGTCGTGCATGAGGTCGTGTAACAGTCGCCGCATGGCGGCACCGTCGCGGGCGACCAGAAAGTCCCGCCCGGGGGTGAACAGCCCCTCGCTGTCGTCCCAGGGCGCGCAGAGCAGGGGAATGCCGCAGGCCATCGCCTCAAACGGGCGGATGGTGGGGATACCGGGCAGTGACTCCACATAGGGTCGGCGCGGCACGTGGATGGTGGCGCGGTAGCGCGCAAACACCCGCGGCACCTCGAAGTTGGCAAGCCAGCCGCCATAACCGATGCCGCACTGCTCCAGGGTCTCCAAAGCGTGGCGCGGATAGCGGACGCCATAGATGCGGGCGCGCAGGCCGAGTTCGGCAATCGGTTCGAACAGGAACTCGGAGAGTTCGGCGGTGCGTTCGTCGTCGCCCCAGTTGCCGACCCAGGCCACGTCGCCCTCGTGGGGCTGGTCGACCAGCGGTCGGAACACCCGGGTGTCGGCCGCCTCGTGCCAGGTCCAGGCGTGACCGCACCAGCCCTCGGCCAGGTAGCGATCGCGAATCACGTTGCCGAAGGCGAGCACGCCGTCGAAATGGCGCAGGTCATAGCCGGCGATATCCTGCTGTTGGGTCAGTGAACGGTGATGCGTGTCGTGGAACAGCAGGCGGAAACGGCCACCCTCGGCGCGCCGCTGGCCCAGGCGCGCCACCAGGGCGTGATCGTTCCATTCGTGCACAATCACCAGGTCGACCCCGTCCAACACCCGATCCAGGTCCAGGGTGTCGAGGTCGTATTCTTCGCTTTCGAGGCCGGGATAGACCCGGTGGAACGCAGCAAGGGCCGCTTCGCCGCCGTCCTTCAGCAGGTTGGTCAGGCTCCAACCGCCACGCGGTTCGTACACCCGCACCTGATGGCCGCGCGCGATCAGCTCGCTGGCGACGCCGCGCAGAAAATGGGCATTGCCGTGGTTCCAGTCGGAACGGAGCGAGTGATAGAACAGTGCGAGCCGCATCGGATCAGGCGCCTGCCGGTTGTTCCAGGCGCCAGATCGGCAGCGGCGCCGATTCCTGGATATCGCTGAATTCCGAAAAGCGTTCGCGGTAGTAGTCCACCGCCCGTTCCCAGGCATAGGCATCCGGCAGCCCCCACAGGTGCACGTAGCTGGGGGAGCCGGGGTAGGGAAACATCGGCACCGGTTTGTTGGCCCAGACACCGGCATCGAGCAGCTCCTGGCGCCACTGCTCGACCTCCTGCGGGTCGTCCACGCCGGAGTCGATCAGTGACGCCTGCACGAAAGGCACCGTCTGCTTGGCGCGTATCAGGCGCTCGGTGATCTCGGCGGCGCTCAACCGGCAGTTCTTGTTGAGGATGCGTCGCCCCGCCTCGGAGATGCTCTCGACCCCGGCCTCGATGGAGACGCAACCGGCGGCACCGAGACGGTCCAGCAGCTCCGGTTTCCAGATGTCGATCCGGGTCTGCACACCGAACTGGACGTCGCGCTCGGTTAGGGCGTCCAGCAGCCGCTCGTCGGGCAACAGGATCTCATCGACGAAGTAGATGTAGCCTACGCCCTGCGCAATCAGGCCATCGAGCTCATCCAGCACGGTGCCCAGCGGCCGGCGGCGGTAGCGATCACGGAAATTGTCCTTGGCGCAGAAGGTGCAGGCGTAGGGACAGCCGCGCGACACCTCCACTTCTGCTCCAAGCCCGCGGTTGCCGCCGTCGAAACGGTGGTGGTGGTGTTCGTGCAGCAGCGACCGGGGCCAGCGCAGGGCGGGCAGGCGGTTCATGTCGCACGCCTGCGGTCCTCCGTGGACGACAACGCGATCACCCACGCGCCGGGCCAGACCATCGACCTGCTCCCACGGCATCTCCGCCAGACGCACCAGCACCTCTTCACACTCGCCCAGTACCGCCGCGTCCGCCGGTACCTTTTGCAATGTGCGTTGCGGGGTGGTGGAACCGTGTGGCCCCACCAGCACCAGCCGCCCGGTCAGGTCGCGCAGTGCCGCGGCCGCCTGTTGGGGGATGCGCAGTTCCGGCGGTGGGCAGCGCCAGAACAGGTAGGTGGGCGCGGTCGGCAGCACGGTGACGTCCGGCGCGTAGGCCTCCACGCGTCGGCACAGTTCGCCCAGTGAGAGGTCGGCGGCGTGGGCGTCGATGATCTGTGCCTCGTGACCGGCGGCTTTCAACATTGCCTTGGCATAGCCGAACTCCAGCGGCAGATGCCGTTCATGGCAGCCGAAGTAGATGCTGCCCTCGAACCGCCAGCGGGGGTTGACCAGGGCGAATTTCACGGGGCGACCCTCCTTTCGTCGTCGATGGCGATCCCGTGTTGCTCGGCCAGCCAGCGGTAGAGCCGCTCCACACCCTCGTCGACCGACACCTCCGGGTGCCAGCCGGTGGCCTGGCTGAAGCGGCTGACGTTGGAGACGTAGTAGCGCTGGTCGCTGGCGCGCCAGGTCTCGAAGCGGATTGGCGGGCGTCCACCATGCAGGCCGTCGATCATCTCCAGCAGTTGCCGCAGGCTGAGGGTGTTGGCGGGGCCGCCGCCGATGTTGAACGCCTCGCCGCGTAGCTCGGGCATGCGCGACTGCGCCGCGAGCATCGCCTCCACCAGGTCGTCCACGAACAGGACGTCCCGCACCTGCTGGCCGTCGCCGTAGATGGTGATAGGCTCACCGCGCAATGCCTGAATGAGGAAGTGCGCCACCCAGCCCTGGTCTTCGTTGCCGAACTGGCGCGGCCCGTAGATGCAGCTCATGCGAAACACCGCGGCGTCCAGGCCGAAGGTGCGGGCGTAATCGAGCACGTACTGGTCCGCCGCGCCCTTGGAACAGCCATAGGGGCTGCAGAATTCGAGGGGACGCGCTTCGCTGATCCCGCGGCTGCGTAACAGGTCGTCTTCCGGCAGGTACTGGCCGTTGGTGGCGGTCAGCGGCACATCCTTGAGACCGCCGTAGACCTTGTTGGTGGAGGTGAACAGCAGTGAAGGCGGATGCGGTTGACGGCGGATCGCCTCCAGCACATTGAGGGTGCCGCGGGCATTGCTGTCGAAGTCGTGGAACGGGGCGTCCAGACTGCTGGTGACCGCCACCTGGGCAGCGAAGTGGTAGACCTGTTCGGCGCGACCCACGGCGTCCGCAACCGCCTGCACATCACGCACGTCCGCCTGGCGAAACTCCAGTCGGTCGCCGTGTCGCTCCTGCAACCAGCTCAGGTTCTGCTCGGTGCCGGGGCGGGTCAGGCTGTCGAAAACCAGTACGCGTCGGCCCTCGCGCAGCAGGCGGTCGGCCAGATTGGCGCCGATGAAGCCGGCGCCGCCGGTGATCAGTACGCCGCGCTCGCCGTTGGTTGCCGCCAGCGATGGCCCGGTCATAGGGCCAGACCCCGCGCGTGCAGCTCGTGACTGGCCTCGGCGCAACGGTCCTCTGCGCGCTGGTCCGCCAGCCAGCCGCTCAGGGCGCGTATGCCGTTATCGAGCTCCACCCTGGGCTGAAATCCGAGCCGGTCCCGGGCCAGGCCGATGTCGGCGAAACAGTTGCGAATGTCGCCGGTGCGATATTTGCCGGTGATCTCCGGGGCGATGTCGCGCCCCAGCGCGCTGGCCATCCGTTCGGCGACTTCGCGGATGTTCACGTGTTTGCCGCTGCCGATGTTGAAGGCATGGCCCACCGCCTCCGGCCGTTCCAGCGCCAACCGGCACGCCTCGGCGACGTCGTGCACGCTGATGAAGTCGCGCCGTTGTCGGCCGTCCTCGAAGATGAGCGGCGGATTGTCATTGAGCAGCCGTGCGGCAAAGATGGCCAGCACGCCGGTGTAGGGGTTGGACAGTGCCTGGCGTTCGCCGTAGACATTGAAGAAGCGAAGGGCGACCGTGGGAATGCCGTAGGCGCGTCCGAGCATCAGGCACATCTGCTCCTGATCCAGCTTGCTCATGGCGTACACCGAGGCGATGGAAGGCGATTTGTCCTCGGTAGTGGGCACCGGTTCCAGCGGTTCGTCGCCGTCGGGCCCATAGACCTCCCAGTCGCCGCGGCGCAACTGGTCGTCGCTGCGGCTCGCCTCGACGATCCGACCGTCCCCGGTGCGGTAGCGTCCCTCGCCGTAGATACTCATGCTGGAGGCGACCACCAGTCGCTCGACTGGATGCTTCATCAACGCCTCCATCAGCACGCCGGTGCCGGTGACGTTGGTATCCAGATAATCGGCGACCTGGTACATCGACTGGCCGACCCCCACCTTCGCCGCGAAATGAAACACGCCGTCCACGCCGCCCAGCGCCCGCGCCACGGCGTCCCGGTCGCACACGTCTCCGACCTGGAGCTCGACCTCCGGGGCGAGATAGTCCGGCCGTTTCTGTTCGGGGCCGTGCACCTGGGGCGAGAGGTTGTCGAGCACCCGCACCCGATATCCCTTTACCAGCAACCTGTCCGCCACGTGCGAACCGATGAAACCGGCGCCGCCGGTAATAAGAACGTGCTTCGCCATGGTCAACCATCCTCTGGTCCGTTCCGGTCCACTTCCGTGGGCCGGAGCTCTGTGACCGACGGCTGGGCCGGTCACCCGATTCGACCCGTCCTTGGGTCGGCGATCAGGTACGTCGCCCTGGCGGGCGGTGCAGCATCGGTGACGTTTGGGGAGTGTTCGGCGCGGAAGCGGTAGGTCGAAACGCCCCGAACGGGCCGCCCCGGGGTGTGCCGGCCGCTGTGCTGCGCCCTTGGCCGCATGGGTTGCGATCGGCGAACAAGGCTTGGCGTCTGTTTGTCTTTGCCGGAGAGGCGCGCCTGCCGTGCGGCATCGGCATCCCTGTTTGTTGATTTAGAAGAACGTTCTTCCAACTGTAGCTATGCACACCTTCTTTGCAAGGCTGCCCGCCGGGCGTTGCGAGGCAGCAGGGTGCGGTTTTGCGGTCTGGCTATGGCATCTCGATCGACCCTGCATGAAACGGCACAGCGTGCTGGCAACGCACCGTTGCCAGGACTGCTGGACGACTGGTTGCCGGCCGTCTTGAGAGCCGGAGCCGCTGCTTTGGGTGGTAACGATCATGCTGCTCACCAACCGGACTGAAGGGCGGATGGGGTTGGATGGGGCGGCACTTTCGAGGGCTCCCTTGCGAGAACTCCGGTCCCGATTCGTCATGGCCCCGCAGGAGGTCGTTTGTGTCGACGAAGGCCGCTGCCCGGAAGTTGGAGCTGAAAGCGGTTGGCTCAGGGCTGAATAGATGGAGCGTATTCCGCTGCCGTTCACCCGTCGGCGTTGCGGCCAAACACGCTGGCGCCGATCACGACATTCTTCGTCGCAGAAGGCCGATTCCAAGGGCCGTGGCTGCCAGTGCCAAGCCGGCCACGACGCCGGGATGCGTCGTCGCCCATAGCGCGAGACTGCGCCCTTTCTCCCGACTGGTGAACCTTCCGTGGATGCCGTAGTCACCGGGCAGCGGCTCGAACAGGTTGTTGGGGCGTTCCGGGTCGACGGCCTCGTCCGTCATCTGGCCGTCATAGCCCTTGCTGGCCAGGTACCGGTCGAGGTAGCCCGGGGCCAGCTTGTTCCCGAGGATGCTCTTATAGGCCGGACCGCCCACCCAGACCTCGCGTCGGCGCTGATCGGCGGCCCGCACGATCCCGCGTGCCGCCACTTCCGGCTCGAAGATCGGCGGCAGCGGCTGCGGCTGGCGATTCAGGTGGGTGCGCGACCATTCGAACTGTGGCGTGTTGAAGGCCGAGAGCTGGACCATGGTCAGATGAATGTCGAGCCCGTCGTGGATCAGTTCGCTACGCAGCGAATCGGTAAAACCGCGGATGGCGAATTTGGCCCCGCAATAGGCCGACTGCAACGGAATCGCGCGATAGGCGAGGGCGGAGCCGACCTGAACGATGGTACCGCGGTTGCGTTCGCGCATGCGCTTGAGCGCCGCCATGGTGCCGTAGACGTAGCCGAGGTAGGTTACCTCGGTGGCGCGTTTGAACTCCGCCGGGGTAATGTCGGCGAAGGGCGAGAAGATGGTGACCATGGCACAGTTGACCCAGATGTCGATGGGTCCCCACTCGTGCTCGATCCGCTCGGCGGCGGCCTCCACCTGGTTGGGGTCGGCGACGTCGGTCGGCACCACCAGTGCTGCGCCGCCGGCCCGCTCCACCTCCCGGCGGGCGCCCTCGAGCCCGTCCCTCCCGCGGGCCAGCAATGCGACCCGGGTGCCCCGGCGGGCAAACTCGACCGCGGTGGCCCGTCCGATGCCGGCGGAGGCGCCGGTGACGACGATCACTTCCGTGTGCGGCTCGTCCATGGCCGTTCTCCTGTTCCAGCTTGTGAGTATCAAATGGTACAGGATTTACAGGATTTACAGGATTTCTCAGGATTAACAGGATGTTTTCTTGGGCTAAACCATTCTGCTTTTATCCTGTGAATCCTGAAAAAATCCTGTAAATCCTGTCCCATTTCCCGACTCGATGTCGCATTTGCACGCCTATCCAATCTGGTAGCCGAATCCCAGCAGCAGTCCATACAAAGTGTGGCCAGCGATCGTGGTCATGGGGGTCCGTCGGCCGTAATTGAGCCCGAGAAACCCAGGCGGCTCCAGCCGTCGCCGGCTGGTGGGGCCGTCGTACTCGGTTGCCATGCGCGGGTGGATGTAGGGCAGGATCGGCAGAAAGGCTGTGAGCAGAAACAGACCGTGGACGAATCCGGTGATGGTCCCGGCCCACCAGGTGGCCTCGCCGAGGGCGGCGAACAGCAGAAAATAGAGCAGGGCGAACAGCCAGCCGCCGATCAGGTAGAGCACGAAGCCGCTGACGCTCGCCTTGCTGCGGTCGTGGAAGAAGAAGGTTCCGAACAGAAAGGGGAGACTGAGCCGCGACAGCCCCATGCTCTGGCTGCCGTAGAGTACGCTGGTCAGCACCGCCGTGGCGGCCAGTCCCCAGATGAACACCTGGTCCCAGTTCATCAGTGCCTGTTGCCAGAGCATCTCAGTCCTCGAAGCGGGGTTCACCCTTGGCGCGGCCGAGCGAGAGGGCCGCGGTGATCAGGCCGATATGGGTGAAGGCCTGGGGGAAGTTGCCGAGGGCAGCTCCGGTCTCGGTGTCATACTCCTCCGAGAAGAGCCACACGTCGTTGGCATAGCCTGTCAGGCGCTCGAACCGCTCCTGCGCCTCGGCAAGCCGGCCGGCGCGAGCGAGATAGTCCACCGCCCAGAAACCGCAGACGGCAAACACCCCTTCTCCTGGCGGCCGATCGTCGGCAAGGCCATCGTAGCGACGCAGCTGGGCGCCGCGGCCGAGTACGCGATCGATTCGGGCGAAGGTGTCGCGGATGCGCGCGTCATTGGGGTCACGATAACCGTAGCGCGCCATGAGCAGCAGGGCGGCGTCCATCTGCTCCGAGTCGAAGGCGCCGGTATAGCTGCGCAGGCCGGTGTTGTAGCCGTGCTGTTCCACCGCCTCCTCGATGGCGCGCATCACCGTCTGAAAGTGCGCCTTGGGAACTTTCAGGTGCCCCTGTTCCGCGAGCCGAATCAGTCGGTCGAGGGCCACCCAGCACATCACCTTGGAATGGGTGTGATCGAGCGGCTCGCCCCGCGGCTCCCAGAGCCCCTTGTCTGGTCGTCTCCATAACCGGCACACCACGTAGCCGATGCCGCGCAGAACGTTGCGCTCATAGCGGTCCAGGCGCCCGCCACGGTGGATGTAGTCGTAGGCGGCCAGCACAACTTCGCCGTAGACGTCGAGTTGCAGCTGATTCCAGGCTCCGTTGCCGATCCGAACCGGGCGAGAGCCGAGATAGCCCTCCAGGTGTTCGAGGTTTCGTTCCGGGATGACCGCCTCGCCGTAGACGTCGTAAAGCACGTCCAGTTCGGGCGCGGTCAGCCGCGTGGCGTGCAGTAGCCAGCCAAGGAATGCCTGGCCCTCGTGGTAGTAGTTGAGATCGATAAAGGCGCGCAGCGTCATGGAGGCATCGCGCAGCCAGCAGTAGCGGTAGTCCCAATTGCGAGTGCCGCCGACCTTCTCCGGCAGCGAGGTGGTGGGGGCGGCGACGATGGCACCGGAGAGGGTGAAGGTCACCAGTTTCAGAGTGATGGCGGAGCGCCGCACCGCATCCGCATGGAATCCGTGGTAACTGCATTGCCGAGTCCATGCTTGCCACCAGCCGATGGTGCTGTCCAGGCGCCGTGCGGCGTCCGGCCCCAGTGGGGGAATCACGCCGATGTCGCTTTCGGCATAGCTCAGGGAGCAGTAGCGGGTCTCGCCTTCGCTGAACCGGTATTGGCCCGTGAGCCGGTCACCGAAGTCGTTTGGCTGCAAAGGCAAATCGGTGTGCAGGTGCAACAGCTTCGCGCCATACGCGCAGGACCAGCCAAGCCTGCCGTGATGGCGGATTTTCGGGGTCACGGTGGCGTACTCGGGGCGTGGCTGGTAATCGACCTCGAGCTCCACGTGGCCACGGCTGCAATGGATCCGGCGGAGCAGTTCGCGCAGCGGTTGCAGCCGCTCTTCCGAAGAGGCGCCGAAGATCGGCATGGCGTCGGTCAACTCGACAACGCCGGACTCCGTCTCGAAGCGCGTCACCAGCACCGCCGTATCGGGGAGATATTCCCGACTCACCGTATACTGGCCCCGCGGACGGATGGCGAAGCGGCCGCCGCGGCGGCGGTCGAGCAGGGCGGCAAAGACGCTGGGGCCGGAGAAGTGGGGGAAACAGCACCACTCCACGGCGCCGTCCCGCGAGACCAGCGCCGCGGTGCGGCAGTCGCCGATCAGGGCGTAGTCGTCGATGGCGGGATAGGCATCGGCCTGCATCGCCGCCGCGTCGGCGGTCAGCGGCGTGGTGCTGTTCATCGCTCCGTCGTCCCTTACGGCTGTTCCCGCAAGGATAGAGCACGCCGACGATCCGACTCATTGTGGGGGGGACGGCGCTCCCACGAAAACAGCAGACAAGCCGACGCCTGGCACTAATCCCCCGCTCGCCGTTCGAAGCCCTCCGGGACTGCCGCCACCGAGCGCACCTTCAGATGCAGCGCCGCCTTGGCCAGCAGGTGGGCACTGACCGGCGCGGTGATAAACAGAAACAGCCCCACCAGGATCTCGTGCAGACTGAGTTGATCGGTGCGCCCGGTGAAATAGAGCAGGGAGGCCGCGAGCATGCCGCCCACACCCAATGTGGTGGCCTTGGTCGGGCCATGCAGGCGGGTGAAGAAGTCCGGCAGCCTGGCCAGACCGACGGAGCCGATCAGCGCGAAACTGGCACCGACCAGGAGAAAGAATGCAACCAGCAGTTCCAACCACATGGCCGAGACCCTATTCGATGATGTCGCCGCGCAGCAGGTACTTGCAGAGCGAGGCGGTGCCGATGAAGCCCATCATCGCCAGCACCAGCGCGGTCTCGAAATAGACGGTGCTGTCGAAGTGGATGCCGAGCAATACCAGCAGGGCGATGGTATTGATATAGAGAGTATCCAGCGCCAGGATGCGGTCCGGCTGGTCGGGACCGCGGACGAGGCGCCAGACGTTGAGCAGGATGGCGAGGCTCATCATCGCCAGCGCGATATAGACGGCAATTTCCAGGATCATTCGAAAATCTCCTTCAACGGGTTCTCATAGCTCCGCTTGAGGCGGCGGCACAGCGCCTCCGGATCGGACACATCGAGAGCGTGGATGAGCAGGGTCTTGCGGTCGCGGCTCAGGTCGGCGGAGACGGTGCCGGGTGTCAGCGAGATGGTACTGGCCAGCATTGTGACGGCGAATTCGTCGTGCAGTTCGAGCGGAAATTCGATGAACGCCGGTCGCAGGTGCCGTTTCGGACCGAGCACCAGCCGGGCCACCTGGATGTTGGCGACGAGGATGTCGCCTGCCAGACGCAGCAGATACCGCAGCAGGAGTCCCGGCCGTTTCAGCGATGGCCGCTCCGGCCAGAAGGCGCTGGTGAAGTGGGGGATGAGCACACCCAGCAGCGCGCCGAACAGTACCTGGCCCACCGAGAAACGGTTCATCAGCAGCAGCCACACCAGCAGCAGGGTGAGGCTTAGCAGCGGGTGCGGAAGCCAGCGCGATCTCATGGCGCCTCCTGCGGTACGCGCGGTGAGACCGGGGCGGTTTCGAGCACGGTCCGGACATACGCCGTACCGTCCAGCAGTTCGCGGGCGGTCTCGGTGGCAAAGCCGGTCAGCGGGCCGCCGAAGATCACCAGCAGGGGACTCAGGCCAAGCAGAAAGGCGGCCGGCGCTATCCTTGACCACGAAGGTCCGGGGCCGGTGGCGTCCTGTCCCTGCCAAAAAAGCAGAATACCGACACGGCTAAGGCCGAACAGCAACAGCAGGCTGGAGCCCAGGATGACGCCCCATATCGCGCCCATCCAGGACGATGGCTCCGCAGCGGTCAGGATCAATAATTTGCCCACCAGACCGCTGAGTGGCGGCATACCGATGATCGCCACCATCCCCAACAGGAACAGTGTGCCCAGCACCGCAGCACCGGCTGGCCGTGTCCCCTCCCGCAGGCGGGCACCCTCGCTGCGGCCGTCGGCGATCAGGTCCGCCAACAGGAACAGGCCGCCGGTGACCAGGGTGGTGTGGACCAGATAGTAGAGCGCGCCTGCCACGCCCTCGACGGTGCCGAGGCCGATCCCCACCAGCAGGGTGCCGACCGAGACGATCACGAGGTAACCGACGCTCTCCCGCAGGTGGTCGCTGGCCAGCGCCCCGAAGGTGCCGACGACAATGGTCAGGAGGGCGGCGGGGAGTAGCCAGGGCAGGGCGAGATTGGCCAGCGCTCCGGCGTCGCTGCCGAAGACCAGAGGAAACACCCGCACCACGGCATAGATTCCCACCTTGGTCATTACCGCAAACAGTGCCGCTACGGCGCCGCTGGCGGCGGCATAGGCGTGGGGCAGCCAGAAGTGCAGCGGCAACAGCGCCGCCTTTAGCCCGAATACGGTCAACAGCAGCAGGCCACCCGCGGCGGCCAAAGGCGCATCTTCGGGGGCAAGGTGGCCCACGGCCTGTGCCAGGTCGGCCAGGTTGAGGGTCCCGGTCGTCCCGTAGACCAGGCCGATGCCGATCAGAAAGAGGAATGAACCGATCAGATTCAGCACCACATAGTGCAGCCCGGCGCGCGTCCTTGCCGGTCCCCCTCCGTGCAGCAGCAGCCCATAGGAGGCGATCAGCAGGATCTCGAAGAAGACGAACAGGTTGAACAGATCGCCGGTAAGAAAGGCGCCGTTCAGGCCCAGCAGCTGAAACTGGAATAGGGCATGAAAGTGGGCCGCCTCCCGATCGGCGCCGCGCAGCGCGTAGGTGACGGCGCCGACCGCCAGTATGGCGGTCAACAGCAGCATCAGGGCGGCCAGCCGGTCCAGCACCAGGATGATGCCGAACGGTGCCGGCCAGTCGCCGATCAGGTAGGCCGCGGTGGTGCCGTCCGCCGCCAGCAAGAACAGCCGCACGGCAATCGCGAGCAGCACCAGCGTGGAGCCCACACCCAGCGCCTGCCGCGTCGTCCGGGGGGCCCGTGCCGCCACCAGCAGCAGCGCACCGGCGAGCAGCGGGACCACAATCGGCAGGATCAGCCAATGGTTCACGGCGGCGGCTCCGGCGTTTCGGCATCGACGCGGTCGGAGCCGAGTTCGCCGCGGGCACGCAGGGCCAGCACGGCGACGAAGGCGGTCATGGCGAACCCGATCACGATAGCGGTCAAGACCAGCGCCTGGGGCAGCGGGTCGGTGTAGGTGTCCGAAAGACCGATCAGCGGCGGTTCGTCGGTGCGCAGGCGCCCGCTGGCGAACAGGAACAGATTGGTGGCATAGGAGAGCAGCACCAACCCGAGGATTACCGCAAAGGTACGGGCACGCAGCAACAGAAGGACGCTGCACGCCACCAGCAGACCGATAGCCGCGGCGACCAGGGCCTCCATCAGCCGCCCCTCTCTTCTGCGGTCTCCGCCGGGTGCCTGGGTGGCTGGGTCGTACTGAGGCGCCCGAGGTTCTCCAGGATAAGCATCACCGTACCCACCACCGCCAGGAAGACGCCGACGTCGAAGGTCAGAGAACTCGCCAACTCCAGCGAGCCGACGAGCGGCAGCTCGATGTGGATCAGACCGGCGGTCAGAAACGGGCGACCGAACAGCAGCGCCGCCAGTCCGGTCAGCAGCGCCAAGAGCAGCCCGGCGCCGAACAGGGGGAAATAGCGCAGCATCAGCCGCTCCTGGGTCCAGCGCAGGCCGCTGGCAAGGTGTTGGAGGATGAGCGCGGTGCCGGCGACCAGGCCTGCGGTAAAACCGCCGCCCGGCGTGTTGTGGCCGCGCAGCAGGATGAACACCGAGACCAGCAGCGCCAGCGGAAGGAGGGGCCGCGAGATCACCGCCAGGATCAGGGGGTGGCGGTCAGGCGCCCATGGCCGGCCGCCCGGGCTGGCCTGTGGCAGCGGCAGGCGCAGGCCCTGCAGCAGTACGTAAATCCCGGTAGCGCCGATGGCAAGCACCGTGATCTCGCCGAGGGTGTCGAAACCGCGGAAGTCCACCAGAATGACGTTGACCACATTGCCGCCGCCGCCCAGCGGTTTGGCGTTTGCCAGGTAGTATTCGGAGATCGGGCTGTGGGGGCGGGTCATGACGGCGAACGCCAACAGGGCGGCGCCGACGCCGGCAACCGTCGCCAGGGCGAGGTCGAGGGCCCGTCGCCTGCCCGGAATGCTCGGCGGCTCACCGCCGGGCAGGAAGTAGAGCACCAGCAGGAGCAGTACCGTGGTGATGACCTCCACGGCGATCTGGGTCAGGGCCAGGTCGGGCGCGGAGAAGTGGATGAAAGTAAGCGTGACCACCAGGCCCACCACGCTGGTCATGATGAGGGCGATCACCCGGGTGCGCAGGGCGAGCACCGTGCCGACCGCGGCCACGGCCAGCACCAGGGCCGCCGCCAGGCTGACGCCGTCGACTGGCATCAACTCCTGTCCCCCCCTCAACGGGAGCCCGTGGCGGCTGCCCCAGGCGGCCAGTCCGGTTGCCAGCACCAGCAGCCACGCCACATAACGCGGCAGCGAGCGGTTGTCGATGCGGACCATCAGACGGCGGGCTCCCCATCGCAACCGGGTGCTCAGGCGCCGGAACACCTTCTCGCCACGCGCCTCGGGAAAGAGCCGGTCGTGGACCGCGAAAAGTCGGTGCCGCACGCCATACAGTACCGCCCCCAGTGCCAGGGCCACGGCGCTCATCAAAACGGGCAGCGAGAACCCGTGCCACAGCGCGAGACTGTAGGTGGGCACGCTGCCGAGTATGCTCTCGATCGCAGCGTCGAGCAGCGGCTTGACCAGTCGCTCGGGCATCACCCCAACCAGCACGCAGAGCACCACCAGCACCTCTATCGGCAACTTCATCCAGCGCTGCGGTTCGTGCGGGGTGCGCGGCAGGTTCACCGGGTCGCCGTTGAAAAACACGTCGTGGATGAAACGCACCGAATAGGCCACGGAAAAGATCCCGAACAGGGTTGCGAACAGCGGCAGCATCCAGTTCAGCGGTCCGAGCCACTGGTGGTGCACCGTCTCGGCGAAAAACATCTCCTTGCTGAGAAAACCGTTCAGCAGTGGCACCCCGGCGGCCGCCCCCGCGGCCACCATCGCCAGCGCCGCGGTGTAGGGCATGAACCGCCACAGGCCGTTGATGCGGCGCATGTCGCGGGTGCCGGTCTCGTGATCGATGATGCCGGCCGCCATGAACAGCGAGGCCTTGAAAATAGCGTGATTGACGATGTGAAACAGCCCGGCCACCGCTCCCAGCGGCGTTCCCAGTCCGAACAGCAGGGTGATGAGCCCGAGGTGGCTGATGGTGGAGTAGGCGAGCAGCCCTTTGAGGTCATGCTGGAACAGGGCGGTGTAGGAGCCGAACAGCGCAGTGGCCAGGCCGAAGCCGCCCACCGTGAAGAACCAGACATCGGTGTTGGAAAAATCCGGGAACAGCCGCGCCAGCAGGAAGACCCCCGCCTTCACCATCGCCGCCGAGTGGAGGTAGGCGGAGACCGGTGTCGGTGCCGCCATCGCCTGCGGCAGCCAGAAATGAAACGGCACTTGGGCCGATTTGGTGAATGCCCCGAGCAGGACCAGGAGCATGGTGACGGCGTAGAGTGGATGGGCGTGCACCCGGTCTGCCGCGGCCAGCACGGCCGACATCTCGTAGCTGCCGGCGATGCTGCCCAGCAACAGCAGGCCCGCCGTCAGCGCAAACCCGCCGCCCGCGGTGATGATCAGCGAAATGCGCGCCCCCTGGCGTGCCTCCGCGGAGTCCGGGCGGTAACCGATCAGCAGGAAAGAACTGAGACTGGTCAGTTCCCAGAACAGCAGCAGCAACAGCAGGTTGTCGGAGAGCACGATGCCCAGCATCGAACTCTGAAACAGCAGCAACAGGCTGTAGAACCTACCGAGGCGATCTTCCGTCGGCAGATAGTAGAAGGCGTAGAGGATGACCAGCAGCCCGATGCCCAGGATCAGCAATACGAACAGCAGCGCCAGCCCGTCGAACCGCAACGACAGGTTGAGGCCGAGCGAAGGCAGCCAGGGCACGAACAGATGCCACTCGCCCCCTGCAAACACCGGCGGCGAGTTGAAACCTGCCACGGCCAGCGAGGAAAAGGTCGCCACCGTCGCCGTCAGCGCTGCCGGGCCCCGGCCCGAACGCGCCGCCAATGGCGTCAGCATGGCACCCAGCAGCGGCAAAAGGATGATAAGACCGGTCAGCATCGGAGCGCCACACGCAACCAGGAACTCCGGTTCAGTCTAGGGTATGGCTTTGCGTGCTCGCCGACGGGAAAGCCCCGCCGGCCCGCAAACGGCCCGTGCCGGGATTGGGCGAAGGCGTCGCCAAGGGAATTTGCCCCTGTCATTGGATTTTTGAGAAAAAAGTTGCACACGTTTATCCGTGCATCCGAAACTGTTCCTAACAATAGTCAGAAAACACAAAAAAGGGAATCATGAGCGACCAGGACCACACGCGGCGGGTCAAAGCCACCTTCGATGCCGTGTCGAATGCCTATGACTGCGAACCGCTACGCTTCTTCAGGAGCGCCGCCCAGCTCCTGCCGGCTATCTTCGGATTCAGTGGCAACGAGTCGGTACTGGACGTGGCCGCCGGCACAGGCACTCCTGCCCTTGCGATGGCCTCCCACCTCCCGAACGGCTCGGTCACCGGCGTTGATCTGTCCGAAGGCATGCTGGCCCGGGCTGAGGCCAAATGCCGGAATGCCGGCCTCGCCAATGTCAGCTTTCACCCGATGGACATGACCGCGATGACCTTCGAAGAAGGCGCCTTTGACGCTGCGAATTGCTCGTTTGGCGTCTTCTTCGTCGATGACATGGCCGGCGCGCTTCGCCATATCGCCAGCAAGGTCAAACCCGACGGCAGCGTGGTGACCACGCACTTTTGCGCCGGCTCTTTCGGTCGATTGACGGAACTGCTCGGCCACAAGGTCGAGGCGTACGGCCTGCCAAAACCGCCGCCCGGCTGGTTGCGGGTGGCGACGGAAGCGCAGAATGCCGAGCTGTTCGAAGCGGCGGGTCTGAGCCATGTCGAGGTCAGCCGCCACGACCTCGGCTATTTCCTGAAAAGCCCGGAACAGTGGTGGGATGTGGTCTGGAACGCCGGCTACCGCGGCCTCATCTCACAGCTCGAGCCCGAGCGCTTGCAGCAGTTCAAACGGGAACACCTGGAGGAGGTCGCCGCCCTCGCCACCCCCGAAGGCCTGCGGCTTGATATCGAGGTGTTGATTACGAAAGGTACGCGCTGACCGCCCTATCCGCGCTGCGCTGACTCAGGAGCGTAGGATGGGCAAAGGAGCGAAGCGACATGCCCATCAACGAACGATGGGCACGCTGCGCTTTGCCCATCCTACCCGGTCTTCCGAAAAATGAGATTCTCACCATTGGACACCTTGCATTTGACCGGCCAGCAGCTCGCCGGATGTGCTGCCAAGGAGCGTAGGATGGGCAAAGGAGCGAAGCGACGTGCCCATCAACCAAACGATGGGCACGCTGCGCTTTGCCCATCCTACTCGGTCTTCGGCAAGATGAGATTCTCACCAGTTTTGGACAACTTGCATATAACCGGCCAGCGGCTCGCCGAATGTGCTGCCAAGCATGAAAAGCCGGGGCGAGCCGATGACTGATCCCCGCGTTTCCTCCGGGACCCGATTGCTGGTTGCTATAGCTGCGGTCGTCGCAGGGACGATTCCCCTGCTGGCGGCGTTTGACCTTGGGCCGGTGGGTCACGAGGCCATCAACGGCCCGCCCTGGCTGGCGGCGGTGGCGGGCGGGGTCTTCATCGCCGGCGGCCTGGCGGTGGCACTGGGGACGGTGTGGCCGTGGGTGGGGCCGGTTGTCGGTATTCTGGTGATGCTGGGGCTCGCCGCGCTCGGCAACTGGATTGCGTTCGGGGCCGGGGAGCGGGTCTGTAGCGGTTCGATCGATTTTCTCTGGATGGCGGATCGGGAGCTGTCCGGGCTGGGCTGTCGGATTCCCTTTGGCTTGGGGGCGGTGATTGTGGATGCGCTGCTTTTCTATGCCGTTGTCCATCAGTTGCAGGTGGCATGGGGTGGGCCGCCGCGGTTGGCCAGGCTGCAATCGATCGCCGGTTGGATGGTGATGGCGGCGCTGGCGCCGATTCTGTTGCCTCTGGCGTTGGTTCTGGTCGGACGCGCCGGGATGGGAGCGATAGCCGCGCGGATAAGGACCGGCGAGTGGCCGCAGAACAGCGAATTCTTCCGAAGACGTCGGCCGAAGCGGTGATCAGCGCGTGGTCTGCTATAGAACTGGTGAGAAAACCGGCAAACCAAGGGAGGCGGTATGCGGGCGATCATGATCAGTGCCGATGGCTTCGAGGATCCGGAACTGCTGAAGCCGCTGGAGGCGTTGCGCGCCGACGGCATCGAGGTGACGCTGGCGACGCCCGAGGGGGCTGCGATTCATGGCAAGCGGGGCGCGACGGTGGAGGCCGACAGCTCGATCGAACAGGTGGATGCCTCCACCTTTGACTTGCTCGTTCTCCCCGGCGGCAAGGCACCATCCAAGCTGCGGAAGGACCCCAAGGTGCTGGCGATCGCGCGCGAGTTCTTCGCCGCCGACAAGCCGGTGGCGGCGATCTGTCATGGTCCGCAGATCCTGGTATCGGCGGATCTGCTGCGCGGTAGAAAGGCGACCGCCTATGAGGCCGTTGCGCCGGAGCTCAAAGCGGCCGGGGCCGATTATCGGGATGAGGAAGTGGTCATCGACGGCAACCTGATTACGTCACGGAAACCGTCGGATATCCCGGCGTTCATGCGGGCGGTCAGGGAGAGGCTTCGGCCTTAAGTCCCCGAACGCTCGATTGGGTGCCGTCCCGATCGACACGATGGGCAAAGGAGCGAGAGCGACGTGCCCATCAGGCGGACCCTTGATGGGCACGCTGCGCTTTGCCCATCCTACTCGCTCTGCGTCCGTGATTTTTTTGCTGCCCCCGCGTCCCGCGGACGCAGCCGTAAGTTGACCGTTTTCGTCGCTTCGTCTTGACGCTATACAAAGTTGAATACACCCCGCTGCGTTGCTTCATTATCAAAACAGTTGGCTATGCCAGATCCTGATAAAAACAGGATATTTTGTAATTGTGTCGGCTATTGAAAATCATCAACTCTACCCTTGCAACTCGTGTCAGGCAGGCATATCGTTCGGCTGGAAATTATCCGTTAACGCGGGGTGAGCAGACAGCCTGTCGGGCAAGGACTCCCCTGAAGCATTCCGGCTGACCACATCTGTGTTCCCCCCTTCTATCTCCATGCATTCTGGCTTGCATGCTGTTCCATTCGTTCGAGGAGTTTGGCATGAAAAAGCGCATTACCGGGTTTTTGGGGTCGGCTGCGGCGATTGTGGCACTTGCGCTGATCGCGGCACCGGCATCGGCTGGTGAAATCAAGATTGGTGCCGGCGCGGCGCCCACGGAGAACGTACTCAAGCCGGTGAGGGAGCACTTCGAAGCGGCAACGGGGATCAAAATGCAGATCATTTCGTCGGGGCCGCGGATTGCGCTCGAAGATCTGCTGCGCGGGACGGTGGATGCCGCTGGTGCGGGACTCGCGTTCGACGACTGGATGGCGATGATGAAAAAGGAGAACGTCGAGGTCAAGGACCCCGCTGCGCTGCAACAGTTCATCATTGGAAAGGACCGCATTGTCGTTCTGCTGCACAAGGACAATCCCATTGCGAAGCTCTCCAAGGATCAGCTGAAAGCGGTTTTCACCGGCAAGGTGAGCAACTGGAAGGAGGTTGGTGGTCAGGACATGCCGGTGTTGGTGATCTGGGGTAGCCTAATCCCGGGGACCAACCGGATGTTCACGCGCCACATTTTGGATGGCGAGGCCCCCACACCGGATGTGCTCGAGGCCACAACAGCGGATGACGTGAAGCAAAACGTGGTGGCCAATCCCGAAGCCATCGGCATCGGTCCGGTAGCCATCGTCGACGATAGCGTGAACTCGCCGGAGACGCCGGAAGTAGCACGGCCGATCACGCTGGTCACTAACGGTAAGCCGTCACCCGACGTACAGAAACTGCTCGACTTCATTGCTGGCGAAGGCAAGCAGTACACCGTCCAGTGATACTCGCCGGCGACGGGGACGGCAGGCAGCGGTCCCCGTCGTCCGGCTGCATGTTTGCAGGACAGCTCCGTCTACCGATCGACGCCGAAGCCGCATGAGGGAGAGGCGGGCGCAAACCGGTCTGGCGTGGGGTGCGTGGCATGACCATCAAGCTGAAGTTGACGTTGAACGTCATCATTGTCTTCGCCATTGTGGCGGGCGTCGCTATCACAAGCTTTCTGGGGATGCGCTTTGTCAGCGACAAGCTCGCCTATTTGACGGAACAGAGTACGCCGTTTCAGACCCGCACCCTGGAGTTCCAAAGGGCGGTGCAGATCGCCACCTCCGACCTCGATAAAGTCAGTACCTCGGCGAGCCGTGACGAATTCACCGCATGGCGCAAGGAAGCGGAGCGTGCACTGTCCGACGTCGAAGAGCTACAGACGCTGCTGGCCTCACTGACCGGGACGGACAACCAGGCGGTATCGGAAAATCTGAATCGCATTGCCGGCGACCTGTTCAAGATCACCGCCGGGAGGCTTCAGGCGGAGGCGGATGCCTCGGCCGCGGCGACGGCGATCGCCCAAAGGACACAGGAAGCCGCAACGCGCCTGTTCCAGCTGGACGAACGGATCAAGGCACTGCACACAGCTCGCTCCGAAACCTTTGTGGCGGCCCTCGAACAGACCAAGAAAATTTCGGAAAACCTGCGGAATATCGAGTTGCTGCGGGTGATGCTCAAGGACCTGCAACTGGCGGTCGCCGACATCGAACAGGCGACGGATCGCCGCGCCCTCATCATCGGCCGGGCGAAGGTCAATACCGCGGTCAAGCGCGCGTTGGAAAATCCCTTCCTTACGGGCAATGGCGGCTTGCACGACGATGTCAAAATGCTCGGTGAGCAGCTGGCAGCGATGGTTCAGGCGCGTACTGCGCTGCTCAGCGGTGGAAATGGCAACGCCGGTCCCTACGAAGCGGTGAAGCGGGAGGTCGGCACCCGGCTTTCCTCGGTACTGTTGGCCGTGGAACAGGAGGTGGTGGCGTGGGGTGATCGGTTCGCCAATGAATCTGCCAGGCAGGAAGCGGCATTTGCCGAGGCGACTGCGGCCACCGCCGTGCTGACGGAAAACTCGGAGTTGATGTCGCTCGGTCTGTCGGTCGAAAGCCTGGCGATGCGCCTTGCGGCAGCCGTGCTCGCGGAAGAGGTCGGCGAGATTGAGACGGCGCTGCGGGAAGCGTTCGGCAATATGGAAGGGGTGAAGACCTCGATGAAGGAGGGGCTTGCTTCACTGAATGCAGCTGATGATCTGGCGACGCTGGAAGAGGCCGAAACCGCACTGGCTTCCGTCAACGGATTGCTGCTGGCGGATGATGGCGTGGTCGCGAAGATTCGCAACAAGATAGCCATGACCCGGAGCGCACGGGATGCGTCCGCCCGGTTGCAGAGAGTGGTCGCGCAACAGGCCGAGCAAGGAAAATCGGCGGTGGCTACGGCACGGGGCGAGCAGGAGGAAGCGATCGGAACCGTCAACCGGATGATCGCCTACAGCATCAGTTTCATCGGTGCGATCGGGTTGGGCGCGGTGGTGGTCGGGATCATTTTCGGAATCTGGGTTTACCGCTCCATCTCGAATCCGCTGAATGAGCTGATCTGGGGCGCCGAGCAGATCGCCCAGGGCAATCTCACCTGCAAGAAGGACAGGTACAGCCGAGACGAGATCGGCCGTGTGCATCTGTCCATGTGCAAGATGATCGACAACCTGCGGGACATCGTCGGCAAGATGAAGTCCTCAACCGGGTCCCTGGCCAACAGCTCCAGGCAGTTGAGTGCCACGGCTTCGGCGGTCGACCACGGCTCGCAGGAGCAGATGCTGCAAATCGAGCAATCGGCAACTGCCGTAACGGAGATGTCGCAAACCACGATGGAGGTCGCGCGCACGACGTCGAACACGTCGGAGGAGGCGCAGCAGATGAGACAGCTGGCCTTGCAGGGCAAGGCGAGCATGCATACCACGGTCGAAGAGCTGGAGCGGTTTGCGGAGATGGTGCGCGCGTCGGCGGAAAAGGTCGAATCGCTCGGCCAGAAGTCGGCGGAGATCAACAGTGTGGTCACCTTGATCAAGGAGATCGCCGACCAGACCAACCTGCTGGCGCTGAATGCCGCCATCGAGGCCGCTCGGGCGGGCGATCAGGGGCGCGGCTTTGCGGTGGTGGCCGACAATGTCCGGCAGCTTGCCGAGCGCACGGCGGTCGCGACGGAGGACATTTCCGGGAATGTCTCGGCGATGGAAGTGGAGGTTAACGACTCCGTGAAGTTCATGAAGGACGAGCGGGCCTCGATCGAGCGACTGCTCGAACATGTCGGTACGACGCTCTCCTCCATCGAGGAGATCGTGACCTGCGTGGAGAGCGTGGCGGACAGGGTGCAGACCATCGCGGTGGCCACAGAGGAGCAGTCGACCGCATCCGAAGAGGTTTCGCACAACATGGAGCGCATCGCGGAGGTGACCCGTCAACTCAGCGGTTCCGTCACCGAGATCAAGACCATTGCCGACGAGTTGGCGGCCGTGGCTGGCGAACTGGATACGACGGCCGGCTGGTTCAAGGTGTAATCGCAAGGTCCGCGACGGACCGGATAGGTTCGCCGCGGTTGACCCCGTCTATCGCGCCGGGGCGGAACCTCCCGTGGTTTTCGCGGCGCTATTTCTTGAACAGCTCGTCCAGCGCACCGCTTGCCGTCTTGTCCCCACCGCCGCCGAAAAGCTCTTCCAGGGCGCTGCGGGCGGCGGCGGCTTCGGAGCTGCCGCTGTAAGCGTTCGGCTGCGGTTTGAACCAGTCGCAGAAGTTGGCACGGTCCGGTTCCCGCGGTGGTTCGGCGCGCTCTTCCCGGCAGGCGGTGCGGTAGCGTGCATCGAAGTGCTCGCAAAGCCGGCAGACGTAAAGGTCGATGTCACACGCCGGGCAGCGGGCGTAGCGGGAGAAAGGTTGGGGGACAGCGTCCAGTGCCGCACCACATTTCCAGCAAACCAGACTCATAGCGCGTTCCTCGTCAGGAGTGATCAGCTTGCCTTGTGCCGTCGGCGAGGGCAAGCATCGGGTCACACCGCTGCGTTCCCCTCTCCTTTGAACCAAAAAGCCGCCGGTTGTTGCATTCGGCTCCCACGCCCGTGCGCTTGCGAAATTCTGCCGGCAATTGACCGGCTAATCTAACAGCAGCGTGTTACAGGGATATTCCGAAGCGGACGGGCGCCGCCTGCGCCCACACACAAAAGGAGTTGTGCCGATGGAGCCGTTGGCCCGTTTGGAATCTCGTTCGATTGCGGAAGACACGGTCGCACTTTCGATCGACCTGCCGGTCGCCGGCTATGGCGTGTTGCCGGTCAACGCGTTCGTCATCAAGGGGGCGGAGCCGGTGTTGATCGATACCGGACTGGCGCTGGCACGCGACGAGTTTCTCGCCGCCTTGCGCGAGGCGGTGGACCCGAAGGCGCTCAAGTGGATTTGGCTGACCCACGTCGATCCGGACCACATGGGCAATCTGGCGGCCGTATTGGACGAGGCGCCCAATGCCAGGCTGGTGACGTCGTTCCTTGGCATGGCGAAGCTGGATATGTACCAACTGCCCGTCTCGCGTGCCTTCCTGCTGAATCTGGGCCAACGCCTGGACCTAGGTGACCGCCACCTGTTGGCCGTGCACCCACCGGTATTCGATGCCCCCGAGACCACTGGGGCGCTTGATTCGAAGACGGGTGCACTGTTCAGCGCGGACTGTTTCGGCGCGTTGCTGCCTCAGCCCGCTGATTCGGCTGCGGATGTTCCGGCCGAAACCTTACGGGAGGGCATGCTCGGCTGGGCCACGGTGGATGCACCCTGGTTGCGCAGCGTGGCACCGGAACGCTTCCTGGACGGGTTGGAGGCGATCGGGCGCCTGCGACCGGCGGCGATCTTCAGTAGCCATGCCCCTCCCGCACACGGCATGACCGACACCTTGTTGCGGAACCTGGCCGATGCCCCGGCGGCACCGCCCTTCATCGGACCGGATCAGGCCGCGCTGGAGCGGATGATGGCAGCGGCTCGGCCCTAACGAGCGCGCACGCCGAGCCGGTTCATCCGTTTCAGCCAGGTCCTGCGCCGTGCGTCGGACACACCCTCGACCCGGCCAAACAGCGTGGCCTTGACCGGTCGGATGCCGACAAAATGCAGGATGTTGTGCTCCAGGCTCTTGAGGCTGTGGGCGTGGAAGTACCAGCGATAGAAAAGGGCCGGCATGCCCATGGTCACGACGATGCGGGCCGACTTCCCGGTGAGCAGGCATTTTCCCATGGTTCCCGGCTGTTCCTGACTGAAGGCGAAGCCGGGCCGAAACAGCTGCTCCATAAAACCCTTGAGCAGCGCGGGCATCGTGCCCAGCCAAAGGGGGTAGAGGATGACCAGGTGGTCGGCCCAGCCGACCGCCTGCTGAGCCTGCGTGACCGCCGCCGGCGGCGACGCCTCATGCCACTCCTTTTGGCTGCCAAGCAGGGGGAACTCCAGCTCGGCAACGGCAATGTGTCGGACCGTGTGGCCGGCGCTGGCGGCGCCTTCGGCGTACGCATCCGCCAGCGCATGGCCCAGGTGCCGTTCGCTCGTATCCGGGTGTCCCTGGATGATGACGATGCGGGTCATCGGCTCTGCTCCGGGTGCGGTTGCACCGATTGTAGTTGGGGGTAAACGGGAGGGGTGGAACAGGATTCGTAGGATGGGCAAAGCGAAGCGTGCCCATCGGGGCGATTGATTATGGGGTAATTGCGGGAGGATCGAATAGGGCGGGGACGGCCCTCCCACAACAATCCGTGTCCTTCATGCCGCGACGGCGTTTGTTTGACCGGATTTTCGTAGGATGGGCAAAGCGCAGCGTGCCCATCGGAGGCCGATTGATGGGCACGTCGCTCTCGCTCCTTTGCCCATCCTACGCGGCTACCTCCTGCATCCATGCAGTCGTCACCGCACCCTACGACCGCCGAGGCGAGCCAGGCGGCTAATGGTGCTGCATCCTGTCCGCCAGCGCCGCCCAACGGGTGGCGAGCAGGGGTACGCCGGGCGCCTCGTGCTTGAAGAACACGAAGGCCTCGCACCAGGGTTGTGACAACACCTGCTTGGCGATGCTGCTGAGTTCACGATCGCTGTAATGGTCCTGGCGCAACCGAAGGTAGCCCCAGTCGGTGGTCGAGCGAAGGGTGGGCATGATGGTGTCGTTGTAACAGAGTGCGCAGCGTTGCGACTGCAGCAGTGCGAAAACCCTGTCGCAAAGCCAGTCGGGATTCCGGAATTCAAAGGCGATGCGGATGCCTGGGGGGATGCGGGCGGTGAGATCTTCCAGGGCCGGAAGGTCCGGCTTCATGCGGGGTGGTAGCTGAAACAGCAGCGGTCCCAGGCGCGGGCCGAGGGAGGCCAGGGTCTCGAGCAGGTAGCCGATGTCTTCATCGGTGTCGTGCAGCCGTCTGACGTGGGTGATGCGCTGCGGGACCTTGAAGGCGAACCGGAACTGTTCGGGTACCTGGCCGGCCCAACCGGCGACTCCGGCGGGCGTGGGAAAGCGGTAGAAGGTGCTGTTGATCTCTACCGCGTTAAGACGAGTGGCGTACCACGCCAGCATTTCGTCGGCACGGGTCTTTTCCGGGTAGAAGGCTCCGCGCCATTGTTTGTAGGCGAAGCCGCTGGTGCCGACGTAGAGCTGCATTGGCGTGTGCCGCGGTGGATCTCTTCGGCAAACATAGATGCAATCCGGAACGACGTAAGTCGGATTGGCGTCAGCATAACCCGCCGAGTATTAGCACGGCGTCCAGCGATTTGCAGAATCGCTTCGCTTTGCCCATGGGGTGCGATCCTCCCACACAACAACCGCACCTCGGTAGGATGGGCAAAGGAGCGAAGCGACGTGCCCATCATTCGCTACGCGGCGGAGAGCGCCGTAACAGCCGCAGTCCGAGCTTCCGTGCCTCGTCGAACACCACCACGCTGGAGGCCACCAGGGTGGCGAGGAGCCAGTCGCCGGGGGCGAGGGGGACGGTCTTGAAGATGGTCTGCGCCGGGGGCCAATAGACCACCACGATTTGGAGCAGTACAACGCCGGTGATCGCCAGCCACAGCTTGCCGTTCTTGAGGAAATTGGGGTTGAAGATGGTGCCGAATTCCGCGCGGGCGTTGAATACGTTGAAGAACTGGAACAGCACGAAGGTGGTGAAGGCGAGGGTGACCGCGTAGCGTCCATCGCCGTGGTCCAGTCCGTACTGGAACAGCAGCAGTGTGCCGACCATCATGGTCGCGCCGTAGAGCGCGAGCCGGGCCAGTCGGTTTCCGGACAGGATTTGGGCGCCGGGCGTCCTCGGTGACTCCCGCATCAGGCCGGGTCGGGCCGGTTCCACTCCCAGCGTCATGGCAGGCGGGCCGTCCATGATGATGTTGATCCAGAGCAGTTGAATGGCGGTGAACGGGGTCGGCATGCCGAGCAGGGTGGCAGCGAGCACCGTCAGGATGGCGCCGATATTGGTGGAGAGCTGAAAGCGCACGAATTTGACGATGTTGTCGTAGATGACGCGGCCTTCCTCCACTGCGCGGACGATGGTGGCGAAGTTGTCGTCGGTCAGCACCAGGGTGGCCGCCTCCTTGGTGACCGCGGTGCCGGTGATCCCCATCGCCACTCCGATGTCGGCGGCTTTCAGGGCCGGGGCATCGTTGACGCCGTCACCGGTCATCGCGGCGACATGGCCATCCGCCTTCAGCGCCTTCACGATCTTCACCTTGTGCTCGGGGGCCACGCGGGCGAAGACGGCGATCGCGTCGATGCGCGCGGCAAGCTTGTCCTCATCAATGGCGTCGAGCTCCGCGCCGGTGATCACTTCGCCCGTCAGTCCCAGTTCGCGGCCGACCGCAGCGGCGGTGACCCGGTGGTCGCCAGTGATCATCTTCACCTGAATACCGGCTTCGCGGCAGCGGGCGATGGCGGCGGCGGCCTCGGCGCGGGGCGGGTCCATCAGGCCGGCGAGGCCGAGGAAGGTCCAGTCGCGGGCCCACTGCCAAAGGTCTTCGGCGGGGTCGAAGTCGCGGGCGGGAATGGTGCGACAGGCCACGGCGAGCACGCGCAGCGCCTGGTCGGCGAAGGCGGCGTTCTCCTCATCGATAGCCGTGCGCTGCGCCGCATCCAGCGCGATGTCCCCGTCTGCCGAAGCGAGACGGGTGGAGTGCTGGAGCAGTACGTCGGGAGCACCTTTGACGTACATCTGCACCTGGTCGCCGGCATGGTGGAAGGTGGCCATGAACTTGTGGCTGGAGTCGAACGGGATCTCGGCAATACGCGGGTGGCGGCGCTGCTCGATGTCCGGATCCAGCCCCCCCTTCACGGCGAGGACATAGAGCGCGCCCTCCGTCGGGTCACCGACCAGCTGGCCGTCGTGAACACGCGACTCGGTCGAGAGACACATCGGCAGCAGAAAGAGGCGCAGGTCGACGCCTGCCGCCCCACTGATCGCGCCGGCCGCATCGTAGCCCTGACCACTGATCGTCAGCCGCCGCCCGGCATACCAGCCGGCGCGCGCGGTCATCTGGTTCAGGGTCAGGGTGCCGGTCTTGTCGGAGCAGATCACCGTGGTGGAACCGAGCGTCTCCACGGCCGCAAGTTTCTTCAAAATGGCCCGGTTGCGGGCCATGCGCCACATGCCGACCGCGAGCGTGACGGTCACCACCGCCGGCAGACCTTCCGGAATGGCGGCGACCGCCAGGGCGACAGCGGTCAAGGCCGCCTCGGTCCAGGGCACGCCGCGGGCGAAGTTGAGGGCGAGAATGATCAGAACCACCACGCCGGCGATGGCCGCGAGGCGCTTGCCGAGAACATCGAGCTGGCGCTGGAGCGGGGTTTCGGCCTCGGGGGCGGCGGCGATCAGCTCCGCCAGCTTGCCCATCTCGGTGGCCATGCCGGTAGCAGTCACCACCATCTCGGCACGCCCTCGGGTGACCACCGTGTTCATGAACAGCATGTTGATGCGATCGCCGAGCGGAAGCTCGGATTCGTCCAGTGGATCGGTTTGTTTGCCGACCGCCTGGGACTCGCCGGTGAGTGCCGCCTCTTCGATCTCCAGGTTGTGGGCGGCCAGCAGGCGACCGTCCGCCGGCACACGGTCGCCGGCCTCCAACAGCACGATGTCGCCCGGCACCAGCCCGTCGGCGTCCACCTCCTGCAGGCGCCCGTCCCGCCGTAACCGTGCCCTCGCCGCCAGCATGTCGCGCAGGGCGGACAACGTCGCTTCGGCCCGGTGCTCCTGATAGAAACCGAGGCCGGCGTTGAACAGCACGACAATCAGGATGACCACGGCGTCAATGAGATCGCCGATGGCCCAGGCCAACACCGAGGCGAACAGCAGCACGATGATGAGAACACTGCGGAATTGATCAAGAAAGCGTTGCCAGGCGGGGCGTGGCGGCGCTTCGGCCAGCCGGTTTTCGCCATGGCGCGACAGGCGTTGTGCCGCGTCTGCCGAGTTCAGGCCGCGTTTCGGGTCGGTATCCAGCGCAGCGGCCGTTTCGGCGGCGGTCAGGGTGTGCCACGGGCGGTCGGTACGGGCCATAGAAAACAGGGTAGTTGGGGCGGAGACAAGTGGTTGGCCGGACACCTTACGTGGTGTCGTGGGAGCAGGCAATCACGCCGACCCGCAAGGCCACCGGCGTTGGCGCAGGAGCCAGTCGTATACACGACGGTCGCGGTAGGCCTCCGGCGGGCGGTACCGACGTGGTCCAGGCCCTGTACGACCCACAGGTGCCGGCCTTGCAGCTCATCGCCGACCGGTGCCGACTCCATTCAAGGCGAGCCTCCGCGCCGCGGGGACACGGGGCCGGGCGATCACCGGCGTTCATCCGTCTCGCGCATGGGCATGCGGTTGCAAACACCGGCCAGTGTTCTAGTTTTTCGAAAGGGTGCCACTCGCCGCAGTGCGCGAAGCACGCACGTTTCGAAGGACAACGAAAAACGGCATTGCCGGGCTTGCCCGCCGCCTGGGCGACGCCAGGGTGGGCATGCCGGCGAGCGTCAGGGAAAAGGGCATGGGCCGAAAGATACGCATTGCGATCGTCGGCGTGGGCAACTGCGCCAGCTCTCTCGTCCAGGGCATCCATTACTACACCACCCGCAATGGGCCGGCCCTCGGGCTGATGCACTTTGACCTCGGCGGCTACCTGCCCGCCGACATCGAGGTGGTCGCCGCCTTTGACATCGACCGCCGCAAGGTCGGCCAGGACCTGTCCGAGGCGATCTTCGCCACGCCCAACTGCACCACACGTTTTGTGGAGTCTTTGCCGGCAAGCGGGGTCACGGTACAGATGGGTCCGGTGCTCGACGGATTTGCCGCGCACATGGAGGCCTATCCCGAGGCACAGCGCTGCGTCCCCGCGGAACTGCCGCAGCCGGACGCCGAGGAGATGGTCGGTGCGCTGAAGGACTGCGGTGCCGAAATCCTGGTCAATTACCTGCCCGTTGGCTCGGAACAGGCGACCCGTTTCTGGGCCGGCTGTGCCCTGGAGGCGGGTGTCGCCTTCGTCAACAACATCCCGGTATTCATCGCCAGCGACCCGCAGTGGGCGGCTCGCTTCGCCGAAAGGAAGCTGCCGCTCATCGGTGACGACATCAAGTCGCAACTCGGTGCCACCATCGTGCACCGTACCCTGGTGGACCTGTTCCGCCGTCGCGGCGTGCATCTGGAACGCACCTACCAGCTCAACACCGGCGGCAACAGCGACTTCCTCAACATGCTCGACCGGCATCGGCTTGCGTCCAAGAAGGTCTCCAAGACGGAGGCGGTGCAGTCGGTGGCCGGCATCCGCCTGGATGGCGACCAAATCCATGTCGGCCCTAGCGATTACGTGCCCTGGCAGGCGGACAACAAGGTGTGCTTCATCCGCATGGAAGGCACGCTGTTCGGCGATGTGCCAATGAACCTGGAGCTGCGGCTTTCGGTAGAAGACTCGCCCAACTCGGCGGGGGTGGCCATCGATGCCATCCGCTGCTGCAAACTTGCGCTGGAGCGCGGCGTCGGCGGCGTGCTGGAAGCGCCGGCCTCTTTCTTCTGCAAACACCCACCTCAGCAGCATCCCGACAACGACGCATACCGCCTTACCGAGGAGTTCATCCACGCCATGCTGCACACCCTGGCACCCGGACGCCTATGATCGAAGCGATCAAGTTCTGGAACGAGCCGAATAATCTTTCCCATTGGGACTTTCAGATGGACCCCGAGTGGCGGCAGTTTGCCGAGATGACCCGGCTTGCGGCCGCAACGGTTCGCGAACTGCGCCCCGAGACCAAGCTGGTGTTGGGGGGGATATCGCCCATCGATGCCGACTTCATCAAGCTGCTGCAAAGCTACGGGACGCTGGCCGACCTGGATGCGGTGGCGGTCCACGGTTTTCCGCTCGACTGGAATCACTGGAAGCTGGATGAGTGGCCGGACAAGATTGCCGAAATTGAAGCGGTAACACCCTTGCCGGTCTGGGTCACCGAGGTCGGCGTGTCGACATTCGGCGCCGACGAGGTGCAGGTCTTCGGTCTGCGGCGCACCACCGAGTTGCTGCTCGATCGTGTCGAACGGGTGTTCTGGTACAGCCTCTATGACCTGCCCCCCACCTGGGAGGCGACCACCCGCCACAAGGAGAGCGAGGGCAGCGCCTATTACCGGCACTTCTACATGGGCCTGCTGCGCAATGACGGCACCCCCAAGCCGGCGCTGTCGGACTTCAACCCGCGCATGGGGATCTGCCAGTGGTTTCACTATGAGGACCACAGGCTCGACGATGCGGTGAAGTGGCTGCGGAGCATGGGGGTCACCCGGTTACGTACCGGGATCAGCTGGGCCGACTGGCACCGGCCCAACGCCCAAGTCTGGTTCGACCGGCAGATGGCGGCCCTGGAAGGGTTCGATGTCACGCTGACGCTCTGCTTCACACCGCCCTCGCGCGGACAGCGTGAGTGTCATACCAGTCCGCCGGTCGACCTCACTGAGTTCGCCCGGTTCGCGACGGAAGTGGTGGAGCGTTACCTCCCGGCAACCAGCACGACGGCTCGAGTGGTGTGAGCCTGCTGCTGTTCATCCGACACGGCGATACCGACGCGGTGGGCAGTTGTCTCGCCGGCCGTAATCCGGGTGTTCACCTGAATGAGCGGGGCCGGCGACAGGCCGAAGTGGTCGCCGAACGGCTGGCGACGCTGCCGCCGCAACGTGTCATCTGCAGTCCGCTGGAGCGCACCTGCCAAACGGCCGCGGCAATCGCTGAGCGTTTTGAGGTTGGGGTCGAACTGGACGAGCGGATCATCGAGGTGGATTTCGGCGAGTGGTCCGGGCGCAGCTTCGATGAATTGGAGAATGACCCCATGTGGCGGGCATATCATGCCTTTCGCAGCGGGATCCGCATTCCCGGCGGTGAGATGGCGACCGAGATCCAGGCGCGCATGGTGGCGGCCACAGAGTCAATCAGGCGACAGTCGCCGGAGTCGGTGGTGGCGATCGTCAGTCACGGCGATCCGATCCGCTACGCACTGGGTTTCTACATGGGGATCCCCGTCGATTTGGTTCTCCGTCTCGAGGTCGGAGTGGCCTCGGTGAGTGCCGTTACCGTAGCGGACGATGGCGCCCGGATTCATATGCTAAACAGTACAGCGGGTCCGCTAAACATCCAGTGAGGCGGCTGGCGCCACAGGGAGGGGACGCGTGGAGAGCAACGCGGGGCAGCAAGGGTTCGGCGAACAGATCCGACGGCTCGAACCATGGTTCCACAACCTGCATTTGCCCGACGGCAGCCAGACGGCGCCGGAGCATTTTCTTGGCGATTTCCCCGCCTACAAGTGGGCCGAGATTGCGCCGTGCCTGCCGGACGATCTGCACGGCTGGCGGGCGCTCGATATCGGCTGCAACGCCGGTTACTACAGCTTTGAGCTGGCCCGCCGCGGGGCCCGCGTCACCGCCATCGACATGAACGCGCACTATCTGGCCCAGGCGCGCTGGGCGGCCGTCCTGTACGGACTGGAGGACGCCATCGAGTTCCGGCGCGAGCAGGTCTACGACCTCGCTCGAGAAACCGAAACCTACGATCTGGTTTTGTTTCTGGGCGTCTTCTACCACTTGCGCTACCCGCTGCTCGGACTCGATATCGCCAGCCGCCTGGCAGGACGCCTGTTTCTGTTTCAAACCCTGACGATGCCCGGCGACGAGGTGTTGGACCCCGGATTGGATCGGCCGATCGACGACCGCGAGGCGATGCGCGACCCCGGCTGGCCGAAGATGGCGTTCATCGAACACCGCTTGGCCGGCGACCGCACCAACTGGTGGGCGCCGAATCATGCCGCGGTCGAGGCGATGCTGCGCAGTGCGGGAATGCGGGTGCTGGAGCGTCCGGGCATCGAGAGCTATCTGTGTGAACCGGACCCGGCCAACCCCGCCGTTACCGCCGACTGGGACCGCGACGAATTCCTGGCCGCCACCGGGCGTAGTCCCCACGATGGTTCCTGAACCGCGCCGGGCGCTGATCTGTCTGCGCTACGGTATCGGGGACCTGGTCATGCAGTGGCCTGCCCTTGAGGCGCTACGCCGGACCTGGCCCGATGCGCATATCGTCGCCGTCGGGGCCGAGCCGGCGATCGAGTTGCTCGAAGGCGATCCGCTGGTGGATGAGCGGGTGAGCGTCCACCGGTTCGGGCTTAGCCACTGGGGCGACTGGGGCGATCCGGAACGGCGAGCCGCTATCGCCGCCTGGGTGCGGGCCGGCGAGTTCGATGTGATTCTCGATCCCTCCCACGCCGTGGTCGGTCTCGGGCAGGCGGTCTGGTCGCTGAACCACGGACGGCTGCTCGACACCGGGCACGGCCTCAAGGACGGTTTTCTGGAGCAGTGGGGGAGTGGCGCCGCGGCCATTCGGGAGGCCGTGCTGGAGGGGTGGGGCATCACCGTGACGGACACACAACCGCGGCTGCGGTTGGGTGAATCGGAGCGGCGTTTCGCACGGGATTTCATGGCCGGCCACGGGTTGGCCGGCGCCGAGGTGTTCGCGGTTTCGCCGGTCGCCTCCTCGCCGCTCAAGCGCTGGCCGCTGGAGCGGCTGGCGGCGGTCGCACGGCATGCGATCCACAGCGGCATGCGCGTGCTGCTGTTCGGCGGCGGCGACGCCGATCTCGAGCGCCGCTGGCGGGACGTGGCTAAGGGCGTTGCATGGTGGAGCGTTCCGCGAATTCACCTGCGCAAGACGGCGGCCCTGCTCGCGGCCAGCCGGATTCTGGTGTGCAACGATACCGGCCTGATGCATCTGGCCGCCGCGGTCGGCACTCCGACCCTGGGCGTGTTCGGGCCCACCAGCCCGCGCATTTACCGGCCACTGGGTGCGGATGCCGTCGGTGGGACAGAGGGCTGCATCCACCGACGTGAGGCGGCATTCGGACCGCCGTACTGTGTCGCCACCGGCAGCTGCCTGATGGGCTGGCGCAGTTGCATCGACACCGTATCCGTCGAAGATGTAAGGGAGCGACTGAAAGGCTCACTCGCGTCCCCGGCAGCGTGACACACGAAGGGAGCTTGCCAATGGAGCAGCATGCACCCAATCGCCCGTTGGACCTCGCCGACCTCGACCGGGATCCGTATCGGCGTGTGCTGGACGAGATGGACCGGCTCCAGTCACGCGACCCGATCTCTTACCTCCATCCCAGCAAACGCTGGGAATACCCGTGGGCGCTGGAGAGGGCGCGGCTTGCCCCGGGTTCGGCACTGCTGGATGTCGGCTGTGGCGCGTCGATCTTTCCCGTCTATCTGGCCGGCGAGGGCCACCGGGTGACGGCGCTCGACCTGACGCCGCCCGTTGGTCTGGCCAGGCTGCACGGCGTCGACATCGGCTATGTGGCCGGTGACATGGGTCGCCTGCCGTTCGCGTCGGAGCGCTTCGGTGCCGTGTTCTGTATCTCGGTGATTGAACATCTGGGGTTTGGCGCGATGGCCGACGCATTGGCGGAGATGCACCGTGTGTTGCGCCCCGGCGGTCGGCTGTTGCTGACCACCGATTTCTACGAAGACGCCACCGCCGAGCTCTGGTACGAAGGACCGGGCGACCCCTTTCCCGTGGACTGGAGCTTTTTTGACGAGGAGCGGCTGCGCACGCACATCCTGCAGGCACCCGGCTGGCGCCTGGATGGTGCGCTGGACCTGCGGGTCGATTGGGAACAGGTCAAGCCGGCGATGCGCCGCTTTCACGGTTATCCCTACACCAGCGTGGGTGTGGCCCTCATCCGACAGTGATGCGTATCAGCCCGCTGCGGCCAGGGCGAACAGCAGTTGGATGAAACCGTAGGCGAGCGCGATGATCAGCGCTACAAACAGCAATATGAGAATGAGCAATACCGTCCACAGGCGTTTGTTCCCGTTCGACCCGTAGCTGACCTCGCCCTGGTGCCGCTCCAGCAGGGCGACATTGCGGCGGTTGGCCTTCCAGGCGAAATCGAACAGGTCGCCCAGAATGGGAATAAGGCCGACCACCGCGTCAATGGCTACGTTGTAGATCATGAGCAGCAGGATCCGGGTCGGCACACCGAGCCTTGCGGCCTGGGTGATGATATAGGAGGAGACGACTGCGCCGAGCGCATCGCCCGCGCCCGGAATGAGCCCCAAGATGCCGTCGAGGCCAATGCGGTAGCCGCCGGGCAGCGGGACCAGTTCATCCAGCCAGTGGCTCAATCGCCGCAGCGGCTCCACGTCGCGGACAACACGCGGTTCGGTCTTCGCCATGGCGTCGGTTCCTTCGCGCGGGATTCGCTCAAAAGTATAGGCCTGCCAACTGGACATCCCGACGGTCATCGCCTTTGCTTGCATTAGGAAATTCCACGGCTTGTGGAAACCCAGAGGGAGGACGCCATGGCGAATGTTCACATTCTGTCGAACGTCGAGACGGGCAGGACGCCGCACTGGGCAGCAGCGACCTGGGCGGGACTCGGTGCCGGTCTGATCTTTCTGTTGCTCGAACTGATCATGGTGCCGCTGTTTCTGGGCGGAAGCCCGTGGGCTCCGGTACGGATGATTGCTGCCATCGTACTGGGGCAGGATGTCCTGACGCCGCCGGCAACCTTCTCCTTCGGCGTGACGTTGGCCGCGCTGTTGGTGCACTTCATCCTGGCCATCGTGGTGACCTGGGTCATCGCCTACATCGTCTTCCGCCTTGAGACCGCCTGGGCGATCTTGGCGGGTGCGGTGTTCGGGCTACTGCTGTATTGGGTCAACTTCTACGGCTTTACCTCGGCCTTCCCCTGGTTTGCCGAGGCACGCAACTGGGTGACGGTTTTTGCCCACATTGCCTTTGGTCTGTCGGCCGCCTGGATTTACAAAGGCTTGGCCAGAAAGCAGATCGACAAAGAGATCAAGGCGGCCTAGGACAATATCACCCGCGAGGCGGGACCCCGGCGGTCCCGTCTCGCTTCATGCGTAACGACAACAACGAGAGCACACCATGCGAATCATCGGAGGCATTCTGTTTACCGTGGCGGTGATCGCCGCGGGTTTGGTTGGCTACGTCTACTCGGGCGCCTACAACATTGCGGCAACCGATCCCCACACCGAGGTGGGGCAGTGGTTGCTGGCGACGACCAAGGAGCAGTCGATCGCGGGACACGCCAAAGGCCTCGCCACTCCGCCGCTGGACGATCCGCAACGGGTGCTCGCCGGGTTCCGCCACTTCAAGCAGAGCTGCGAGGCTTGCCATGGCGCGCCCGGCGTATCAGGTGGCGCATTCACCAAGGGCATGCGCCCCGAGCCCCCGGACCTGGCCCATGCCAGCGAGCACTGGGACTCCGCCGAGCTTTTCTGGATCGCCAAACACGGTATCAAGCTGACCGGCATGCCGGCTTGGGAACAGGTCCACAGCGACGAGGAACTTTGGTCGATTGTCGCCTTCATGCAGCGCCTGCCGCGGCTATCGGCCGCTGAATACCGGCGCTTCGAAAGCATGTTCGCGGCGTTTGAAACCAAGGAGGAGTAACCAATGGAACAGGATTGACAGGATTTTTTCAGGATTAACAGGATGAAGTCCAAGGAAACAAGAATCCTTTCCATCTGAAAAGTCCCATTCTGGTCCGCACTAATCTTGTGGGGGCCGAACCCTATTCAGCCCGTAGGACGGGCAAAGGAGCGAGAGCGACGTGCCCATCAATCGGCCTTTGATGGGCACGCTGCGCTTAGCCCATCCGAAAAACCCGGTCAAACTTACGCCGCGCGGCACGTAGGCACGGAGTGTGGGAGGGCCGTCCCCATCGGCAGCTTCTCAGCGGCGCACGTAACTCCAACGCCACGGGCCGGCGAAGCCCGCCAGCGTTTTCAACAGATCGTCCGACGGCACCGCCTCACCCTCGAACACACCCCATACGGTCAGAAACAGCCGCGCGTGTCCGGCGCACTGACGCCAGTCCAATTCAACGGCCTCGTTCGCTGTCCCGCAGGCGGGGCACTGCCAGCGCCACGCCTCGCCGGCGGCCAGGCGTTGTGGCCAGTCCTGCCACGGCTCCGCCCGTTGCCGGCAGGCCGGGCAGCGGGGCTGCTTGACGTTGGTCCCGGCCAGGAAGCGAGGCGTCTCGTAGGGCCCGCTGAGCGCCAGATGGGCGAACTCATCGCCGGTCGCCCCCGGCTCGCCCAGCGCCACCACCGGGGAGCAGCCGAGATAGGTGATGCGCCGCAGGAACGCCTCGCCGGGTCGGAAGTGGGGCGCCCCGTCGCAGGTGAACGGATCGCCCAGCAGTCCAATCTCTTGCAGGGCGGAGACCAAAGGCTCCACCGCAGGCGCTGCCATCGGGTCAGCCGGGTATAACAACAACAGGTTTTCGGGCATGGCGAGTCGTTGCCTGGATACCGGGGGCCGATAGTATACTGCACCGGTGTTTGCGACCCGGACCCCGGCATGACCAACGACCAACCGAAACCGTGTATCGGCTGGCGTGAATGGGTTGCACTGCCCGACCTCGATATCGCCTGGATCAAGGCCAAGATCGACACCGGAGCCCGGACCTCGGCGCTGCACACCTTTGCGGTGGAACCGTTCACCGAACGGGGCACGCCCTGGGTCCGCTTTTCCGTCCATCCCCTGCAAAAGCATCGCGACCCCCGCGTGGTATGCCGGGCCGAGGTGCTGGAGCGGCGGTGGGTAATGGATTCGGGCGGACACCGCGAGTTCCGTTACGTCATCGCCACGTCGGTGTTGCTCGGCCGTACGAGCTGGCCGATCGAAATGACGCTGACCAACCGCGATAACATGCAGTTTCGGATGCTGCTGGGACGGACCGCCATGAAAGGGCGCTTTACCGTCGACCCGCAACGCTCCTACCTCATTGGCAAACCACCGCAAGAGGGCTGACGGCCCTTTCACCAAAGAGAACGTTTGTGACAACGCCTTCAATGAAGATCGCCATCCTGTCGCGCAATCGTCGGCTCTACTCGACCCGACGGCTGATCGAGGCAGGGGAGCAGCGCGGCCATGAAGTACACGTCTTCGATACGCTGAAGTGCTACATGGACATCGCCACCATGCGGCCGGGGATTTACTACAAGGGGCAGCGGCTGGAGCACTTCGACGCCGTCATCCCCCGGATCGGGGCATCGATCACCTTCTACGGCCTCGCCGTGCTGCGGCAGTTCGAGATGATGGGCACCTTTCCGCTCAACGAATCGGTGGCGATCGGCCGCGGCCGTGACAAGCTGCGCGCCCTGCAGCTGCTGTCGCGCAAGGGGCTCGGGCTGCCGGTCACCAGCTTCGCGCACGATATCGAGAACACCGAAGACCTGATCCAGCTGGTCGGCGGCGCGCCGCTGGTGGTCAAGCTGCTGGAAGGGACCCAAGGCAAAGGCGTGGTGCTCGCCGAGACCAAGAAGGCGGCCGAGTCGGTGATCGACGCCTTCCGCGAGTTGGGCGCCGATTTCCTGGTGCAGGAGTATGTAAAAGAGGCGGGCGGTGCCGACGTGCGCTGTTTCGTCATCGGCGACCGCGTGGTGGCGGCGATGGTGCGTCAGGCACGGGAGGGGGAGTTCCGCTCCAACCTCCATCGCGGCGGTACCGCGTCGGTCACCAAACTGACCCCCGATGAGCGCGCCACCGCCGTGCGGGCGGCGAAGACGGTGGGCCTCAACGTGGCCGGTGTGGACATTCTGCGCTCCAAGAACGGACCGCTGGTGATGGAGGTCAACTCCTCCCCTGGCCTGGAGGGGATCGAGACGGCCACCGGCAAGGACGTAGCCGCCACCATCATCCGCTTCATCGAAAACAACGCGCGTCCCAACCGGACACGGACCCGCGGCAAGGGTTAGCAAGGCGATGGGGCGACCGATCAGCATCAACAAGGTCCGGTTCGAGGCCGGCGAGCGGGGCACCGTCAACTTGCCGGTGGCCAAGCTCTACACCCATACCAGCCTGGCCATGCCGGTCCACGTAGTGAACGGACGCCGCGACGGCCCGACCCTGTTCGTCTGTGCCGCCATTCACGGCGACGAGCTGAACGGGGTCGAAATCATCCGCCGCCTGATCAAGCTGCCACTGCTGAACCGTTTACGCGGCGCGGTGATCGCCATTCCCATCGTCAACGTGCACGGCTTTCTCGACCGCTCCCGCTACCTGCCGGATCGGCGCGATCTGAACCGCAGCTTTCCCGGCATCGAGGGGGGCTCGCTGGCGGCCCGCATCGCCCACCTGTTCATGGCCGAGATCGTGGCGCAGAGCGATTACGGCATCGACCTGCACACCGGCGGCCAGCACCGCACCAACCTGCCGCACATCCGCGCCTACCTGGACGATGAGCGCACGGCGCGCCTGGCGAACGCCTTTGGCACCCCGGTCATGATCAATGCCGACCTGCGCGACGGGTCGCTGCGGCAGGCGGCGGTGGAGAAGGGGGTTCCGCTGCTGCTGTACGAGGCGGGGGAGGCGTTGCGCTTCGACGAGGTTTCGATCCGCGCCGGCGTGCGCGGCATCGTCAACGTCATGCGCGAGTTGCAGATGCTGCCGGCGAGTCACCACCAGCGCAAGCGTCCGACCCGGCCCGTGGTGGCGCGCTCCAGCAGCTGGGTGCGCGCCCCGGAGAGCGGGATCTTCCGGGCGGTGGTGCCCATCGGGGCGCGGGTGGAGCGGGATGGCCTGCTGGGGATCGTGTCCGACTCGTTCGGCGACACCGAGCTGGAGGTGCGCGCCCCCGCCGAAGGGATCGTCATCGGCCGCACCAACCTGCCGCTGGTGCACGAGGGGGAGGCGCTGTTTCACCTCGCCCGGTTCCAGCGGGCGGAGACGGTGTCGGCCCGGGTCGAGGCGTTTCAGGAGGAGCTGACCCCGGAAGGGCTCGGGAGCGAACCGGAGACGCCGATCGTCTGACTCCTGTCATCGCCGCTTGGAGCAGTAGCGAGCGGGAAGACGGGATTCAACAGGATTGACAGGATTTTTTCAGGATGAACAGGAAAAGGCCTGTTTGCGGTGGGTTATGGAAAGACAAACCTCTGCGCGGAAGGTCCAGGCACGTGATGCTTTGCTTGAGCCCCATCCTGTGAATCCTGAAAAATCCTGTCAATCTGTGAAATCGGAGATGGCGTAGAATTAGCATATCTTGATAAGCCAATACATTGATTCCAAAGAAAAACCCTCCGATCTTCGTTGACAAAATCGGTAGTCATGCGTAAGCGTATAGAGGCATACACTGAGTGTGATTTAGGCGCTTGGTGGTATGCCTAACGGGAACGAGAACAAGGCCCGTCAGAGGCCAACAGAGTACAACCGAGGAGGAGGGTAAAATGGTTCCGTTCGACGAACTGAACAAGCAGAACCACGAAGTTAGCGAGCTGTGCAAAGTGCTGGGTGCCCTTATCGTGGACCGCTCGATGTGCGACACGTCCATTGTCTGCGAACTGTTCAACCGGTTTTCGGAAAAGGTAAAGGCGCACATGGAGCTCGAAGACAAGACCCTCTATGCGAGGCTGCTCACGCATAAGGACAAGGAGGTCAACGCCGTCGCCGTGCGCTCCCTGAACGGTGCCAAGGAGATCAAGCGGATCTTTTCCAAGTACACCAACACCTGGTGCCGCAAGGGTCTGGATATCTACAACCACGAGAAGTTCGTGCAGGAGACGCAGGACATGTTCCGCCTGGTGCTGGAGCGCATTCAGAGTGAAGTGGAGGAGCTCTATCCACTGGTGCGCGCCCTGGAGTGCGAGCAGATGGCCGCTTCGGCCTGATACGTTGGAACGCCTATCGCGGCGAGGACGCCGCTCCTACAGACGCCCGTAGGAGCGCCGTCCCGGTGCGATGCGGAGCTCCGTCTTCGACTGAAACGTGTGGGAGCTCGTAGGGTGCGGTGAGGAACGAACCGCACCGAATCGCCAACGGTGCGGTTCGCAAGCTCACCACACCCTACGATGCCAAATTGGGCGCGGACCTGTAGGAGCGCCGTCCCGGCGAGATTCCCAATCTACCCCGTCAGCCAGAGCTGACGCCGCTTCAACACCTCCGCCTCCGCCTCATCCAGAGCTCGTAGGGTGCGGTGAGGAACGAACCGCACCGAATCGCCAACGGTGCGGTTCGCAAGCTCACCACACCCTACGATGCCAAATTGGGCGCGGACCTGTAGAGCGCCGTCCTGGCGCGATTCCCAATCTACCCCGTCAGCCAGAGCTGACGCCGCTTCAACACCTCCGCCTCCGCCTCATCCAGCGTCAGATAACAGGTATCGAGCGGCCGCTCGCCCAGCTCCACGTCGATCTCCAGCAACTCATCGCGCCGGAAGGCGTGTAGCCGAACCCGGTCGCCGGGCTGATGCCGCTTCAACAGCCGCTCCAAACTCCCCCGGTCCGCCTTCAGCCCCTCCACCGCGATAATGACATCGCCCGCCGAAAGCCCCGCGTTCATCGCCGGGCGCCCCTCGAAACAGAACTGAATCCGCGTCTCGCTGGCATTCGGATCCAGGCGAACGCCGAGGTCGGGGCCCGCGGTTGAGTCCTGCACCGGCTTGCCGCCCTTGTCGCTGTCCGACTCGGTCGCCCGCAGGTGCAAGCCGACCCCGACCGAGTTCAGCAACTCCTCCAGCGGCAGGTCGTCGGTGCTGTATAACGCCTGCTGGAAAAAGGGGCCCAACGGGATCTCGGCAAACCGCTCGATCACCGCCTCCAACTCCGTCTCCGCGATCCCTCGGCCGGTCTTGCCGTACTCGGCCCACAACCCGCGCATCACGTCATCCAGCGAACGGCGCGATTCGGTGTCGCGCCGGATCAGCAGGTCCAGCGCCAGCGCGATCAGGGCACCCTTGGCGTAGTAGCTGACGATGGCGTTGGGGGCGTTCTCGTCCTGCTTGTAGAACTTGGTCCAGGCGTCGAAGCTCGATTCGGTGACACTCTGGCGCTGGCGCCCCGGCGTGCGCAGCACCCGGGTGATGGTTTGGCCCAGCAGTTCGAGATAGCTCTCGGGGCTGATCAGGCCGCTGCGCACCAGGGCCAGTTCGTCGTAGTAGGAGGTGATCCCCTCGAACGCCCACAGCAGGCGGGTGTGGACCTCGCCCGAGAGGTCGTACGGGGTGAAGGCGGCCGGCTTGATCCGTTTGACGTTCCAGGTGTGGAAGTACTCGTGGCTGCACAGCCCGAGGAAGTTGCGGTAGCCCTCGTCGGGTTCACCGAGGCCGGGCCGCGGCAAGTCGTCGCGCTTGCAGATCAGCGCCGTGGAGGCGCGGTGCTCAAGCCCGCCGTAGCCGTCGCCCACCGCCATGGTGAGGAACAGGTAGCGGTCGGTCGGAAACTCGCCGAACAGCCCGACGTGGTAGCTGCACACCTTCTGCAGGTCGGTGGCGAGGCGGGCGCTGTCCGCCTGCTGACGGCCGGTAATCGCCATGGCGTGGGGGCGGCCGGCCACCTCGAACTCCAGCAGGGTGAAGCGGCCCATCTCGATGGGGTGGTCGACCAGTTCGTCGTAATCGCCGGCCTGGTAATGGCCAAAGCCGAAGGCGGCGGCGCCGGCACTCGGCAGGGTGGTGGCGATCCGCCAGTCGCTGAACGCCTCTCCGGGCGGCGGCAGGATCTCGACGGCGCACGGGTCGCCCTCGCGGCCGTGCACCTTGAGAAACAGGCTGGTGCCGTTGAAGAAGCCGTGGGTGGCGTCGAAGTGGGCCCCGCGCACCGACAGGTCCCAGCAGTAGACCTCGTATTCGACCGTGAGCGCTCCGGCGCAGGGCGCGCAACGCCAAGTCTGTTTATCCACCTTCTCCACCGCAACCGGCTCATCACCGCAACGGGCGCTGAGCCCGACCACATGCTTCGCGAAATCACGAATCATGTAGCTGCCCGGGATCCACGCGGCCATGGACAGACTCTGGCCGGCCGGGTCGGGTTCGGTGATCGCCAGCGTGACGCGGACGCGGTGCGCGTGCGGAAGGTAGGGATCGAGCCGGTAAGAAAGGGCTTCCGGGGGCATGGGCAAGCCTCCTAATCGAGCAGTTCGACGCGGACAAACACGCGCCGGGTCAACGCGTCCTGTTCCTGGGTGGAGTAAAGGATACCGTGCTGATGGTGGCGGTGGGTGTCGCTGCCACCACCGATTTCGACCCATTCACCGATGCGTGTCGTGACCGAGGTACTGAGCTGCTGCTGCTCGATCACGCCGCCGCCGGCGGGCGACGGCCGGGCACGGAACGGCCGGATATCGAGGGCCACCTGCTCCGGCCCGGTCAGGCGCGGACGCACCTCGAAACCGGTATCAACATCGCGATATTCGATGGACTGTTGAACGGTACCGCCGCCCGGCCCGTATCGGAGCGTCTGCTGCGGCACCGGCAGGGCCTGTCCGGCGCTGATGAAGGCCCAGCCGCCTTCGATGACGCGGATCTGTTGGGCGACACGCTCATCGCGCTCGCCCTCGGTGGCGTAGACCTGCACCCGGGGGGGCCCACCACGCCCGACCTCGATATCGACATCGCCGGTTTCGAAACGGCCGTCGGCCCTGGCCCCGTAGTCCACCACTCGGCCCTGTGCCCCCTGGCGGACGCTGATCATGAACTGGCGGCGCGGCGTGTCGAGCGCGGTCAGCGCCTGCGCCAACTCGGCCAGATTTTGTGGGCTGCTGCGCACCACCAGGCGGAAACCGCTGCCGGTGACCGTCCCTTCCGGGTCCACCAGCGGCCCCACCACGTCGATGAGCTCCTCGGCGGACCGATACTGTAGTTCGAAGACCCGGATCTCCGTCTGCGCGTCGGCCGGCAGGGCAAAGAGGAGCAGCAGGAGAATGGCAGCGTGGCGCATGGGCGCACTCGTCTTCAGATATGCAGGCGACGGACCTGCGGGTCCCCGTAGGAGCGCTCCCAGATCTCTTCGAACTGGCGGCTCAGCTCCCGCGCCGTCAATGGGTTGTGGAAACTGGCGACACCGTCGAAGCGGCCGGGCAGGGGTTTTCTGAGGTACCCGACCCCGTCGGCGATCAAATAGTTTTCGGTCAGTCCGGCATACTCCTCGATGGGGGTACGGATCTCCACCCGGCTGGAGAGGCGCTGTGCCAGCGGGATCAATCGGTGCCCCTCTTTCACCGCGCGGGTGACGTCCTGAACCAGGATCTGCAGGCGGGCCCGCTGATGCTCCCGCGCCATGCGGGCGATGGCCTCCACGAACTCGCTGTTGTCGTAGATCAGCGGGTCGAGGTCGGTGGTGAAGAGCCAGACGCTGCGCCCGGCCTGGGCGGCCATGCTCTGCACAATGGCGCGATTTTCGTCGGCGCTGGTGAATTCGATGGTTTCGCCGGATTCGCCGAGGCGGTAGTGGTTGAAGTCCGCCATGTAGAACCTCCTGAATGCTATCGGGCCATCATAGCCCATTTGACCCGCCGCCTTCATCGCCGGCCAATTGGTCGCGCCTGTAGCTCCTTTTGGCGAGCAGGGGCATACTAAGCGGCGAGTTCGATTTCACAGGATTAACAGGATTTTTCAGGATTGACAGGATGGAACAGCGGTGAGAACCACATGCTTGGCCTGGGTTGAGTACCGGTCACCTGCAACCAATAGGTCTTATCCTGTTCATCCTGAAAAATCCTGGAAATCCTGTTGAATACCAATTGCAGGGGAGGGGAAGGAACATGTCGATCGGTGGAATGATTTTTCTGGGGTTGATTGCAGTTGTCGTGATCTGGGCCATCGCCATCTACAACGGGCTGGTGGCGTTGCGGAACCGGTTCAAGAACGCGTTCTCCCAGATCGACGTGCAGTTGCAGCGCCGCTATGACCTCATCCCGAACCTGGTGGAGACCGCCAAGGGCTACATGAAACACGAGCGGGAGACGCTGGAGGCGGTGATCCAGGCGCGCAACGCCGCGCAGTCCGCCGCTCAGCGGGCCGAGGGCGACCCGACCGACGGCCGGGCGATCCAGGCCCTGGCCGGCGCCGAGGGGATGCTCGGCTCGGCGCTCGGCAAGTTCTTTGCCCTGGCCGAGGCCTACCCCGATCTCAAGGCCAACCAGAACATGATGCAGTTGCAGGAGGAGCTCGCCAGCACCGAGAACCGCATCGCCTTCGCCCGTCAGGCCTACAACGATGCGGTGATGAACTACAACAACAAACGCGAGTCCTTCCCCGACCTGCTGGTCGCCAACAACATGGGTTTCAAGGAGGCGAATCTGCTGGAGCTGCCGGAGCCCGAGGCGAGCAAGCCGGTCAAGGTCTCCTTCGGCAGCTGACGCGTTTAGGCGATGGACTTCTTCCAGGAGCAGGACCGCGCGCGGCGCTCCAGCAACTGGCTGGTGCTGCTGTTTCTGCTGGCGGTGGTCGGCATCATTGCTGGCGTCTATCTCATCATCGTCCTGCTTTTCGGCTACGCCAACAGCGGACAGGCGACCCAACCGACCCAGTGGTGGAACCCGGAGCTGCTGCTGTGGACGACCGGCGGGGTCGGGCTGCTGATAGGAAGCGGCAGCCTGTTCAAGGTCATGGCCCTCTCGCGCGGCGGCGGTACCTCCGTCGCCGAATCCCTCGGCGGCACGTTGGTCTCCCGCGAAACCAATGACCGCCTCGAGCGGCGCCTGCTCAACGTGGTCGACGAAATGGCCATCGCCTCCGGCGTGCCGGTGCCGCAGGTCTACATCCTCGCCGACGAGCCCAACATCAACGCCTTCGCCGCCGGCACCACCCCCAATGACGCCGTGGTGGCGGTGACCCGCGGTTGCCTCGAACAACTCACCCGCGACGAATTGCAGGGGGTGGTCGCCCACGAGTTCAGCCACATCTTCAACGGCGACATGCGCCTGAACCTGCGCCTCATCGGCCTGCTGCACGGCATCCTGCTGCTGGCCCTTCTGGGCCGCATGATCCTGCGCGGCAGCGGCCGCAGCCGCTCCAAGAACTCCGGTGGCGGCATGGCGCTCGGCCTTGGGCTGGTGGTGGTCGGCTATCTGGGCGTGTTCTTCGGCAGGCTGATCAAAGCGGCGGTCTCCCGTCAACGCGAGTATCTGGCCGACGCCTCCGCCGTGCAGTTCACCCGTCAAACCGATGGCATCGGCGGCGCGCTCAAGAAGATCGGAGGCTACGGGGCGCAGGTGGCGCATCCCAACGCGGAGGAGGCGAGTCACCTGTTCTTCGGGCAGGGGCTGAGCTACGCGTTCGGCAGCCTGTTCGCCACCCACCCGCCCATCGAAGAGCGCATCGCGAAACTGGACCCGGCGTTCGCCGCGTTGCAGGCGTCCGCGCAGACGGGCGGGCCGGCCGCCGAAGGTGCGGCGCTTGGCTTTGCCGCCGGCGCTCCCACCGCGGTGTCGGCGGGCGCACTGCTCGGCAGCGTCGGCAACCCGAATGCGCAGCACGCCGACTATGCCAAGCGGGTGATCGGGCAGTTGTCCGAGCCGGTGTACGCGGATCTGAACCGTCGCGAAGGCGTCGCTTCCGTCGTCTACGGTCTGCTGGTGGCCAGTGCAGAGGACCCGGCGGCGATGCTGCGTTCGGTGCTAGACGACACGGCCGTGGTGGAACGAGCCGCGCAACACGCACGCTGGTTCCGCCAGGCGAACCGTGCGGTTTGGCTGCCGGTGGTCGAACTGGCGCTGCCGGCGTTGCAGGAGTTGGAGGACGCCGCGCAGTATCGTGTACTCAAGGATGTCGATGCGCTGGTCCGGGCGGATGGTCGCCTGTCGATCTTCGAATTCGCGTTAACGGCCGTCATCGAGCATTCGCTCAAAGAGCGCTGGCCGAAGCACGCCGCGCGTTCGGTGGATGTGCTGGAGATCCGCCAGGCAATCACAGTCATGCTGTCGTTGCTGGTGCATGCGGGGCACAGCGACCCGGCACAGGCGCAGGCCGCGTTCGAAGCGGCAACCAATGTCGCCCCACTGGATGGTCCTTGGCAGCTGCAAGGCCGGGGAGAGATCGCGATAAAGGCGCTGGAGTCCGCCCTGGAACGCCTGGGCCGCCTCAACTTCCGCTTCAAACGCCGCCTGATCGAAGCCTGCCTCGCCGCCGTCACCGCCGACGGCAAGGTCACCATCAACGAAGCCGAACTCCTGCGTGCCATCGGCGCCCGCCTCGATGCCCCGGTGCCGCCCCTGTTCCCGGGGGCATTGGCAGATACGGAAGGGGAGAGCACCGCCGCCAAGCTGGAAAACGCCGGCTGAGCGCAAGAGCCGGGGGGGACTACCGCACCGCAATACCGCATACGGGGTGCGCCGCTCCTACGAGAAACGGCGACACCAAACCCCGGCAGGAATCTCCTGTGGGAGCGTCGTCCCCGGCGCGATAGGGCGTATCCGGCGGCTGGTGCGGTTCGCAGCGCATTGATGGGCACGTCGCTTCGCTCCTTTGCCCATCCTACATGGCCCCCCGTCAAATTCACGTAGGGTGCGGTGAGGAACGAACCGCACCGGGCCGCGGCTGGTGCGGTTCGCAAGCTCACCACACTCCATCATTGGCATGTTCGCCCGGCGAAGCCCCCTGTGGGAGGGCCGTCCCCGGCGCGATAGGGCGTATCCGGTGGCTGGTGCGGTTCGCAGGCTCACCACACCCTTGAGTGCAGCGACCGTATGATGGGCAAAGCGCAGCGTGCCCATCAACAGCGCATTGATGGGCACGTCGCTTCGCTCCTTTGCCCATCCTACATGGCCCCCCGTCAAATTCACGTAGGGTGCGGTGAGGAACGAACCGCACCGGGCCGCGGCTGGTGCGGTTCGCAAGCTCACCACACTCCATCATTGGCCTGTTCGCCAGGCGAAGCCCCCTGTGGGAGGGCCGTCCGCGGCGCGATAGGGCGGATCCGGCGGCTGGTGCGGTTCGCAGGTTCACCACACCCTGACTACAAAATGCGTCGCATATGCCGGTGGGGGATCCCGGCATCGATAAACTCCGGCCCCTCCGCCACAAACCCCAACTTCTCATAAAGCGGAATCACCGCCGTCTGCGCGTTCAACAACGCCTCACCGAGCCCACGCTCCCGCGCCGCGGCCATGGCGTGCTGCATCAAAGCGGTGCCAATGCCACGCCCGCGAAACTCCGCCAACACGGCGACGCGTCCTATATGCCCATCCGGCAGCAACCGGGCCACCCCGGCCACTTCTCCCTCGAAACACGCCAACAGATGCACCGCAGTCAAATCGTCCGTGTCCCACTCCAACTCCTTCGGCACCCCCTGTTCGCGGATAAACACCAGCTCACGAATGTGCCGCAGCGCAACCTGCTCGGGGCCGTGCCAGTCGACGATGCGGATCTCCAGGCTACTCATCATCCGGAAAGAACAGGCAGCCGCGGGCGTGGAGATCCAGCAGCAGCGCAATGGCCTCGGGGTCTGACAAATAAGGTAGAAGCTCGTCGGCCAAATAGCGGCGCTGGCCGGTAAGCAAAACACCCAAACCCGTCAGCGCCGCCGGCAACGGATACGCCTCCCCGGCGACAAACAACCGCAAGCCCCCGTCGCGCTCGTAATGGGCAAACCGGGCGTACTCGCTGCGCCAGAGCTCGCCGCACTCCGCCAAACGCTCGTTGAACTCCGCGGCATCCAGCTCCTCATCCGGCTCAGGCAACCCATGCCCCGGCCGCACCCCGGTGGTGAAGCGGCCGAACCACTCGTCAATGGCGGCATCTTCCCGCAGCAGCTGCCGGATCTGCGCCCGAATCCGCTCCCGGGCCACCGCGCTGATCTCGCCCGGCGCCGCCTGCGGCTTAAGGTCGGGGTCGGCATAGAACTGCTCGGTGTCCATCCCGTCCAGCACATCCGCACAATAGGCGGCGGTCAGCTCCGCCAGCGCCGGCGCCCGGAAGCCGACCGAAATGGTGATGCAGTCCTCCAGCGCCACCCCGTGGTGGGGAATGCCCGGCGGCAGGTAGAGCATGTCCCCCGGCTCCAGAATCCACTCCTGCTCCGGCACGAAGTCGCGCATGATGCGCAGGTCGAGGCCGGGAACGAGATCGTCCTCGCCCGGCGTCTGGTAGCTGATCTGCCAACGGCGCCGGCCTGGCCCCTGGATCAGGAACACGTCGTAATTGTCGGCGTGCGGCCCGACGGTGCCGTGCTCCGGGGCAAAGGAGACCATCACGTCGTCAAGCCGCCAGTTGGGGATGAAGTTGAAGCGGTCCTGGAGCAGCGCGAATTCCGGGACGTGCTTGTTGATCTCCTGCACCAGCAGCGTCCAGTGGGTCGGCGGCAGGGCGAGGAAGCGCTCCTCAGTGAACGGCCCGTGTTCAAGCTGCCACGGCCGCTCGGGACCGTGCTCCTGCAACAGCCGAGACTCGACCTCATCCTCCAGCGCCAGCCCGCCCAACTCCTCCGGCGTGACCGGGCAGACAAAATCGGGCAGCGCGCCGCGGATGCAGAGCGGTTTCTTTTGCCAGTATTCGGCGAGGAATTGTTCGGGAGTTAACGTGCCGAGGAGGGACATTGTGCTGGAAAATCCTTGTCGCAGAGGCGCGGAGGCGCAGAAGGTGAATAGGTTTATGTGGGAGGCGCCGGTTACTCCTGTGGGAGGGCCGTCCCGGCGCGATGCGGCGCTCGGCCGGACACCCAAACCTCACGGCTTCGCCCAGCCCCAATCGCGGCGAGGACGCCCCTCCCACAAGGAAACCCGCAGATTCCCGGCGCCGCAGTGCCGCGCTACTCCTGTGGGAGGGCCGTACCCCATGCGGGGCATAAATCCCCGGCGCGACGCGGCGTTCGGTGGGCCACCCAAACCTCACGGCTTCGCCCAGCCCCCATCGCGGCGAGGACGCCCCTCCCACAAAGTAACTACAAATTCCCCGGCACCGCGGTGCAGCCTACTCCTGTGGGAGGGCCGTACCCCGTGCGGGGCATAAATCCCCGGCGCGACGCGGCGTTCGGCGGGGCACCCAAACCCCACGGCTTCGCCCAGCCCCCATCGCGGCGAGGACGCCCCTCCCACAAGGAAACCCGCAGATTCCCGGCACCGCAGTGCCGCGCTACTCCTGTGGGAGGGCCGTCCCGGCGCGACGCGGCGCTCGGCGGGGCCGCCAAACCCCACGGGCTTCGCCCAGCCCCAATCGCGGCGAGGACGCCCCTCCCACAAAGCAAACCCGAAAATTTCCGGCGCCGCGGTGCAGCCTACTCCTGTGGGAGGGCCGTACCCGGCGCGATGCGGCATAGCAAACCTGCACGCAGAACCACATCAAAGCAGACCGCAAAACGAAGCCCCAGAGGCAAACCTAAAAGAAAACTCTGCGCCTCCGCGTCTCCGCGCCGGGTTCTAGATCTTCCGAGCCTGCTCCGCCGCGTTACCGATATAGCTACCAGGCGTCATCGCCTTCAGCCGTACCTTCACCTCATCCGGCAACTCCAACCCGTCGATAAACGCCGCCATCCCCGCCTGGTCCACCCGCTTACCACGGGTCAGCTCTTTCAGCTTCTCGTACGGCTTCTCGATCCCATAACGGCGCATCACGGTCTGGATCGGCTCGGCCAGGACCTCCCAGTTGGCCTCCAGGTCGGCCGCCAAGGCGGTCGGGTTCGCCTCCAGCTTGCTGATCCCCTTCAGGGTCGACTGGTAGGCGATCAGCGCATGGGCCACGCCGACGCCCAGGGTGCGCAGCACGGTGGAGTCGGTCAGGTCGCGCTGCATGCGGGAGATGGGCAGCTTGGCGGCAAGATGCCCGAACAGGGCGTTGGCCACGCCGAGGTTGCCCTCGGAGTTCTCGAAGTCGATCGGGTTGACCTTGTGCGGCATGGTGGAGGAGCCCACCTCGCCGGCCACCGTGCGCTGCTTGAAGTAGCCCACGGAGATGTAGGACCACACGTCGCGATCAAAGTCGATCAGGATGGTATTGAACCGCGCCAGCGCATCGAAAAACTCGGCGATGTAGTCGTGCGGCTCGATCTGAATGGTGTACGGGTTCCAGGAGAGCCCCAGCGAGGTGACGAACTCCTCAGCGAACTGCTCCCAGTCCACCTCCGGGTAGGCGGAAAGATGGGCGTTGTAGTTGCCGGTGGCGCCGTTGATCTTGCCAAGCAGCGGCACCCCCTTGATCTGATCCGCCTGGCGCATCAGACGGTAGGCCACATTCGCCATCTCCTTACCCAGCGTGGAAGGGGAGGCGGGCTGACCGTGGGTGCGGGAGAGCATCGGCAGGTCGGCGAGCTTATGGGCCAGGTCGCGGACGGCGGCGATCACGTCGTCCATCATCGGCACCACCACCTGGGTGCGTGCCTCGCGCAGCATCAGGGCGTAGGCCAGGTTGTTGATGTCCTCGGAGGTGCAGGCGAAGTGGATGAACTCGCTGACCGCCTCCAGCTCGGCGTTGCCGGCGATCTTCTCCTTCAGGAAGTACTCGACCGCCTTCACGTCGTGGTTGGTGGTGCGCTCGATGTTCTTGACCCGCTGGGCGTCCTCGACACTGAAGTTGTCGACGATGCCGTTCAGCAGGTTGTCGGCGTGCTCGGACAGGGCCGGCACCTCGGCGATGGCCGGATGGGCCGCCAGCTTCTGCAGCCAGCGCACCTCCACCAGCACGCGGTGGCGGATCAGACCGTACTCGCTGAAGATGGGACGCAGCTCGGCGGTCTTGCTGCCGTAGCGGCCGTCGACGGGGGAAATGGCGGTCAGTTCGGTCAGGTCCATGCCGGCTCCAATCGGGGAATTCGGAAAACCGGCGATTTTACACGATAGTAGGGCAGGGCTCCTACCGTTCGACTATGGGCGACGCGACGCCGCGCTACTCCTGTGGGAGGGCCGTCCCCCATGCGGGGCATAAATCCCCGGCGCGATGCGGCGCTCGGTGGGACACCCAAACCTCACGGCTTCGCCCAACGCCCAATCGCGGCGAGGACGCCCCTCCCACAGGGCACCACACAGATTCCCGGCGCCCCGGTGCCGCGCTACTCCTGTGGGAGGGCCGTCCCCGGCGCGACACGGCGCTCGGCAGGGCACCCAAACCTCCCGGCTCCGCCCAGCCCCAATCGCGGCGAGGACGCCCCTCCCACAAGCAACATACAAATTCCCGGCGCCGCGGTGCCTCATTACTCCTGTGGGAGGGCCGTCCCCCCTGCGGGGCATAAATCCCCGGCGCGATGCGGCGCCCGGCGGGGCACCCAAACCTCACGGCTCCGCCCAACGCCCAATCGCGGCGAGGACGCCCCTCCCACAAGCAACATACAAATTCCCGGCGCCGCGGTGCCGCGTTACTCCTGTGGGAGGGCCGTACCCCCTGCGGGGCATAAATCCCCGGCGCGACGCGGCGCTCGGCGGAGCACCCAAACCCCACGGCTCCGCCCAACGCCCAATCGCGGCGAGGACGCCCCTCCCACAAGCAACATACAAATTCCCGGCGCCGCGTTGCCGCGCTACTCCTGTGGGAGGGCCGTCCCCCATGCGGGGCATAAATCCCCGGCGCGATGCGGCGCTCGGCGGGGCACCCAAACTTCATGGCTCCGCCCAACGCCCAATCGCGGCGAGGACGCCCCTCCCACAGGGCACCATACAGATTCCCTGCGCCGCGGTGCCAGCTACTCCTGTGGGAGGGCCGTCCCCGGCGCGACGGGGCGCTCGGCAGGGCACCCAAACCTCCCGGGCTTCGCCCAACACCCAATCGCGGCGAGGACGCCCCTCCCACACAGGACAACATATAAATTCCCGGCGCCGCGGAGCCTCATTACTCCTGTGGAAGGGTTGTACCCCATGCGGGGCACAAAATCCCCGGCCCGATGGGGCGCTCGGCGGGCACCCAAACCTTCCGGCTTCGCCGAACGCCGAATCGCGGCGAGGACGCCGCTCCTACAGAAGCCAACGGCTCGGGACGAGATCGCTACTCCACCCCCGCCACCACCATCCGCTCCGCCTGCACCGATTCCTGCGGAATATCCGGCTCCGGCGGTACCTGCCGCAGCTGTCGCAACCACGCATTGGTCAGCTCAATCCGCTCCCGGCGCAGGTCGCGTTGGCGGTCGTTCCCGACGGTCTGTTCCACCACGAACGGCTGTTCGAAAAATTCTGCCTGATCCTGAGTGTCCGAGACGTTCAGGATCCCTAGTGTCACCAGAAAGGCCATAAGCGAGCTCATCGCTGTCTCCTTTCCCCATTTCTTTGCAGCGTACGCGCGTGAGCAGCGTCGGCTATGGGGGATTAACGGTAACTACACGGTACGCACCCCCCGTTTTAATGTCGCCGACCCCGGTCACGGCGGGGCCGTGCGCGGTTCGCGAATCCGGCAGCCTGTCAAAATCGGGAAACCTTAATGTATGCTAAGCCCATTCACTGGTTTAAAGAGTTAAACCAGTTTCTCGGAATGAGCTTCAGAGTATTGAAAATGCTGAAAGAATACAGAGTGCATATTGCCGAGCGCGAGGCCCAGGGCCTGCCGCCGCTGCCCCTCGATGCCGCCCAGACCGCGGCCTTGGTGGAACTCATCAAGAACCCGCCCCAGGGCGAAGAGGCGTTCCTGGTCGAACTGCTGACCCACCGCGTCCCGCCCGGGGTGGACGAGGCCGCCTACGTCAAGGCCGCCTTCCTGGCCGACGTCGCCAAGGGCGCCGCCAGCACCGCGCTCATCGACCGCAAGCACGCCACCGAACTGCTCGGCACCATGGTCGGCGGCTACAACATCCAGCCCCTGGTCGACCTGCTGGACGACGCCGACCTCGCTCCCATCGCCGCCGACGCCCTCAGCAAAACCCTGCTGGTGTTCGACGCCTACGCCGACGTCGCCGCCAAGGCCAAGTCCAACGCCCACGCCAAGCGCGTGGTCGACGCCTGGGCCGAGGCCGAATGGTTCACCGCCCGCGAACCGCTGGCCGACGAGATCAAGGTCACCGTGTTCAAGGTCCCCGGCGAGACCAACACCGACGACCTCTCCCCGGCCTCCGAGGCCTGGAGCCGCCCCGACATCCCGCTGCACGCCATGGCGATGCTGCAGAGCAAGATGCCGGACGGCATCGACACTATTAAGAAGCTGAAGGTGGAGAAGGGCCTGCCGGTCGCCTTCGTCGGCGACGTGGTCGGCACCGGCTCCTCGCGCAAGTCCGCCATCAACTCCGTGCTCTGGCACATGGGCAACGACATCCCCTACGTGCCCAACAAGCGGGCCGGCGGCGTGGTGCTCGGCGGCAAGATCGCCCCCATCTTCTTCAACACCGCCGAAGACGCCGGCGCCCTGCCCATCGAGTGCGACGTCGACAAGCTCAACACCGGCGACGTGATCACCATCAAGCCCTACGCCGGCACCATCGAAAACGAGGCGGGCGAGGTGGTCGCCACCTTCGAACTGAAGCCCTCGACCATCACCGACGAGGTGCGCGCCGGCGGCCGTATCCCGCTCATCATCGGCCGCTCCCTGACCGACAAGACCCGCGCCGACCTGAACCTGCCGGCCTCCGAGGTCTTCAAGCGCCCGGTCCCCCCAACCGACACCGGCAAAGGCTTCACCCTGGCGCAGAAGATGGTGGGCGCCGCCTGCGGCGTCGAGGGCATCCGTCCCGGCACCTACTGCGAGCCGCGCATGACCACCGTCGGCTCCCAGGACACCACCGGCGCCATGACCCGCGATGAGCTCAAGGAGCTGGCCTGCCTCGGCTTCTCCGCCGACCTGGTGATGCAGTCCTTCTGCCACACCGCCGCCTACCCCAAGCCGGTGGACATCAAGCTGCAGCACGACCTGCCCAAGTTCATCAGCACCCGCGGCGGCGTCAGTCTGCGCCCCGGCGACGGCGTCATCCACTCCTGGATGAACCGCATGCTGCTGCCCGACACCGTCGGCACCGGCGGCGACTCCCACACCCGCTTCCCCATCGGCATCAGCTTCCCGGCCGGCTCCGGCCTGGTCGCCTTCGCCGCCGCGCTGGGCGTCATGCCGCTGGACATGCCCGAATCGGTGCTGGTGCGCTTCAAGGGCGAGATGCAGCCGGGCGTCACCCTGCGTGACCTGGTCAACGCCATCCCCTACGCCGCCATCCAGCAGGGGCTGCTCACCGTCGAGAAGCAGGGCAAGAAGAACATCTTCTCCGGCCGCATCCTCGAGATCGAAGGGCTGCCGGACCTCAAGGTCGAACAGGCCTTCGAACTCTCGGACGCCTCCGCCGAACGCTCCGCCGCCGCCTGCACCGTGCGCCTGAACAAGGAGCCGATCATCGAATACCTGCAGAGCAACGTGACCCTGCTCAAGTGGATGATCGCCAACGGCTACGAAGACAAGCGCACCCTGAGCCGCCGCATCGAGGCGATGGAAAAGTGGCTGGCCGACCCGCAGCTGCTGGAGCCGGATGCCGACGCCGACTACGCCGCCGTGATCGAGATCGACCTCGCCGACATCAAGGAACCCATCGTCGCCTGCCCGAACGACCCGGACGACGTGAAGCTCCTCTCCGAAGTGGCCGGCGCCAAGATCGACGAAGTCTTCATCGGCTCCTGCATGACCAACATCGGCCACTACCGCGCCGCCGGCAAGGTGCTGGAGAAGGACGGCGGCTCCGTCCCGACCCGCCTCTGGATCGCCCCGCCCACCAAGATGGACGAGCACCAGCTGGTGGAGGAGGGGTACTACAGCGTGTACGGCAAGGCCGGGGCGCGGACGGAGATGCCGGGGTGTTCGCTGTGCATGGGGAACCAGGCGCGGGTTGCGGATAGCGCGACCGTGTTCTCCACCTCAACCCGCAACTTCCCGAACCGGCTTGGCAAAGGCGCCAATGTTTATCTGGGCTCCGCGGAACTGGCGGCGGTGGCGGCGATTCTTGGAAAGATCCCGACGGTTGAGGAGTATCGGGAGAGGGTGGGGATGTTGGATACCATGGCGGGGGATGTTTATCGGTATCTGAATTTCCACCAGATTGAGGAATACCAAAAGGTCGCCGCCAAGGTGATCCCAATCGCCGCAGCTTAGTCGTCGTTCCCGCGCAGCAGGTAGCCGAGCCGCAATCACGCCTCGTATACTCGCGGGAACGCGTTTCCAGGAGATTGCTGTGGCAAGCCGTGAACAGCTCTTGAAAGACGTACTCGCACTGCCAGTGGGGGAGCGAGCGGAAATCGTCGAGGCCCTGCTCTCCAGTCTGGATGCGCCCGACCAGGCGAGTGATGAATTATGGGCCAAAGAAGCCGAAGCGCGGCTCGATGCCTATGAGCGGGGCGAACTGAAGGCCATTCCTCTCGCGGAAGTCCTCGCCAAGTACGGTGAGGGGCAATGCGCGCCCAGTGAACGGAACTAAACGAATGCGCCCCGAAATCGAACAACACCGAGCAGCCATCGCCGAGCTATGCCGCCGCTACCGTGTACGGCGCCTGGAAGTATTCGGGTCGGCGGCGCGGGGTGATGACTTCGACCCCGCGAAGAGCGATGCAGATTTCCTGGTCGAATTCGATCAAAGTACGGAAATGCCGGCACTTGAGGAGTTCTTCGGGTTGAGGGATTCGCTGGAGCAGGTCCTCGGGCGCCATGTGGACCTTGTCGAGTCAGGTGCGGTGAGAAACCCGTATATCCTCGCAAGCATCAATCGCTCGAAAGAGAGTGTTTATGGAGCGTGATCCCCGTGCTTGCCTCTGGGATGCCCGCGATGCCGCGGACGCGATTCTCGAACCCGGCCGCGCACTAAACGGAAGAGGGGAGTGACACGATGAAGAAACTATCTGCCTCTGACATCGCTGAAATGCCCCTCGAGCAGCGTATCCAGCTCGTCGAGGATATTTGGGATTCCATCGCCGAGCTACCCGAGGCGCTCAACGTTCCCGAGTGGCATAAAGGCGAGCTGGAAAAGAGACTGGAGCGTTATCACGCGGACCCCTCGCAGGGTACGCCGTGGCAGGAAGTTCGCGACAAGATTCTGAAGGGCTGACGGGTGCTGATCTTACGCAAGGAGGCGGAAGCTGATCTCCACTCCGGGTACAAGTGGTACGAGCAGCAGAAGGATGGCTTGGGACGCGTGTTTATCGCAGAAATCGACCGGGTAATGACTTCCGTTGAAGAACAGCCCGGACGGTATGCGGAGGTCTTCGGTTCCGTGCGCCGCGCCCTATCGCGGCGTTTCCCATACGCGATCTATTTCTTGCAGCGTGATTCGGATGTTATTGTCCTGGGAGTGCTTCACCAACGACGGCATCCTGGGGTGTGGCAGAAGAGGATTTTGGGTAGTGGTGTTTGATTTACTCTGACCCGGTTTATCGAACCCTGTTTATCGCGGATTCCCGCTTCCGCAGATCCGTTTCCCGAAGCTGAAACATGCTGGTACGCTCTAAGCATCGACGCTACTGCTCATTTCTGCAAGAATAAGGCTTAAGAAAACGCAACATGAGTACAAGGAAGCCTACAAGAATCAAGACTTGGCCGGAACTGGAATCCTATCTGCCGCTGCTTATGCGGTTACCTAATAAGCGGAGCGACCCAGAACACTCCGTTGGGATTGACTTTAGTCGAGCGCGCAAGATCGAAATGACAGCGCTAAGTTGCTTCATTATGAGAGTATTGCGTTACCTGAAGGAACAGAAAGTCACAACTAGAATAGTAATCGAAAAACCCGTCCACGCGCTTCCCGCCAAGCTGCTCACAGCATCAAATTTCGAATTTCTTATTAATAAATATAATCCGTTTCCAATTGATGAGACAGTTAACGATTTGTTTTCCGAGGCTCCCACAAATTCCCTTAGTCCTATCGAGTACGGACATTTAGGGGCCAACTATGTGGCATTTCCTCTCTTGTATTTGCCGTTCTCTTCGAATCTAGATCGCAGGGAAGCGGTGGCTCAATTCGAATATCAGGTGCACGAATGGATTGCACCAATTGTGAAAAATAGAATCAACCTTCCACAATTTCTTATGGTGCTCAAGGAGATTTCTAAGAACTCAGCGGATCATATAGACGGCGATGCCGTTTTTGGTATGGACATTAAATTGTTTGATAAGCATTCGTTTGTGTTGCAGTTCGCCTATAGCGATAGCGGTCCCGGTATTCATCAAGGTATTTGGACCCGCCTCGCAGAGCAAGTAAAACAAACTAGGGAACGGCATAAAGGAATTTCCGAGTCTTACGTGTATGCGTTACGTAATGGGTTTAGCACCAAGCGTGGGAACGGGCTTAATATGGGGATAGGTATGTCCATGATAATGGAGGGCGCGAAAAAGCTTGGTCTGGATTTATCGGTCTTTGACGCCGAAAGTCGTGGGTTGATCACGGAAATCAAGGAGGCAACGCATAAAGAAGTGAGGCGATCGTTCTTTGTTGTTTCTCCGAACCTTGGGTTTACCTATTACGGAAGAATGGTATATGGCAACGATTGAACTTAAGAACATCGGGGTTTTCCGGCTCGACAGACGCGAAGCTGTTGAGGTAGTTAGGAAAAACATTCCTGACGTATGTGATGCCCCTATAACAATCGATCTGACCGGGACAATTGTTGATTATCCTTTCGTTGCCAACCTAATTGACGATCTTATTGAGTGCGTGTCCGATGGAGGGTCTAAAATTATTACAGTTATCACGGATTTGGACTTTCCAGATAGTGTCTTGTGCAATTTATTTTTTCGGGGAAGTAAATTTATTGACGGGGCCGAAGAGAACGAACGCGTCCTTGAGCGTATAGCGGGGATTACTGCTTCTAAGGGTATAGCACTAATCATCAAGATCGTCAACTTTGAATCTTCTGCCTTGCTTCGAGAGATCTCTGTCTGATGGATACGACAACTGCAAAGACGGGCTACCTATTCGAGGCTATCGAACGTATTGCGCGCCTATACCGCCACGTATCCATAGTTCACAAGGAGTATTACGCACGATCATCGCATTCTGCTTATCATGACAAGCTTAGGCTTGTACACGATTTTCAAGAGTGTTTGATAGAAATGGCTGGCCGTGGATTTGCTCTCGCTCGGCAGTTAAGTGACGTCGAGGATAAGCTGTTTTCGGCGAAGACATATCATCTTTTTCAGGCTGTTGCCACTTTGCATAAGCAATATTTGCATTATTTGCCGAGGCCATCGGAACCTGTTGAGTTAAAGAGATTTACGAGAATAATTGATAAGAAGCATATTGCGCAAAACAAGGAAGTTGTAATCTTTCCAAATGAAGATATCTCGGAAAGTACTTTCTCAAAGGAAATACTTAAAGGATTCAAAGAGGAGTTTGATTATAGTGGTTCCCTGCAAAGGCAGGAAGATGCTGCAGATCAGATACAAATAACTATTCCGAGAATCGATGCCGAAAATCCGTGCCGGTGGCCAACAATACTCCATGAGATTGCTCACCATTTACAGCCAAGTGACCTAGTAGAAAAGTTTCAGACGTTTCGAAGAGAATTTGGCGAGGAGCGTTTGTCTGATGTGTTTGAAAAGGCTCGTATAAATCAGCCAGACGTCTGGTTGAAGGAGCTATGGGCCGACTTGTTTGCTGCGATAACCTTGGGTCCTGTTGTGTATTTCTCTCAGTGGTCTGCATTCCTGTTCGCCGACGCAACGTATCCAGTTACCGATGTTGACTTTGTTGATGGATATCCGCCAGCTAAGATTCGGCTTGGCATAGTTCATTCCCTTTTGCAGCACCGTTTTCCAGAACTTATGCAAGATGCGCGTGTGAGGAAAATTGTTAAAGAACAAGAAGATGTGATGGAGTTTTTGGCATCTACAAGAGAGCCACCGTTGGATGTGTCTTTCCCTGCCTTACATCAAGCTGAACAACTGTTTAACTGGTTTTTCGTGGATTATGTATTTAGAAAGCCAGAGAAAGGTGGGATCGATGGTGAACTCCACGAAGATGTCCAAAAGTGGATTAAGATTGTTCGGGATATAGATCGGGAACAATTGAGTCAAATGATCGACGCGCTAAAGGAAGGAGTTCCAATTCCAAGTGTTTCGATTCCCGGGAACGATCTACATGAGATGCCATCAGAGCTTCCCGATATATTATTGGCCGCTTGGTTATATCGCCAGGATTCGCTTCGGAAGGATTTGTGGGCGGTGTTTCAAGAAACATCCGATGATGAGCGTCATGTTAAAAATAGAGTTAAACGCATTTCCGATATTTTGGGTAGGGTTGATTCGGCCGTTTTGCGCTCAATTCAGGTTTCAGAGTGGTTCGACTACTATAAAAGAGAAGCTCCAGCACAGGCGAGTGTGGACATTACTGACCGTGTCCCAAAGGGGGTGCTGGTAGATTGGGAGATTCGGAAGGCATTACAGGAGCGAGAGCTCAGAGTAATACCAATCATGAATCTGTCCGATCAGTTGGGCGTTTCATCACTTGATGTTCGGTTGGGCACTACTTTCGAGATTTTTCATCCTAACAAGTTTGGTTTGGTTGATTATGCTGTTGAGAGTGAGGAATCAGCCGATTATTCTGAAATTGTTGATCTTGATATTTTAGAAGGAATCGTAATCACGCCAGGACAATTCTTGTTAGGACATACGATGGAATATGTTCGGTTGCCAAACTGGATCGCTGCGGAAATAGAAGGGAGGTCTAGTTTTGCTCGGCTTGGCCTGCAAGTGCACATGACGGCGGGATTTGTGGACCCTGGATTTGAGGGTTCAATTACTTTGGAGATTTTTAATTCGGGCAGCATGCCCGTTCGGCTTTATCCAGGATTGAGGATAGCGCAACTACGATTTACTCCCGTAAACGCACCGCAAAAGTCTTATTCAAATCGTCACTCGAGCAAATATAAAGGCTTGCTTGCTCACCATGCAAGCATGCAAATGAAAGATGCTGAAATAGGTGTTATCCGGCGAGAGAAGGCAAAGAGAGTATAAGAATGTGCTACATATTGGCAGGCGTAATTGGCGGGATTGTAGGGCTCTCTGAGCTTCTGCAAAGATACTCTTACGGTATTGTCGACATTGTGAAGACCATGTCTACATATGCATATGTGGGACTTAATGCAGTTGTTTCGATGGCGTCACTGTTTTTGATGACCTATTTTGATTTCTATTTTGGAATTGATGTGGAGACTGGTGTGGCGAAAGCTCTGATTGCTGGGCTTGCGGGAGTAGTGATAATTAGAAGCGCAGCATTTAAAATAAAGGCAAACGACCAAGATTACGACGTTGGGTTTGGAATTATTACGAACGTATTTCTAATGCGCGCGGACAGGAGTTTTGATCAGGAACGGGCTAAGAAACAAGCGGGGGAAATTACAGCCGTTATGGAAGGAATTGACTTCTATAAAGCAAGAAATGATTTGACTACTTTGTGTTTAACGTTGATGCAGAATCTTCCGGTAGAGCAACAGACCTTGCTCAGAAAGGAAGTGGATATTCTGTCAACAAGTGAAGTGCAACTTGAGACGGACCGGGTAAAAGCTATCGTTCTTGGTGCTACAATTGCGAAATACACGGGAACCCCTGTGCTTAAGGAGGCAATAGTAAGCCTAGGGGATTGCATAAAGAGCACCCCTGATCCTGGGCTGGATGAGCTAGGAGCTAAGGTGGATGAAATGATCTTAAAACTAGCGGGTAAATGACGATGGAAAAAAATCGCAACTTGCTGAGTTTTGCGGGATTCTTGGCCGGGTATAAATTGGGAAATGTTCCAGAATCCGGCTCTCTAGAATTGCAACCTATGTATAAGGAAGTGCAGAAGCTTAAGCAGACTTTGTACAGCGCTGATGTTCCTACAGCATACGTAAAGTATGTGGATTCGGCGTTAGAATCATTGCGAGATCCGGAAAGGCTTTTGGCAGAGAAGTTAAACTCAGTGGTTGAACAAGTAGACTTATTGCTACCGCAAAAAGGAGAAGCATTAAGTAAACAGCCGGAACTGGAAGTGGAATTCGATCGCTTGATTCGTCAAATAATGGTCTATGTTTTAAAACTGGCTAAACCTACGAGAGATAAAGCTCTATTGCAGAAGGTTCTGAAAACGTCGGCCGAATTGCATTAAGATGCAAGCCGAACGATGTTGAACTCTTCTGCGTTTAAACGTTTAGCAGCAAGTTCCACGTAATCAGGGTTTAATTCAATCCCGACATACCTACGATTTAGTTGGTGGCAGGCGATTCCAACTGTTCCTGCTCCAAAGAAAGGATCTAGGACGAAGTCTTGGGGTTTGGTCGAAGATCTGATGCAGGGATCGATTAGCTTGACAGGAAAAGTTGCGAAGTGAGCTCCGGGAAACTTTTCGGTTGATACCGTCCACACAGAACGGCGGTTTCGCTTGCCCCGGGCGCCCATTTCTTTGGAGTCTTCGTGGTCGTAGTAATAAAACTCAGACTTCGTCAGCATAAATATGTATTCGTGCGATCGGGTGGGACGGTCTTTCACGCTCTCTGGATTAGCATTGGGCTTGTTCCATACAATATCACTACGTAGATACCAGCCATCCTCTTGCAACGCTAGGGCAACACGCCAAGGGATTCCAAGAAGGTCTTTCGGTTTCAATCCGTCGGGGGTTTCGGGCCTAATGGACATCGCACGAGCTGGGTTTTTCGGATCAGGAGTGCGGTAGCTGCGGTTACCGCTGGTGAATCCGTCGCCGATATTCAGCCAAACAGTTCCGTCATCCTTGAGGACTCTGCGAACCTCCGAAAAAACTGAAACGATGCGGTTTATGAATTGTTTTAGCGTGGGCTCGAGCCCGATTTGACCTTCAACACCGTAATCTCTCAGCCCCCAATAAGGGGGCGACGTCACCACGCATTGAACGGATCGCGATGGTAGATGCATCAAAACATTCGTCGCATCACCTTCGAAAATGCATGAGTTTCGAAGCTCGTATTGGAAAGGCAATTCGACTTTTGTAGGATGCATTTTCTAGTAAACCAAAATAACTTTGTCTGCGCAAAGAGAGCACTAGCAATGTATGAGAAGCAGATTATATCGTAACCTCGCTTGCTAGGGACACCAGTCTATCCTTGTAACATGGGCATGGGCAATGCTTGTGTAAGGCAATAGAGAAGGAGCAGGGGTCACCCATTAGCCGCCGCCGGTCAACATCGAAGAAAGGGGTCACGAAGAAGAACGCGAAGAAGAACGGCGTTTTTCAAGATAGTTGTCGCCTTTTTCGTTCCTAAGCAGCTAACCGCTCGTCCCGCTGCTCCCGTTCCGGGTTGGGAGGCGGGGAGGCGGGGTCAGGTCTATCCTTGTAACATTGTCTGCTAGTCTTACGCCGGTGTATCCGGTGCCGTCATCTGAAGAAAGGGGTCAGGTCTTTCCTGTTGCATGCTCCTCCCTGCCAGAGTAGTGTCGGGTCATGGCCAGACCATTACGGATTGAATTCGCCGGCGCCCTGTATCACGTGACCTCGCGGGGGAACGGGCGGGAGGCGATCTATTGGGATGACGATGATCGGCTTGCCTTTCTGGGCGTGGTCGGGGAGGTGTGCGGGCGTTTCAACTGGGTCGTGCATGCCTACTGTCTGATGGACAATCACTACCACCTGCTGGTCGAGACGCCCGAAGGGAATCTGGCGAAGGGGATGCGCCAGCTAAACGGCGTTTACACGCAGACGTTCAACCGGCGGCACGGTCGCTTCGGGCATGTCTTTCAGGGACGCTACAAGGCCATTCTGGTGGAGAGGGAGAGCTACTTGTTGGAACTGGCGCGCTACATCGTTCTCAACCCGGTACGGGCGCAGATGGTGAGAAGTGCGAAGGATTGGCCGTGGAGCAGTTATCGGGCGACGGCCGGGCAGGCGCCGGTGGCACCCTGGCTTCAGGCCGACTGGATTCTGTCCGCATTCGGACGGCGTAAGGGTGAGGCGATTGACCGCTACCGGGCCTTTGTGGCGCAGGGTAAGAATCAGCCGAGTCCTTGGGAACAGCTGAGGAATCAGGTGTTTCTCGGTTCCGAACAGTTCGTCGAGCGTCTTCAGGCGCGGGTGGACACGGGGCAGGACCTGAGCGAAATCCCGGCCAGGCAGCGGCGTCCGCTTCCGAAGCCGCTGGAACACTATGCGGAGAGGTTCCCGGACCGAAATGCGGCGATTGCGGCGGCTTACGCGAGCGGCGGTTACAGCATGAAGGAGATCGGGGAGCACTTCGGCATTCACTACTCCTACGTCAGCCGAATCATCGGCCGGACCAAGCAGCGATGAGGAGAGCGATCCGGCCCGTTCACGTCGTTACGATCACCCGCTGGGCATCGAGGCGCAGACTGGCCGATGCGATCGCCTTTTCTGCTGCATCGCGCAGGCGCTCCAGATGGAGCAGTTCCTCTTCACGCACGTTCGGATTGACCCGCGCCAAGGCGCGCAGGCGGTCGATCTCGCGATCGAGCGTCTGCCGGATTCTTCGCGCGCCCTGCGCCAATAGGTCGGGGACGCGGCCCCGGGCGGCCGCTTCACCCAGCGCCAGCAGCTCACGGAGCGGCTGGCGGTAGCCGCGCACGATCTGCCGCGCGGTGTCGATCTCCACCGGGGCAGCGCACGTGGCGAGCAGCGTTTCCGGCAGGACGTCCGCATGCTCCCCGCCCTTGGGGTCGACCACCACCCGGATGTTCGCCGGGGGGAGATAGCGGGCGGACTGGACGGCTCGCGTGGACGCGCTCTCCAGTACGTAAATGCATTCGAGCAGCAGGGAGCCCGGCCGGAAGCGGGGATGTTTCAGCGACGCGAGGGCGGTGTTGCCCCGTTCGCCGCTCAGCACCAACTCCATGCCGCCCTGAACCAGCGGGTGCTCCCAGGTGAGGAACTCCATGTTTTCGTTGGCGAGGGCAGTGTCGCGGTGGCAGGTGAAGGTGAGGCCGTCCTCCGGGAGGGCGGGAAACGGTGCCTCCATCTGCACGCCCGGACGGATGATGAAGGCGTGCTCGCTGTGCTCCTCCTGCTCAACGCCGAAGGCATCGAACAGCGCCTCCAGATAGTCCAGCAATTCCGCCTCGGCGGCGGCGGAGGCGGCGCGGGCCCGGCGGGTCAGCGCCTCGGCGCGCTGCGGTCGGCAGGAGCTGTATTCGAGCAGGCGGTCGCGGCCGCGGTGCAGTTCATCGAGCAGGCGCCCGTTCAGCTCCCGGGTGGCGGCGATCAGTGCCGGGAGATTGGCGGTGTCGGCGTCGGGGTTGTGCAGCGCCTCCTGCAGCGCCGGTTCCACCTGCACGAAGACGCTGTGGCCGGTGGGGCAGGTGTGCTCGAAGGCGTTCAGCCCCTGGTGATACCAGTGGAACAGCACGGACTGGGGGCTGTTGTCGAGGTAGGGGACGTGGATGTGGACGGCCTCGCGCTGACCGATGCGATCGAGCCGGCCGATGCGCTGTTCCAGCAGGTCGGGATTGAGCGGCAGGTCGAACAGGACCAAGTGGTGGGCGAACTGGAGATTGCGCCCCTCCGAACCGATCTCGGAGCAGATCAGCACCGGGCTGCCGTATTCCTGATCGGCAAAGAAGGCGGCGGAGCGGTCGCGCTCCAGCAGGCTCATGCCTTCGTGGAACAGGGCGGCCTGGATGCCGGTGGTGACCCGCAGCGCCTCGGCCAGATCGCCGGCGCTCTTCGTACTGGCGGTGATGACCACCACCTTTTCCGGGCGCAGCTGTTTGAGTGTGGCCACCAGCCAGTCGACCCGCGGGTCGATGCGGGTCCAGTGCGCCTGCGCCGTGGTCTGCCCGGTTTGGTACAGGCGCTCGGGGCAGAGCAGGCCCAGCGGATTGTCGGCGTCGGCGGCGTGGGCGGCGAGGCATTCGGCGTAGGCAGCGGGCAGGGGCAACGGTGCGGGATGCAGTTGCCGCGAGGGAAAGCCCTTGACCGCGGCGCGGGTGTTGCGGAAAAGCACCCGCCCGGTGCCGTGACGGTCCAGCAGGTGTTCGACCAACGCCTCGCGGGCACCCGACGCGGTCTCCGCATCGGTCGACGCCAGGGCATCGAGCAGGCGCTGGTTGTCGCTCTCGGCCACGGTGGTGCGCAGGGTGGCGGCGGCCGCCTCGCTCATCGGGGCGGCGGCCAACAGCTCCTGCACCGCGCGGGCGACCGGCTCGTAGGCCTGCTCCTCCGCGACGAAGCGGGCGAAATCGGGGAAGCGGTCCGGGTCGAGCAGGCGCAGGCGGGCGAAGTGGCCCTCCTTGCCCAGCTGCTCGGGCGTGGCGGTGAGCAGCAGCACGCCGCCGGTCTGATCGGCGAGCCGCTCCACGCAGCGGTACTCGGGGCTGGCCGCCTCGGGCGACCACTGCAGGTGGTGCGCCTCGTCGACCACCAGCAGATCCCAGCCGGCCGCCAGCGCCTGCTCGAAGCGGGCCGGCCGTTCGACCAGAAAGGCCAGGCTGCACAGGACCAGCTGTTCGCTCTGAAACGGGTTGGCACCCTCGTCGCTCTCCTCGGCGGCGCGGCAGCGCTCCTCGTCGAACAGGCTGAAGCGCAGGTTGAACCGCCGCCGCATCTCCACCAGCCATTGGTGCTGCAGATTCTCGGGCAGCACGATCAGCACGCGGCGAGCCCGTTCGGTGAGCAGCTGGTAGTGGAGGATAAGGCCCGCCTCGATGGTCTTGCCCAACCCCACCTCGTCCGCCAGCAGTACCCGCGGCGCGTAGCGGCCGGCGACTTCGTGGGCGATGTAGAGCTGGTGTGGGATGAGGCTGGTGCGGGCACCGGTGAGACCGTGGAGGTCGCTGTCGGCCAAGGCGACCGCGTACAGCCGGGTGCGCTGGCGCAGGTCGAACCACTTTTCGGGATCGATCTGGCCGGTGAGCAGCCGGTCCGCCGGACGGTTCAACTGCATGAGGTTGTCGAGATCTCCCTCGGGCAGTTCCGCGTCCTCGCCCCCTTCGCGCCGGCCGCGATAGACCAGCAGCCCGCCGCGTTCGACCACGGACTGGACCTCGAGCGACCAGCCTTCGTGGCTTCGCACCCGGTCGCCGGGCGCAAACGCCGCGCGGCTCAGCGGGGCGGACTGCCGGGCATAGGTGCGCACCTCTTCGGTGGCACGGAACAGGATCGTGACCGTGCGAAAGTCCACCGACAGCACCGTGCCGAGCCCCATCTGCAGTTCAGTATCGCTGATCCAGCGCTGACCGGGAAAGAAATCGAGCACCGTCGGGGCCTCCTGGGAAAGGGGCCGGTATGTTAGAGGAAAACGGCCGCGAGTCCAGTTAACGGAATATTTGGGATCAGATCAAAAACTTGCCCGTGATTAGCTGGTTTGGTCACCGAAGTGTCGAAGTCGGGTCTTTCCGCTTGCATGCCGCCCCGCTGGTAACCGACTCCCTCACAAGCTCGTATTGCCAGCCCTCCACGTGCACCTTTTCTGAAGCTCGTTGCGATGCCAAGGTCGGCGATATATTCTTACGCAATCCGCTATCGATATGGGGATCGTAAGAATGCATGCGGCGACGTTGTCGAGCAAGTATCAGATGTCCATCCCGAAAGGGATTCGAGAGGCATTGGGGTTGAAGCCTGGACAACGGTTTTCGGTGATTGCCAAGGGTTCGGTTATCGAGCTGGTACCCATCGCATCCATCGAGTCCGCCAGGGGACGGTTGAAAGGGGCGAATGTGAAGGGCTATCGGGATCACTCGGATTGGGTCTGATGGCGGTTCTCGTCGACACGTGTGGCTGGATCGAGTGGTTGGTGGATGGTGGCCTGGCCGACCGTTTCGCTCCCTATCTACTTGAGCCGTCGGAGGTGGTGGTGCCTACGGCGGTTCAGTTTGAGCTCTACAAGTGGGTCAAGCGAGAGCGAGACGAGGCCACCGCTCTGGAAATCGTCGGTCTCACTGAGCAGTGTCAGGTCGTCCCGCTTCACACGAATATCGCTTTATTGGCTGGTGACCTGGCGCTCGCGCACAAGCTCTCTTTCGCCGACGCCCTGATTTACGCGACGGCCCGACAGTGCGATTCGGAACTGGTGACTGCGGACGATCACTTCGAAGGGCTGCCCGAGGTCCTGTTCTTCTCGAAGACGGGATGATCGAAGAGGGACGACGAATGGGGACACCAACCACTTACATTGACCCCTGTCCAGCGCCACCGCGCGCCCACCATTCGCTCTGTTGAGCGACCCCATAGCTTCCTGTTGCCCCATTTCCTCCCCCGACGCAAATAGGGGACACCCACAGGGCAAGATCGAACTACGAACAGTAAGGTTATTGCCGTGAGGGGAGCGGTGCAGACACAAGGAGAAAGGTGGCGCCAGCGTGGCAAGTGCGTCGGTG
>JAWLGP010000037.1:0-33244 GCA_041685045.1 Gammaproteobacteria bacterium
TGCAAACCATGGGCAATCTCGGACATAATCCGCTCATCGCGATCCAAATGGCTCTCGCCGGTCACTCTGTCAGCATGACAGGGGGCGAGTAGTTACGTATATTCCACCAATCCGAGTGACTTGGTGATCTTGTGGCCGGGAATCTCTGGGAGGGTGTAGCATCCTTCGATCAATGCTGCACTTTCTTCTGGGCCACCCATGCCGAAAAAACCCATTTGTCTTCTCCTTCTTTACTTCTCTAGCCCTTCAAGCCCGAGCTGACCCGCCGGTCTGAACTGCCCCTTGGGTGAAGCCGCGCGTGAGTTACCCAGTTCCTCAACCCTGCTCTTCAGGTTTGATGAACTGGTAGATCTCGCCCTGATTGAAGATCAGCGGGACCGATATCACCCCCTTGAACGGCGGCATATACACATACGCCCACGCCGGCAAGGCGCGGCTGAACTCGCGGTAGTGGTGAAACAGCGCCGGACCGTCGACCTCACCGCCCCGTGTCACCCAAGCGGAGTATCTCGCCGGCACCCGGGGCAGCGGCAAATCGGCTCGTACCCAGGTGTATGCCTCGTAGCCCCCCAGCGCCTCCGGCGCCTGGCGCTGGCGTGGCTTCTCCGGTCTCCCGTAGTACAGCGACCACTCGCGACCTTGGGCATCGATGCCTTTTTCCTCCCAGTCACTGCTCTTCAGCACCCGGTATCCCTCCGGGCGCGCCGCCTTGCGGGCCGTGAGAATGGCGTCGGCGAGCTGCTGCTGCGCCGCCTTGGCGTCCGGGGCTTCGCTCACCGGGATCCAGGCCAGCACCCATGGCTTACTCGCCTCCGGCGAGCCCTGGAGCATGGCAGCAAACAGCGTGGCCGCCGCCGCACTGCCGCCTGTCAGCCCGCCAATGCTGGTGCCGCCCAGGTGCAGCGCCTGACCGGTCGCGATGACACCATCCATCACGCCGACCCCGCCATCGCCGAATTCGATCTTGGCATCCGGCGGCAAATCACGGAGCCCACCGTCGGCGATCCCCGCCGCACGGGCAATCTGAAGGGCCTTTGATCCCCCCGTCGTGACGCAACCACCCAAATTAATTGCGGCAACAAAGGCCACCGTCACTAGTAACGCGCGTTTCATGCTTGGGTTTCACCTTTGTGTTTCGAACGTAAAGCAGCGGTGCCGGCATCTAACTAACGCCCGGCAACGCTTTTCGTGCAGCATCGACGTCATTGCGGGCGGGGCTGTTTTGCGAATCGATGCTTGCGCCTTATAATTTCTGGCTGCCACGCGGTCAGGTCAGCCCCCCTGGCAATTGTCGGTTACCGCTGAAGCAGATATCACCTCACCCGCAGTTTCCCCGAGCGCGGGGATAAACCCAAGTGAGGATCGGTTGGGGCACGCCGAACGGGCAGCACTCGAAGTGCTTAGCGGCCCCAAGTAGTGTCAAGGCCCGCTTGCACCCGGGACACGGAAAATGGCGCGCGCCTTTGCCACCGCGGTAGAGAGCCTACGCATCAATCGCGCCAGAGTCACCTGTCGATAGTGTCAGGTGACTAGGCGAGCGCGAGGGGATTGGGAAGAAGTTGGGACGAGGCTCTGGATAGACTATGAATACAAGCCGCTTTTTGACTCAGTTGCGAGGGGCATCATCGTATCAAGACCTGCACTGTACGCTGGGAGAGGTCGCGTACTCGCTCGAAATCCCGTTCTTTATCTACATCGCTCGCGTGCCAACGTGTTTCGAAGACCCCCAATTGCTGATTATCGACGGCTACCCCGAGGGCTGGATGCCCTATTATGCTGCGAAAAATTACCACCTTTGCGACCCGGTGCTCGCAGCGGCAGAACACAGCAACTTACCTTTTTGGTGGGATGATATCTTGACCAACAGCGGTGAGGATCACCAACGAATGATGGCCGACGCTAGAAACTACGGCCTTTGCCACGGCATCAGCACTCCCTTCCGAGGAACCGGAGGCGAGGCAGGCCTATTCTCTCTAGCCGGGCCAGAGGGAACCCGGCCCACGATCGAATCCCTACGGGGCGAACCATCTGTCTTGACCGGGCTTGTGCCCTATGTCCATGAAGCGGCCATGCGAATCTTATCAGCGCAGCCCGAAGTCAGTTTTTCTGATAGAGAGAAGGAATGCCTTTACTGGGCGGTTGAGGGGAAAACCCTGTGGGAAATTGGGCAGATCATCGGCGTGACGGAGCGAACAGTCCGTTTCCATCTACAGAATGTCAGCAAAAAGTTCGGCGTTGCCAACCGACAGCAAGCAGTGGCGAAAGCGGTCGAACTGGGAGTAGTCAAACCGACTTGGCGGGCGAGAAAAGCCACCGTGGGCCACCTTAAGCTCAGCTTCGAGGAGTCCTAGCGGAGACTCGAAAAATCAGCGGGTCACACAATCCCGGTGGTTCCCGTGATCGTCGCAAGCAAGTGATTTTACGGGTTCAACACCGCCGCCCCTCTCGCAGGGCGAGTGCATCGAGGCCGGGCGTCGCAGAAATTGCAGCATGCGGAGCGGCTTCGCGGCGCCGGTCCAACTTGGAACGGCCGAAGCCCCCTTCCAGCCGGCCCCAGTATCATATCTCCTCAGTTCTTCCTTTACCTGTCGTTAGTGACAGGTGACGCTAAATCCTTCCCCTCGTAGTCTTCCTTCTCCATAACCATGCTCCTTTGGGCCGCTGCATGCGCGGCCTACTCACCCGCGATCAGACGGCCATCTGCGGACAGCCTGCAACCGGGGAGTCATGGGCGGAGGCTGATTCTGTTAGGAGACAGGAAACCAACTTCGAGACCGCCCATGGAGCGGTATTTTGGTCAACATCAGGAGGATTCGTATGCAAAACTCGGCTCTGATAGCGCTATTGGCCGGCAGCACCTTTTTGGTCGCTTGTGGCGGCGGCGGTGGCGGTGGTGCCACCAGCAACGTCCGTCCGGATCCAGTAGAAGAATCGGAGCCTGTCAGCTACAACACCGATCACTTGACCACAATAAAGGCCAGCGCAGCATGGGCCGCCGGCGCCCGCGGCGAGGGGATCACCATAGCAGTGCTCGACACTGGCGTTCGGGCCACCCATGACGAGTTCGAAAACCGGGTCAGCGAGCAAAGCGCCCTCATCTATTACGATGAAGTCAGCGAGACCGTGGTGACCGACACCAGCGGTGTGGGGGACCTTAACGGTCATGGCACCCATGTCGCCTCGCTCGCCCTCGGCGCCAACGTCGGCGTAGCCCCGGCGGCCACCCTACTGGCAGTCAAGGCCACCGACGATAATGCCCACCCGCAGAGTGGTTTGTTCGGCGACGCCCTGGCCTACGCCCGCGCCAACAACGCCCGGGTGTTCAATTGGTCCATGAACCCGCAGTTGGTGGCGGACGATCGCGACACCCTGTTTACCGAGCTGCGCGGCGTTGCCACGGACGACGGGGTGCTAGTCTGGGCGGCCGGCAACACCAGTGCCGATCTCAGTGAGGTGATCGCCAACGAGCTGGACGCGGACGACCCGCTCGACCCGCACTCCGTGGCCCTGGTGGCGGATGCCGACGGGGTCGATTACGCCGGCTTGGCCGATCACGTGCTGTATGTCGGTGCCCTGACCCGCGACGGCAAGCTGGCCGACTTTTCCGGCCGCCCCGGCGCCAACCCACAGGTGCAGGCCCGTTTCCTTCTCGCCCCGGGCGAGTTCGTCAGCGGCGCCGATCACCGCGGCAACGGTGACTACCTGGCAATGAGCGGCACCTCCATGGCCGCACCACAGGTGGCCGGGGCGGCCGCGCTGTTAATGGGTACCTGGCCTCACCTGGGCGGGGCCGAGGCTGCACAGATCCTGCTGGATACCGCCGACGACGCCATCGCCGACTACGACCCGGCCCTGCACGGCCAAGGGGTGCTGGACCTGCAGGCGGCCATGGCCCCGGTCGGTGAGTTGACCGTGCTGGCCGGTGCGCGGGTGAGCGACGGCGGTGCCACGCTCGCCGAGAGCCGCCTGGTGCTCGGCCACGCCTTCGGCGATGCCCTGCAGGACGCGCCGCTGCTGGCCCAGGCGGCGGTGTTCGACACCTATGCCCGCGACTTCCGCGTGGACCTGGGTGCCCAGGTCAGCCCGCTGGCGACCGAGGACCTGCTTGCTGACTTCTTCGTCACTGCGGCGCAGCCACAGCTGCGGGTGGAGCACACCAGCGGTGGTTACACCCTGGCGGCGGCCTACCGCACTGGCGCGGTGGCGGACGCCGATGCCCTTTGGCAGGGCGAGGGTCAGGCTCTGGAGCGCCTGGCCTTCGGCACCGAACAATGGTCATTGCAGGCCCTGGCCAACCCGGCTCGCACCGGCGCCAACGCATTCGGTCACAATGGCGAGGCGGCGCTGCTGACCGGTGGCCTCGGCTTCAACCCGTATCTTGCGCTGACCGACCAGGCCGCCGGTGGCGAGTACCGCCTACCACTTGGGCTCACCAGCCACCTGTCCCTGTCCCTCTGGCAGGGGGCGACCGATTTCGGCGAATCACTCGGCGAGCGCGACAGCCGCCTGACCGAGATCGGCTATCACTTCCAGAGCGGCGCCGGCCAGTACCGCCTTGGCTTCGGCCAGTATTCTCAGGAAGGCGGCCTGTTCGGCAGCTACGGTGCCGGCGCACTGGCCGCGGGCGACGCCTCGCTGACACAGGCGGTGAGCCTGAGCGGGCATTGGGGGCTCACCGGCCCGGTGAGCGGCTTCGCCCAAGTCAGCCAGGGCCGTACCCGGGTCAGCGCGGCCCAAAGCGCTCTGCTCAGCAGCTTCGACGGTCTCACCAGCGAGTCGCTGGCGGCGGGGGTCCAAGTGCAAGGCGAGGCGCACCGCTTCGGCGCAGTCTACAGCCAGCCGCTGCGAGTGAGCGCTGGCTCCGCCTACCTGGCCGTGCCGGTGGGACGCGAGATGGACGGCACCCTGCGATACGCCGGGGATCGGGTGTCCCTGACCCCAAGCGGTCGCGAGCAGCGCCTGGAGCTGTTCTACCAGAGCGCGCTGAGCGATAGCGCAGCCCTCAAGCTAAACCTGATGCACCGCCTGGAACCGGGCCACCGCGCCGGAGCCCCGGCCGAAACCCTCGTGGCCGTCGGGTATCAGTCCCGCTTCTAATCGGAGGAACCGCCATGCGCAAGTCACTGTGGTTCACCGCCCTACTGCTAACCGGCTGCGCAGGGGGCGCCGACTCCCCCACAGCGAGCGTTCCAACAACCGCCCCGACAGCCAACCCGCCGACGGGGGCCATCGCGGTCGGTGAAGGGGTATACCAGATCCCGGTCGGAGCCGACGCTACCGGTTGCCCCCAGTACACCCTGTGGTCTGCCACCGACCCGGTGATCACCGTGATTTGGTACCGTCGAGCCGACGGCAGCTTCACCACCGACCGGCGCGAGGCACACTGCCCGCCTCCAGAACCGCCACAGAACGCCCGCTGAGAAATGCCCAGCTTCCATACCTACCAATTATTCGTCACAGATTTAGCGCGATCGCGTATCGGTGTGGGTCCGTCGGGACCGGGCGGGGCTCACTGAATACGGTACCTGGAGGAAGTTCGGGCCATTGGCCTGGCCGATGAGGCCGACGCCAACGCCGGGCTCGCCACCGACAAGTGCTGCCAGCGAACCGGGATGGTCGAGGGTTCCGGCTGTTCAACGTCATCGATGACTTCAAGTGTGAAGGGCTGGGCATTGAGGTCGACTTCTCGCTGCCGGCCGAGCGCTGAAAAAACAACTACAGGGTGATCATTCGCTGGTGAATGAATTGGCTTGGATTTTTCGGGTAAGATGCGAATAGGTATTCCGTTATCCTAAATTAAAAAGGGAGGGTTATGCACCTAAGAACGACAGCGCTATTGGTTACTATAGTGTTCCTGTCGGCTTGCGCTGCAACGGGCAAGCAAAAGGAAGTAGTGAACACTGCTCCAGTGGCAACTTCACCGCAGGTGATGAGCATCGATCCAAATGAGCCTTTTTCAGTCGCCATGATTGAAGCGATTCGGTCTGACGAGTATCTGAAAGCGCATGTGGACTACAAGCATAGTACCCAACACCGGATTCCTATGTACATACAGAAGCAAATAGGTTATGGCTCACCGGTTATCAGCGGACACCTTAGAGTGCTCGCAGAAGGATGGTGTGTTGCTAACGGAGGCGAGACGATTACCGAAGCCGATTTAAGTGTCAGAAATGGATCGAATATCATCAATCTCCGGTCTGGGAGTGGGGATGACGTTCTTTACTGCGTGAAGAATGGCTATACCTTAGCAGCCGCCTATGTCGCTTGGGATGAATATTTATTCCTCGACCCCAAGGATTTGTCGAAGGTTCAAGCCCTTAGGGATGCAAAACAGAGGGAGTTGGAGAGAAAAGCGGCGCGCGAGAGGGAACGTAATGCGCGGACTTTGGCTCTTCAGCAAACCCCGCGGCTTGGAGATCGCGTCAGCATACAGGTTTGCTTGGAGCGAAAATTCCAGAGCGATGATTGTGAGATAAAAATGTCCGCCAATGGAAGCATCATGGATCTGCGTTTACCAATGGTTCTCGTCCGCACGGATTTTGATCGCGTTGAACACTGGGTCCATAAGGCGGCTTTGTCAGCCCCATAATCGGCTTTGGAAAGAAGGGGGCTTACTAGCCCCCTTCTAAGTCAATTAGTTCACTCCAGCTTGAGTTATTTGAGCACCACTATTCCTTTCGATTGGCCACCCGGTAAATCAGCCACAACTGCCGGCGACAGCCCGGTGTACTTTGACATCGTTGCTGCGTGACCTCATTAAGCCAGCGGCCGGCGTGTGCGTTCGCCGTCTCGATGTACGGGCTCAGGCCCGCGCTCTTAAGTGTGGCCGCCAGAGGCGTGATGAAGCTGCCCTTGAGGTAACCATTGAACCGCTCCACCTTGCCCTTAGTCTTTCCCCGGTAGGGCCGACAGAGTTTGTACCGAAAGCCGTATTCGTCCGCCAGCGCGCGCGACGCGGGATTCCAGCGGTGCTCTCCTTCCCCGTAGGTTCGCGCTCGGTGACGATCGCCGCGGCGCCTCCAGCGGGACTCCGGTCGAAGTAGGCTAACGCCTCGCGCAGGCCCCGCATCCAGGCATCACTGTCCTCCGCTCACTAAAACGTCGAAGCTCGCCCGGCTGAAGCCGAGGGTCGCGACGAGGGCCGTCAATGATCGAGAGCCCCCTCCGTCAGGATAGTTGCCGCCTCTATTCTGCCTCAGCAACCGGCGGCGATCTCTTCGGCAGTTGTGCCGCGCAGCGGGCGTAAAGGGTTCCTAGCGCCGACTCATCGCCTCTGCGATGAAACTGGCAGGAATCCGTAGCGGCCCTGATGCGGGTTCTTTGTAAAAACGATGACATTTCCGTCGCGCGACACAAAATCCGGCGGGTGTTCGTTCTCAATGATGATAACTTGGCTATCTTTGCGCAGTCCCAGCAGGTAGCGATAGAACATTTCCTTGAGGTCGGTGCCGCGCAAATCGTCGTCACCGCCCTCAGGCTTCCAATACGCCAGGAGCGGGGAATCGAGGACAACAAAACCCGGATGCGGCAACCCCCTTTCAAGAACGTACCGTACACAAGTTGTACGGTACGTCGTGTCGCGCTACCTGTAAATTGGCCCCACGTGTCCGCCGAGCCTAGAAGAAGGCGCCCCCCGGATTCTGGCCAAGCTGTCGGCGCACCCGCCTGAGCCGTCGCTGACCGGTTACGAAGGCGTCGACGCGCTCTTCCACTTCATCAAGGCACGCCATTACATCGTACGGGTCGATCACCGGCGCTTGCCGATGCACGGGCAACAGGCCGCAATCCGGCCCATCGACCACCAGCTCGTCGGCAATCGCAAAAAAGTCCCACGACTCGCCGTGGCGCTCAATGCGACCAGCACAAGCATGCGCCGGGCAATCCTCCCGCCAAATGAGCGAGCGCCCCTGCGCTTGGGCGCTCGTGATCGCCTGCACCGCCTGCTGCACCTGGCCTACCACGACCTCCCTTGTCAGGCGCCGGCGATCCAGTCGGCCCTCACAGCGCAGCGCTTCGCGCGGCAGTACCGGGCCCGCGTAGTCCCCACCGATGGTAAAAAAGCCGAGACCGGTGTGGAACGACAGATCCCGTTGCGCCTGGCCGTCGCGGATCCCTCTCCAGAGCGAGCTGGGCATCCACTGCACAAACCGCGTCCAGTGGGCCGCCACCGGCAGCGGCGCCACGGGCACCGGCCAGGGGGTCGTGACCGGCACCCCGATCTGCGTGGCCAGATCCGCCACGGTGATCACCGGCCTCATGCCCCGCCCTCCCCGTCCGCCGGACCCGCGAACGTTGCCGCCGCATTGCCCGCCGGCCCGGGCTCGGGGGTGATGGTCACCCGAAAGCTGCGCGCCCCGCTGCCGGCGAGCCCCGCCGGCGCCCCCAGCCAGGCCTCCAGCTGCTCCTCCACCGTCTCGGCCACCAGCTGGCGGATCGCCCGCTCCAGCGCCCCGCCCACCGTCGTGTCCCCGTCCTCGGCGAGCACGCGGTCTCGGGCCGCCGCGATGGTCGAAAGCGAGCCGCCGCCAGCAGCGTCACGGATTGCCCGCAAGGTGAGGGGCACTCCTTGCCCTTGGTGCAGCCGGCGAATGAGCGCCAGCAGTTCCTCCTCCTCCATAGCACGTCGTGCCATCGTCAAGTCTCCAGTCAGCATTGGCCCGCCGCTCTCCCGCTCCCACACGCGCAGGTGTCGTGTGCTCGGGGTTTGACGGAGTCCGGGAGCGCGCCCGGAGTTTGGGCGCGCGTAGTGAGATCGCCAGCGGGCGATCGGAGATCAGTTGATCGGCCGGTCCGATGCGAGGGGCACCGAAAGGGCCGCGAGTGGCAGGCGACCGGCGCGGCGCACACCGCGCCGGTCATGGGTTTTATGCTGCCAAACGGCAGTGGCCGATGACAACCGAAATCCGGGCCCTATTTGCCGCTAGCTAGTGCCGCATTGCGGACGACTGCGGCCCGAGGACCCGCTCCAGGCGCACCACCCGCCGGCGCAGCCCGTCGCACTCGTGGCGCAGGTCCTCGATGATCCGCTCCAGCAGCATCACGCGCCCCTCCCAGTCCTCGCCGACCCGACCGATCGCCAGCAGCTCGTCGAGCTGGGCCTCCAGGGTGGCGATGCGCGCGGACAGGGCCTCCCAGTCCGCGTGCGGCGCCTTGGCGGGGGGGCGCTCGACCAGACGCCGGTGGACCGTCCCTCGGGCGTTTCGCATCGCGACGATCCGGGTCGGGGACACCACCTTGGTAGCGCGGGGTTTGTGATGGGGCTTCTTGTGCTTGGCCATAGTCAGGCTCCTTGTCGGTTGTGAATGGGCGACGTCCGGCCGGTCCGTCGCTAACCACGGTACAGACGACCGGGCCATCTGCAACCGCCCCACCCCGCCAAAACCGCTTTAGTCCCGATAACACCCCATTCTCGGGAGTAGTCGGCCCCCGAGTTGCAGATTTTCCGAGCGGGCGCCTAATAGTCCATGTAAGCCACACCCCAAAAGGAGCCCTGACGATGGACACCGTGAACGACACCCTAGAGACCAAAATCGCCGCCCTGCTCGAAGCCGGACGCGCCCCCAGCACCCACAGCTGCTATGCGCGAGATATGGAGTACGTCGAGGCCTGGCACCGACTCACCTTCGGGGCGCCCCTGCCCTGGCCGGCACCAACGGAGCGGGTGGTGCGGTTTGTGGCCGAGCACCTCACCGCCCTGCCCGCCCCGGTGGATGACGCCCTGTGTGCGGCCGGTCTCAAGCGCTTTGCCGGCCCGGTGCGGGCCACCACCATGCGCCGGCGCCTGGCGGCCTGGAGCGCGGCTCACCACGCGCGGGGGCTGGAGAGTCCCTGTCGCGCCCCGCGGGTGCGGGAGCTGCTGCGTTGTGGCCGCCGGGCCGAGGCGCCGGTGCGCCTGACCCCGGCCTTGTCCGAGACTCAGTTGGCGGCGGCTGTTTCGCGGTGTGATCGCTCCGTGGCGGGGGTGCGTGATGCGGCCTTGCTACAGGTCGCCTTCTGGGCCGGTGGGCGGCGCCGCTCGGAGCTAGCCCGGCTGGATGTCGAGGACGTGCAGCCGGCCGGCCCGGGGCGGTACTGGCTGACCGTGCGGCGCGGTAAACGCCGGCACGAGCCACTCGTTGTCGCGGTGCGAGACGAGGCGGCGACGGCGCTGGGCGCGTGGCTCTCCGCGCTGGGTGCGACCAGCGGGCCGCTGTTTCGCCGACTGTTTCGCGGCGGGCGCATCGGCGGTCGCCTGTCCGCCGATGGGATCGCCGAGATTCTGGAAAGGCGGTTTGCGGCCGCGGGACTACCAGCCGCGCTGTCGGCCCACTCGGTGCGCGCTGGCTACGTCTCCACCGCCGGGCAAGCGGGCCGTCCCCTTGGGGAGGTCATGGCGGCGACCGGACACCGCTCGCTCGGCAGCTGCTTGCGCTATTACCGCGCCGGCGGCACTGCCCGGTCCTGCGCTTAATGCGGTGAGCCGAGAAGTGGCAGCGCGGCCTGGGCGGGCATCCACCACAGTCTCCCCCCGGCGCTTTATGGCCTCCCGAGTGACGTTGGGGGGTGACGACCTTGGCACCCTCCCCCCGGTCAGTACTTTGTCACCCCAAGATACACGAGGCTGACAGTACAAAGACAAATCTAACCGCGTCCGTCACGCTGGCAGCCCGCAGCTTGGCAGAAAAATTCACCGCCGATGCGAAACTACCGAATTTCCGGTCGCCTTTCGCCTGCTGCGCTTGTTAGCCTGTGGCCAATCGGAAATGAAGGCGGCACTTATGAGCAAAAAGCTTCTGGAGCGGGCGTTGAAACAGCGAAAACTCAGTCCTAGGGAACACCTGGTGCTGCGTTATCTTGCCTGGCGCGCGGATGACGAGGGCTGGGCTTGGCCCTCGATGCGCACAATCGCCAACGCCTGCGACTGTTCGGTGCGAACCGCCCAACGCTGTGTAGCGGCGCTGGAAAAAAAGAAGCGGATCCACGTGGAGCGCTGGAGCCGGGAAGACGGGAGCCAAAGTAGTAATAACATCCTCGTGCTGCGGAACCCGGCGAGTGCCCCGGCTTGCCTGCGTGCTGAGCAAAAACTGCGCGGCCGGAGAACGCCAGCGGAGCCGTCGGTACTCTCCTGCCAAGCGCCCCTGCAGATCACCCCCGAACAGCAAGCGCGAGCATCGGTGGAAATGGGTCGGCTCAAGCACACGCTCGGCCATGGACGCTCCTAATTAGGTACCGAGAGTAGAAGGCCCAGAGTAGCGCGGCTACTTTCGTGCCCACCGTCGGCCCCGGCCCCCCTCCCCGCGCGATCCGCAAGCGCCACGGTCCGTCCCTAAGCCCAATTCAGATTGGGCGGCTGCCGTGAATTTCTGTTTCCTCATTTTCCAAGCCCTCCGAAGTGCCGGAGAGACTGCTTTCGTGGTTATCAAAGCTGTTTGCACAAAGTTGGCTTACTTGAGGGTTGTCCTGCCGATAGCGAGTGGCAATTTCTTGCCTGCCAAGTACGTCATGATGGTCATCTCGTATCCTCCATTGAGCCCCGCATTTCGGGGAGCCATTAATTAAACGAATCCGGCCCGCCGTGTGCCCGCAGCTGCCACCACTGCGCGGCGGTTGTACCACACACAGGCTCGACCGCAGCGAGGCGGCCCGCACCTGAGCAGACAGTTCCTGTCGGGGTACACCAGAGTCACCGGTTAATCGCCGAGAAGTCCCGGCGCGAGATCCGCCCTCGAATACGGCGGCGATTGGAGCAGACCTTTGGCGGGAAGCCAAAGCCCTAGTTTTAATCACCTGAGCAGACAGTTCCTGTCGGGGTACACCAGAGTCACCGGTTAATCGCCGAGAAGTCCCGGCGCGAGATCCGCCCTCGAATACGGCGGCGATTGGAGCAGACCTTTGGCGGGAAGCCAAAGCCCTAGTTTTAATGAAGACAGCGGACGGCTGTGACAGCCGGCAGCCAAATTGAAACAGCAACCTCACGTTGCAAGGCGTTCCCCTTGCTCGGCAGGGGGCGCCAACCCCGAGTGGGGCGGTTACTAACATTAAATATGAGGCGTACACCTGTTTTCGTCAAGTCTCCGTTTCTTGCTTTGAAGGTCTGTTCTTGAACCGCTGTTAACGGGTCCCCGGTTCCCTTGCATGTTGCCGAGAAAAGCCGTCAGAACTTCCGGAAGCCCACACGAGTTGTCCACGTAACTTGGTTCTAACGCTACACGTCGCCGAGACGCCCCCAGAAGTTCCCCAGACGCCTACGCCCCGCCACGGCACTTGGCTCTGACGCTAGACGTCGCCGAGACGCCCCCAGAAGTTCCCCAGACGCCTACGCGCCGGCATGGCACCTGGCTCTGACACTAGACGTCGCCGAGACGCCCCCAGAAGCTCCCCAGACGCCTGACCGGCATAGCGCTTCAGCGTGCCCCGAAACTCGTGACTCGCCGAAGCGGCCCCAGATCAGCCCGTGGGCAAATTCAAATTTTTTTTCACCCCGCTTTCACTTTTTAACACTGGCTTTAAGCACCTGTTTTTACTGGTCATTCTTGACTACGCTGCGCCACTCTCTCTTGACTGCCTATGCGGCGGTCTTCGTGCAACGGGCCAACGCATGTGAGCGCATTACACACGGCAGCCGAATCAGCCGGTGGACACTTGTGGGCAGCCGATCGAGCATGGCTTTGTGAGATTGCCTCCCAGGCGTGAGAAGATCGGGGCTAAAAGGAAGGCCAGCCGGTATGCGCCGGGGCGACGCTCTAGCGCTTTGATCAAATGCAAGGCTCCGGGGGACAACGCCAACCGCATCTGCGCCTGATTAGCTTTTGAAATATGCGGCCGACTCCTGGCGGATCATCGAAGGAGCCGAAACGAACTTATTGCCCAGAGAGTCTTTGCAGGGCCGCTAGCTGTTTTGGGATCGGTACCTTCAGGCGGAGCTTGCCATTTTTTCCGCCGTTTTATGCACCGCCGGGATGTAACCTAGCGACAGAATGTTCACGACCGACTGTGGCGTAATCACGTCCACTAGACCGCTTGGGCGCGGCTGCACTTCGGTGTAGCCATCAAAGGACCAGCGCAGAATTTGTCCCTGCCAGAGGAGCCAAGGCGAATGGTCGATCTCAATCATAGTACCGCCCGGGAGCGCCGCCCCATCAGCACGGTAAAAGGTGCGCTGTTCTTTGCCGGCGTAGCAGTCTTCACGCAGCGCAGCATCAATAGGGCCGATAGCCTTAGTGCCCGCTGGCACGCGATCGGGATTGGCGCGTAGCCAGAGTGTCTTGAACCGGTTGAAGTCGTCGCGACGACACTCAGCGCAGGGGCGATGCCCAGCGGCAAAGGCGGTAGCCTCATCCAGAAGGAATAGCTCGGTGTAGGACCCCGGCGTCATCAAAGAGCGTCGACGTCCCTTGAATTCGAGCTTACAGGTGATCCACGGCTTCCCCTTCTGCGATGTGCGGACCAACGCTTTCCGGCCATTGTGGAGCACCCCGCGATTGCCCATGAAGGTACCTCGCGCAGGTACTGCATGGATCTGACCGTAGGGGTCTACTCGGTTTTGTAGTGACACTCTGAATGTCCTCCGCTTCCCCGGCGGGCGCTGAGCTAAACGTCACGCCTCCGGCTGTGCCAGTTCTTTCAGGTAATTCCCGTAAATCGTGGGATCAACGCTAAACATGAATGACTGCACGTCGATCATATCCCGCGGGTGCAGCCCCAATTGGCCCATCCGGGCCCGCAGGTCGCCCGAGAAGTCCAGCAGCGCCTTGTAGGTCAGCCAGTTCAGATCGGGGCGATAGTTCAGCTCGAAGCCCATGAGCCCGGCAGCATTCTGCGAAACTGTAGGCTTTAGGAACATGTAGCGGTCGGGGAAGCGCAGGAACAGGAAATAGCTGACGATGGTCCATTTGGCCGCCCCAATTTCCGTCAGCGTGGCGGAAAAGCGCTCGAAACGGGGGCAGAGTTGATCGTTCCCATAGAGCATGTTGTACAGGTCGCTAGCAAACCGCTCGCAGGAGGCGGCATTCTTCAGGCCGTCTTTGAGGGCCATTTTCTCCTGCGGAAAGATGATATTGGTTCGGTTGACCACCTTCAGGGCACGCCGGCAGGCCTCCTCATGCTGCCCTCCCGCCAGCAACTCGCAGAATGGCTCTTTGTCGAGCAACTCCACGGTTAATTCGTGGGCTGCCACCTTGTAATCGCGTTCATATTCCAAGTACTGCGGATCCTCAAATCCCAGGGGAAACAGGCGGCGGAACTGCTGCACAGCCTCAGGCAGACCGAGATGGCGTCGCCCGTCAGCACTTCTTGAGGCGTCGCTGAGGTTATCTAGCAATGCGCTTTCAGCATCGGCTCCACTGACCCGCTGCAGGTTCGCCATCGAAAGCTTGAGCACCTTACGGCCGGCGTTGGCGAAAAAAACCACTACGGTGTCCCCGGTGCACTCCTCCAGTACTTCCCCCAGCCCCCAATCGCGCTTGGCCGGGTGGATTACCCGTTCTCCCTTGCTGTAACTCATCGGCTCTCCTTGGTTGTTTCCGTTGTATGCATCATGAAGCTGTCGGAGGAAAGGGCGCCCGGTCCGGCCCAGCGGTAGGCGACCAGGGGGCCATTTTCCCCGGCCGAGTAGTCCACGCAGGCGACATTGGCCGCTAGCGGCTGGGGATCGCCGCTGCACCAGTAGTGGCCAAAGAAGACCGGCAAGTGGTGCTCAGAGGGGGCAGGCACCGGGTACATATCCATGCCGAAGTCACCCAGTTGGATGTCTCGCACCTCTTCAGGAACGTGGGCGATATGAAAGGCTGCAGAGGCAACGTCCGCTGGAGCGGTGCCCCACCAACGGACGCGTACGCTGTCGCGAACGTGGCCGGACTTGTCTTCGAAGGTGGCGCCGTTCGCTAGCTTGATCTCAGGCCCCTTCAGGATCGTTTCGATGTTCTCGAATGCCTGGGTCCCCTCGGTCGCTGCCTCCGCTATCAGCTCATCGGTCAGGCAGTTGTCCGACGTCAGACGCGTCTTCAGACGGTCGATGCTGGCCTGGTTCCAACAGGCGTGGACAATCCGGCAGCCATTGATTTCCAGGAACAGCGGCAGGGTCTTGAACCATTCGATCACGTCTCGCGTCGCGGCCTCCCCTTCCGGGAATTCACGAAGAAAGCGGGCGTGTTGGTCGAAATTTTTTTCCGTGTGACGCCGCAGCCATTCACCGGTAAGCGGGTGGCGCGTGTGGTAGCAGATGGCGTTGAACTCATGGTTGCCGAGCACGGCATAGGCGTGGCGCTGCTCAACCATTGGGCGGACAATGTCGAGGACGCGCTTCTGTTCAGAACCCCGATCAATAAAGTCGCCGACGAAGACGGCCTTGCGGCTGGGGTGCTGATAGACCCCGTCCACCGCTTCATAGCCCATTTGGGCGAGCAATTGTTCCAGTTTCCTGGCGTGCCCGTGGATGTCCCCGATGATGTCGTAAGCCACAAACTCCCTCTTTCTTCTTCTTGATGGTCCTCTGAGGCACAAGCAGCGAGTATCACTCGCTGCTCATGCAAACACCCGGATAGCACCAGTGGCCGGTCAAGCAGGACCCGCTAGACCGCTTTGCTCAAGCCCGCCAGCACCTCGCGGAAGCTGTTCAGGCCGGCCTCCAGATTCTCGATGATCTCTTCGGCCAACTCATCGGGTTCAGGCAGGTTGTCCAAATCGGTGAGGCTCTTGTCCTTGAGCCAGAACAGATCGAGGCTGGTCTTGTCCCGGGCGATCAGCTCTTCATAGGTGTACTTGCGCCAGCGGCCTTCCGGATTTTTCTCCGGGTGCCACGTTGCCTTGCGCTTGTGGCGGTTCTCCGGGTTGTAGCAGGCGATGAAGTCGCGGAGGTCGTCGAAACGCAGCGGCTTCTTTTTCAGCGTGTGATGGATGTTGGTGCGGTAGTCGTAATACCAAACCTCCTTGGTCCAGGGGTTTGGGCTCGCCTCACGGTTGTCGAAAAAGAGTACGTTCGCCTTCACGCCCTGGGCGTAGAAGATGCCGGTAGGCAGGCGCAGGATCGTGTGGAGGTCGGTGTTCTCCAGCAGCTTGCGGCGGATGGTCTCGCCGGCGCCGCCTTCGAACAACACGTTGTCCGGCACGACGACCGCGGCCCGGCCGGTGCTCTTGAGCATGGTACGGATGTGCTGGACGAAATTGAGCTGTTTGTTCGACGTGGTCGCCCAGAAGTCCTGCCGGTTGTAGGTCAGGTCGTCGGTCTCCTGCTCGCCCTCCTCATTGGTAAAGCTCATGGAGCTTTTCTTGCCGAAGGGCGGGTTGGCCAGGACGTAGTCAAACGTTTCGGGGCTGGGGGCCACCAGCGCGTCATTGGGTGAGACAAGGCTTTCGCCGTCTATCTCGCCGATGTTGTGCAGGAACATGTTCATCAGGCAGAGGCGCCGCGTATTGGCGACGATCTCGTTGCCGTGGAAGGTCTCGTGCTTGAGGAACGCCTTCTGGGCCTTGTCGAGCTGGTAGTTCTCCGGGTTGGTGATGAAATCGTAGGCGGCGAGGAAGAATCCTCCTGTACCGCAGGCCGGGTCGGCGATGGTTTTGCGCGGGTCGGGGCGTACGCATTCGACCATGGCCCGGATCAGGGCGCGCGGGGTGAAGTATTGGCCAGCGCCGGACTTGGTGTCCTCGGCGTTGCGTTCCAGCAACCCCTCGTAGATGTCGCCTTTGACGTCCGCGCCCATCATCACCCACTGGGTGCTGTCGACCATGTCGATGAGACGGTAGAGCTTGGCCGGGTCCTGGATCTTGTTCTGCGCCTTGGTGAAGATCTGCCCCAACATCCCTTTTTGGCTGCCCAGCTGTCGCAGCAGCTCGATGTAGTGCCCCTCCAGCTCGGCGCCGCGCTTGCTCTTCAGGCTCTGCCAGCTGTACTTCTTGGGTATACCCACCTCCCGGCTGTAGGGCGGTTTGGAATACTCATCCGCCATCTTCAGGAAGATCAGGTAGGTGAGCTGCTCCAGATAGTCGCCGTAGCCAACCCCGTCGTCGCGCAGGGTGGTACAAAAGCTCCAGACCTTGGAAACGATAGGTGCTGTGGTCATGCGGGACTCCCCATGGCTTGCGGCTCGTCTTCCGACTCCTCATCACGATCTTCGGTAGCATCGCGCTCGACGGCCTTGCCCATGGCCTGTTCAACCATCGCCAGCAGGCTCTCCTGGCGGCGGGCATAAAAGCGGTCGAAATCGTCCGCACGGAGTGCCGCCGGATCGATGCAGTGACTCGCCAGGATCTTGTTCATGCCCTGCTCACCCAGCCCTACCTGCTTGTGGGCCTGTATCGATGCCAGATAGCTGGAAGGCGCCTTGCCGCCGATCATGCGGTTGGCCTTGTAGGAGATCGGGGTCTTATTGATGATCGAGTTAAACACCGCCGGTTTGATCCCCTGTTGCTCGCACCAGACCTTGGGGAAGATGTGGTGAATGTCCAGCGCCACCTCTTCGTGATCCAGCTCTTGAATGGTGGCCTTCCAGAAAAAGTCCTGGGCTCCCTCGCGCAGGACCAGGGTGTTGAGGCCTTTATAGGCGGCACTGAGGCGTGAGCGCAGGGTGCACAGCCGGCTCGGCTGAAAGGCGGCCTCGTAGATGGTACGGGGCTCGTCACCGCCGTCATCGATCCAGGTCAGCAACTCCTCCAGGTCATTGGCGATCCGGGTCTCTACCGCACCGCCATAGAGTTCACCCAGTACCCCGCACCAGAACCACTGGCTCAGCCGGTCGTAAATCTTCGGTTCCAGCCAGCGCTCTTTGAGCTGCGACAGGACCGCCGCCAGCGGTACCAGTTGTGTGCGATAAGGCAGATCGCGTGCCGCGAAGAAGCACTGCTTGCGCAAGAACTTGGCAGCCAGCAGAAAGCCTTTCTCCACCTCCGGCGCCCACTCCCGATACTCCTCCAACGTGAGCGACAGAACGGCCACGCGCTTGGCGCTCACCGCCGAGACGGCCTTGCCACTCTTGCCAGCGGCCAGATCGGCGCGGCGGCGCGTCAGCGTCTGCAGAAGGCTTACGGCCTGCAAAAAGTCGGTCGGCTCCACCCCATTGAGGATGGGCTCTGCCTGGAGCCGTTCGGCGCGGCCGGTGACCTTGCGCAAGGTACTGCCGTACCAGTCGTCGCGCAGGTTGAAGCCGTCGGCCGCGAAACTGGCGGTGACCAGTTCGAACACGGAAAGCGGGACCCCTCCGGTGTTCACCTTTTCGAACACCAGGCAGACCGCCTCTTTGCTGGTGGTCTTGCCGAGTGCTATCAGCGGCAACTGATAGCTTCGGAAGGCATTGAGCACCTTTTTCCGGAACTGCATGTACTCGCCAAACTTCTCCGGGGCATATTCCTGCAGGCTCTCCTCCCAGGCGTCGGAATTGAGGATCTGGCTGCAGGGAAAAAAGAAGGCCTCGCACTCCTTCTGCGGCGTAGAGAAATCCAGCGCGACCTCCCGGCCGGATGCGTTGACCTGGGTCTTGATGTCGCGGCCGAAGTTGGTCCTGATCGTCTTGTCCGCCTCCACCGCAATAAACGCCTCGTCCAGGCGATCATCCAGGGCAGCCTCGACATCCACGTAGTAATAGCGGTCGATGCGCTTACCCTTCTCATTGAAGGTCTTCACCGGTGTGTCCAGCGCCAGAACTTGGGTCAACGAGGTCAGGCGCTGCTGACCGTCGAGGATCAGCCGCTCAGGCTCTGGAACCTCGCCGGTGAAGGTGAGGTTTTCGATCGGCCGCACCTGAAAACGCACATCGCCGCCGGTCTCCAGCAGCATCACCGCACCGACAGGAAACGAGCGCGCCACGCTCACCAGCAGTGAGCGGACATGATCGTCGTCCCAGACCCAGCCACGCTGAAAGTCCGGCAACTGCACTTTGCCCTCGGTGATCTGCTTGATGATCTCGGGTAGCGGGGTCTTGGTGCTATCGAAAGTACTCATGCAACCTGTTTCCTTCTAGTTTTCTTGCCGGCCTTGGCCTGGTTCGCCTTTTCCGCCCTGATGCGTTCGAGCAGCACCGAGGCGGGCTCGTCGTTGGGGTCCTGAGGAACGAGTTGGCCGGAGAAGGCTTTTTTCAGGATGGATTGGCGGAGGGCTTCGAGCCTGACAACAGCATCGTCAATTTCCTCGGATAGATTGTCAACGCGAGAAAACTTCGCATCCACCTCGCGGATTACCGCAAACTGTTCCTGTACTCCGCATAGCGGATAGGATACTGACTTTAAAATCGATTGATTTAGGAATTCACGGGATGAGCCCTTGCATAGCTCTTTTACCTGCATCTTGACGCCACCGCCCTGAAACATAAGAACGAAGAACTGGCTCAAAATAACCTTCTGGTTTAAAGAAACTCTCAACAGGTTCGTCGAAATTAAAGCCTTATCAAACCCAGTTGGAATCTCGCAAATCTCACCGACTGTTCCAGACCTCGAAATTAAGATATCTCCCTGACTCACCTCAAAGCTCGCCAATTCCCCCGCCTTCTTTTCTGAAACAAAAATCTTGTTGCCATGAACAAACTTTCCTTTACCGATATTTTCTATCCCTAACACCGGCACTCCAGATGACTTATGTTCAGTCTTTTTCAACATCGTGCCGAACGGCCCGGTCGTCATCGGCTTCTTGTCCAGCGACAGGAACAGCGAAATCGGAGCCCAGCACCATCCATACGGCAGCGCAGGCTGTCCGCCGTCAGACAACAGCGATACCTCGGCAGGGGCCTTTGGCATCGAGGGTTTGCTACCCAGCTTACCCTTGGACTCCCACGCCTTGACGGCAGCTTTCCACTCTGCGAGTTGCTGCTGGTAGCGGACTTCGCGCTCCTCTTGAATGCGAGCGAGAAGCTGCTCAGGGGATTCGAGCTTGTCCTTGTTCTTTTCGCGCCACTCGGCGGTGAGTTTTCCCTCGAAGGCATGTTTGAGCACGGCCTGGCGGTAGACCTTCAATTGCTCGCGGGCGGTCTTGAGGGCCTCGATGCCCTTGTCCAATTCGGAGAACAGTTCCTCGATCTTGGCGACGATGCGGTTTTGTTCTTTGAGGGGTGGCAAAGGCAGAGGAATTTCCTCAATCGTCCTCGACGAGAGGTGTTTCACTGTTACCGATGAAGTCTCAGCATTAATGGCATTCAGATATGGTTGCAGGCAAAGGAAGAAGAACTTGTCGTCAAAGTGCTTGCTTGCGGGAGTTAGTCGGCATACCCGTTGATTGAGGAGCGCTATTGGCCCGCGCCAGTGAGCAGCCAAGAAGTCGCCATCCATCCCGACCAGAATGTCACCTTTTCTAACAACGTATGCATCGTCATAGCTGCCATTGAAACGGTGCTCTGTTTCGTGTTGTTCAATATCCCGTATCCTGATCAGCGGCATCCCTTTCTCGCGATCAAAAAATTCCGACTTGAATGCGAAACCATTTTGAACGACTGCAACATCGGACAATGGAACCCGTACCCAATGGGACGCGATGACGAGCAGCGGATATTCACCTTTTGCCACGATCTCTCGTGGCGTGAGACCTAGAGCCATTACGCCACCAACTCCCGATTCAACTCTTCAAGTACCTGGTTCATCTTGTCTCCAAACAGCTGGTACATGCGCCCCATCCCGCCTTGGGCGTCGAATGGCGCCATCTCCAGGTCGTCGCGCTCGATGTGGAAAGAGCTAGCGACGTGCTCGCGAATCATGCGCAGCCAGGCCATCTGCTCCTCGCTGAATTTTTCACCGGCACCACTGTGGTGGGCCATGATCCAGTTCTGGAAGTTGCGGCGCACGGTGGCGCTATAGGTCGCCAGGGTCGCGTCCAGACCGCAGACGCGGCGGACCAGCGCCACCAAGGCGGTGAGTTCGCTCACGGGGTTGTCGCCTTTGTAGTCATCCAGGTGGGCATAGGCCTGCCAGACGCGCAGCGGCGCAAGTTTGGGGCGGTCCTGGCGCAACCGCTCCAGCAGTTCCTTGACCATGCTGTAGGTCACCTCGGCGCGGCGGGCCGGAGTCAGGAAATAGATAGTCAGCGCCTCGATTTCATCCCGGTGCTCCGTGAGGTACGCCTCGAACTCCTCGGCCATCGCCTTCGCGTTCTCGGCGCTGTCGCCGGCCCACTCGGCACGTAAGAGGCTATCGAGGTTGTCGTGGTCGATGGTCTGTTCCTTGTCGCGCCGGATGGAGTCGATCAACCCTATCAGATCGCCGGTGAGCACCTTGGCGGCCTGGCCCACCAACTGATCGCGGGCTTTGTTGCGGGCGTCTTCGCCGGGGTCGCCGTCCGGTGTCACGCCGGCGATCTCGCGGGCCTTCACTTCCACGGCGTCGGGGTCAATGGCTTGGACCAGGGCGCCGACGATGCTGGTGAGGCTGGCCCCGCCGGCAGCCTCCCGGATACGGTCCTGCTCCTTGGCATCGAGCTGTTTATCCAGGCGGGCGAGTCGTCCGGCCAGTGACGAGACGGTGTCTTCGTCCCGGGCGCCCATCATTACCCCCATGGCCAAGTCCTTGAGCGGGACCGATGGCTTGGTGATCAGGGGTTGGCTCGCCGTTTTCAAGGACTTGGTCACGCCGATGGCATCGACGATCACGTAGTGGGTCTTGGCGGCGGTGGCTGAAGGGGTGACCTTTTTCAGGCCGTCGGCGTCCAGGGTGCGGGTGCCGCGGCCTTTCATCTGCTCGAAGTAGTTGCGACTCTTCACGTCGCGCATGAACAGCAGGCACTCCAGCGGCCGCACATCGGTGCCGGTGGCGATCATGTCCACCGTGACGGCGATCCGCGGGTAGTAGTCGTTGCGGAACTGGGCCAACACGGACTTGGGGTCCTCATCGGCGTTGTAGGTTACCTTCTTGCAGAACTGATTACCCTCCCCGAACTCCTCACGCACGGTCTGAATGATGTCATCGGCGTGGCTGTCGGTCTTGGCGAAGACGAGCGTCTTGGGCACCTCTTTGCGGCCCGGAAAGATCTCCGGCAGCTTGGCTTTGAAGGTGCGGATCACGGTGCGGATCTGGTCCGGGTTGACGATGTCGCGGTCGAGCTGCTTGGCGCTGTAGGCCTCGTCCTCGTCCTGGGTTTCCCAGCGCCGGGCCCGGGTGAGGCGCTCGCGCCGCTCCACCTGCTGGCGGGCCTTGAGGGTGCCACCGCGTTTGCTCCGCTCGGTTTCGATGAGATAGATCTCATTGCCGACATTGACGCCGTCCGCGACCGCCTTTTCGTGGCTGTATTCGCTCACGACGTTCTTGCGGAAGAAGCCGTAGGTACGGTTGTCCGGGGTCGCGGTGAGGCCGATCAGGTAGGCGTCGAAGTATTCGATCACCTGGCGCCACAGGTTGTAGATGGAGCGGTGGCATTCGTCGATGATGACGACGTCGAAGAACTCGGGCGGGATCTTCGGGTTGTAAACCACCGGCAGCGGCTGCTTGGGCTTGGTGAGCTGTTCGGCCGGGTTCGTCTCTTCGGCCGCCTCATCCAGCGGCTCATCCTTCAGCAGGGAGTACATGCGCTGGATGGTGCTGATGCAGACCTGGCTGTCCTTGGCGACGTAGGCCGATTTCAGTCTCTGTACGGTGTACAGCTCGGTGAACTTGCGGTTGTCGTCATTGGGCAGGAAGGACATGAACTCCTGCTCCGCCTGCTCGCCAAGGTTCTTGGTATCGACCAGGAAAAGGACGCGCTTCGCGTCGGCATGCTTGAGCAGCCGGTAAACCGACGTAATGGCGGTGTAGGTCTTGCCGGAGCCGGTGGCCATCTGCACCAGGGCGCGGGGCCTATCGGCCTTGAAGGAGTCTTCCAGATTCTCGATGGCTGCGATCTGGCAGTCGCGCAGGCCGTCGTGGTTCAGCGGCGGCAGGGCTTGCAGCCGAGCACGCAGGGTGGCCGGTTGCTCCAGCCACTCGGCCAGTGTTTCGGGACGGTGGAAGTTGAACACCTCCCGGGAGCGGGGGTGGGGGTCATGGCCGTCGGTAAAGCGGGTGATGACGCCGGTGCTTTCGTAGACAAACCGCAGCGGCTCTTTGTTCTTTACCCACTTCAGGGTAGCCTTGGCGTACCCGGTCGACTGCTCCTCGACCGTGGTGATCTTGTGGCCCCAGTCGTCGGGCTTGGCCTCGATTACCCCTACCGCCTGCCGATCCACAAACAAGACATAGTCGGCCGGGCCGACGTCGGTCTGATACTCGCGCACAGCCACGCCTACACCGGCGTTGAAGTCGATCTTTTTGTTTCCCTGAACGTTCCAACCCGCCTCGATAAGCTGCTGATCGATGCGGTCGCGTGCCCTCTGCTCCGGGTTTTGGTTGATCGTCCTGTCAGGCATGCAGACTCCATCCCCTTTTTTGTGAACCGTCTTTGCCCGGCCACCAAGAAAACTGGCGTACAAGTGTATGGCACTACCCTGCTGAGCCTAAAGCTTAAAGGCAACCCCAGTTGAGCGTGTGTACAGGAGCCCGGCTCTCCGAGGCCCCGGTTCTCTCCGTTCCTACTCCCAACCACCGCCCAGCTACAAAGTACGATTCGGAAAACATGAACCGTACATATCATACGTACATACGATACAGATAAGCTTCTGTTTTTTCTCCAGTTTTGTTGTTGCTTAAACACGTAAGCCTTTGCTAGTCTGACCATGGCTGCTGAGCAGCTTCCTGCTGGAAGGGCGTCATACCCTTCTTGTGGGGCCTACCATCGAGGCCGTCTGGCGTGAGCCAGGTACGGACCTACCTGCGCACCGACTCTGGTGCAACCACTCCATTCGCCCTTGAGTTTTGAACGGAAGGTAGGCCAATGACTTGGATGACAGTCAAGCAGTATCAACAGCAGTGCTATGCCGAAGGCTCCGCCCCTGATCGGAGGACGATCATTGCGCGGATTCGCTCAGGCGCCTTGGTGGGAAAGAAAGAAGGACAGCGCTGGTACGTGGACCCGCACGCGATCCCCCAGCAGTCTCCGACGGCTCGCGCTCAAGCCGTCCTGGCAGCGTTTTCGGCGCGGGGAGACTAATCAATGAGCCGTCCACGCAAAAAGGGGAACCGCGGGCTCCCAGAGGGCCTGTATCCGCCCGCTCGTCCCGGTTGGAGTTATCGCATCCGTCACCCCGGCACGGGGGTCATTCTGTCTATCGGGGCGTTCACCGAAGCCGAAGCGCGCCAACTCCATGCCGTCGTCTACCCGAAGCTCCTCACCGAGGCGATGGCTGCCCAGGCGGCCAACCTGGTCCAGCGTCTGCGCGTCGCCGGGGGCCAAGTTGCGATCACCCTCGACCAGTACATTCGGGGATTCCGGCGCGAGGTACTCCCTGAGCTGAAGCGCAAGGGCGGAACCAAGCCGCTCGCTGAAAGTACCCGCAGCGACTACGACACGGCCCTGCGCCTCGCCGAGGAGGACCCGGTCCTGCAACTCCCCTTGTCAGAATTCGCCCATCCGGAACTCGGCCCGATGCTTCTGCGTCAGCACCTTGCCACGTCCAAGGACAACCCTTCATGGCGAAACACGCGCAGGGACGCCTTGGCCAGGCTGTTCGGTTACGCCGTCGAAATTGACGGCGTGCTAAGCCGCAATCCGTGTGATCTGATCAAGGCACTGCCGACGCCGGAACGCGACGTCTACATCGAACACCCCCACCTCAACGCCATCATGTCGAAGTTGGAATTCATGTCCGAGGTGTACTCGAAGGTGATCGACTTCGCCTACATCGTCTCGGCCCGGGTCGACGACGTGCTGAGCCTCACCGAGACACATACCAACGAAACCGGTGATTTCGTCGAGTTCATCAACACGAAAACGGGTCAGTTGCTGCGGATCGAGAAGGACGAAGAGGGGCACCTTAGCCGCCTCATCGAATGGTTCCGCCGTTTCAAACGCAAGCAGGGGGTCATCTCACCTTACCTGGTGGTCCACCCCGTGCTGCCCCGCAAGAAAGGGGCGCCCGACTGGCTGACGGTCGAGAAGGCGGAGACGATGAGCGGTAATGCCATTGCCAAAACCCTCGGGATCTCAGAGACCGCTTGGCGCAAGCGCCTCAAGCGCCACGATCTCGCCGAGGCGCTGGCGATGGGAGCGGCGCGGAGTTTCGCAACGAATCGTTCGTTGCGCGGACAGCGGATCACGGTGGACCAACTGCGCGATCGGTGGAACGCCGCTCGTGCGGCCGCGGGGCTCGATGAGTACGGTTATCGGCTGCGCGACATTCGGGCCACCGCATTGACCGATGAGGCCGCCGCCGCCGGCGGCACGCCCACCAACAAGGGGGGACACCGGACCGAGGCGATGCGCTGGCGCTACGTCAAACGCAAGGACCTGCCGATGGTGGTCAAAAACCACCTGCGGGCGCTCGGTTCCAAGGGCAACTAGCCGGGCGCTCTCACCGAAAACGGCAAGGCCGCAGAAACAAAAAACCCCCGTCGGAGCGTCCGGCGGGGGTTTTTTATACGACCCAAGGTGCTTAGGGTTTTGTTGCTATTTTGTTGCCTTTTTGTTGCGGCTCACGCCGCTTTCCCTAAGCCCTTGTTTAATTGGCGCGCCCGGAAGGATTCGAACCTCCGACCGCCTGGTTCGTAGCCAGGTACTCTATCCAGCTGAGCTACGGGCGCGTGTTTGAAGGGCGTGAATTATGGTTATCTCGACAAGCCCTGTCAACCCGCTTCTGCGACGATTGACACCCCAAAACGCTCATCGACCATATCCACAAACAGGCGGCCTTCCGGCCGCGTGTTTGGCGGAGAGAGAGGGATTCGAACCCTCGATGGAGCTATTAACCCCATACTCCCTTAGCAGGGGAGCGCCTTCAGCCTCTCGGCCATCTCTCCAAGGCGGCAAAGGATACTAGTTGATCCCGCCGTCGTAAAGGCCTACTGAATCAGGAAGCTGCTTCTTCCTGTTTTTCCGCCTTTTCGCGCTGAATACGCTCGTAGATCTCTTCCCGGTGCACGGAAACGTCCTTCGGTGCATTGACGCCGATGCGCACTTGATTACCCTTAATGCCAAGGACGGTCACGGTTACCTCGTCGCCGATTACGAGGGTTTCACCTACCCGCCGAGTCAAAATCAACATCGCTCACTGTCTCCTGTTCCAATCCGTCTTATCCCAAAGGCACGGCACACCGCCGCGCACCGTTTTGTTGGACAACCTTCACCTCAAAAGGTGCGGCGCCTCTGTGTGTGCGCTTCCTTACGCCTCCGGCCCCTCGGCCGGCTCCTGGTCCAAATCGAACGCGGAGTGCAACGCGCGCACACCGAGTTCGAGATACTTCTCGTCAATCACCACCGAAATCTTGATTTCCGAGGTGGAGATCATTCGAATATTGATGCCTTCCTTCGCCAAGGCCTGGAACATGGTGCTGGCGATACCCGCGTGGGAACGCATGCCGACGCCCACCAGGGAAATCTTGACGATCTTTTTGTCGCCTGTCACCTCCCGTGCGCCGACCTCGCCGGCCACCTGCTTGAGGAGGCCGAGCGCTGTTTCGTAATCGTTTCGGTGAACCGTGAAGGTGAAGTCCGTCATCGAACCGTCGGCACTGACGTTCTGCACGATCATGTCGACCTCGATATTGGCCTCGCCGATGGGTCCGAGGATCCGGTAGGCCACACCGGGCTGATCGGGCACGCCCTGAATCGTCAGCTTGGCCTCGTCGCGGTTGAAGGCGATCCCGGAAATCAGCGGTTCTTCCATTCCGTCTTCCTCGTAAGTGATCAGCGTGCCCGGCCCTTCCTGGAAGGAGGAGAGGACCCGAAGCGGGACATTGTACTTGCCGGCGAACTCCACCGAGCGGATCTGCAGCACCTTGGAACCGAGGCTGGCCATCTCCAACATCTCTTCGAAGGTGATGCGGTCGAGGCGCCGCGCCTGCGACACCACACGTGGGTCGGTGGTGTAAACGCCATCGACATCGGTGTAGATCTGGCACTCGTCGGCCTTCAGCGCCGCGGCCAGTGCCACCGCAGTGGTGTCGGAACCGCCGCGACCGAGGGTGGTGATATTGCCGTGCTCGTCGACGCCCTGGAAGCCGGCCACCACCACCACGCGGCCGGCATCGAGATCGGCGCGTACGCGCACCTCGTCGATCTTCAGAATGCGGGCCTTGCTGTGCGCACTGTCGGTGAGGATGTGTACCTGGGCGCCGGTGTAGGAGCGGGCGTCGCAGCCGCGCTGCTTCAGGGCCATGGACAACAGCGCGATGGTCACTTGCTCGCCGGTGGAGAGCAACACGTCCATCTCACGTGCATCGGGCTCGGGGCTGACGCCGCGGGCCAGTTCAACCAGGCGATTAGTCTCGCCGCTCATCGCCGAAACCACGACCACGACGTCGTCGCCCCGATCACGGAACGCCTTCACCTTGTTGGCGACGTTCTCGATCCGATCCACGGAACCGACGGAGGTTCCGCCGTATTTCTGTACGATTAACGCCATATAACAGCCGTTGCCGATAAAAGGCAGTGATTAAACAATAAAAAGCACTTAATTTAAAGGGTTCAGCCGCCCAGCCGTCCTTTGACCCAGGCCTCGACCGAGCCCAGAGCCGCGTCCAGCGCGGCCGGGTTGGTGCCGCCGGCCATGGCCATATCGGGCCGACCGCCGCCCTTGCCGCCCACCTGCTGCGCCACGGCGTTGACCAGGTCGCCCGCCTTCACCCGGTCGGTAAGGTCCTTGGTGACCCCGGCCGCCAGATTGACCTTGCCGTCGGCAGCGGCGCCGAGCACAACGATGGCCGAGCCGAGCTTGCTCTTGAGCTGATCGACGGTCTCGCGCAGGGCCTTGGGATCGACGCCATCCAGTTTGGCGGCAAGCAGCTTGGTACCGTTGATTTCGACCGCCTGCGCGGCCAGGTCGGAGCCTTGGGCGCTGGCCAGTTGGGCCTTGAGGCGTTCAAGTTCCTTTTCCAGCGCGCGGCTGCGGTCGAGCAGTTGCTCCACCTTGTTCACTACATTGTCGCGACCGCCTTTGACCAGTGCTGCGACCCGGTCGAGCCTTTCGTCGTTTTCGTCCAGCAGCGCCTCGGCGCGTGGTCCGCATACCGCCTCGATGCGGCGTACACCGGCGGCGACACCGCCCTCGGACACAACGCGACAGAATCCGATGTCGCCGGTGCGGGCGACATGGGTGCCGCCGCACAGTTCGACGGAGAAGTCGCCCATGCGCAGCACCCGCACCTCGTCGCCATACTTCTCGCCAAACAGCGCCATGGCGCCGGTCGCCTTGGCGGCGTCGAGGCCCATCACTTCGGCCTGCACCGGCAGGTTCTCGCGGATCTGCACGTTCACCAGACGTTCGATCTCCCGCAACTGCTCGGGGGCGATCGCCTCGTAGTGGGAGAAGTCGAAGCGCAGCCGGTCGGAGGCGACCAGCGAGCCCTTTTGCTGCACGTGCTCGCCCAGAATACGGCGCAGCGCCGCATGCAGCAGGTGGGTCGCGGAGTGGTGATAGCCGGTATCGCGGCGCAGGTCGGGATCGACATGAGCCTCGACCGCCGTGCCCTTGCGCAGCTCGCCATGGCTGACCATGCCGAAATGGGCGAACACCTCGCCCAGCTTGCGGGTATCGCGCACGTCGAAGGCGCCTTCGCCGGCGCTCAGGGTGCCGCAGTCGCCCGCCTGGCCGCCGGATTCGGCATAGAACGGGGTGCGGTCGAGGACGATCATCCCCTCCTGCCCCTCGTGCATCACATTGACCGGCTTGCCTTCGACATAGAGACCGAGAATTTCGGCCGAGTCCGTGAGGGTGTCGTAGCCGGTGAACAGGGTCTTGCCCTCGATCTCCAGCTGGAACGCATACTCGCCGCTGAACTGGCTGGCGGCGCGGGCCCGCTCGCGTTGGGCGGTCATTTCGCGCTCGAAACCGGCCATATCGACGGCAAGACCGCGCTCGCGGGCGATGTCGGCGGTCAGGTCGACGGGGAAGCCGTAGGTGTCGTACAGCTTGAAGGCGGTCTCGCCCGGGATCTGCTTGTCCTCGAGGTCGGCAATCGCCTCCTCCAGGATGCCCATGCCTTGATCGAGGGTTTCGGCGAAGCGCTCCTCTTCCTGTCTCAAAACGCGCTCCACCTGGGCGCGGGCCTTGTTCAACTCCGGATAGGCGTCGCCCATCACCTCGGCCAGCGGGCCGACCAGCTTGTGGAAGAACGGCTCACGCAGGCCGAGCTTGTGGCCGTGGCGCACGGCGCGGCGGATGATGCGTCGCAGCACGTAGCCGCGGCCCTCGTTGGACGGAATCACCCCGTCGACCACCAGGAAGGCGCAGGAGCGGATGTGGTCAGCGATGACGTTCATGGAAGAACTAAGACCGCGGGAGGCATGGATGCCGGGAGCGGCCACGCGTAAGGACTTGTTCTCCAAATCATCGGTGCCGGCCAAGGCCGCCACCGCCTTGATCAGGTGCTGAAAAAGGTCGATCTCATAATTGGAGTGAACGCCCTGCAGCACGGCGGCGAGGCGCTCCAGGCCCATGCCGGTGTCGACCGAGGGCTTCGGCAACGGCTTCAGGTTGCCGGCCCCGTCGCGGTCGAACTGCATGAACACCAGGTTCCAGATCTCGATATAGCGATCGCCGTCCTCGTCCGGGCTGCCCGGCGGGCCGCCGGCCACGTTCGGGCCGTGGTCGTAGAAGATCTCCGAGCAGGGGCCGCAGGGACCGGTATCGCCCATGGACCAGAAGTTGTCCTTGGCGCCGCAGCGGGAGAAGCGGGTTGGGTCGACCTTCAGTTCCTTCAGCCAGATGTCCGCCGCCTCGTCATCGTCCTCGAACACGGTGACCCACAGCTTCTCCGGCGGCAGACCACAGGTCTTGGTCAGGAAATCCCAGGCGAACTGGATCGCTTCGCGCTTGAAATAGTCGCCGAAGCTGAAGTTACCCAGCATTTCGAAGAAGGTGTGGTGGCGGGCGGTGTAGCCGACATTCTCCAGGTCGTTGTGCTTGCCGCCGGCACGCACGCAGCGCTGCACCGTGGTAGCGCGCTTGTAGCCACGCTCCTCCAGGCCGAGGAAGACGTCCTTGAACTGGACCATGCCGGCGTTGGTGAACAGCAGGGTCGGGTCATTGGCGGGCACCAACGGGCTCGAGACGACCACTTCATGGCCGTGCTCGCGGAAAAATTCCAGAAACGCTGTGCGGATCTCTGCGCTGCTCTTCATACCTGTTTTTCCAAATGCGCCCGCAGGCGCCTACTCGAACTCGTCGTATCCACCCACCGCGGCCCGAATCTGCTCCCCGTCGAACCCGCGGTTCTGCAGGTAGCGCATCTGTTTGGCCTTGGCCTTGAACTCGGCGGGGATCGCCTCGCCAAATCGCTGCCGGCGAACCTGTCGCGCCAGCCCAACCCAATCCACTGCTGCGGCGGCAACCTGGCACTCGATCAAGGCACCGTCGATGCCGCGTTCTCTCAACTCCGCCCGGATTCGCAGCGGCCCGTAACCACCCTCGCTGCGGGAGCGCACCAGCATCTCGGCATAGCGCTCATCGGAAAGCAGCCGCTCCTGTTCGAGGCAATCGAGAACCACCTCGATTTGGGCCTCGGCGAAGCCCCGATGCCGCAGCTTGTACGACAATTCCCGACGGGAATGTTCCCGCCGGGCCAGCAGCCGGATGGCCGCCTCGCGTACCTCTGGGGGCATGGCCATTCCTTGTATCACCACAGAGACGCAGAGAGCGCAGGGAAAAGAGCGCTTCCGTTACCCCCTGCAGGGACAGGCTTCTGCGTCTCTGCGGTTAATTCAAACTTCCTCAGCCTCGGGCTCACCGGCCTTGGTCGTAGCCGGCAGCAGTTTCGCCCGGACCTTGCCCTCGATATCCTTTGCAATATCCTGGTTTTCCCTGAGGAACTGCCGGACGTTGTCCTTGCCCTGGCCGATACGGTTGCCGTCGTAGCTGTACCAGGCGCCGGACTTCTCCACGAAGCCCTCCTTCACGCCCAGGTCAATGATCTCGCCTTCGCGGGAGATCCCCTCGCCGTAGAGGATGTCGAACTCGGTCTGCTTGAACGGCGGCGCCACCTTGTTCTTGACCACCTTCACCCGGGTCTCGTTGCCGACCACCTCGTCGCCCTTCTTGATGGCGCCGATGCGACGAATATCCAGGCGTACCGAGGCGTAGAACTTGAGCGCGTTACCGCCGGTGGTGGTTTCGGGGTTGCCGAACATCACCCCGATCTTCATGCGGATCTGGTTGATGAAGATCACCAGGGTGTTGGAGCGCTTGATGTTGGCCGTGAGTTTGCGCAGCGCCTGGGACATCAGCCGGGCCTGCAAGCCAACGTGGGAGTCACCCATATCGCCCTCGATCTCCGCCTTCGGCGTCAGGGCGGCCACGGAGTCGACCACGACCACGTCCACGGCACCGGAACGCACCAGCATGTCGGTGATCTCCAGCGCCTGCTCGCCGGTGTCCGGCTGGGAGACCAACAGGTCGTCCACGTTCACGCCCAGCTTCTCGGCATAGACCGGATCGAGCGCGTGCTCGGCATCGACAAACGCGCAGGTACCGCCCACCTTCTGCGCCTCGGCAATGACCTGGAGGGTCAGGGTCGTCTTGCCGGAGGACTCCGGACCATAGATCTCGACGACACGCCCGCGCGGCAGTCCGCCGATGCCGAGCGCCAGGTCAAGACCGAGCGAACCGGTGGATACGGCCTGAATGTCGCGCACGGCCGTGGAATCGCCCATGCGCATCACCGATCCCTTGCCGAACTGCTTTTCGATCTGGCTGAGGGCGGCGCTGAGCGCCTTCCGCTTGTTGTCGTCCATACTGCCTCCGTCAATGGGTTGAAAGGCGGCAACTCCCTGACCGCCGCAAGAAAACAGGAACGGACGATTATTTCATAGGCCGGGGGGCAGGGGCTAGAGCACCGATCAGCTTACGTGGGACGAGGTGCAAGTCATTGATATTCGGGACGCCGTGAATACATCCCTGTAGGCTCGGCGGCCGCATCCCTGCGGCCGACGCCCCAATATCAATGACTTGCACCCCGTTCGGGATTTTATCTGTTCGGTGCTCTAGAGCGCCGGAGCGAGACAATCCGGGCGAGGGACGGGAAAAGAGGACTTAGCGGTCCCGGTCGCGGCGCGTCAACACCACGGCGACACAGACCGCCCAGATGGCGACGACAAGACCGGCAACCACAAACAGTTCTTTGGCCACTTGCCCGGGTGTAACCGTCAGCGGTGCCCCGAACAGGACAAACAGCGGCCACACGAACGAAAATCCCCGGTGCATCGGCGATCTCGCGGCTTTATTTCGCGAAAAGGTGGCATACAGCATCGGTCCAACCGCCACCGTGACCACCTGGGTGATCCAGAAGGTCTCCATTTGTCCTCCCTTGGGACGGAATTCGTCCATGCCGATTCATAGCCCACAGGGAGGGAGCCGGCAAACCAACTCATCCACTTTTGGGTTTTCCCCAACCGCCCCGTGGTGAAGGTCGAATTTCACCCGCTTCCTCCAACAGCGGGCGGTGGTGCTAGGCCTGTTCGAAGCAGCTAATGTCGGATCCACCTTAATTTACGGTTTGAATCTTGCCAAAATAGGTAATGATCGTGGGTGGCGGGCATGTCGCCGCCTGCCTTGGGGGCAGGATCGTCCAGGACGTAAGGCGCCGGGACGCTACTCGCGATCAATCCAATCAGTTGTTCAAGCGCTTCACAGGAGGGATTGCCGCCCAGAGACAAGCGGCAAACCTCCATAGCCTGCCGGCCCAGCGCAAAGGGATGCAGTACTCGCCAGCCGGTCAGGTCTCATCATGACTTCACTTGGCGCTGCTCGAAGCGGATGCCGAGGTCGCCGGGATAGGCTGCGGTGTGATCGTTGCCCCATCCCAGATCTCGTCGGGGATGCCGTTCGGGAAAGCGTCGCACGTGTGGCGGTGGGTCAGGTGCTTGTGGGCGCAACGGCTGCAAATGCGGCTGAACGGGTTCAGGGCGTGTGGGCCGTCGAGGTATTCGTCATTCATGTGTTCTCCTTCCTTCGGGTGCTGCAGTACCGTGGGGACAGGTCCGCCTTGCCGTCTGCCGCATCTTGGTTTCAATACGGCCACGGTGTTTTGCCGCGGTTGGATGGATGGATGGATGGATGGATGGATGGATGGATGGATGGATGGATGGAACGTGCCTATTCCGGCAACGATCCCAACATGCTTCAATGAGGCCACGGCATTTCACCGTGGTCGATTCTGCAGGATCGTACGGGCCCGACCCTCCCCAATGCTGGGCTTCCCGGTTTTGTGATCTCATGGCGGCACAATTTACCAACGGAGCTGCTGCCTTGGATGCTGCCGACGTTCGCGAAGTCTTTGAAACCGTTTTGCCGGAGCA
>JAWLGP010000038.1:0-32862 GCA_041685045.1 Gammaproteobacteria bacterium
AATGCTTGACAAGGACTCGTCATTGCCTGCGCATTGCGCCTTGTCTTGAGTCATTTGAGGGGCTCTGAAAGTGCCAAACAGTGTGAAACAGTACACTAGATGGAGGCCAGCTCAGCCAACTCGTCTTCGGAGAGCAGCCGGGTGGCGTCAACCAGGATGAGCAGTCCGTCCTTGCGGTTGCACAGCCCGGTGATAAACCGGGTCGAATCACCGCTGCCCGTATCCGGTGCCGATTCGATGTCGGATGCATGCAGTTCGACCACCTCGCGCACGCTGTCGACCATGAAACCGACGACATGGTCACCCGCCTCCAGGATGAGGATGCGGGAGGCGTCGTCCGGCTCCTGGGGGGGCAGGCTGAAACGGCTACGGGTGTCGATGATGGCCACCACGTTGCCGCGCAGATTGATGATGCCGAGCACGTAGGAGGGAGCCCCCGGGACGGGTGAAATTTCGGGAGCGCGCAGAACCTCACGAACCTGCATCACGTCAATGCCGTAGGTCTCGTTTTCCAGGCGAAAGGTCACCCAGCGTCCCACCGCCTCACTGCTCTTCTTTGCAGCCTGCGTCATGTCGGCCCTCCAACAGCCCCGCCGGATGATTCCGGCCAACGCACCCTGTATCGGCCGTGGCGGCACCGTACTTTAGGGCTAGTACTCTTGCAGTGATATTGTCAGTTTCAGCGGGGCCGGGAAATGGGCCGCAGACGCACCTTGCAGTTGATGGAGCGCCTGCAACACCACGGACGACCGTTTCCCGGCCCGCCCGAAGGGAGCCACCCAGAAGCGCCAATCCTGCGTTGCGTTGTCTTGGCGCTTCTGGGTGGCTCTGAAACGGTCAATATCACTGCGCAAGAGTACTAGAGCACCGAACAGATAAACCGGTCGGTGCCCCAGCCTGGGGGAAGCCCGTAGCCTGGGGAAGCCCGTAGGATGGGCAAAGCGCCGCCGCCCATCCGCTCGGTTTGGCACCATCGCTTTACGGCGCGTGCCCATCAGTGTCGGTAGATGGGCACGCGCCGGTCAGGTTCAGGCTCAATGCAACCGGCATAGGCGGCGCTTTGCCCATCCTACATGGCTGCGCTCGGCGTTTTCGGGCAGCGCCACAGCGACGCCCCCGGCACCGTTGTCGTAGGATGTCGGTGAGGAACGAACCGCATCGTTTGCAGAGGCGGTGTGTTCGCTACGCCCACCACACCCAACGAGTGCAACGAGCGAGAGGATGGGCAAAGCGCAGCGTGCCCATCAACATCGCATCGAAGGGCACGTCGCTTCGCTCCTTTGCCCATCCTACGAAGCTTCCGAGCTTTTATCTGTTCGGTGCTCTAGAGCGTGATCGGATTTCTTGACAGAAAAGGTCGCGACTCTACGGGTGCCGCATGTTAGCGATTGCTGAATTGGTCCTGGTGTGGGCCAAGCGCAAAAAAAAAAGCCCTGCGGGGGACAGGGCTAGGGGTTGCGCATAAGCGCAGGGGAGGAAACACGGCAACTAACCACTAGGAGAATCCTGTCCGCCGGACATGCGTTCTGCCCGGCGGCGGCATTCAATACCCAGTATAGACGGCTATTCCGAGAATGTTTTCTAGTGGTCAAGTGGGATGCATTGGCCGTGAAAAACTGACCGGGAAGGGTCGTTTGCCCCCCCAACGCGAGCCTCTGTATGCCCTTGGGAGCGGCGGGAAGCGCCACGCGTGCCTAGGCGGCTAAGCCGGCTCCAGTTTGTTCCAGATGGCCCCGCCGCTTGCCTTGTCCACCGCCTCGATGCAGCTGGCATGAGCGGCCAGCTCCGAGGCGTCGGCGCGTACCACTTTGAGCGGGGCCCGGTCGGACGACAACCGGCGCACCGTCTCGGGAGCCTCCCCCGCCGATTCGGCAGCGGCGGTGCCACCGAGGGACAGCGAGGTCTGGCCCCCGGTCATCGCCAGGTAGACGTCAGCCAGGATCTCGGCGTCGAGCAGAGCGCCGTGAAGATCGCGATGGGTGTTGTCGATGCCGTAGCGTTTGCAGAGGGCATCCAGATTGTTCTTCTGGCCCGGGTGCATCTGCCGCGCCAGGACCAGGGTGTCGAGCACGCTGCAGAACTCGGCCACGTTGCTGCAGGTGGCCCCCATCCGGCGCAGTTCGTAATTGATGAAGCCGACATCGAACGGGGCGTTGTGGATGATCAACTCCCCGCCCTGGATGAAGTTGACGAAGTCTTCGACGATGTCCGGAAAACGGGGTTTGTCGGCCAGGAACTCGTTGGTGATGCCGTGGACCTCCATCGCCCCTTCGTCGATGGCCCGGTCCGGCTGCAGATAGACATGAAAGGTATTGCCGGTGAGCCGCCGGTTGAGCAGTTCAACGCAACCGATTTCGATAATGCGGTGGTGCTCGGCTGTCTCGAGGCCGGTGGTCTCGGTGTCGAGGACGATCTGGCGCATAGCTGTGACCAGTTGTGATCAATTAATGGGACAGGATTAACAGGATTTATTGAGGATGGACAGGAACTTGCTGTTTAGTTACCAGCCTTTTCATCATGACAATCCTGAAAAAATCCTGTCAATCCTGTTCTATTGGTCCGGCGTGCTGCCCCAGGGTCACTGCCTATGCAGCATCTCGTCGATCCCCCGGTTGGCGAGGGCGTCCGCCCGCTCGTTTTCAGGGTGCCCGCAGTGGCCACGCACCCACTGCCAGTCAACCCGGTGGCTGCTGACCGCCGCATCGAGCTGCTGCCACAAATCGACGTTCTTGACCGGTTTTTTGTCGGCCGTTCGCCAGCCGCGGCGCTTCCAGTTGGGCAGCCACTCCGTGATCCCCTTCATCACGTACTGGGAGTCGGTGGTCACCCGAACCCGGCAGGCCCGGGTCAGTGTCTCCAGGCCGCGGATCACCGCCGTCAACTCCATGCGGTTGTTGGTGGTCTGGGCCTCGCCGCCATAGAGTTCCCTTTCACGCCCCTTGAAGCGCAGCAGGGCCCCCCAACCACCCGGCCCCGGGTTTCCCCGGCAGGCGCCGTCGGTATAGAGTTCAACGGTATCTTCACAGTCGACAGGCATCAGAACCGGTTCGTATTGAGTGTCGGTTTGGCGAGGCCGCTCGCCACCAGCGAACGGCGCGGGCGCCAGCGTCGGCGGAGCGGGGTCAGAGTGGCCACGCGTTTTTTTGCCACGAGCACATAGCCGCCCGCCGGCAGATAGGGACCGCGCGCGCCCAGTTGCTCCATGAACCGCAGCCGCTCCATCAACCGCTGCTGCTGCAACGGGGGACGGTACAGAAATCCGCGGGCGAGTACCGTACCAAAGCCGAGCAGCGCGAGCCAGTCCCTGACCCGGGTCGGTGACAGGAACTGGCCGCACCAGGGTGGCAGACCGCTGCGCCGGCCGAACAACTGCCTCACTCCCCAGAAACTCCATGGATTGAAGCCGAGAATGACAACATGTCCTTCCGCGATGAGCATCCGCTCGGTCTCACGCAGGACACTGTGGGGTTCGGAAGAAAACTCGAGCGTGTGCGGTAGCAGAACAACATCCACGCTATCCGACTGGATGGGCAGCTGGTGCGGCTCGCCAACGCAGCGTTCGGCTCCGGGCGCACGGATCGTTGTGCTGGCGGAATCAATGACGAAACGGCGAGAGATACGGCTGCTGGACAGCAGGTCCGTCTCCACCGGCATACCGACCTGCAGCAGGTAATAACCAAACAGGTTGGGCAGCACATTGGCGAGGAGGTCCCGTTCCTGCTCCGACACCCGCTCCCCCAGTGGCGTGCGATACCAGTCGCGCAGCTGTTCCCAGACCCGACCGGTGGTTTCCTGACAGCGATAGGCGCCGAACAACGACTTCACCTCCGTAATTGACGACCCGCAGCCGGTTTGCCACGATTTCGGGTCATGAACCTGACAGTCCGCTGTGTCCCGGCGTTTGAGGACAATTATATCTGGCTGGTCGGCGCGCCCGGCAGTCGACGGGTCGCCATCGTGGACCCCGGTGACGCCGATCCCGTGCTGGCTGCATTGGAGAGGGATGCGCTCGAACCGGGCGCGATCCTGATCACCCACCATCATGCCGACCATATCGGCGGCGTCGCGGAGCTGTTGAGCCGCTTCGACGTGCCGGTTTACGGGCCGGCCGATATTCGAATAACGACCGTCAGCCGCCCGGTCGGTGAGGGCGCGACGGTCGAACTGGCCGACGGGATCAGCTTACGCGTAATGGAGACCCCCGGCCACACTCGCACCCATGTCTGCTACACCGCTCCGGGAGCCCTTTTCTGTGGTGATACCCTGTTCACGGGCGGGTGCGGACGCCTGTTCGAAGGCACGCCGCAGCAGATGCACGCCTCCCTGGAGAAGATTGCGACGTTGCCGGATTCCACCCTCGTCTATTGTGCACACGAGTACACCCTGGCCAACCTCGCCTTCGCCGCAGTGGCCGAACCGGGCAACACGGCCATATCGGCCCGACGGCGCGCGGCCGAAGCGCTTCGTGCCGCTGGCCATCCCACCGTGCCGTCGACGCTGCGAGAAGAGCGGCAAACCAATCCGTTTCTCCGCTATAATGAGCCCGCACTGGTCGTCGCCGCCGAACAGTTTGCCGGCAGGCACCTCCGGCCTGGCGCGGAAGTACTCGGCGTAGTCCGCCACTGGAAGGACACCCTCGACTAGCGTCGTTTTCCACACCCGACTTGACGTGCATCACAGCCATTAATTAGCCGCTATGGCAGATTGGGGCTGCTGAACGGCAGGATGCCTAACCACCGGTTAGTCGTGCTTGCGCCGTTTAAGGCGCCTCATTAGAATTGCGCCCTATGTCCCTGTCCAACATAAGATATTTTCGGTTAGCCGCCCTCTCGCCGCTATTAGTGGTGTTATCGGGGTGCCTGCTCCAGTCCACCAAGACCGAGGTCCCCGCCGAACCGATCCCGATGCCTGAACCGGCTGTCGTGGTGGTCGATCCCCTGGCGCATCTGGCTGACCTGAAGGCGCAGCAGTGCACCCATCCGGTCGACCTCTGGGACCGTCTGCGGGCCAACTTCCAGCTACCCGCCGTCGAGCACCCGCGGGTGGAGAGCGACATCGACTGGTTCGCCCGGCACGAAGGCTATCTGGAGCGGGTGGTCGAACGCGCCCGACCCTATCTCTACCTGATCACCGAAGCGCTGGAGGTACGGGACATGCCCGCCGAACTGGCCCTGCTGCCGGTGGTGGAGAGCGCCTTCCAGCCTTTTGCCTACTCCCACGGCCGGGCGGCCGGGCTCTGGCAGTTCATCCCGGCGACCGGCAAGCGCTTCGGTCTTCAGCAAACCTGGTGGTATGACGGCCGGCGCGATGTCGCCGAGTCGACCCGTGCCGCCCTCGACTACCTGCAGTTCCTGCACAAAGAGTTCGACGGCGACTGGCTGCTCGCCCTTGCCGCCTACAACTCGGGCGAAGGAACGGTGCGAAGCGCCATCCGCCGCAATCGGCAAAAGGGCAAGCCGGCCGACTTTTTCTCCCTGGATCTGCCGCGGGAAACCCGCGGGTACGTGCCACGCCTGCTGGCGATCAGCCGGATTGCCGCCGCTCCGGCGGCCCACGGGCTGAGCATGGCCGCCGTTGACAACGAACCCTACCTGGCCAGCGTCGACGTCGGCTCCCAGATCGACCTGGACCTGGTGGCGGAACTGGCCGAGCTCTCGGTGGAAGAGGTCTACCGTTTCAACCCCGGGTTCAACCGCTGGGCGACCGATCCGAGTGGACCGCACCACCTGCTGCTCCCGCGGGAAAGTGCTCTCCAGTTCCAGGAGCGACTGGCGGAGTACCCGGCGCCGCAGCGGGTCAACTGGACCCGCCACCGGATCCGTGAGGGTGAGAGCCTGGGCGTAATTGCCGAGCGCTACCGGACCACCGTGGCCTTGATCAGGAAGGTCAACGGCATCCGGGGCAACCTGATCCGGGCCGGCCAGAGCCTGGTCATCCCCGTCGCCCGGACCGATCTCAAACGGTATCAGCTCAGTGCGGAACAGCGCCTTGCCGAACTGCAGGACAAGGATCGGGACGGCAACCGGATCGACTATCAGGTGCAGACGGGCGACACCCTGTGGGAGATCGCCCGCCGCTATGGAGTCAGCGTGACCAGCCTCGCCAAATGGAACGGCATGGCGCCCCGCGATACGCTGCGGCCCGGGCAAAACCTCGTGATCTGGACCAAGACGGCCCAGAGCGCCGCCTTCAATCCGGCCGATTTCACCCATCCCTTTGACTCCAACACGCGTCAACGGATCGGCTACACGGTCCGCAAGGGCGACTCCCTGGCGCGGATCTCGCAGCGCTTCCGGGTCAGCGTCGACAGCCTGAAGCGCTGGAACAAGCTGAGCGGCGAAAAGTATCTGCAGCCGGGTCAGCGCCTGACCCTCTACGTCGACGTGACGCAGCAGTCGGGGAGTATCTGAGTTCAGATAGTACAGGATTAACAGGATTTCTCAGGATTAACAGGATGTTAGATAGCTAATCACCATGAAATCATCCTGTTAATCCTGAATCAATCCTGTAAATCCTGTTCTATTGGCCGTCCTCTGCGATTTTCTCTCTTACCGCGGTGCCCAAAAGGCGATCGCCAGCACCAGCACCGTCAACACCACGAAGTAGATGACGAACTTGCGCCGCACGTCCAGCCGGTTACGGCGCTGGAAATGGGACGGAGCACCGCAGTGCGGACAGGCCGGCAGGTCATCGGGCACGTCGCGCCCGCAGTAAAGACAACGTACCAATCGGATATCATTCCCGCTCATGCGCTCGCCACCTGCCCAATGTCACGCAGCAGCGCCGCATCCAGCAGCGAGCGCGTGTATTCGTGTTGCGGCGCATCGAACACCCGTTCGGTCGCCCCACTCTCCAGCACCTGACCCTCCCGCATCACCAACACCCGGTGGGCAATGGACCGCACCACGCGCAGGTCATGGGAGATGAACAGGTAGCTCATGCGATGGCGGACCTGCAAGTCACGCAGCAAGGTCAACACCTGTTTTTGCACCGAGACATCGAGGGCGCTGGTCGGTTCGTCCAGCAACAGCAGTTTCGGCTCAAGCACCACGGCCCGAGCCACGGCGATACGCTGACGCTGTCCGCCGGAGAATTCGTGGGGATAACGATCCAGCATTGACTCCTCGAGGCCGACCTCCTCCATCACCTGCACGATGCGGCGGCGGCGCTCGGTACGATCCAGCTCCGGGAAATGCAGCTTTACGCCCTCATCGATGATCTGCTCCACGGTCATGCGCGGTGACAGGGACGAGAACGGGTCCTGGAATACCACCTGGAAGTGACGGCGCAGCGGGCGTAGTTCGCGGGCCCCGAGCGCCTCGATGCGCCGGCCGTCGAACTGAATGGTCCCCTGACAGGATTGCAGGCGCAACAGACACATCCCGAGTGTCGACTTGCCGGAGCCCGACTCCCCGACAATACCCACCGTTTCACCGGGACGCACCGTGATGTCGACCTGGTCCACCGCCCGCACCTCACCCACCTGGCGCCGGAAGAAACCGGCCTTGATGGGGAAGTAGCAACGCAGGTCCTCGCCCGCCATCAACGGCTCCCGCCCCTCCAGGGCCTGCCGGTCGGCGGCATTAACCAGCGGTTCCGGCTCACTGGCCAGCAGGTGGCGGGTGTACGGGTGCTGCGGATTCCGAAACAGCTCTGTCACGCTCCCCTGCTCCACCAGCTCACCGTTCTGCATTACACACGCGCGGTCGGCGAAGTGGCGCACCATGTTCAAGTCATGGGTGATGAGCAGCACCGCCATTCCGAACTCGGCCTGCAGTTGATTGAGCAGGGCGAGGATCTGCTTCTGAATCGTCACGTCGAGGGCCGTGGTCGGCTCGTCGGCGATCAACAGTTTGGGCCGGCAGGCCAGGGCCATGGCGATCATGACCCTCTGCCGTTGGCCACCGGACAGCATATGGGGAAAGGCGTCGAAGCGCTTGTGCGGTTCCGGGATGCCGACATGCCCCAGCAGTTCCATCATGCGCCGCCGCGCCGCCGACCGGTCCAAGCCCTCATGCAGCATCAACGGCTCCATCAGCTGCTCGCCAATGGGATAGACCGGGTTCAGCGATGTCATTGGCTCCTGGAAGATCATCGCCACGTCGCGGCCGCGCACCTGGCGCATGTCCGCTTCCGGCACCTTGAGCAGGTCGCGCCCCTCCAGCAGAATCCGGCCACTGCCGTATTCGGTCTGATCGGGCTGGTGCAGGCGCAGCACCGATAGCGCGGTGACGGATTTGCCGGAACCGGACTCCCCCACCAGCGCGACCTTCTCACCGGGCCGCACGGCAAACGAAACCCCGTGCACCACGGAGGCCCGATCGCCGGGTTGCCCGAAGGCGACTGATAGGTTGTCGATCTCCAGCAGTTCAGGCATTACCTGTTATCCCATTCAACTCTGTTCGTAGGAGCGCCGGAAGCCGCGATACCGTCGCTCGGGAAAATCGCGGCTTCCGCCGCTTCTATCAAACAAGACGCCCGGGAGCCGGCCCGGAGCCTTGTGGGAGGGCCGTCCCCAGCGCGATTTGGCGGCGTTAAGCCGCCGCGGCACCGCAAACAACCGGCGTTACGCGCCGGAATCGCGCCGAGGACGGCCCTCCCACAGGAGCCGTGGCGCGGCTGGCCTCTGTCGCCCTCGTTCCCACGCTCTGCGTGGGAATGCAGGCTGGACGCTCTGCGTCCATGTTTAGCCGAAGCCGAAGCCGTTGCCCGGGCATTTCGACGCGGAGCGCCTCGACCGACGTTCCCACGCGGAGCGTGGGAACGAGAACCAAAATGTGGCAGGCCGTTTGCTTCGCGATTACGGCGCGAAAATCCATGCCAAGGGCTCCTACATTCTTTATCAACCCCGCCGCGGATCGAGCGCTTCGCGCACGGCCTCGCCGATGAAGATAAGCAGCATCAGGGTGCCGACCAGCACGCCGAAGGTGGTAATCGAGAGCCACCATGCCTCGATGTTGTCCTTGCCCTGCGCCAGCAGCTCGCCAAGACTCGGCGTGGTCGGCGGGACGCCGAGACCGAGGAAGTCCAGGCTGGTCAGCGCCAGGATTGAGCCGCTGATTCGAAATGGCAGAAAGGTGATGACCGGCGTCATGGCGTTCGGCATCAAGTGCCGCAGCATGATCGAGCGGTTGGGTACGCCCAGGGCGTGGGCCGCGCGCACATAGTCCATGTTGCGCCCGCGCAGGAACTCGGCGCGCACATAGTCGGCCAGCCCCATCCAGCCGAAGAGGCTGAGCAGCACGATGAGCAGCAGAATGCTCGGCTGGAAGATGGAGGCGAAGATGATCAGCAGGTAGAGCTCCGGCATCGAGCCCCACACCTCGATAAAGCGCTGGGCAAACAGGTCGACTCGTCCACCGAAATAGCCCTGGACCGCCCCGGCGACCATGCCGATCAGGGTGCCGACGGCGGTGAGTGCGAGGGCGAACAGCACCGACAGGCGAAAGCCGTAGATCAGCCGTGCCAGCACGTCCCGCCCGCGGTCGTCGGTACCGAGTGCATTCATCTCCGACGGCGGGGCCGGGTTGGGTTTCTCCGCCCAGTAGTTGATGGTGTTGTAACTGTAGGGATTGAGCGGGTAGATCGCCCAGTTGTCGCCCACCGTAATCCGTTCGCGCACGTACGGGTCCAGGTAGTCCGCCTCGCTATCGAAGTCGCCGCCAAAAAGCGTCTCCGGATAGGTCACCACGATGGGGAAGTAGTATTCGCCCTCGTACTGCACCACCAGCGGTTTGTCGTTGGAGAGGAACTCGGCGAACAGGCTGAGCCCGAAGATCAGTGCGAAGATCCACAGGCTGTAATAGCCGCGCCGGTTGCTGCGAAAACGCCGCCAGGCACGGGCATAGGGGCCGCGCGCCACCGGCTTTTCCCGCTGTGGGCCCATGCCCACCCGCGCCTCGTAACGAGTGTCGCCACCGGGTGGCCGGGTCGGACTGGATTTGCGGTCGTTCATTTCGACATGGACTCGAACTGAATACGCGGGTCGATGACCACGTAGGCGATATCGGTCAGCAGCTTGGCAAACAGCCCCATCAGGGTGAACAGGTAGAGACTGCCGAGCACCACCGGGTAGTCACGCTTCAGCACCGATTCATAGGAGAGCAGCCCCAGGCCATCCAGCGAGAAGATGGTCTCGATCAGCAGACTACCGGTGAAAAAGGCGCCGATGAACGCCGCCGGGAAATTGGTCACCAGCGGGATGGTCGCGTTACGGAACACGTGCTTGTAAAGCACGGTCCGTTCGGCCAGTCCCTTGCTGCGCGCCGTCAGCACATACTGTTTTCGGATCTCCTCCAGGAAGCTGTTCTTGGTGAGCATGGTCATGATGGCGAAGTTGCCCACCACCAGTGCCGTCACCGGCAATACCATGTGCCACAGGTAATCCAGGACCTGCAGGTACCAGGGCAGCTCGGACCAGTTGTCCGAGACGATGTCGCGGATCGGAAACAGGTCGAAGAAGCTGCCGCCGCCGAACAGCACCAGCAGCGCGATGCCGAGCACGAAACCGGGGATGGAATAGCCGATCAGAATCAGCGTGCTGGTAGCGACATCGAAGCTGGAGCCGTCCCGCACCGCCTTGGCGATGCCGAGGGGAATGCAGGTGAGATAGGTGATGAAGAAGGTCCACATCCCCAGACTGATGGACACCGGCAGCTTGGAGATGATCAGGTCGATGACCGACTGGTGCTGGAAAAAGCTGCGCCCCAGGTCGAAGGTGGCGTAATTGCCCATCATTTCGAAAAAGCGCTGCCAGGCGGGCTTGTCGAAACCGTACAGCGCATTGAGTTCCGCCAGCCGCTTTTCATCGAGGCCGCTGGCGCCGCGATATAGCCCCTGCGCCCCGGCTGCCGCTTCGCCGCCGCCCCCGGATTGTCCCTGCAACTGGTGCATCAGCTGCTCGACCGGTCCGCCCGGCACGAACTGGATCACCAGGAAGGTGATCAGCATGACACCGAACAGCGTCGGCACCATCAAGAGCAGGCGTTTGAATATATAAGCTGCCATCAATTCGTCCCGGCTTTACCGGTGGCCGCCGGTTCGAGCCACCAGGTCTCCAGCATCCAGTTGGTCGCGCTGTAATAAAGTGGCAGGGTCTCAGGAATCCCGTATCGATTCCAGTAGGCGATGCGGTGCTTGTCGATGTACCAGTTGGGCACCAGATATTCCCCATGCAGGAGCACCCGGTCAAGGGCGCGGGCCGCGGTCACCAACTGCTGGCGGTCGGGGGCGAAGATCAGCTTCTTGACCAGGGCATCCACCACCGGGTCGCTGATCCCGATCAGATTATTGGCTCCCTCCTGCCCGGCCGAGTCGGAGTGGAACACCCCCATCAGCTCGTTGCCGGGTGACTGCGACTGCCCGATGGAGTGGACCATCATGTCGAACTGGAAGGTGTCGGCACGCCGCTGGTAGAGCGCGGCATCGACCGTGCGATACTCCATCTCGATCCCGAGCTTGGCCAGATTGCGGGCGAACGGCGCGATGATGCGCAAAAAGCCCTTTTGGAACAGCATGAACTCGAAACGAAACGGCTCGCCCGCGGCGTTGCGCAGTGCCCCATCCCGGTAGCGCCAGCCGGCCTCCTCCAGCAGTGACTTGGCTTCAAGCAGGTTGTGGCGCAGCCCCTGCTGTTCCGTGCTGGGCGGACTCCATACTTCATTGAACACCGCCGCCGGCAACTGGTCGCGGTAGGCTTCCAGCAGTGCCAGCTCGTCCCCCTCGGGCAGCCCGGTCGCGGCCAGCTCGCTGTTGCTGAAGTAGCTGTCGCAGCGGGCGTACTGGTTATAGAAAAGGTTGCGGTTGGCCCACTCGAAGTCAAAAGCCAGCGCGATCGCCCTGCGTACCCGCTTGTCCTGGAACAGCGGTTTGCGCAGATTGAACGCAAAGCCCTGCATGCCGGCATTATTGCTGTGCTCGAACTCCCGCTTGCGGATCAGTCCCTCATCGAACTTGCTGCCGACGTAATCCCGGGCCCACTGCTTGGAGTTGAGCACGAAGATGAAATCGAACTCGCCGGCCTTGAACGCCTCCAGCTCGGCGGTGCTATCGCGGTAATAGCGGAAGGTGACCCGATCGAAGTTGTAGGTGCCGCGGCGTACGTTCAGGTCTCTGGCCCAGTAATCGGGATTGCGCTTGAAGCTGATCCACTTCCCCAGCTCAAAGCCGTCGACGACGTAAGGGCCGCTGGCCACCGGCGCCTTCATCACCACCTCGTCAAAGCTCTGCTCACCGATCCAGTGCCTCGCGAAAATCGGGATCTGGCCGGCGATCATGTGCAGCTCCGGATTGACCTGCGCGAACTCGAAACGGACCGATCCCGCATCCAGCACCACCGCTTGGGTGATGTCCGCCCAGTAGAAGCGATATTGCGGGTGCGCCTGCTGGCTCTTCAGGGTATCGAACGAGAATTTGACGTCGTCGGCGGTCACCGGCTGGCCATCGGAGAAACGGGCGGCCGGATTCAGGCGGAAGGTGACCGAGAGCCCATCGTCGGCCAGTTCGGCATCCTCGGCCAGCAGACCGTACTGGCTGAACGGCTCATCCAGGCTCGAGACCATCAGGGTCTCGAACACCAGCGGGCTCAGACCGGTTGCGCCAATGCCGCGCAGCAGAAACGGGTTCAGGCTGTCGTAGTTGCCGAGCGTGGAGAGGGTGACCTCGCCGCCCTTCGGTGCCGTCGGATTGACGTAATCGAAGTGGTCGAAGCCCGCCGCATACTTTGGCTGATAGCCCAGTGCCTGAGCCCCGTCGGCCGCTGCCGGCCCGGCCACCAACGCAAAACAGAGCGCAACAATCAGGAAACAAAATCGCATCGGGTTTACCGCCAGATAAACAAAAGGTTATGACAGCCGCTTCTCGTGTTTTGTGCCTTAGAGTTGTATGATTATCGGCTAATTGTTTTGGGGGTCGGGCCCTCAGCCCTCCATAACAGTAATTCAGTATAGAGAACCAGAACAACAGGAGATTGCCAATGGGCTTTCTGCAGGGTAAGCGCGCCCTGATTGTCGGCGTCGCCAGCAACCGTTCAATTGCTTGGGGAATCGCTGCGGCCATGCGTCGGGAAGGCGCCGAACTGGCCTTTACCTATCAGAACGAAAAACTGAAAAGCCGGGTCGAAAAACTCGCGGCCGAATGCGGCTCCGACCTGGTCCTGCCGTGCGATGTCAGCAGCGATGAGGAGATCGAGAGCGTTTTCGAGGGACTCAAGTCCAGATGGGACGCCGTGGACATCATTGTCCATTCGGTGGCGTTCGCGCCCGGTGGCCAGCTCGAAGGCGACTACCTGGATGACGTAACCCGCGAGGGCTTCAAGGTTGCCCACGAGATCAGCTCGTACAGCTTCACCGCCCTGGCCAAAGCGGCCCGGCCAATGCTGCGCGAGGGCAGCTCGCTGCTGACCTTGAGCTATCTCGGCGCCATCCGCGCGGTGCCCCATTACAACGTGATGGGACTGGCCAAGGCCAGTCTGGAAGCCAATGTCCGCTACCTGGCAGCCAGCCTCGGTCCGAAGCAGATCCGGGTCAATGCCATCTCCGCCGGCCCCATCAAGACCCTGGCGGCCAAGGGGATCAGTGACTTCAACAAGCTGCTGGACTACGGCGAGAGGAATTCACCGCTGCGCCGCAACGTCACCATTGAAGAGGTCGGCAACGCCGGCGCCTTCCTCTGCTCCGACCTGGCCAGCGGCATCACCGGCGAAGTGATGTATGTCGATTCCGGCTACCACATCATGGCGATGGCAGTGCCGGATGAGGATCTGAAGTAACCCGCCTCACCGGCAGGTGGCGGACCGAAACGGCAGCCAGGCGGCTGCCGTTTTTTTGTTCGGGGGGAGCACTCCCAAGCCTGCTCCCCCCGATTAAGGCGTTCGAGGGCAGGCCCCCGATCAAGGCATTCCAGGCAGGGCCCGGCGGGAGCCCAGAAAAATCAAGGCCTGGATGCCCGCCTTCGCGGGCATGACGAATTAATCAGGTTTCCCTAAGCGCTCTGAGTCACCCGCACCGAGCCGACCTGGCGGCCGTACTCCTCACTGAGGATATTCTCCTCCCCCTCCAGACGCCCGATGATCACCGCGCCGCAGGAGTCGCTGAATACATTGACCGAGGTACGGCACATGTCGAGGATGCGGTCCACGGCGAGGATGAGCCCGATTCCTTCGGCCGGCAGGCCAATCGCCCCAAGGATGATCGCAATCGCCACCAGGCTGGCCGACGGGATCCCCGCCACCCCGATGGAGGTGAGCAAGGCCACCACAACGATGGTGAACTGGGTGGCAAACCCCAACTCGAGGCCATAGGCCTGGGCGATGAACATGGCCGCCACGCACTCGTAAAGGGCGGTTCCATCCATGTTGACCGTCGCCCCCAGCGGCAGCACGAAGCTGGTGGTGCGGTTGGAAACGCCGGCATTCTTCTCGACGCACTCCATGGTGAGCGGCAGCGTGGCCGAAGAGGAAGAGGTCGAAAACGCCGTCAGCAGCGCCGGCGCCATCGCCCGGTAGTGACGTAGCGGATTGACCCGACCGACCACTGCGAGCAACAGCGGCATGGTGACGGCGAAGTGAAACAGCAAGGCCCCGAGCACGGTGAAGAAAAACGCCATCAGCGGCCCGAAGGCCTGCAACCCGGTGGTGGCCACCACCTTCGCCACCAGTGCGAACACACCGAGGGGAGCAAACTTCATCACCCAATCGGTGATCCCCATCATGGTCTGAAAGACGCCCTGCCAGAAGTTGTACTGCCCCTCGGCATAGGCCTCCTCGATGCGGGTCATGAAGAAACCGAACAGCAGACTGAAGAAGATCAGCCCCAGCATCTGGCCGTCCGCCGCCGCGGAGATGATGTTGACCGGCACCATGCGCAGGAACACATCCACAATGTCCCCGGCGCCCTTGCCGGCGACCTTCTCCTCGATGGCGCCGGTATCCGCGGTAAAGCCGAAAACGGTCCGGGGGTCACCCTCGACCACCCCGGGCGCTACCAGATTGACCGCCGCCAGCCCGATCAGGATCGCCAAAAGGCTGGTGGTCACGTAGTAGACGATGGTCTTGCCCCCGAGGCGCCCCAAGCCGCGGCCACCGCCCACCCCTGCCACACCGGTAATGATCGATGCCACCACCAGCGGCACAATGATCATCTTGAGCGCGTTGAGAAACAGCGTGCCGAGGAAATCAAAAACCTGATAGAAGGTGACACCGAACAGCCCGGCATCTTGTCCGGCCAGCAGTCCGAACGGAACTGCCAGACCAAGTGAAATGAGGATTTGCCAGTGGAGTTTCAGCCGCATCGTTGCCTAACTCTGAACGGGTTGCCTGGGCAGGATAGCGGAGCGTTACCGGGCTTTCCAGCCGCTTTGAACGTGTGGGAGCGCCGTACCCCACGCGGGGCAGGAATCCCCGCCGCGATTTGGCGCACCAGCGCCAACCGGACGGGACGTTCACTTACGCCGGGGACGGCTCGTTCCCACACAGAGCGTGGGAACGAGAAAATGGGGTAAAACGCTTCTACAGGTAACCGCGAAGCGTCTTGAACTGAATGCGTCCCCACCCGAAGCGTCGGAACGCGGAGAATGGTTTCGTACACCGGAACGGGGCGCGTGCGCGCCCCATTCCGCTCACGACTACAGATCGATATCGGCGCGCGCGCGGATCGCGTTCATCACACCGATAAACGTGGCCTCGGCATTGACCTGGCGCACCGTCGCGTCGGCCCGTTCAACCGCATCAGCCGGCGCCTGCTCCATCTCACCGGGGTTGACCGCCGAGAGGGCAAGCACGGCCTGGTCGCCGGATGCCAGCCCGACCCGGCTGACCGAGGGCTGATCACCGGCGGGGCGCGGCAACCGGAATGCGGCTTCAACGACTGCCGGTAGGGGTTCCTGGGCAGTCCGTTCGAGACCCTCGATCTCATGCCACTCCAGATCGGTTTCGGCGGCCACCGACTTCGCTTCCTCGCCTGCCTTCAGCCGTTCCACGATGGCGTCGGCCTGCTCAATCGCCAGCTGTGCCCGCTTGCGCTGGGTCAGATTTTCGACGATGGAGTCCCGAACCGCCTCCAGCGGCTTTTTCTGTTCCGGCTGGTGCTCGGCAATGCGCAACACCACCAGGCGATCCGGTCCTAGTTCGATCACCTCACTGTTGAGCCCCTGCGCCAACACCTCCTCCGAAAAGGCCGCCTGTGCGAATTTCGGACTGCTGGCCGGCGGCTGCTTGCCGCCATTGCGCGGGAACAAGTCCGTCTGCTGTACCGACAAGCCCAGCTGCTCCGCCGCCACTTCCAGCGTGTCGGGGTGTTCGTAGGTGAGGTTCGCCAGTTGCTCGGCCTGAGCGTAGAAGCTCTCCTCCGCCCGTTCGCGCTGGATGTCACGCCGGATCTGGTCGCGCACTTCCTCGAACGGCTTGACCTCGCCCCCGCGAACCGCCTCCAACTTGATCAGGTGGTAACCGAACGCGCTTCGTACCGGCTCCGACACTTCCCCCGGCTGCAGGGCGAACGTCGCGGCCTCGAAAGCGGGGTCCATGATGCCCCGGCCAAAGTAACCGAGATCGCCGCCTTGCGCCGCGGAGCCCGGATCGGCCGAATGCTCCTTCGCCAAGGCGGCGAAATCCGCGTCCTCGCTGCGCAGCTGCGCCAGCAGCGCCTCGGCCTGCTCGCGCGCGGCCTGCTCCGCCGCGGGGTCCGCGTCCGACGGCACGGGAATCAGAATGTGACGCGCGCTACGCTCTTCGGGGGTGCGGTAATTCTGCTGTTGCGCCTCGTAACGGGAGAGCAGAGTCTCTTCTTCCACCTCGACGTCATCCGCCATGGCCTTCAGGTCCAGCTCGAGATAGGCGGCCCGGACCTGCTCCGGGGTGACGAATTGCGCCGCGTTTTCCTGGTAGAAGCTTTCGACCGCCTCATCGTCGACGGTCACGTCGGTAAAGCGCTCCGCCGGCAGCACCAGATAGCCGATGTCCCGGGTCTGGCGCTCCAGGGCCAGATAGCGCCCCACCGCATCGTGGGTGGAAAAGTCGGTTTCGGCCACACCGCGGACAAACTGCTGCGCCACCAGGTCGCGCTTGAGCCCGGCCTCGAAGAAGGCTGGCTGCATGCCCTGCCGCGCAAGGATCTCGCGGTAACGGTCGCCCGAGAACTGACCGTCGACGTGAAAGGCGTCGATGCCCCGAACGAACCCGGCCAGTTGGGCGTCCGACACCCGCATGCCGCCCTTGAGCGCGGCCTGCACGATCAGCTCTTGCCGAACCAGCTCCTGCAACACCTGTTGCCGGATCCGCTCCTCCGGAAACAGCTCCGGGCGGAAGTTGCTTCCGAGCAACTCCTGCAAACGCTGACGCTCCTGGAAATAGGCTCGTTGAAACTGGGCCTGGGAGATGGGGGCGCCATTGACCTCGGCAACGGTTGAGCTGGGGCCGGCTTCGAAATACGAAGAGATCCCGAAGGCGCCAAAGGCGATGATGATGATGCCGACGATGAACCAGGTCAGCCACCCCTGGGCTCGCTCCCGAATAAACTCAAGCATGGGCTCTGTTCCCGCTTATCCCTGAAGGCAAAAAAAAGGGCGCAACAACGTGCGCCCTTGGGTATGGCGGAGTGGACGGGACTCGAACCCGCGACCCCCGGCGTGACAGGCCGGTATTCTAACCGACTGAACTACCACTCCAATTACTTCTTGATGCAAAACAATTCTGGTGGGTGCTGAGGGGTTCGAACCCCCGACCCTCGCCTTGTAAGGGCGATGCTCTCCCAGCTGAGCTAAGCACCCCTGCTGAAGGCGCGCTAGTTTACTGCATCCTTCAGGGCTTTGCCAGCCTTGAAGCTCGGTACCTTGGACGCAGCGATTTCGATGGTTTCGCCGGTACGCGGGTTGCGGCCGCTCCGGGCTGCGCGCTCGCGCACCAGGAAGGTGCCGAAGCCGACCAGGTTGACCTGCTCGCCGTCCTTCAGCGCCTGGCCGACTGCGTCGAACATCGCATCCACTGCACGGCCAGCTGCAGCCTTGGAAATGTCGGCGCCAGCGGCAACCGCATCGATCAATTCGGATTTGTTCACTTAAGACTCTCCCCTTGGGTTTGAAATCGGAAAAAAACCGAGGTCCTTTGTTCTTACGCAATGGCCGCTTGTCAAAAAAAAACACCGCCTCATTGCGGGGGCGGCTGCGCGACGTCGCCGATTTATACCAACTGGTTTCGAGGCGTGTCAAGCAAGGCGCCATGCGGTCTACGTGCGCACGTGAATCCGTTCACAAAAACCGGGACGGGCAACAAACCGTCGCCCGCCCCGATTCTGCTCAATGGGTGTGGACGGAATCACGCTTGTCGGCGGCGGCACTGTCGACGATTTCGACGGCCTCCTCCTCCGGCAGCGGTTCCGGTTTACGCGACAGGGCGATGGCGAGTACCTCCTCAATCCAGCGCACCGGACGGATCTCCAGCTTTTCCTTGACGTTGTCCGGCACGTCCTCGAGGTTGCGCTCGTTCTCCTGCGGGATGATCACCGTCTTGATGCCGCCACGGTGAGCCGCCAGTAGCTTCTCCTTGAGGCCGCCGATGGGCAGCACCTCACCACGCAGGGTGATCTCGCCCGTCATCGCCACGTCGGCCCGCACCGGGATGCCGGTGAGCGCCGAAACGAGGGCGGTGCACATGCCGATACCGGCCGACGGTCCATCCTTCGGGATCGCCCCTTCCGGTACGTGGATGTGGATGTCGCGCTGCTCGTAAAAGTCCGGCTTGATGCCGAGCGTCCGGGCGCGGGCGCGCACCACGCTCATGGCCGCCTGGATGGACTCCTTCATTACATCGCCGAGCTGGCCGGTTACCGCGTTCTTGCCCTTGCCGGGCATGACCGCGGTCTCGATGGAGAGCAGCTCCCCCCCCACCTCGGTCCACGCCAAGCCGGTCACCTGCCCTACCCGATCGGACTCCTCCGCCAGCCCGTAACGGAAGCGGCGTACGCCGAGGAATTTGCTCAGGTTTTCGTCGGTGACGACCACCTGCTCATTTTCCGGATTGAGCGACACCTCCTTGACCACCTTGCGGCAGATCTTGGCAATCTCACGCTGGAGGTTTCGCACCCCGGCCTCTCGGGTGAAGTAGCGGATGATGCCGTAGAGCCCCTCGTCCGTGATCGCCAGCTCGCTCTCCTTTACCCCGTTGGCCTTCATCTCCTTCGGGATCAGATAGCGCTTGGCGATATTGAGCTTCTCCTCCTCGGTGTAACCGGCGAGGCGAATCACCTCCATGCGATCGAGCAGCGGTCCCGGGATGTTCATCGAATTGGCGGTAGCCACGAACATCACGTCGGAGAGGTCGTAGTCCACCTCCAGGTAGTGATCGGCGAAGGTGTTGTTCTGCTCGGGGTCCAGCACCTCCAGCAAGGCCGAGGCCGGATCGCCCCGGTAATCCATCGCCATCTTGTCGATTTCGTCCAGCAGGTACAGCGGGTTACGGGTACCGACCTTGGAGAGGTTCTGGATGATCTTGCCCGGCATGGAGCCGATGTAGGTGCGGCGGTGGCCGCGGATCTCGGCCTCGTCCCTTACCCCGCCCAGGCTCATGCGCACGAACTTGCGGTTGGTGGCGCGGGCAATGGACTGCCCCAGCGAGGTCTTGCCGACTCCCGGCGGCCCCACCAGACAGAGGATCGGCCCCTTAAGCTTGTCGACACGCTGCTGCACGGCCAGATACTCGAGGATCCGTTCCTTCACCTTCTCCAGGCCATAGTGATCGGCTTCCAGCACCTCTTCGGCGCCGGCGAGATCGTGACGTACCCGGGTCTTCTTCTTCCAGGGCACACTCACCAGCCAGTCGATGTAGTTGCGCACGACCGTCGCCTCGGCCGACATGGGCGACATCATCTTCAGCTTGTTCAGCTCGGCGCGGCCCTTCTCACGCGCCTCCTTGGACATGCCCGACTTCTCGATCTTCTTCTCCAGCTCCTCGAGCTCGTTGGGCGCATCCTCCAGCTCACCCAGTTCCTTCTGGATGGCCTTCATCTGTTCATTCAGGTAGTACTCGCGCTGGCTCTTCTCCATCTGCCGCTTGACGCGGCCGCGGATGCGCTTCTCCACCTGGAGCAGGTCCAACTCCGACTCAATCACGCCGAGCAGGTACTCGAACCGCTCCTGCAACTCGACGATTTCGAGGATCTCCTGCTTCTCTTCGATCTTGAGCGACATGTGGGCGGCGATGGTGTCCACCAGCCGGTCCGGGTCGTCGATGCCGGAGAGTGAAGTGAGCACCTCGGGCGGGACCTTTTTGTTCAGCTTGACGTACTGGTCGAACTGATTGAGCACGGAGCGCGACATCACCTCCGCCTCTCGCTCCTCCAGCAGTTGCGTCTCCAGAATCTGGGTCTGCGCCTGGAAAAAGTCGTCATTCGGCAGAAAATGGACAATCTTCGCCCGCTGACTCCCCTCCACCAGCACCTTCACGGTGCCGTCCGGCAGTTTGAGCAGCTGCAGGATGTTGGAGAGTGTGCCAATGCGGTAGATGTCGTCGGTTCCCGGGTCATCCTCGCCGGCGCTCTTCTGCGCCACCAGAAGGATCTCCTTGTCGGCGGCCATCGCCGCCTCGAGCGCCTTGATCGACTTGTCGCGGCCGACGAACAGCGGGATCACCATATGGGGATAAACCACCACATCGCGCAACGGTAGGACGGGAATGGCGCGCATCTGTTCGGTCACTTCAGAAGTCTGATCCTTCTGTTCCATGCGGAAAGCACCTCTTTCGTGTCACGCCGACCTGTCGCCGACGCAGCGCTAAACTTGATTGAATTTGTATGTCTTTACGATATGGGCGTTCGCCGGGACAAATCAAGTCGCGGGCAGCAAAAGGGCCGGCTTGGCCGGCCCTTCATTACGACACCGAACTGCCGGTACCGTTCAGTCGGTGGCGACCGCCGATTTCTCCGAACCCTTATAAATCAGTAGCGGCTCCGATTTCCCCTCGATGACCCCGTCGTCGATCACGACCTTGCTCACCGATTCCATCGACGGCAGATCGTACATGATCTCGAGCAGCACCGATTCAAGGATCGAACGCAGGCCGCGTGCCCCGGTCTTGCGCTGCATCGCCCTCTTGGCCACGGCCCTCAAGGCGTCCTCGCGCAACTCCAGGTCGACATCTTCCATCTCGAACAGCTTGGCGTACTGCTTGGCCAACGCGTTCTTCGGCTCGGTCAAGATACGGACCAGCGCCGCCTCGTCGAGTTCCTCCAGCGTGGCGTGCACCGGCAGGCGGCCAACGAACTCGGGAATCAGACCATACTTGATCAGGTCCTCCGGCTCTACCTCCTGCAACACTTCGCCGACACTTTTCTTGTCTTCCTTGCTCTTGACCTCCGCAGAAAAACCGATGCCGCCGCGCTCGGAGCGGTCACGAATGACCTTCTCCAGCCCGGCGAAGGCGCCGCCGCAGATGAACAGGATGTTGCCGGTGTCGACCTGCAGGAACTCCTGCTGCGGGTGCTTGCGGCCGCCCTGGGGCGGCACCGAAGCCACGGTGCCCTCGATCAGCTTCAACAGTGCCTGCTGCACGCCCTCGCCCGAAACATCCCGGGTGATGGAAGGGTTGTCCGACTTCCGGGAGATTTTGTCGATCTCATCGATATAGACAATTCCGGTCTGCGCCTTCTCGACGTCGTAGTCGCACTTCTGCAGCAGTTTCTGGATGATGTTCTCCACGTCCTCACCGACATAGCCTGCCTCGGTGAGGGTGGTCGCATCGGCAATCGTGAACGGTACGTTCAGCAGACGCGCCAGCGTCTCGGCCAACAGGGTCTTACCGCTCCCGGTGGGGCCGATCAGCAGGATGTTGCTCTTGGACAGTTCGACCTCGTCCTTCTTGAGGCCGGCTTCCAGTCGTTTGTAGTGGTTGTACACCGCGACCGAAAGCACCTTCTTGGCCCGCTGTTGGCCAATGACGTACTCGTCCAGGATGTCCTTGATCTCGTGGGGAGTGGGAAGCTTGCTGCGTGCTGTGCCCGCCGCGTCCTCCTGCACCTCCTCACGAATGATGTCGTTGCACAGGTCCACGCATTCATCACAAATGAACACGGAAGGACCGGCGATCAGCTTGCGGACCTCATGCTGGCTCTTGCCGCAGAACGAGCAGTAGAGCAGCTTGCCGTTATCGTCGCCAGTGCGCTTGGTATCGTCGCTCATCAGCCTTCCCCATCCGGATGCCGGTCATCTCAATTACAACATGCATAGTCCGGACACATTTTTCAAGCCCGAGTAACCCACTAAGTCTTTTTTCCCGGACTACCACGCCCTGCTGCCGGCCTTATTCCCCGGCGGTTGCAATGGCCTTGCTACGGCTCTCCAGAACGGCATCGATTAGGCCATATTCAATGGCCGCCTCGCCACTCATGAAGTTGTCGCGCTCGGTATCCTGTTGAATCCTTTCGATCGGCTGCCGCGTGTGCTTGGCCAGCACGCCATTGAGCCGGGCACGGGTATCCAGGATCTCCTTGGCGTGGATTTCGAAATCCGTCGCCTGGCCCTGAAAGCCACCCAACGGCTGATGGATCATCACCCGCGAGTTCGGCAGCGCATAACGCTTGCCCGCAGCACCACCGGCCAGCAGCACCGCGCCCATGCTGGCCGCCTGGCCGATGCACATGGTGCTCACATCCGGCTTGACGAACTGCATGGTGTCATAGATCGACATGCCCGCCGTAACCGACCCACCGGGCGAGTTGATGTAGAGATGGATGTCCTTATCCGGATTCTCCGATTCCAGGAACAGCAACTGGGCCACGATCAGATTGGCCATGTAGTCCTCGACCGGCCCGACCACGAAGATCACGCGCTCCTTCAGCAGACGGGAGTAGATGTCATACGCCCGTTCACCCCGAGAGGTCTGCTCGACCACCATGGGGACGAGACCGCCCGCGTTCTGGATGATACCCGCTCGCTTCATGGCATTATTATCGGTCATTGTTGCGTGTTCCTTTAGATTGGCTCTTATTGCTGGCGGTTCATGATCTCGTCGAAGCTCATCGACTTCTCCGTCACCTTGGCCTGCGCCAACGCCCACTCCACCACGCTCTCCTCCAGCACCACCGACTCCACGTCACCCAGGCGGCGCTTGTCGCCATAGTACCAATCGACGACCTCCTGCGGGCGTTCGTAACTGGCGGCGATGGTATCGACCGACTCACGGACCTTGGCGGGGTCCGCCTTCAGTTCGTTGCGCTTGATGATCTCGGCCAGAATCAGGCCGAGGGTCACACGACGCTTGGCCTGGTCCTCGAACATCGAGGGAGAGAGGTCCGGGCTCTGCTTACCCTGGGGCACGTGCATGTTCCGGCGCATCTGCTCCAGCAGTGCCTGGCTCTCGTTTTCGATGAGCGCTTTCGGCACTTCGACGGCGTTGAGCTCGACCAGCTTGTCCATCACCTGCTGCTTGACCCGGCTCTTCAGGGTCTGCTTCAGCTCGCGTTCCATGTTGTCGCGCACTTCCTGGCGCAGACTTTCGACGTTGTCCATGCCGAAGCGCTTGGCAAATTCGTCGTTCAGTTCGGGGAGCTGGGCTTCTTCGACGGCCTTGACCGTGACGGTAAACTGAACCGGCTTGCCGGCTACTTCCTTGTAAGCGTAGTCCTCGGGGAAGGTCAGGTCCAGAGTCCGCTCATCACCGGCTTTGGCGCCATCGAGGCCCTTTTCGAAGCCTTCGATCATGCGGCCGCTGCCGAGCGTCACGGGGACATCGGTGCCGGAGTTGCCCTTGAACTCCTCGCCGTCGATGGTGCCCTTGAAGTCGGCCACGACCCGGTCGCCTTCCTTCGCTTCACGCTCCACCGCCTTCCACTCGGTGTTCTGCTTGCGCAGGGTCTCCAGCATGTTGTCGATGTCGGCATCGGCCACCTCGGCCGCCGGCTTTTCGATCTCGACGCCCTCGAAGGAAGCGGGTTCAACCTCGGGCATCACCTCGAACACGGCGGTATAAGAGAGCGCCTTGCCGGCATCCAGGCTGTTCGGTTCGATGCGCGGCGCGCCGGCAGGTTGCAGTTTCTCCTGGGTCACCGCCTCGTAAAAGCTGGCCTGGAGCACTTCACCGACCACTTCCTGACGCACCTGCTGGCCGTACTGGCTGCGGATAACCTTCATCGGCACCTTGCCAGGGCGGAAACCTTTGATGCGGGTAGTGCGCGCAAGCTGCTGCAGGCGCTTCTCCACTTCGCCCTGAACACGCTCGTCCGGAACCTCGACGGTCATGCGGCGTTCGAGGCCGCCGGTCGCTTCGACTGAAACCTGCATTTTCACTCCTTAACAGCTCGATAGATGTGAGTCTTCTGATTCGCAAACGCACGGAGGACGCAGGCACGCCGGAAACCCTCGGCGGGGCTACCGGATGCGGCGCCGATCCAAAGAATCTGGTGCGAAAGGGGAGACTCGAACTCCCACGGGTTGCCCCACTGGAACCTAAATCCAGCGCGTCTACCAATTCCGCCACTTTCGCGTGCAAAACGGGATTATACAAAGAGTACGGCAGCTAACGACAGTACCACGGCAATTCGCGGTTTTTATGAAGCCGATAAAGAACGGTAACCTGGAACCAAAAAAAAGGCCCCTTCGATGAAGGGGCCTTTTTCTCACGTCTGGTGGGCCGTCAAGGATTCGAACCTTGGACCTACTGATTAAGAGTCAGCTGCTCTACCAACTGAGCTAACGGCCCGTAAGAAGCCGCGTATTTAACCAAAACAGCGACCGCCGATCAAGCACTGCGACAAAATTTTTTCGCCGCGCCCTTTGGCCGCCCTGTAACAGCCATCTGATACCATACGGGACGGTTCGCATCGAGGCCCCGCGTTTGCAATATCCCGTCCTCGCCGCCTTTGTGGTCGGCCTGTTCAGCACCCTGCACTGCGTCGGCATGTGCGGCGGGATCATGGGCGCCCTCACCTACAGCCTGCCCCAAGCGGTACGCGACGACCGGCCGCGGCTACTGGCCTACTTGTCGGCCTACAATCTGGGGCGCATCGGCAGCTATGTGCTCGCGGGCGGTCTTCTGGGGACGCTCGGCTCGTCACTGCTCGACTTGATGGGCGATACCGGCCACCGCGCGGTGCAACTGCTGGCCGCCCTGCTGCTGACGGGGATCGGCCTGTATATCGCCGGCTGGTTCCCGAAGTTTGCACTGATAGAACACATCGGGATTCCGTTGTGGCGCCGGCTGGAACCCGTGGGTCGACGCCTGCTGCCGGTCGACGCCCTGGGCAAGGCGTTCACGTTTGGCGCGATCTGGGGCTGGCTGCCCTGCGGCATGGTCTACAGCATGCTGCTGTGGTCGGTCAGCGCCGCAGACACCGCCGGCGCCATGGCCATAATGGCCGGTTTCGGGCTGGGGACTTTACCTGCTGTTATGGGCGCCGGTATGCTTACAGCCTGGCTGGGGCGCATGGCCCGGCTTCCCTGGGTCCGGCAGATTGCCGGTCTGGCGCTGGTGGGCATGGCCCTTGGCGGCTTCTTTCTGACGGACTGGCTCCCCGCCGGCCCTGCACGTTGAGAAGAGCAATGAACGAATTCGAAAAAGAACTGCTGGGCGGCTCCCCCGAATTCCGGGCGGCATTGCGCTCCGCCGAAGTCATTGCCGCCACCGACGTCACGGTACTCATCCTGGGCGAAAGCGGCACCGGCAAGGAACTACTCGCCCGAGCGCTGCACGCAGCCAGTCGCCGTGCTGAAGGTCCGTTTGTGACCATCAATTGCGCCGCCCTGCCCGACAGCCTTGCCGAGTCCGAGTTATTCGGTCACCGCAAGGGCGCCTTCACCGGCGCCGCCTCCGATCACCCCGGACGCATCCGTACCGCCGAAGGCGGCACCCTGTTCCTCGATGAAGTGGGCGAACTCTCGCCGGCAATCCAGGCCAAGCTGCTGCGCTTCCTCGAAAGCGGCGAGTGTCAGCCGGTCGGCAGCACCGAATGCCGCAAAGTGAACGCCCGCGTCATCACCGCCACCCACCGGGACCTGCACACCCTGGTGCGCGAAGGGCGCTTCCGCCAAGACCTCTACTACCGTCTGAATGTCGTGCCGCTGGAACTGCCGGCCCTGCGCGAGCGCACCGGCGATGTGCCACTGCTGATCACCGCCTTGAGCCGCCAGCTCGCCGAGCAGCACGGACGGTCGGCACCCCGCTACAGCGCCGCCGCCATGCAGCTGCTGGAACGCTACGACTGGCCCGGCAATGTGCGGGAGCTGCGCAACTTTTGCGAGCGCATGGTGATCCTCTGCAGCGGCATCGACGTCGGCCCCGGCAACCTGCCGGCGGAAATCCGCCAGCCCCAGCCGGCGAAGGTCGACCTGTTCGCGCTACCCAATGAGGGGATCCGGCTCGAAGAGCTGGAAAAGACCATGTTGCGTCAGGCCCTGGAAAAGACTCACGGCAATCGCAGCCACGCCGCGCGCCTGCTCGGCCTGACCCGCGACACCTTTCTCTATCGGCTGAAAAAATACGCCATCGGCTGATGGCAAACTGAGCCGGCGAACCGCTTCGTTCGCGTGGCGCGGTACAAGGGTCCCCTCTCCCACCGGGAGAGGGGACCCAATCCTCACCGACACGGCTTCGGCAAGTACTTCTCCTCAATCGCGCTCACACAGCTCCAGGCCAGCCCACCCTCCTGCAAGTCGGGCGAGAAGACCACCATCGGCTCCTCGCCGAGACTGCCGTTGAAGAACTCCGCCACCACCGCCCCGCTGTCGGGGTCGATCGCCAGAGTGTACTTATCGGTCTGGAACGCGCCCAAATCCAGTTGACCGATCTCCTGAGCGTTCGGATAACGCCCGTTAACCTGGGCGAACTCTTCGATGTACTCACGTAACGGTTCCATCGCCCCAACTGCGCCGGCGACCTCCGCCCGCAGCGTGTAGTCCCGGTACGCAGGAACGGCCACCGCGGCCATCACACCCACCATCGCCACCCCGGTATAACCATTGCCTGCGGCAAGCAGCTCCAACGGGTTGCTTTCGAAAGCGAGCTCGAAGGCCAGCTGCGAGTCGGTCGACGTCACCTTGATCCCAAACGCACCCTCCTCCGGGATCGACGCCTCCCGCGGTGTGGGCAGGGCAAACATGTCCACCGGTCGCTCCACCAAATCACCGAGGAAACTCAGCATTTCCAGATTCAGCCGGTACATGATCGCCGGCAACCCCTCGTTTCGCCCCGAAGCCAATAACAACGCGCCGGTCGGCTCCAGGCGCTGCTGCTTCTGCAACCACTGTCCAATCGGAGTGCGTGCCGCGATGTAGTTGCGGTCGATCAATACCTGGGGAAGGCTGGCCAGCATCAGGTAATCCCCCTCCCGGGACCAGTACAGATGGCTAGGCACACCGAAGTAGCGCTTCGCCAGTTTGGCCATCTCGTGCTCATCCTCCTCGATCTGCTCGGCAATCGCCGCATCGAGAGAGGGAACGACCAGATGATGATAGGTGTGGCCGGCGATCTCGCGCTGTTCGTATCGGAGACCGAAGCGCTGCGAGGCGCCCTCCAGCATCGTCTGAAACTTCTGTGCGTCCTTCAGCCGCACAGCGAAATAATGGCCTGCCTCGTCTGAGACAAAAGTGACGTCCTGGCCCAGGGCGGCAAAGATATCCTCGATGGTAAACCCGAGCTTTTCCGCAAACGTTTGCTTGAACGCGCGGTATTTCGCCATCTTTTCCGGAGGGCTGAGCAACGCGGCAGCGGCCTCGATGGCGGCGAGATCGCTCGGGCTGGGCAGCCCGAAAACCGCCACCATGCCCGGTTCACCGGCCGCTTCTGCCGTCGGCGCGTCCCCCACCACCGGCAAAAAGGCGCGGAAACCCTGCCGCGGCATCTCCACGACCGCTTTCATCCGATGAATGCCGCCACTGGTGCCTACGCCCACGCCAAGACTCGTCACCGGCGCCAGCCCCATCAGGCCACGCATCCCCACCTGGCCCTGCTGCTCCATTGCCTTGGCCAGCTCCACCAGCTTCGGTGCGTTCAGCCAGACAAACAGCCCCTGCCCACTCGCGTCCACACCGCTTTCAAGCGCCCGCATCGCATGATCGGCGTTGGCCGCCAATGCCCCGCGTGTATCCGCCAGCATGGTGGGCGTAGGCGCCGTACTCATAAGCAGATAGATCCGGGACTCGGCCGCGTCCCACTGCACCTGCGCCTGTAAACCAGCGACCGCCAGCAGGCCCGCGGCATCCGCCCGTACGGGCTCAACCACCTGAATGGCCGGATAGTGCTTCGCGGCGTCGACCAGGAACCCGTTGACCGCATCGAGTTCGGCAAAGGCCATCTTCGCCGTAACCAGCACGTCAGGGATCGGCGCGGCAGGACTCGACGGCGCCAGCGCCGCTATCTCGATAGGCGACGTCGCATGCTGCAGGAAGAGCCGTGCCAGAAACTGTGCCTTCGCTTCCGGCAGCTCGGGAATCACCGTGGCCGCCAGCCCTTCCCGGATTGAACGAACCGCCTCCACATACGGAACCGACCCAACCGCCCTGTCCAGGGCCCCGCCGGTCGGCGTACCCACCAGTCCCCAGGTACTCGGAATCCGCGCATAGGCGTAAGCCGAGTCGGGCAGTACCTCGCGCAGCACGGCCCGGGACGACGGCATCTCGCCGGAGGCCGACTGCACAGCGCGCATCTGCGCAGCAGCGCTCTCCTTCGCCGGCAAGGCCGACTCCCTTTGCGGCTCCGCCCTGTCACAGGCGGTGAGAAAAAGGGCGGAGGCAAGTACAACGTAGACTCGGGTCCTGCGTGACATCGAAATCTCCTGGATCGTATTCAGCGAAAACCAACTCCCTGTCAGGGCTCGAGCCCGCGGCCAGCCAACTGGCTGACAACAAGCGCCTTTATATCGGCCGGCAACTCGGCAGCCTCGCTCAGGAACGCCTGCAACACCTGCTGCGGACGCCACGCACCGTCGGGCACCAGGATGGGCGATGCCTTGTGCCCCATACCGACCGCCTCTCCATCATCCACGGCCATGTGCGACAAGCCTTGCGCCTCGGCCCGCCAAGTCACCGCCCGCTCGGCATGCGGCTTGTCATAGCAAAGCTGAAACGCAATGACCTCGTCATTGCTGTCGAACCAGACCACGAGATCGGCCGTGTCTGAAGTGAACCACTTCCTGCACGGCTCCCCCTGGATCTGCCTGGGATTACTGATTTCCTTCAACACGTTCAATCCAAATCAACAACCGTCAGTCAGCCGACGAAAGCCGCGTTCCTGACGCCAACTGGAGCAACGTGCTGTGCGACTCGGCCCATTCGCCATGGGTCAGCCGATACAACCGCACCTGTTTTCCATGAAACACCACCTCCTGAAAACGGCGAAAACCGGCCTTTTCGGCGACTCGCACTGAGGCAACATGTTCAGGCTCTACAATGACCACTACCGACTCGCGCGCCTGTATTCCAAACGCATAAGCAAGAGCGGCATGCACCGATTCTGTGGCGAGGCCCCTCCCCCAGTATCGCCGTGCCAGCCGATAGCCGAGATTGTTCTCTTCCACATCGCCGACCCGCTCCGGACCTACCCCGCAAAATCCAATAAAGGAGGACGTTCCCTTTTCTATAAGGGCCCACGGACCAATGCCATTCGACTCGTAAGAAGTCATGCACCGTTCCACGAACTTCCGCGTAGCCGCTTCATCACAGATGCCACGGACCGAGTGCTTCATGACCTCCCGGTCGCTGAGAATCTCTGAAAGCGCCGACACGTCATCCAAGGACAACGGTCTAATCAGCAGTCGTGGCGTTTCGCTAATCAAAATCCATCTCGCTCAGGTAATGCTGCGCGTAACCGGCAGCCAAAAGCGGCAGAGCGCTGCGGCGCCGCATCTTTCTGTCGAGTTGACGCGATTGTTAGCCTTCTGTCGCATAAATTACCTTGCTCTGGGCTGCTTTAGCTTTTCGATAAAAAGGGGCTCAGCCGCCGCGTGGAGCGAAGGAAAGTACGGTCGGTTGCAGCGCATGGTTAGCAAACTCACAACCCACCTATCGACTGCGAAGGATAAGAGTTCTCATAAATAAGGACATCGCCCTCAGCTCTGAACGGACCATGCAGTTCTCCGGGCGGCCGAGACGCGTAACATCCGGGCTCCAGCCATTTATCGAATGCCTCATCATACAGCCTTCCTGATATAACAAATATCTCCTCGGGATACGGATGAGACTTGGCCCCAAAAGCACCGGTGTAATAGCCATCCCTGAACCAAGTCAACCTGGTGTAGTCGCCCGTTTCTTCGTCAATGGCCAATGTGAGTTGCTTTAGATTTCCTTCTGACCCTGCAATTTCTTCCCACTTCTCCGTGTTTCTTGAATCTAAGGTGTTCCAGTAAGTTGTGATTGATTTCATAAGTTCCCTATAATTTTTCGCTTGCTACTACCAGCGGAGCCTCAACTCGGACACCGGTTCCTCAACTCGGACACCCACTCGAAATCTTGCCATCCCGCAGCGCTTTTGAGAAGGTTGAGAACCACGGACTGGAACCAAGGAAGCGGCCATGCCCAAGCCACGGAAAACCCTGATCTCCCTCGACGCCACTCCCTACTACCACTGCGTCTCCCGCTGTGTGCGCCGTGCTTTTCTCTGTGGCGAGGACGCCCATTCCGGGGTGAGTTACGAACACCGACGAGCCTGGATCCGTGAGCGCCTGTTCCACCTCGCCGAGCCTCAACTCGGACACCCACTCGAAATCTTGCCATCCCGCAGCGCTTTTGAGAAGGTTGAGAACCACGGATTGGAACCAAGGACGCGGTCATGCCCAAGCCACGCAAAACCCTGATCTCCCTCGAAGCGACTCCCTACTACCATTGCGTCTCCCGCTGCGTGCGCCGTGCGTTTCTCTGTGGTGAGGACAGCCACTCCGGGGTGAGCTACGAACACCGGCGTGGCTGGATCCGTGAGCGCCTGTTCCACCTCGCCGAGGTTTTCGCGATCGATGTCGCCGCTTACGCGGTGATGTCCAACCACTATCATCTGGTGCTGGCGGTCGATAGCGCGGAAGCCCAGTCGTGGAACGCTGATGAAGTCATCGCGCGCTGGCACCGACTGTTCTCCGGCAATCTACTGAGCCAGCGCTACGCCGCAGGTGAGAGCCTGTTGACGGCCGAACGGAGTGCACTGAATACCTTCGTCGAGTCCTGGCGGGAGCGCCTGACCGAGATCAGCTGGTTTATGCGCTGCCTGAACGAGGACATCGCCCGCAAGGCCAACGCCGAAGACGGCTGCACCGGCCGGTTCTGGGAAGGCCGGTTCAAGTCCCAAGCGCTGCTCGATGAGAAGGCCTTGGCTGCTTGTCTGGCGTATGTGGACTTGAACCCCGTGCGAGCGATGATCTCGGATACCCCGGAAGCTTCCGATTTCACCAGCGTTCAGGAACGCAGCGAAGCGGCGAAGAGCGCCACCGCCCCCAACGAACCCGCGCAGCAACCGGCCCGGCTTCTGCCCTTTGCCGGCAATCCGCGCCAGGACATGCCCAAAGGCCTGCCTTTCCGTGTCACCGACTACCTCGACCTGGTTGATTGGACCGGCAGGCAGCTGCGCGAGGACAAGCGCGGCGCCATCACCGGTCATCTGCCGCCGATCCTCGAGCGGCTACAAATCGATCCCAAGCACTGGCTCTACATGACCCGCCAGTTCGAAAGCCACTTCAAAGGGATCGTCGGCACCGCCCTGCGGTTGAAAGCCGTCTGCCAGGAACTCGGTTACCGACGAACACCGAACGCGACGGCCTGTCGCGCACTGCTCGCCTGACGTATTGCTCTTCTTTTCATTGCGGTTAATCGGGAACAGTTCCCGAGAGTGCGCCGCGTTCAACCTCACCTAAATCACCGGTTCTATCCGCCAAATTGGCCTCCTCGCCTAGGTTACCTCCGGATTAGTCCTCCTTCGCGGGGGCCGGTGGTCGCGTCCGGTCGTTTGGGGCGTTTGAGTGGGTGTCCCGGTTATCGGGCATTGCGGTTAATCGGGAACAGTTCCCGAGAGTGCCCCGCGTTCAACCTCACCTAAATCACCGGTTCTATCCGCCAAATTGGCCCCCTCGCCTAAGTTACCGCCGGATTAGTCCTCCTTCGCGGGGGCCGGTGGTCGCGTCCGGTCGTTGGGGCGTTTGAGTGGGTGTCCAGGTTATCGTCGAGCCCGCCAAAATGCTCCTAGCCGTTGTCTCTAGTATTTCTTCCATTGTTCTTGTCCTTGTGATGAACCGGACACGCAATGACTCTGATGCTATCGGGCAATAAACGCGACGGCTAGGGCACCGTAATGGTGAACCACTGGTAAACGCAATGACTGAATTCCGCGCGCTTTTCCAAGTTACCCGCTTGTTATGCGCCGCGAATCTCAACCATTCTGGAGAACCCAGACGCACACTGCCGAGAGTCACGGCTCGAAGCCTTTCACCGCACTATTACAATAAATGTCAACCCATATCCCGTTATTGCCTGCCTTCGCCCTTTCACAGCGCTCTCTAAACACTTCAACCGCCAGCTTTCTGCATTCGCTATATTGAGGCTTTCCCGCATAGTTGTAGCAGACCGTTGTTAGATCAATGTCCCCTAATTTTGTATTCCATCTTACGTCGCACTGCATGTCGTTGCACACAAGAGGCGCTGCGGCGGATTGCGTGAAAAACAGGAGAGCCGACCAAAACGTCACTACTTTCATAACCAACCCCTTTAATTGCCACATTCGTTGCGCAAGACGAGGCTATCGAGGCAAACACCGCCTCTCGTAAGGCTTTGCGGACGCGCCCAGGCCATCTCCCCGCATCACCACACCCCTTGTAGATGGCGGTGAAAACCCGCTCATATTTGGCGAAGGATTGATTGTCACGCAAATCAGCCGCTAAGCCGCCAAGCGGCCAGTCGACAACTAACCAG
>JAWLGP010000039.1:0-30569 GCA_041685045.1 Gammaproteobacteria bacterium
GCACGAGCACAAAAAAGGCGCGGAACCAGCCCACGCCTCGAGGTCTTCACCACCGCCGCAGGCGGTTTAGTTCAACTACAAGTCGACGGCACAAGTGCCGAATATCGCCCCGAACTTGGGCCCGACTGCGACGTAATACGCTTGCAGTAACAACCTTTTACGCGCGACATCATGAACGGACTTTAAGGGTTTTAGATGGCCAAGGTGCCGTTCATCCCCATATGAGGCAAAAGTGCCGTATAGCGCGCCCGGCCGAAGCGGCCGAAAACCTTTCTGGTTCATAAACTTGCCTCCATCGGGGGCGGCTAGCGGCACTGCCCCCTTTCTCTTTTCTTTCATTTTTTGCAAAAAAACTCAGGAGCGCCAAAAAAAAAAAAAACCGAACCCCACTCCCGCGGCGGTCCGGTTTCTTTATCTACCCAATCTCTCCAAACATCCGTTTACCCATCCCCGCTTCCCCTGCGATGTCCCGTTACCATTTTCTCTAACCCGTCCCTATCAGCGCCCCATCAACCACACTTCGAATCCCCACAATTCAAACAAGTCAAACACCCATCCATCTGAATCACCGCCTTGGTCTGGCACTTGCCGCAAAGCTGCGCCCCGTCCGGGAAGTCCCCCGGGTCCTTGGCTTCGGCGTTCTTGACGGTGGCTTCGTACTCCTTCCGCTTCGCTTCGATCAGCGCCTTCTGGTGTTCGTCCAGGTCGTCGTTCTTGAGCAGGCCGATCATGCGCATGTGGGATTCGATGGCGTCGCCGATCTCGGCCACCAGGGAGGGCATGTACTTGCCGCCCTTCTTGAAGTAGCCGCCGCGCGGGTCGAAGACGGAGCGGAGCTCTTCCACCAGGAAGGTGACGTCGCCGCCCTTTCTGAATACCGCGGAGATGATGCGGGTGAGGGCGACGATCCACTGGAAGTGGTCCATGTTCTTCGAGTTGATGAAGACCTCGAAGGGGCGGCGCAGTTCGTGGTCGGTGCCCGGGTTGAGGATGATGTCGTTGATGGTGACGTAGAGGGCGTGCTCGGAGAGCGGCGTCTTCACCTTGTAGGTGGAGCCGAGGAGCATATCCGGGCGCTCGAGGGCTTCCGTCAGGTGGACGACGTTGTCGTGGGATTCGGGCCGCTTGGCTTCGACCGGCTTGGCGGCCGGTTTCTGCTCTTCAGATTTGGCGATGCTGTAACCGACGATCTTCTTTTCGATTTTGTGTGCCATGTTTCGGGTCCTCCGCGGCGGGTGGTGCGCCGTTGTGGTGCTTGTTCGGGTTAGGGCTTCGGGCGGCGGTTTCGCTGAATTGCGGCCCAGGTGCGTCCCTTTGGCTTTTTTTTCGCGCCGGGGACGGCCCTCCTACAGGGTTCTTGCCGGTTGTTCGGGCCCCGCGATCAGACGATTCGGCGCAAAGGACCGAAGTCGGCGGTCAGGGCGGCTTCGGCCTGGTGGCGATCGGGGTAGGTGCCGATGCACCGGTGGCCGCTGCGGTGGCGGGTGACCACGTAGTCCGGGCGGCTTACCGAGGCGCGCTCGGCGAAGCCGACCACTTCGAGTTCCTTGCCGTCCAGCGCGCGGAAGCGCGCCAGAGAGATCTCGACGTTAGAACTTCCCATAGCTCCCCTCCCCTGTTTCCCGTTGCAAAAGGCCCACCATCTCTTCCCCCGCTAATCAACAGAGTCGGTCAATCGTTCCGCGAAAAAAGGTCCGATTGCTATTCTCACGTGGCCTCCGGCAGCCTTATGGAAGGCATCGTGACACGCCTTACAAAGCGTTACCAAATTGCCGGGATCGAATATCCGATCCCGAAATCGCTGGAAAGGCCAAATGTGGTGCGCGTTCAGCTTGCCCCCACGCCTACCACAGCTACGGCACGTATAGTCGTCTCGCTCGAAGCACGCCTCTCTGGCGAGCTTCATGTAGAGCGATGTCCTTACGCGGACGTTTTCGGGACTGATCCCGCCTTTCCAGTTGTACCGCTTTGCACCCAGGTTCGCCTGTCGCAATTTTTCGCGGACGTGTGGTGTCGGCCGTTTACGCCTTTCCACACCAGCTCTTTCGAGCCATTGGCCTATCGTGACGCTACTTACACCCAGGCGTTCGGCGATCTCTGTCGTCGAAAGCAGTTCATCCCTGTAGAGCCGGCAAGCTTCTCCGCATAGCAGGCCGTCAGGATCACGACTCAACTGCCGACTGATCCGATCGCGGAGGTCATCCGTCACGTACACCCGGCGCGAATTACGTTCTATACCGGCTTCACGCCGCCAGTCATACAGTGTGGTTACCGGAACCCCGAGCTGCTCTGCCATTACGGACAGAGGTACGCCCAGCGGATACAACTCCTGCATAAGCTTCAACGCCGAAGCCTTGCGCGGATCAGGTGCGCAACGCCCTTTCGGCAACACATCTCTGCTGTAGATCGAGGCAGTCGCCTCCGATATCCCCAGCACGCTTGCGATTTCCTTCAGCCGCGCACCTTGCTTGCGCATTCGGCGCGCGGCTTCAATCTTTTTCTCCCGCAATCCTTGCAGCCTATTGTTTTATCTACCATTTTCCATAATACCCTTCCTTGAGGGCATCGTATAAATTCGCGGCGGTGTGCATTTCGCCGTCGTACTCCACCTCTTCGTTGCCCTTGAGCTCGACCACCTGGCCGTTCTCCAGCTCGAAGCGGTAGGTGGTGTTCTCCAGGTCCTTGTCCTTGACCAGCACGCCCTGGAACGCTTCGGGGTTGAAGCGGAAGGTGGTGCAGCCCTTGAGGGCCTGGTCGTAGGCGTAGAGGTAGATGTCCTTGAACTGCTCGTACGGGTAGTCCGTGGGGACGTTGGCCGTCTTGGAGATGGAGGAGTCGATCCACTTCTGGGCGGCGGCCTGGATGTCCACGTGCTGCTTCGGGGTCACCTGGTCGGCGGCGATGAAGTATTCCGGCAGTTGCTCCTCGACCTTGTCCGAGTACGGGTTGGCGCTCGGGTTGACCAGCTCGCGGTAGGCCAGCAGTTCGAAGGAGAAGACGTCCACCTTCTCCTTGGTCTTGCGCCCTTCGCGGATGATGTTGCGCGAGTACTGGTGGGCGAAGCTCGGCTCGATGCCGTTACTGGCGTTGTTGGCCAGGGACAGGGAGATGGTCCCGGTCGGGGCGATGGAGCTGTGGTGAGTGAAGCGGCAGCCCACCTCGGCCATCTCGTTGACCAGGTCCGAATCCACCTCGGCCACGCGCTGCATGTAGCGGCTGTACTTGGCGTGCAGCACCTTGCCCGGCAGCTTGTCGCCGACCTTGATGCCGTCGCGCTTCATCTCGGGGCGCTTGCGCAGCATCTCCGGGGTGACGTCGAACAGCTGCTCCATGATCGGGGCCGGGCCCTTCTCCTTGGCCAGTTCGAGGCCGGTGCGCCAGCCCACCAGGGCCAGCTCGCGGGTGACCCGCTCGGTGAACTCGAGGGACTCCTTCTCGCCGTACTTCATCTTCAGCATGGTGAGGGTGGAGCCGAGCCCCAGGTAGCCCATGCCGTGGCGGCGCTTGGCTTCGATCTCGGCACGCTGCTGCGGCAACGGCAGGCCGTTGATCTCCACCACGTTGTCGAGCATGCGGGTGAAGATGGCGATCGCCTCGTGGAAGGTCTCCCAGTCGAAGCGGGCGTTGTCGGTGAACGGGTCGAGCACGAACTTGGTCAGGTTGACCGAGCCGAGCAGGCAGGCGCCGTATTCGGGCAGGCCCTGTTCGCCGCAGTTGTGGGCGTGCAGGCCGTTGGCGTCGAAGGTGTTGATGCCGGGGACCTGCACGTCGTAGACATCTTCCACCCCGTCGGCGACCACGGCGGTGACACGGGCGGTGAATCGCTCACGATTGAGGGCGCGTTTGTAGCCGGCCAGTGCGGTCTCCAGCCGCGCCGCCTTGTCGCTGTCGGCGAAGCCGATGAGCGCCTGGAATACCGGCAGGCTTTCGCCGCTGATCACCAGTTCGTGCTGCGGACGGGTGGCGTAATCGGCAACGCCGCCTTTGCCGTCCGGCAGGCGGGCGCTGCCCGCGGCGCGGCGGTCCTTGTAAAGCGTGGAGGCAATCCCGAGACGCAGCAGCATGCGCTGGGCGGCCTCGAGGGTCGGCAGATCGGACTGGGCCAGCCGCACCGAGACGCCCTTGGCCTGGGTACCCTGCACGGAGCCATCGGCATCGAACAGGCCACGCAGGAAACCACGGTGGAAGGCGCTGGAGCTGCGCTCCATGGTCGGGGTGATGGTCTTGGCGCCGGGGCGCAAACCCAGGTCGAAAGCCAGCTCGCGGATGGCCGCGGTGCTGAGGCGGAATTCGCCCCGCCCGTCGACCTCCATCCAGCCGCGGAAGTCGGCCCGGTGCGGCAACGCCTCGGCGGCAGCCAGGGCCTCGGCCATGACCGCCTGCACCCCGCTGGCGGCGGCGGCGCCGTTGACCACGGCGGCGGGCTGCCATACGGAAAGCACGGCGGCGTCCTGCTTCAGGGTGCCGTCACCCACCAGCAGACCCATGAGGTAACCCTCGCCGTGGTTATAGGCGCCCTCCCACTCCGGATTGGCGCGATGGTCGTTGAGCAGGACCCGATCACCGGCGCGCAGCTGGCCGGCCTCGCACCACTCGGTCTCGGTGGTGTAGCGGGTAAAGCGGGTTACCTTGCGCACGCGGTGGTCAGCGGTCAGGCGCAGGCGGTAGCCCTCCGCGGTCTCCAGTCGGACCACCTCCTTGGTGGCGGTGCGGAAGAAACCCTCGGCGCCGGTGGCGTGGTCCTGTCCGTCGACGCGGGCGAGGAACGGGCGGCCGATCAGGTCGGCCACCCGGCACGGACCGGCGGCGGTCTGCACCCAGGTATCGGCGGTGACGCACGGGTTGGTGGCGCGGATGTTCTCGCAGAACCAGTTGTTGTTCATCTCATTGTATTGATCGATGAGGATGAACCCCGGCTCGGCGAAGTCGTAGGTTGAGGTCATGATCATGTCCCACAGCCGGCGGGCGGGGACGGTCTTGTAGACCTTGCAGGCGACCAGGCCTTCACCGTTGGTGAGGTAGTCCTCGTTGGTGGGCCATTCGCGCCAGACGACCTGCTCCGGGTCGTCGATGTCGATGCTGTCGATCTCCACTTCCTTGGCGGTGAGCGGGAAGGCGAGCTTCCAGGTCTTCTCCGCCTTGACCGCCTCCATGAACTCCTCGGTGACCAGCAGCGACAGGTTGAACTGGCGCAGGCGGCCGTCTTCGCGCTTGGCCTTGATGAAGTCCATCACGTCCGGGTGGCCGACGTCGAAGGTCGCCATCTGCGCCCCGCGGCGGCCGCCGGCGGAGGAGACGGTGAAACACATCTTGTCGAAGATATCCATGAAGGAGAGCGGGCCGGAGGTGTAGGCGCCGGCGCCGGCGACGAAGGCGCCCTTGGGGCGCAGCGTCGAGAATTCGTAGCCGATGCCGCAGCCGGCCTTCAGGGTCAGCCCCGCCTCGTGCACCTTGGAGAGGATGTCGTCCATGGAGTCGCGGACGGTCCCGGAGACGGTGCAGTTGATTGTGGAGGTGGCCGGCTTGTAGGCCCAGGCACCGGCATTGGAGGTGATGCGGCCGGCCGGGATGGCGCCGTGGCGCAGCGCCCACAGAAACTTTTCGTACCAGGCGTCCTGCTGGTCGGCGCTCTGCTCGACCTCGGCCAGGGCGCGGGCGACGCGCTTGTAGGTGTCGTCGATGGAGTGATCGATCACCTCACCGGACTTGGTGGTCAGGCGATACTTTTTATCCCAGATGTCGAGCGATGCTGCCTGGAAGGGAATTTCGGTCACTTGGGTGGTCACAGCCTTCAAATGCGCGGTGCGCTTATTCACTGTTGTTATTCTCCCTCGCCGGTGGTGGTCCTCGCACTCTTGCGGGCGCGTAGCTTCGAAACTGCCTGGCAACACAACATCACCACAAGATGTTGTGGCAACGGCGCGTAGATTAGGGTGCCACCCGTGGGATGTCAACTGAAATGGAGGGCCTGGCGGCCGAACGAACGCCAACCGCCAAAGCGTTGCATTTCAAGCACTTATGACACACCACAAAGCGAAGATCCTAACAAAATCCGATAGATAACGGTTTTTACGGAATTTGTGCGGTTATTCACACCCGCACTATATATAGTGCCCCTAATAGAGGCTTCGCAGCACCTGTTCCACGCCGAGTAAGTGTTCGCCAACGTGCCATTTCCGGGTTGGCGGAAGGGCCTTGAAGCGGGCTGCGCGCGTACCTATATGGGTCAATAGCAACCGCAACGACGAGTCCGAAAAGGAGGCGAAAACCATGGCACTGATGCGTTACGACCCCTGGAGCATGCTCGACCAGATCCGGCGTGAGATGGACAAGGTGTACGAAGGTCGTGAGGGTGAGACCCCCATGTCGACCAGCGACTGGACCCCGGCGGTGGACATCAGGGAGGAGCAGGACGGCTTTACCATCACCGCCGACATCCCGGGGGTGGATCCCAAGGCGATCGAGATCCATGCCGACAACGGCATGCTCACCATCAAGGGCGAGCGGGAGTCCGAGAAGAAGGAGGCGCGCGAAGGCTTCAAGCGCATGGAGCGGGCCTTCGGCTCATTCTTCCGCCGCTTCACCCTGCCGGATACCGCCGATACCGACAAGATCAGCGCGCGCAGCGAGCACGGGGTGCTGTTTATCCGCATTCCGAAGCACGAGAAGGTTCAGCCGCGTAAGATCACGGTAGAGGGATGATGGCGTGGCGGCCCGCTGATGGAAGCGAGGGGGCCGGCGGCCCCCTCGCCGCGTTGACGAGCTAAAGGCGTCCCATGCAGTACAAAGACTACTACAAGATATTGGGTGTCGAGCGGGGCGCGACCCAGGACGAGATCAAGCGCGCCTACCGCAAGCTGGCGCGTAAGTACCATCCGGACGTGAGCAAGGAGGCCAACGCCGAAGAGCGCTTCAAGGAGCTCGGTGAGGCCTACGAGGTGCTGAAGGACCCGGAGAAGCGCGCCGCCTATGACCGCCTGGGCAGCAGTTGGCAGTCCGGCCAGGATTTTCGACCGCCGCCCGGCTGGGACACCGGGTTCGAGTTCTCCGGCGGCGGTTTCACCGGCGGTGGCGGCGGGCAGTTCTCCGACTTCTTCGAAAGCCTGTTCGGCGCCGGCAGTCCGTTTGGCGCCAACTTTCGCCACCCCGGTGGTCGCCAGGCCCACGGCGGCTTCCGCGGCATTCGCGGCGAGGACCACCATGCCAAGGTCCGGATCCGGCTGGAGGACGCCTTTGCCGGCGGCGAGCGGCTGATCAACCTGGAGATGCCGGAAGTGGACCCCCACGGCCGGGTGGCGACCCGCACCCGCTCCCTGCGGGTGAAGATCCCCGCCGGCATCACCGAGGGCCGCCAGATCCGGTTGGCGCGACAGGGCGCCCCCGGCATGGCCGGCGGTGAACCCGGCGACCTTTACCTCGAGGTGGAATTCGAGCCCCATCCGCTCTACCGGGTGGAGGGCCGCGACGTCACCCTGAACCTGCCGGTCACCCCGTGGGAGGCGGCACTGGGCGCCAAGGTGTCGGTACCGACCCTAGGCGGCAAGGTGGGCCTCACCATTCCGGCCGGCTCACGCAGCGGGCAGAAGCTGCGCCTGCGGGGGCGGGGACTGCCGGGGAAGCCGCCGGGGGATCAGTACGTGGTGCTGCAGATAGTCACCCCACCGGCGGACACCGAGGCGAAACGGCGGTTGTATGAGGAGATGGCGAAGGCAATGCCGTTCGATCCGAGGGCGAAGATGGGTCGTTGATGTTTTTCGGGCAGGGATCTGCGGTGCCGGGGACCTCTGTGGGAGGCGCGTCCCCGCGGCGATTACAGCGGTCGGTGCCACCCCAGAAAACGCAGCGCCATCCCGAACGCCCCGTCGCGCCGAGGACGGCCCTCCCACAGGGGACCGTGCCCTCGACCAGAGCCGGGAATTTTTTGTGGGAGGCGCGTCCCCGCGGCGACTGCGACCCTCCCAAAGGGGACCGTGCCCCCTCGACCGGAGCCGGGATTTTTTGTGGGAGGCGCGTCCCCGCGGCGACCGCGGCCCTCCCACAAGGGACTGTGCCCTTGACCGTAGCCGGGAATTTTTTGTGGGAGGCGCGTCCCCGCGGCGATTACAGCGGTCGGTGCCACCCCAGAAAACGCAGCGCCATCCCGAACGCCCCGTCGCGCCGAGGACGGCCCTCCCACAGGGGACTGTGCCCTCGACCGGAGCCGGGGATTTTTTGTGGGAGGCGCGTCCCCGCGGCGACTGCGGCCCTCCCAAAGGGGACCGTGCCCCCTCGACCGGAGCCGGGATTTTTTGTGGGAGGCGCGTCCCCGCGGCGCCATTTTCAAATGCCACGGAACTTTCAACCGGCACGACGGTCTTTGCCGTCGTGGCCTAACAACAAACGGGTGTTGCCCAACACAAAAGGAGCCTGCCGATGAGCACACTGGATCAGATCCGCGACGGCCTGCACCGGGCCTGGGACAACCTGGCCGACGGCTGGCGACAGCTCAGCGAGCGCACCGCCCAGGCACTGACCCGCTTCACCCCGACCCACACCGGTCGCGACCTGGAAAACGCCCGGGAGCAGCACATGGCGGCCGGCTCCCGTTGGGGGCTGCTCGCCGCCGAGGTCAGCGAGGACGACCGTTCGGTGGTGGTGCGGCTTGAGGTGCCCGGTATGGAGCGGGACGATTTCCACCTTGCCGTGGTCGACGGACGCTACCTGGTGGTCCAGGGCGAAAAGCACGCCGAGCGTGAGGAGCAGCGCGGGCGCTACTACGTGATGGAGCGTGCCTACGGCCGCTTCGAGCGGGCGATTCCATTGCCTGCCGAGGTGAGTGAGGAGGGAACCCGGGCGCGCTATCGCCGCGGGGTGCTGCAGGTCACGATGCCGAAGACCCGCGAGACCGGGCGTCGGCGCATCGAAGTACAAAGTTAATCACTAATCAACCAAAGGGTTCTCATGAAAATCGTTCGCAAGGCGGCCTTCGCCGGTGCCGCTCTCCTGACGCTTGCAGCCGTCGCAGCCCCCGCCGGGGCGGCCCTGCCTACCGCAGACAGCCAGGGCCAGCCCCTGCCGAGCCTCGCCCCGATGCTGGAGCGCAGCGTGCCGGCGGTGGTGAATATCTTTACCCGCACCCGGGTGCCTCAACAGCAGCACCCGCTGCTCTCCGACCCTTTCTTCCGCCGCTTTTTCGACGTGCCGCAGCAGCCGCAGGAGCGCTTCTCCCAGAGCCTCGGTTCCGGGGTTATCGTCGACGCCAAGAACGGTTACGTGCTGACCAATCACCATGTGATCGATCGGGCGGTGGAGATCTCGGTCAACCTGCAGGACGGCCGCACCCTCAAGGCGGAGCTGGTCGGCTCCGACCCCGAGTCGGACGTGGCGGTGATAAAGGTGGAGACCAACGACCTGGTTGAACTGCCGGTCGCCGATTCGAGCCGGCTGCGGGTGGGCGACTTCGTGGTGGCCATCGGCAACCCGTTCGGTCTCGGCCAGACGGTGACCTCCGGTATCGTCAGCGCCCTCTCCCGCTCCGGGCTCGGCATCGAGGGCTATGAGGATTTCATCCAGACCGACGCCTCCATCAATCCTGGCAACTCCGGCGGGGCGCTGGTGAACCTGCGCGGTGAGCTGGTGGGGATCAACACCGCGATCCTGTCCAAGAGCGGCGGCAACGTCGGTATCGGCTTCGCCATTCCGATCAACATGGCCGGCGAGATCATGGCGCAGTTGATCAAGCATGGCGAGGTGCGCCGCGGTCACCTGGGTGTCGAGGCGCAGGATTTGACCCCCGATCTGGCCGCCGCCTTCGGCCTGAGCGACCGCAGCGGCGCGGTGGTGACCCGGGTGCACCCCGGCACGCCGGGCGAGCGGGCCGGGCTGCGGCCGGGTGATGTGCTGGTGGAGGTCAACGGGCGCCCGGTGCGGGATTCCGCCGATATCCGCAACGTGGTGGGCCTGCTGCGCGTCGGCGAGGAGGTCAAGCTAAAGCTCCTGCGCGACGGCAAGACCCGCGACATCAGCGCCAAGATCGAGGAGCCAAAGGTCGACACCCTCGAAGGCGAAAAGCTGCACCCGCGCCTGGCCGGAGCCAAGCTCGGCAACATCGTGGAAGGGATGCCGCTGTACGGCAAGGTGCAGGGCGTGGTCGTCACCGAGATGATCCGTGGCGGCATCGCCTGGAATGCCGGATTGCGGCCGGGCGACGTGATCACCCAGGCCAACCGAAAGCCGGTGACCGGCCTGGACGAGTTGCGTCATGCCGTCGAGGGGAGCAGTGCCCTGCTGCTGAACATCGTGCGCGGCGACGGGGCGGTGTTTTTGTTGATTCGGTGATGGCGGCTTCGGGGTACTGACGGCGGGCTTCCGGTACGCCGGTGCCGCCGGACACCCCGAATCGCGCCGCAGACGGCCCTCCCACAGGGGACCTAGCCCTTGCCGGAGCCCGGGTCTCTGTGGGAGGCGCGTCCCCGCGGCGATTACAGAGTCCGGTGCCCCCGGAACTTCAGAGCCCTTCCCAACTCCCCATCGCGCCGAGGACGGCCCTCCCATAGGGGACTGGGACCTTGCCGGAGCCGGGGTCTCTGTGGGAGGCGCGTCCCCGCGGCGATTACAGAGTCCGGGGCCCCCCCGGAACTTCAGAGCCCTTCCCAACGCCCCATCGCGCCGAGGACGGCCCTCCCATAGGGGACCTGGGCCCTTGCCGGTGCCCGGGGTCTCTGTGGGAGGCGCGTCCCCGCGGCGATTACAGAGTCCGGTGCCCCCGGAACTTCAGAGCCCTTCCCAACTCCCCATCGCGCCGAGGACTGCCCTCCCACAGGGGACTGGGACCTTGCCGGAGCCGGGGTCTCTGTGGGAGGCGCGTCCCCGCGGCGATTACAGAGTCCGGTGCCGCCGGAACTTCAAGGGCCCTTCCCAACTCCCCATCGCGCCGGGGATTTATGCCCCGAACGGGGTGCGGCCCTCCCACAGGGGACTGGGCCCTTGCCGGAGCCCGGGTCTCTGTGGGAGGCGCGTCCCCGCGGCGATTACAGAGTCCGGTGCCCCCGGAACTTCAGAGCCCTTCCCAACTCCCCATCGCGCCGGGGACGGCCCTCCTACAGGGGACCTGGGCCCTTGCCGGAGCCCGGGGTCTCTGTGGGAGGCGCGTCCCCGCGGCGATTACGGCGTTCGGTGCCCCCCCGAAACCCCATCTCCCTCCCAAACGCCCCATCGCGCCGGGAATTTATGCCCCGCATGGGGTGAGGCCCTCCTACAGGGGTCTGTCGTCACAGCCAAACCGCATCCCAGTGCGGGTAGTCACCGATCCGCTGAACAAGTCCCGCCCGTAATGGGTTCGCGACGATATAGCGCGCCACGGAAACCAAGTCCTCCTCGGAGCGAAGCGCACGGTCGTGGAAGCCATCCTGCCACAGCGGACCTCCGTATCGGTGCGCCGTAATCGACTTCATGGCGGCCAAAGTCGCAGAAAGGGTCTTCGTTCCGATCAGCCGCAGAAGCCAGTGGCAGTGGTCGGGCATGATGGTGAAGCAGAGGGTCTCGGCAATACCTCGCGCCTGGATTTCGCGAAGCACCCCAACCAGCATTCGGGCATGATTGAAGTCGGAGAAAACGGGCGCCCGTTCCCTGGTCGCAGCAGTAACGTGATAGATCCGGCCGGGTTCTGAATAGCGGCCTTTGCGCAGGTGTCGGCTTCGCGGTCCTTGTGTCGCCATGGCGCGACTGTAACGTACACGGGAGTTTCAACGCCACCCGAACGCCCCATCGCGCCGGGGATTTATGCCCCGAACGGGGTGCGGCCCTCCCACAGGGGACCTGTGCCCTTGGCCGGTGTCGGGGACTCTTGTGGGAGGCGCGTCCCCGCGGCGATTACAGCGTCCGGTGCCGCGCCGGGGGGGGCCCTCCCACGGGTCCCCGCCGCCCGCTCAGTACGGCGCCCAGTCGATCCGCCAGCCCTTCTCCGAGCGCAGGAACGGCACCTCCCCCTCGCGGTGTACCACATCACCCGCGTTGAACTGACCGTATTCGGCAACCAGTTCGGCCACGGCGGCGCCGGCGGCGAAGATGCTGCCGCTGCTTTGTTGCAGCCGGCTGGCCGCCTCGCTCATCCCCACGCGGAAGCGCAGGTCATACTCGACGACCGCCACGTAGGTGTCGTCGCCACGGGGGACGCCGTCCACTTTTGTGAAATTTGCCACCTCATAGACCTGGCCGTAACCGTCCCGGGTGAGCACGTTTGTCACCTGCCGCTGGATCTCCTCGGCATCGGGCCGGTTGGCACAGGCGGTGAGCAACAGGGCGAGACAGGTCAGCAGAGCGGTTCGCAGCACATCAATCTCCTTTGGCTTGAAGCGCCAGGCGGCAGGCATCGCGCCGGGAGCGGCGCCGCCATATTCCGGGGCAAAACGAGTTGTTGACTTATTTGCTAAGGATTTCTATATTCGCAAATAAGCAGGTTATGAAATACCCCACGGCTTACGGAGGTGTCGCAATGGCCGGAAACCTGATCAACAACTTTCCGCACGACGGCGTGGTCACCATCAACCGCGTCATTCTGAAACCGGACTATACCATCGACGATCTGCAGGAGCGTGTCGCCATGCTCTGCGAGAACGTCAAGACCTATCACTCCGAGACCGGCTTCGTCGGTGGCTTTGTGGCGCTGAACAGCGGCGCGATCTCCAACGAGGGTTCGACCGTCGGTCAGGCGGTGTCGAGTCCGCTGAAGGAGAAGGAGGCGCTGATCATCACCTTCTGGAAAAGCTTTGGCGAGCACGAGGAGTCACACCGGTCGGATACGTTCCAACCGCTGTTCCGCGAGGTGCTCGACTTGTGCGAGAACGGTAACGAGGAGATCGCCTACGAAATGCTCTGGTCCGGCGCGGCCTACAACCCTGACGAGGCGCGCCAGGCCCAGCAGGCGAAGCAGATGTACGCCCACGCCTGATCGCAAACGTCTCTCCAAGCCCCTCTCTCCCCCCCGAGAGATTTGAGGCGCCGAATGGCGCCTCTTTTTTTTGCGGCCCTCCCTCCCACAGGGGATCAGTGCCCCTTGCCGACGCCGAAGACCCTTGGGGAGGCGCGTCCCCGCGGCGATTACGGCGTTTGGTGCCAACCCGAAACTTCAGCACCCTCCCGAACTCCCCATCGCGCCGGGGACGGCCCTCCCACAGGGGACCTGTGCCCTTTGTCGTCGCCGGGGACCCTCGTGGGAGGCGCGTCCCCGCGGCGATAACTGCGTTCGGTGCCACCCCCGAAACTTCAGCACCCTCCCGAACTCCCCATCGCGCCGGGGATTTATGCCCCGAACGGGGTGCGGCCCTCCCACAGGGGACCTGTGCCCTTTGTCGGCGCCGGGGACCCTCGTGGGAGGCGCGTCCCCGCGGCGATAACTGCGTTCGGTGCCACCCCCGAAGCTCCAGCGCCCTCCCAAACACCTCATCGCGCCGAGGACGGCCCTCCCACAGGAGATCTGTGCCCCTTGTCGGCGCCGGGGACCCTTGTGGGAGGCGCGTCCCTGCGGCGATAACGGCGTTCGGTGCAACCCCGAAACTTCAGCACCCTCCCGAACTCCCCATCGCGCCGAGGACGGCCCTCCCACAGGAGATCTGTGCCCCTTGTCGGCGCCGAAGACCCTTGTGGGAGGCGCGTCCCCGCGGCGATTACGGCGTTTGGTGCCAACCCGAAACTTCAGCGCCCTCCCGAACTCCCCATCGCGCCGGGGATTTATGCCCCGAACGGGGTGCGGCCCTCCCACAGGGGACCTGTGCCCCTTGTCGGCGCCGGGGACCCTTGTGGGAGGCGCGTCCCCGCGGCGATTACGGCGTTTGGTGCCAACCCGAGACTTCAGCGCCCTCCCGAACTCCCCATCGCGCCGAGGATTTATGCCCCGAACGGGGTACGGCCCTCCCACAGGGGACCTGTGCCCTTTGTCGGCGCCGGGGACCCTCGTGGGAGGCGCGTCCCCGCGGCGATAACTGCGTTCGGTGCCACCCCCGAAGCTCCAGCGCCCTCCCAAACACCTCATCGCGCCGAGGACGGCCCTCCCACAGGAGATCTGTGCCCCTTGTCGGAGCCCGGGTTTCTGTGGGAGGCGCGTCCCCGCGGCGATTCGGCGCGCAGCGCCGCTCAGAGCGTCAGCCGGCGGTAGATATCCGCGACACGTAGCGGCAGCCGCCGGACGTCGTCCACCACCGTGTAGGCCGCCGGCCCCACCATGTGGGGGAGATAGTCGGGGCCCTCGCGGTCGATGGTGATGCAGTAGGGGTGAATACCTGCGCGGCGGGCTTCGATGAAGGCGCGACGGGTGTCTTCGATGCCGTATTCGCCGCGGTAGTCGCTGTAGTCGTCCGGCTTGCCGTCGGAGAGCACCACCAGCAGGCGGGTGCGGGCGGCGGTTTCGGCCAGGATGCGGCTGACGTGGCGGATGGCGAAGCCCATGCGGGTGTAGTCCTTGGGGCCGATGCCGGCGATGCGGGCCTGGACCTCCGCGTCGTAGTGCTCGTCGAAGGTCTTTACACGGAAAATCTCGCAGCGCTTTCGCGTCATGCCGGAAAAACCGTAGATGGCGAAGCGATCGCCCAGGGTCTGTAGCGATTCGGCGAGCAACACCAGCGATTCCCGCTCGGCATCGTTGATCCAGCCCTTCGTGGAGCCGCTCATGTCGACCAGGAAGGCGGCGGCGATGTTGCGCTCGCTGCGGTGCAGGCGGGTGTAGACGCGGTCGGACATTTCGGCGCCGGTACGCACATCCGCCAGCGTCTCCACCAGGGCGTCGAGGTCGACGTCGTCGCCCTCGGCCTGGCGGGTGAGGGTGCGGTCCTCGTCGCGCATCGCCTCGAAGGTCTTGCGCAGGTGGCGCACCAGGCCGGCGTATTGCTGCAATACCTGCTCGCGGTAGCCGCCCTCCCCAGCCGGCACATCGATCTCGCGCACCACGCACCAGTTCTTGCGGTAGTGCTGGCGCCGGTAGTCCCACTCGTTGTAGTGGAAGGCGCCCTCTTCATGGTAGGTCCCCTGCCAGACGTCATCGGGGTCGCGCCCCTCGTCGCGGTAGTCGCGCGGGTCGTATTCGCCGTCACCGGCGGGGTGCAGGTAGTCGGGCGGGATCTGGCCGAAATCGAGCAGGATTGACTTGGCCAGCTGGCGCACATGGTCCGGGGGCGCGATCGGTTTGTCATCCAGCAGGAGTTCGAATTCCAGCTTGTCCCGGTCCGCGTCGGGGGTCACCGCGTCGAAACGCCGCGCCGCGTCCGGCGCCGCGTCAGTCCGGCGCTCCTGCTGCTCCTCCAGCATCTCCTTGAGGGCGATTCGAAACAGCGCCTTCTCCTTGACGGTCCGCTCCGCCAGGGCGGCCGCCACCGCCTCGGGGCGCAGCTCCCCCTGATAACAGGTGGTCAATGGCTCCAGGTGGTCCGCCTCGCTTGCGACCGTCATCGAGTCACCGACGGTCGCGCCCGGTTGCCGCAGACGTTCGGCAGCCGACTGCCAGGCATCGGGCAGCCGGCCCTCGCCGGCGACCGCTGCCAGCTGCCCCATCTGCCGATGCAGGCCCGGCAGCTCACGGGCCAGACAGGCCTCCAAACGCAGGCGTTCGGCGGTGACGAACAGCGCAAGAAATCGGTTGTTGCCCGGCTTTTCGGAACAGAACGCCGCCAGATCGGCACGAAAGGTTCCGAACCGCACCTGGCTCCAGAGGTAGGCGGCGGTAACCTTATATAGAAGGAGGTTATCGCCACGGGTCGGCAGCCGGGCGAAGGCCGGCGGCAGGTAGATCGTCTCGCTGTCGGTCCAGGCCGCCTCGCCCTCCTCCAGGCGTAGCGGCCGGCCGGAGAGGCCCTGAAGAAACGGCAGCAGCATCCCGGCGGTCTCCTCCAGCAGGGCACCGGAGCGGCGCACCCGGTCCAGCTGTTCGAAGCGTTCGATCTCCTCAATGGCCTGCAACGCCGGGCGCAGGCCGACCCGGTCGTAGGTGTCGGTGGCGTGCAGTGCCCACGCCTCCACCATACGTTCGTCCATGGCAGACAGGGCGCGCACGCCGAGCAGGGCGACGCGATGGCCGATCTCCAGGTTGGTGGAGGCGACGCGGGCGACCAGGTCGAGGAGGAACTCCTGCTCGCGGCGCGGGAGTCGGGCGATGGAGTCGGCTGGCGGGCCTGTGTCGGTGAAGGTGAATTCCACCTCGAGGAGGTGGTCGAGGCGGGAGTTAATGGTTTCTTGGGAAAGGGGAGGTTTCATGGGGTCAGTGCCGGGGATTCATGCCCCTTGTCGGCGCCGAAGACCTTGTGGGAGGCGCGTCCCCGCGGCGATAACGGCCTTTTGTGCCACCCCGAAAATTCCGACCCTTTCCGAACGCCCCATCGCGCCGGGGACGGCCCTCCCACAGGGGATCTGTGCTCCTTGTCGGTGCCTGGGACCCTTGTGGGAGGCGCGTCCCCGCGGCGATAACGGCGTGCGGTGCCACCCCGAAAATTTCGAGCCCTTCCGAACGCCCCATCGCGCCGGGGACGGCCCTCCCACAGGGGCCCTGTGCCCTTTCGCCGCCGAGGATTTATGCCCCGCATGAGGTGCGGCCCTCCCACAGGGTTCGCGGCCAACGGATACAACCTTCAAACACTTTGCGCCCTTTGCGTCATTGCGCCTTCGCGTTGAAGGCTTTCTCAAAACACCGAAGCCGACAACTCATTCACCGCGGCCACCATCTCCGGGTCGTCGGTGAGGGCCTGGGCGATGGCGCTGCGGCAGGCGGCGACCGGGGCGACGCCGGAGGCGATCAGTTTGCCGGCGTGGACCAGCAGGCGGGTGCTGGCGCCCTCCTCCAGGCCGCTGCCTTTCAAATTACGGGTCATCACCGCGAATTTGACCAATTGGGTGGCCGTTTCCGGAGCGACACCCGCCTCGGAGGCGACGATCGCCGCCTCCCGCTCCGGATCGGGATAGTCGAACTCGAGGGCGACGAAGCGCTGGCGGGTGCTGTGCTTGAGTTCCTTGAGCACACTCTGGTATCCGGGGTTGTAGGAGATTGCGAGGCAGAAGGCCTCATCGGCACTCAGCAGTTCGCCCCGTTTTTCCATCGGCAGCACGCGGCGGTCGTCCGCCAGCGGATGGATCACGACCATCGTGTCCTTGCGCGCCTCGACGATCTCGTCGAGATAACAGATGCCACCGGCCCGCACCGCCCGCGCCAGAGGGCCGTCCACCCACACCGTCTCGCCGCCCTTGATCAGATAACGGCCAACCAGATCCGCGGCGGTGAGGTCGTCGTGACAGGAGACGGTGATGAGCGGCCGGCCCAGTTTCCAGGCCATGTACTCCATGAAACGCGTCTTGCCGCACCCGGTCGGGCCCTTGAGCAATATCGGCAGCCGGTTGGCGTAAGCGGCCTCGAAAATGGCCACCTCGTCGCCTAACGGCTCGTAATAGGGCTCCCGCTCGACGTAATACTCTTCGGTTTTCAGACTGTGACCCGACACCTGCACCTCGAAAATATTCGACTAGTCTTTTACGCCGTAAAAACCTAGCGAAAAACTTCACCTTTCGCCATGACTTTCATGCGTTTACGACAACAGGTAGATACATTGAATCCATCTATTAGCTTATTCGAAATTTCGATGCTGAATTAATGGGCAATCCGGGGAGGAACGGGTATTGTGTGCGCCTAGCTAGACGGCGCCAGACTGCATTTTTTTGCAGTGATGAACCCGCCGAAGGCTCGACCGCCTTCTCCTCCTGAACGGCATACCCATTTCGGACGAGTGCGGCTCGACGGGAGTACTTCTACCATCATCCCTCAAGCCGGTTCCGGTCGAATCATTCGCGGGCGCGCACGGCCCGGATCCTCTGCCTCCTGACGGTCTGCACTGTCGAGGGTCCCAACAGAGAGATAAAGAGACGTCCTTTATGGAGGAAAACCATGTCTGAGGCAATCGCAACCAACCAGACCATTCTGGTCGTGGGGGGCGGCATCAGCGGCCTGACGGCAGCCCTCGAGGCGGCTGAATGCGGCAAGCAGGTCATCCTGCTGGAGAAGTCGCCGACCCTCGGTGGTCGGGTCGGGCAACTCTACAAATACTTCCCGAAGCTCTGCTTCCCCACCTGCGGTCTGGAGATCCAGTACCGCCGCCTGAAGGCCAACAAGAACATCCGTCTCATCACCATGGCCGAGGTGACCCAAATCGCCGGTGAGGAGGGCAACTACAACGTCTCCGTGAAGGTCGCTCCGCGTTACGTCAACGAAAACTGCACCGCCTGCGGCGCCTGCGCCGAGGCCGTGGAAGCCGAGTTCGACGACGAGTTCAACTACGGGCTGAAGAAGCGCAAGGGTGCCTACCTGGTCTCCCACATGGCGCACCCGCAGCGCTACGTGATCGACCCGGCCATCATCGGCACCGCCGATGCCGACAAGGCGAAGGAAGCCTGCAAGTACGGCGCCGTCGACCTGGAGATGGCCGAACAGAACCTCGACCTCAACGTCGGCGCCGTGGTCTGGGCCACCGGCTGGAAGCCGTACGATGCGGCCAAGATCCAGCCCTACGGCTACGACCGCTTCGCCAATGTGGTCACCAACGTCGAATTCGAGCGCATGCTCGACCCGTTCGGCCCGACCGGCGGCAAGATCCAGCGTCCTTCCGACGGCCAGGCGCCGAAGAACATCGCCTTCATCCAGTGCGCCGGCTCGCGTGATCGCAACCACCTCAAGCACTGCTCCCGCATCTGCTGCATGGCCTCCCTGAAGCAGGCCACCTACGTGCGCGAACAGTTCGGTGATGATGCCAAGAGCACCATCTACTACATCGATATCCGCGCCATCGACCGCATCGACGACTTCTACCAGAAGGTGCAGGCGGACGAGAACGTCTCGTTCGTGAAGTCGAAGGTGGCCAACATCGTCGAGAACAAGGGCAACGGCAACCTGGTGCTGAACGGTGTCGACACCGAGGGCTACAACCGGTACGCCAACGAGCACGACCTGGTGGTGCTGGCGACCGGTATGGAGTCCAACGTGCCGGCCGGCGTGTTCCCCGAAGGGACCGTCATCAACGAGCACAACTTCATCGATCTCGACCCGGCCAACGGCGGCATCTTCGGCGCCGGCTGCTCCGCCGACGCGCTGGACGTGAATCGCGCCGCCCAGAACGCCACCGCCGCCGCGCTGCGTGCGATTCAGGTGGTCAACCGCGTTGCAGGTCAGGAGGGTTAAGCAGTGTCTGACATCAAAACAGGGGCATATATCTGCCAAGGCTGCGGGCTGGGCGACCGCCTGGAGACCTCGCAGCTGGTCAACATCGCCACCCGCGAGGGCAAGGCGAACATCGCCAAGGAGCACGAGTTCCTCTGCTCCGCCGAAGGCGTGGCGATGATCCAGAACGACATCGACAGCGAAGGCGTGAACAAGGTGGTCATCGCCGCCTGCTCGCGTCGCGCCAAGAGCGAGGCGTTCAGCTTCGAGGGCGTGGCCATCACCCGCGCCAACCTGCGTGAAGGCGTCATCTGGGTCCGTCCGGATACCGACGAGGCGCGCGAAACCACGCAGGAGATGGCAGAGGACTACGTCCGCATGGCCTGCGCCGAGATCAAGTACATGAAGGTTCCCGCCGGCTCCGGCGAGCAGGGCCTGAACCGGCGCATCATGGTGGTGGGTGGCGGCGTATCCGGCCTCACCTCCGCCCTGGAAGCGGCCAAGACCGGCTACCAGGTGGATCTGGTGGAGAAGTCCGGCGAGCTCGGCGGCATGCTGGCGAAGATGTACAAGAGCGTGCCGCGCAAGAACGGCATGCAGGGTCCGGTCGACTCCGGGGTTGCCGAACTGATCGAAGCGGTGAACGGCAACGACAAGATCACCGTCCACCTGAACACCACGATCGCCAAGACCTCCGGTGCACCGGGCCGCTTCAACGTCGAGCTGGACGGCGGCACCAACCTCGAGGTCGGCGCTATCGTCCAGGCGACCGGCTTCAACCGCTACGATATCGCCCAGCTGGAAAACCTTGGCGGCGGCAAGAGCCCCGACGTGGTCGACCAGATGGGCTTCGAGGAGCTGGCCAAGGCCGCCAACGGCGGCGCCATCAAGCGCCCCTCCGACGGCAAGGAAGTGAAGAACGTGGTGTTCGTGCAGTGCGCGGGCCAGCGCTCCAATGAGCCGGGTCACCTGAGCTACTGCTCCGGCCACTGCTGCACGACCTCCATCAAGCAGGCCATGTACGTGAAGGACGCCGGCGGCGATGCCACCGTGCTGTTCGACGACCTGCGCACCCCGGGTGCCACCGGTGAGGACTTCTACCGCGCCGGCCAGGAGAAGGGCGTCACCTTCTCCAAGGGCAAGTGCAGCTCGGTCAGCGTCAACGGCAGCCTGCAGGTCAACTTCAAGGACCTGATCCTGGGCGAGGACGCCAGTGCCGAGGCCGACATGGTCGTGCTCGCCACCGGCATGGTCCCGGCCAGCGGCCCGAACCCGTACCTCCAGCTCGAACTGGACGAGGCCAAGAAGGAAGACGGCCAGGAAGAGAAGGTCGCCAAGCTGGAGGCCGAACTGGCCCAGGCGCCGGCGTCGATTCTCAATCTCGACTACCGCCAGGGCACCGACGTGCCGCACCTGAAGCACGGGTTCACCGACTCGCACTTCATCTGCTTCCCGTACGAGACCCGCCGCACCGGCATCTACACCGCCGGCCCGGTCCGCCGCCCGATGGATACCAACCAGGCCATCGAGGACGCCACCGGCGCCACGCTGAAGGCGATCCAGGCGTGCGAGAACGCCGCCATCGGCCGCGCCGCGCACCCGCGTTCCGGCGACCTGTCGTTCCCGAGCTTCCGCAAGGAAGGCTGCACGCAGTGTAAGCGCTGCACGGTGGAGTGCCCGTTCGGCGCCATCGACGAGGACGAACAGCGCTATCCGAAGTACAACGAGGCGCGCTGCCGTCGCTGCGGTACCTGCATGGGCGCCTGCCCGGTACGCGTCATCTCCTTCGAGAACTACTCGGTCGACACCGTCGGTCAGCAGCTCAAGAACGTCAACATTCCCGACGAGTTCGACGAGAAGCCGCGCATTCTGGTACTGGCCTGCGAGAACGACGCCTATCCGGCGCTCGACATGGCCGGTATGACCCGTCAGGAGATCAGCCCCTGGGCCCGTATCATCCCGGTGCGCTGCCTCGGTTCGGTGAACACCATCTGGATCACCGACGCCCTGAACAGCGGTTACGACGGCGTCATCCTGCTCGGTTGCCAGAAGGGTGAGAACTACCAGTGCCACTTCGTGAAGGGCTCGGAGATCGCTCACTACCGCATGAGCAAGATCGACGACACGCTCAACCAGCTCAACCTGGAAAAAGAGCGCGTGCAGACCTACGAGGTTTCGATCACCGACATCCAGCGCATTCCACAGATCATCAATGACATGGAAACGCTGATCGGCGAGATCGGCCAGAGCCCCTTCAAGTTCTAGGAGTCATCACCATGACCAATATGAATCAGGCGATGATCGGGAAGTACCGCAGCAACTTCCTCAAAGAGGTGGAAGCCAACGTCGAGGAAGGGCACTGGGTCAAGATGTGCATGCAGTGCGGCGTCTGCTCGGGCTCCTGCCCGCTCGGTCCGCACTGGGCGCATCCGCCGCAGGAGATCTTCATGATGATCCGGGCGGGCAAGCGCGACGAGGTACTGTCGTCCGACTCCATGTGGATGTGTACCTCCTGCTACAACTGTATCGCCCGTTGCCCTCGCGGTCTGCCGATCACCCACATCATGCACGGCCTGGCCACCTACGCGAAGCGTCTGGGCCTGGTGCCGAAGAACCAGCCGACCGCCAAGTTCGGTGACATCTTCTGGGATTCGCTGTCGAAGACCGGTCGCGTCAACGAGCTGAAGGTGGGCGTCGCCCTCTACTTCAAGGATGGCTTCGGTCAGGGCATCAAGAACGCCCTGGCGAGCAAGGACTTAGGGCTGGCGATGATGAAGACCCAGCGCATGAACGCGATGGAGTACTTCGGCGGTCACAAGTGCAAGGACGCCGGCGGCATTCAAAAGATGTTGAAGAAGGCGGCCGAGTTCGAAGAACAGCACATCGCCCAATTCGGCACGAAGGAGGCTTAAGCGGATGGCAAAGAAAGAGTATTCCTTCTATCCCGGCTGCTCGTCGCAGAAGAAGGCGTCGGCTGATAACTACCTGCGCTCGACCTACTCCATGTGCGACGCGCTGGATATCAAGCTGAACGAGATCGATGACTGGAACTGCTGCGGCGCCTCCATCGGCTACGCCGGCGGCGGCGAGATCCCGCGCATCTCCCTGTCGGCGCGCAACATCGCCCTGTCGGCCCAGCAGAACCCGAACCAGGACCTGGTCGCCACCTGCGCCGCCTGCTGGCTCTCCACCCGTGAGGCCCAGGACCGCGTCAACGAGAGTGCCCACGTCAAGGAAGGCGTAAATGCCGCCCTCGCCGAGATCGGCCTCAAGATCGAAGGCGCGCAGCCGCAGGCCCGCCACATGGTCGAGGTGCTGATCGAGGACATCGGCTACGAGACGCTGGGTTCCGGCGTGAAGAAGCCGCTCGAGGGCATCAAGATCGCCGGCTACGTCGGCTGCCAGACCAACCGCCCGTTCGGCATCGCCGGCGAGTCCTTCGAGAACCCGAAGTATCTCGACCAGATGATCGAGACCATGGGTGCGCAGGCGGTCGATCGCTATGACAAGAAGGTGGCCTGCTGCTCCGGCGCCCTGATGTTCTCCGAGCCGGAGAAGGGTCAGGCACTGGTGAAGGACATCATCGAAGCGGCCTACGACGGCGGCGCCGACATGATCGTCACCCCCTGCCCGCTCTGCCAGATGAACGTCGAGTCCTACCAGCCCGACATCAACAAGAAGTTCGGCACCAAGTTCAACATGCCGGTGGTCTACTACACCCAGTTGATCTCGGTCGCCTACGGCCAGTCCGCGAAGGAAGCCGCACTCGACGGCCAGATCATCGCGGCCAAACAGCTGGAAGCTATCGCCAACAAGTAAGGACACCTTGGCAACGCCTCTCGACGCCCCCGCAAGGGGGCGTTTTTTTTGTGCCGAAAGCGGGGGTAATTGTGGCCTAGCGTAGTGTCTCCCTGCGAAACGCGCCTGGCCGCTGGCGGCTTTGCGTCGCGCTGAAGGCGTCAAACAGTGTGAAACACTACACTAGTACGAGGGGAGGAACAGGGGGCAGCGCAACCGATGGAGTGGCGAAGGCGATGCACGCTCGCAATGCTGGGTCTGTTTTCCGTAGGTGCTTCGCAGGCGGCGCCAACACTGATCCTGACCTCTGATATCCAGCCGTCCCCCGCAATTCACATCGAAAGTCCCGAGGATGGGGCAACGATCCGCATGGGCGAACCGCTGACCATCGATTACCAAACGGAGCCCGGCTTCAAGGGGGAATACCTCCGCTTCGAGATCGATGGTCGTGAACCGATTATCACCCGGGAGTTGCGCGGCAAACGGCGCATCGAGGGCTTATCACCGGGTAGCCATCGGATCCGGCTGCTGCTGCTCAACCGCGCCCATGCGGACTTGGGGGTGGAGGCCTCGGTGACGGTCGAGGTCACCGAGTGATGCGCGTGCTGCTCCACGACGAGACCGACCTCGAACTGACCGACGTGATGACACCCGGTTTCGAGGTGGAAAGCAGCGGTGAAGAGGTGCCGTTCAGCGCCCTGCAGATGTTCGCCACCTCACTGGCGCTCTGCACGCTGTCCGTGCTCGTGTCCTGGGCGCAGCACGCCGGCACCGACCCAAGCTCCATCAGCATCGGCATCCGGTGGGCTTATGCACCGAAGCCGATGCGCGTCAGCGAGATCGAAATGGCCATCCGCTGGCCTGACCTGCCGCCGGAACGTCTGGAGGCGGCCCGCCGCGCAGCGGAGCAGTGCACCCTGCACCACACCCTCGCCCAACCGCCGCCGGTGGTCACCCGCGTACTGCGTTAGTTTCAAAACCCAACGCAAAGACGCGAAGGCGTTTATGCCCTTCAGGGTGCAAAGGGCGCAAAAGGAACTTTCTGAAACTGGCGGTGTGGCTTCGTACCGACGCAAAGGCCCACACGCAAAGAACTCTTTCGGCGTGAAAAGCTTTGCGCCCTTCGCGTCTCTGCGTCTTTGCGTTTGATTCTCTGGACGCTCTCGGCTATAGCGATGGCCGGCCTGGCTGCTCACGGTTCAGGCGTTCGAAGCGTTCCTGGTCGTCGACACAGCGTAGCGCGGTCGGGTAGGCCTTGAGACGGGCGTAGGGGATATCGCTGCCGCATTCGTCGCAGACCGCGTAATAGCCCTCGGCGATTCGTTCCAGTGCAGCCTCCACGTCTCGCAGTTCGCGGATGTAGTTGCCGACGAGGGTGTTGTTGATATCGGTCACCAGATCGGCCACCGACTCGTCGCCAGGGTCGTGCACCGTGCCGGCCAGATCGGCAAAGCGCTCGTTGTCGGCCCGGATCAACTCCTCCCGGATCTGCTCCCGCAGGCTCTGCTGACGCCGTTCCAGATCGTGCTTGAGCGTGCGCAACTGCTCTTCGGTCAAGTGCTCCATCGCCATTCCTCATACAGTGTGTGCCGACCGGCCATGGACACTAAGCATAGGGCAGGTAACCGGTTCGGCAATGTCGGGAGAAGCTGATGGAGGCTGCCGGTGAATCGGACTCGACCGATGCGGTTCGCGAGCTCACCACATCCTACGGTCGTACGTCGTGAATGTCGGATACGGTGAGGAACGGACCGACTAATAGCCGGCGGTATTCTTCTCGACCCAGCGCTCGGAGCCGTCGCGCAGCTGTTCCTTTTTCCAGAACGGCGCCTTGGATTTCAGCGCCTCCATGATCGCGCGGCTCGCCTCGAAGGCGTCCTTGCGGTGGGCCGACCAGACGGCGACCAGGACGATGGGCTCGCCCGGGCGGATGGCACCAACGCGGTGGACGATCAGGCTATCGAGCAGTTCCCACTGCGCTGCCGCCTCATCGAGGATGCGCTCCAGATGGTGCTCGGTCATGCCCGGGTAGTGATCGAGGAACATGGCACTCACCGCATCGTCCTCGTTGAAGTCGCGCATGGTGCCGACAAAGACGCCAGTAGCCCCGAAGCGCCCGCTCAGTTCGGGCCTTGCCGTCTCTGCGGCGGCGAGGCGCAGCCAGGGGTCGAACGGGCCGTCGACCAGTTCAACCCGCGGCATCAGGCGGCGCCTCCGGTCACCGGCGGGAAAAAGGCCACTTCGTCACCACTATTCACCGCCGCGTTGGGTTCCGTGTATTCCATATTGACCGCCACCAACACATTGGGCGGCATCGGTTTGCCTCCGGCTGCGGCGAGCCAGACGTCGGCGGCCGTCGCCACTTCACCGATCTCCACACTGGCGCCGTCACACCCCATCCGATCGCGGAGACTGGCGAAGAACTTCACTCGTACGGTCATGGTCTTTGGTCCGTGTGGCGGCGCCGTTTGCGCACCCTGTTCCGCCGAGCCTATCATGATTGCCCGATCCCACCAACGAGCCCCGCGGAGTACCCCGATGAGTCAGTTCACCCATTTCGACAGCGACGGCAAGGCCCACATGGTGGATGTCGGTGACAAGCCGTCGACCCGCCGGGTCGCCGTGGCCGAAGGGCGGATCCGCATGCAGCCGGAGACCCTGCGGCTTATCGTCGAGGGCGGCCACAAGAAGGGCGACGTGCTGGGTGTGGCGCGCATTGCCGGAATAATGGGGGCGAAGAAGACCGCCGACCTGGTCCCGCTGTGCCATCCGCTGGCGCTCTCGCGGGTCGCCATCGACCTGGAACCGGAGCAGGCGGGTTCGTCGGTCCGCTGCCGGGCCACGGTCGAAACCAGCGGCCCAACCGGTGTCGAGATGGAGGCGCTGACCGCCGTGCAGATCGCCCTGCTGACCATCTACGACATGTGTAAAGCGGTGGATCGGGGGATGGAGATGGAAGCGATTCGCCTCCTCGAAAAGCGGGGCGGCAAGTCCGGTCATTGGGTCCGAACGCCGTAAACAGTGGGCTGTTTCACGCCCGGGGGGATCAGTGCAGTTCGCGGCGAAGCCGCTCCAGCCGCCGCTCAAGACACTGCTCCAGAAGCGCCAGTGCATAGCGATCGTCCGGGTCGTCGCCCCCCTCCCGCCGACAGCGCTCGATGAGCGACTCGATCTCACGAATATCTTCCAGCAACGAGTCGATCGCCTTGGTCATGCCCCCTCCGTTCACTCCCTGCGGCGGAACCGATAACTTTTCGCTCTTACCCAAGTAACTGTTAGTTACCTACGCTACCGGTAATCTCCGAGTCGTGCAAGGGGTAAACGACAAAGAACGGGTACGAGCGGAATTCGCCAAGCGACTGCGCGAGGCGTTGAACGATCTCGGTATCGCCCATACCGAACAGCGCCGCCTGGAGAGGCTGTTCGGCGTCTCCGGCCAAGCCGCCCGCAAGTGGGTGGAAGGGCTCTCGATGCCGACCCCGGCACGATTGCCCCAGGTGGCCGAAGCGCTAGGCGTGCGCCGCGCGTGGCTGCAGGACGGTGACGGACCCATGCGCCCGACCAGTGCGGTGTCCGACGAGTGCGGCGAGTGGGAGCACTCGGTACGCCTCGCCGCCGATGAAATGCGACTAATCAGTCGTTACCGGCTGCTCGATGAGCGGCAGAAGGCGGCGCTGGAAGTCATTCTCTCCGATTTGGCAGGCGACCCGAAGCGACGTTCGTGAGGTCGGACATACTGCCCGCACGGTGCAGCCTAATTACCCCTGCGCCAGCAACGCCCGCAGGTCGATCACCGCGGCGTTCGCGCGGGAAATGTAGTTGGCCATCACCAGCGAATGGTTGGCCAAGAGACCGAAACCGCTGCCGTTCAGGATCAACGGGCTCCAGACCGCCTCCTGACTCGCTTCCAGTTCGCGGATGATCTGCCGCAGACTGACCAGCGCATTCTTTTTCTCCAGAATCGGCCGGAAATCACTCTCCACGGCATGCAGGAAATGGATCAGCGCCCAGGTGGTGCCGCGTGCCTCGTAGAAGACGTCGTCGATCTCGAGCCAGGGTGTCTTCACCACCAATTCCGCCTCCCGTTGTGTGGCGTTGCTGGCATCGGCGTCCCCCGCCAGATCAGTGTTGAAGCGCACCTGGCCGACACTGGCCGAGAGTCGCTGCGACAGGCTGCCAAGGCGCTTTTCCAACACCGCCAGCCAAACGGCGAGGTTGTCGGCGCGGGAATAGAACTGGGCGTCGTGCTGATTGGCGTCATTAAGCCGCTGGCGGTAGCGGGTGAGCGCCTCGATCCCCTTGCGGTATTCGCTCTCTGTCGGCGGGAACATCCACGATTCGGAATTGAAATGGAACTGCGGATCCGCCACGGAGAGATCACCGTCCTCGACCGACTGCGACTGTGAGCGGCTCCAGTCGTTTCGCAGCGCCCGCGCCAGATCGCGCACCTGCACCAGGACGCCGTATTCCCAATTCGGAACGTTGTCGAGCCACACCCCCGGCGGTGCCACGTCATTGCTGAGATAGCCGCCCGGTTTGTCGAGCAGGGTAGCGGCAACCCGCTCCAGCGTTGCCGTGGTGGTATAGCCGGTCACCACCGGCAGGCCGTTCTGCGCCGCCAGTTCCCTGGCGTTCTCCACCACGTCGAAGCGGCCGGGCTCGCTGCCCCAGTAGAGCCCCAGCACGAGGAGCAGCAGGGCGGCCGCACCCACCGCCGCTCCTACGCCGCGGGTCGCGCCGCGCGCGTGGGTCATGACGAAGTCGCGCGTGGAGGCCGTACCGTGACGGACCCGTTCAAGAAATGCGTTATTTGCCACCGTTTTTCCCCGATCGACGTGTGTGGCTAGGATACCGCGCATCGGGGCCCTGTGGGAGCGGCGTCCCCCGCCGCGAAATCGGCGCGCAGCGCCGCGATTTTTTGCCGCAGGGCTCCACAAGACAAGTAGACACCTGGACGGCCAGTGGTTCGCAAGGGCCCCCATGCGGGCCCAATATCCGCTTGCGCATATATACGCCCTGACGTATATTTGCCGCCATGATTACCGCCGACGACCTCTTCCGCGCCCTCGCCGACGCCACCCGCCTGCGCTGCCTCGTGCTGCTGCAGCGGGAGGGCGAACTGTGCGTGTGCGAGCTGACCCACGCCCTCGACGTTTCCCAGCCCAAGATCTCCCGCCATCTGGCGCAACTGCGGGAGGCGGGGCTGGTGGCCGACCGGAGGGAGGGGCTCTGGGTGCACTACCGGTTGCATCCACAACTGCCGGCGTGGGCGGGGGCGGTGTTGACCGCGACCATTGCGGGGGTCGGTGACAGCGCCCCTTACGCGGAGGACCGGCACCGCTTGCACGACATGAGTAACCGGCCTTCGCGTTGCGCGCTGGCCGACTAGTACTGAACGTGGCACGCCCGGGCTGATCAGGGCCGGGCGAGCAGGCTCGGTGCGATCACCGCACCCCAAACCCATCGAGGCCAAAAATGAAGAAGAAAATCCTGTTTCTCTGCACCGGCAACTCCTGCCGCTCCCAGATGGCCGAAGGCTGGGCCAGACACTTCGGCGGCGACGACTTCGAGGTGCTCTCCGCCGGCATCGAGGCACATGGCAAGAACCCGCGCGCCATCGCGGTGATGGCAGAGGCCGGGGTGGACATCTCGGAACAGGAATCGACCCGGTTGACGCCCGAGATGCTGGAAGGGGTCGAACTCGTGATTACCGTCTGCGGCCACGCCGACGAACACTGCCCGGTCCTTCCCGCCGGCACCCGCAAGGAGCACTGGCCGCTCTCCGACCCGGCAAAGGCGACCGGCAGCGAGGAGGCGGTCATGGCGGTGTTCCGGGCGGCGCGGGACGACATCCGGGAGCGGGTGACGGATTTGTTGGACCGCCTGCGTCGTCAATAACGGGGGGCCGGTGATGGGTGTCGAGTGCGAGGTAACCGCGAAAAAGGCGGCGGGTCAGCCGATGGGCTTCTTCGAGCGCTACCTGACCCTGTGGGTGTTTCTCTGCATCCTGGTGGGGATCGGGCTCGGCCAGCTCTTTTCGGCGCCGTTCCGTTTCCTCGGCGGACTCGAGGTGGCGCAGGTCAACCTGCCGGTGGCGCTGCTGATCTGGCTGATGGTGATCCCGATGCTGATCAAGGTGGATTTCTCCGCCCTGCATCACGTGCGGCAACACTGGAAGGGGATCGGCGTCACCCTCTTCATCAACTGGGCGGTCAAGCCGTTTTCGATGGCGCTGCTCGCCTGGCTGTTCATCAACGGCCTGTTCGCCCCCTACCTGCCGGCCGAGCAGCTCGACAGCTACGTGGCGGGCCTCATCATCCTGGCCGCGGCCCCCTGCACCGCGATGGTGTTCGTCTGGAGCCATCTCACCCGCGGCGAACCGAACTTCACCCTCACCCAGGTGGCGCTCAACGATACCATCATGATCTTCGCCTTCGCGCCGATCGTGGGCCTGCTGTTGGGACTCTCCGCCATCACCGTGCCCTGGTCGACCCTGTTCCTGTCGGTGGTGCTGTACATCGTCATCCCGGTGGTGATCGGTCAGTGGTGGCGCCGGAGCGCCATCCGCCGCGGCGGCGAGGCAGGCCTGCAGCGTGTGCTGGCAAGGCTGCAACCCGTATCGCTGTTTGCGCTGCTGACCACCCTGGTACTGCTGTTCGGTTTCCAGGGCGAGCAGATCATCGACCAGCCACTGGTGATCGCGCTGCTGGCGGTACCGATCCTGATCCAGGTCTACTTCAATTCCGGCCTCGCCTATCTGCTCAACCGGCAGTTCGGCGTCGCCCACGAGGTGGCCGGACCGTCGGCCCTGATCGGTGCCAGCAACTTCTTCGAGCTGGCGGTGGCCGCCGCGATCAGCCTGTTCGGTTTCCACTCCGGCGCCGCCCTCGCCACCGTGGTCGGTGTGCTGGTGGAGGTGCCTGTCATGCTGTCGGTGGTGCGCATCGTCAACCGCAGCAAGCACTGGTACGAACGGAAGGCACCGGCATGAACGGCGACGTCGAAGACGCATGGCGCCAGCACAGCGGGGCACTGCGCCGCTTCATCGGCCGGCGGGTCGAAAGCGCCGCGGTCGAAGACCTGTTGCAGGAGACCTTCCTGAGGCTGCTGCGGTCGAATGGCGAGTGGCCGCACAATCCCGGCGCCTGGTTGTACAAGACCGCAGGCCGATTGGTCATCGACCATTACCGAACCCGGCGCCAAACCGAGCCGTTCGATGAACATGCAGCCATCCAGCCGGGCCGCCGTGACGATCGACGCACCGAACTCGAAACCTGCGTTTCCCGTTTGGTGAATACCCTGCCTGCCAGCTACCGCGAAGCGTTGACCCTCGCCGATCTGGAGGCTTTGCCGCAGCAGGCCGTTGCGGAACGTCAGAAGATCACGCTGTCCGGCGCGAAGTCCAGAATTCAGCGGGCCAGGAGCATGCTGCAGCAAACGCTCCACGCCTGCTGCACCTTCGAGTTCGGTCGCGACGGCTCGGTGATCGATTACTCGCCGAAACAAAGCTGCGTCGTAACTACTCGCCCCCTTTCGCTGGTGGCGGCGATCAATTCTGTTTATCCGTCGATCGAAACAACTGAATAGCATCAAGTTGCGATGCCGTGATCAA
>JAWLGP010000040.1:0-11010 GCA_041685045.1 Gammaproteobacteria bacterium
TGGGAAGACTTCCTCGACATGTGCGTCGGCCAGTGCGGTATCTGGGTCGGTGAGAACATCGAGCCGGAGAAGAAGAACTCCGAGCTGATGCCGACCGAGCCGTACCTGCTGGGCTCCCACTCCGGTTGCTGCGGCATCTGGACCTCCGGTCCGGAAGACGTCGGCGCTCCGACCTCCGAGAAGGAAGCCGGTGTTCCCGAGCACCTGCCGAGCGGCTGGAACTGGGGCTACCGCGGCATGACCACCGTGAAGGGCCTGTTCACCGCCGGTGACGGCGTGGGCGCTTCCGGCCACAAGTTCTCCTCGGGTTCGCACGCCGAAGGTCGTATGGCTGCCAAGTCGATGATCAAGTACGTGGTGGACAACAAGGACTACCAGCCGGAACTCGACACCGACGTCGACACCCTGGTCGCCGAGATCTACAAGCCGGTCCGCAACTTCCTGGAGTTCAAGGACTACTCCACCGCCATCGACGTGAACCCGAACTACATCACGCCGAAGATGCTGCAGTTCCGCCTCCAGAAGATCATGGACGAGTACGTCGCCGGTGTTGCTACCTACTACAACACCAACGACAAGATGCTGGAAGTGGCCGAGCAGAAGCTCGAGATGCTGAAGGAAGACGCCGAGAAGATGCGTGCGAAGGACCTGCACGAGCTGCTGCGTGCGTGGGAAAACTACCACCGCATCCTGACGGCCGAAGCCCACATGAAGCACATCCAGTTCCGTGAAGAATCCCGTTACCCGGGCTTCTACTACCGGACCGACAAGAACTTTGTCGACGAAGAGAACTGGAAGTGCTTCGTGAACTCCATCTACGACAAGACCTCCAAGAAGTGGACCTGCTTCAAGCGCGCCCACGTGGATCTGGTCGACAAGTCCAAGCTGTTCAAGAAGTAAGAACAGCCTCCGACTTAATGGAGCAAGAAGCCGGGCGGCGCGAGCCGCCCGGTTTTTTTTTGGAAAAAAGATTTCAACGCAAAGACGCTAAGACGCTAAGGGCGCAAAGTTTTTTACTTTTATTGACCTTGGGAGTGACGGGAGCCGCAATTATCCCGATGCTTCTACGAGGCAAACCGACAACCGCGGTTTCGGGCGCTCGTACGGGCAGGGTTAACACTGAAAATCTTCGCGTCCTTTGCGCCATTGCGTCTTTGCGTTGGATTTTTTGCAGTCCCACGGGTGGCACCGCGGCCCCCCGGTCGCTATGCTATGGCCCGCGTTTGGTACGAGGTATCACCATGGTCGACAACAGCTCTTCGCCGTTTCACAGCCCGGTTCTCCCCAAGCTCTACGGGGGCGACAAGAAGATCAGCTTCCGTTGCTACAAGGGCATCGGCTGCTTCAATGCCTGCTGCAAGTCCATCGACATCACTCTGACCCCCTATGACATCGTCCGGCTGAAGCAGCGCTTCGACATGAAGTCCTGGGACTTCCTGCGCGAGTACACCGTGCCGTTCGAGATGGAGAAGGACGGCATCGCCGGCGTCAAGCTGAAGACCAAGGATGACACCACCGAATGCAAGTTCATGACCGAAGAGGGTTGCTCGGTCTATGAGGATCGGCCGACCGCCTGCCGCTACTACCCGGTGGCGCTGATCTCGATGCGCAAGCAGGACGAGTACACCGACTCCGACTCCTTCGCCCTGGTACAGGAAGAGCACTGTCTCGGTCACCAGGAAGACCGCGAGCTCACCATCGACGAGTACCGCGAGGAGCAAGGCCTTGCCGATTTCGATGAGAACGCCCGCGGCTGGCGCCAGCTGATTCTGAAGAAGAAGTCTTCCGGTCCGACGATCGGTACCCCGACCCTGCGCAGTCGTCAGCTGTTCTTCATGGCCAACTACGATATCGACCGCCTGCGCGAGTTCGTCCGCTCCGAGGGTTTCCACAACTCCTTCGAAGTCGATGACGAGCTCTATCAGCGGCTGCTGGAGGACGACTTCGAGCTGATGCACTTTGGCGCACGCCTGCTCAAGCAGGTGATGTTCGGTGAGGAGACCATCGCGGTCTCGGCCGATGCCCGCGCCGCGGCCGAAGAACGGCGTCGTCAGGAGCAGGAGCTGGCCGAACAGCCGGAAGCGGTCGAGTACGATCCGGGCCGGGAACCGGTCGATGTGTAATCCGCTTAAGTAAGCCGAAATAACAAAATGCGGTTCCCGGGCTGGCCGGGAACCCTGTAGGTGCCCCTCCCACAAGCTCCCGGGCGGCTCCGGGAAGAAGCCTTAAACACGGGTTCTCGAGCCGTAATCGCGAAGCAAACGCGGCGGAGCGATAGCACGAATTGTGGGAGGGGCGTCCTCGCCGCGATTTGAGCCCATCGCAGCCGTGATGTTCTCCGCCCCACCCGAACGCTGCATCGCGCCGGGGACGGCCCTCCCACAAGGCCGCGCCGATGCCACGCCGAGTCTTTTTTGACAGAAGCGCTGTGCGGGCGCGACGGCGTCACGTGACCGGGTTCGGCCTCTGCGGCGTCGCGTGGCGTTCGGTAACCGTCAGCCTTCTCTCCGGCAGGTATTGATCCCAAACAGCGCGTTGGCGGGACAGTAGCGGATTAGCGCCGTCACCAGGGCCACGGCACCTACCACGAACAGAACCGTCTGCCATAGCATGGGCAGGGGATAGAGAAGGCCGACTGCGATGAGCACGATCCCGATGACAATGCGGATCGTGCGGTCAGCTCCACCTACATTGCATTTCATCGGTGTCTTCCTGCATCTGATCAGTGATACTGGAAGTCTAGCGTGGTTGGTGCGTCGCGAGCTGAGCGGGATCAGTCGGCCGGAACGTCGCGGATCTCGAATTCGAGGGTTTCGAGGTCTGCCATGATGTAGGTGGCGCGCGGCCCGACCCCGGCCACCGTGCCGGGGTTGACGTGCCAGCTGGTACCGCCTTTCACGTTTTCGATCGGGCGTACCGCGGGGCGGTGATCGTGGCCGCAACAAACGATGTCCCAGTTGCCGGTAAGCGCCAGCGCTTCGGCGTAGTGGGGATAGTGAACCAGAAAGATACGGCGCCCGCCCAGGTTCAGACCCGCATCCATTCCGTGATAGAAAACGACACTGTCCGGCTCCTGCGCCAGCATGAACATGGCGTAGGTGTCACCTTCGTTGTTGCCGTGGATGACGTGAACCGGCAGCCCGATCGGCTGCAGTACCCGCAGACAGGTGGGCGCCACCACATCGCCGCAGTGCAATACCGCCTTGGCGCCGAGCGCCTTGGCCTCCTCTACGGCGGCCTTGAGCAGGGGCCGGTTGTCGTGGCTGTCGGATACGATGCAGAGTTTCATGTCGTTACGCGTGAGTGGGTGACGCGTGAGAGAGCAGCCTTACGCGTCACCGTTAACCCTTAACCGCCTTTAGAAATGCGGTTTCTCCGGCGCTTCCTTGAACATCTTGACGCTGTTCATGATCTCGCCCTTGGCAGCTTCCACGTTGCCCCAGCCTTCGACCCGTACCCACTTGCCTTCGTCCAGGTCCTTGTAGTGCTCGAAGAAGTGGGCGATCTGCTCCAGCAGCACCGGGGACATGTCATCGATATCCTGCATCTTTCGATACAAACGGCACAGCTTGTCGACCGGGACAGCCAGGATCTTGGCATCGTCGCCGGACTCGTCGGTCATCTTCAGTACGCCGACCGGACGGCAGCGGATGACGGAGCCGGGGATGAGCGGCACCGGGGTGACCACCAGCACGTCCACCGGGTCGCCGTCATTGGAAAGGGTATGCGGTACATAGCCGTAGTTGCACGGATAGTGCATGGCGGTGTTCATGAACCGGTCCACGAACATCGCCCCGGTCTCCTTGTCGACCTCATACTTGACGGGGTCGCTGTGGGACGGGATCTCGATGATGACATTGATGTCGTTGGGGACGTCGCAGCCGGAATCGACTCTGTCGAGGTTCATTGGGGGAGAATGCCTCTAATGGGTAACCAATCAAAAGGGGGCGGCCATTATACCGGCCACGCGGCTCCGGTTCGAGCCGGGCGTTTTTTTGAATCCGGGATCCGCGAATGAACGCGAATAAACGCAAATAGGTTCAGCTGCGTAGGATGGGCAAAGCGCGCCTGGCCCGGTTGTACGAAGCCCGAACCTGACCGGCGCGTGCCCATCTACCGGCGCTGATGGGCACGCGCCGTAAAGCGATGGTGCCAAATCGAGCAGGTGGGCGGCGGCGCTTTGCCCATCCTACGGCTTCTACGGTGTCCTAATTGCGTTCATTCGCGTTCATTTGCGGATCCAAAACTTCTATCCAGAAACCGGCCGGACCCTGCCGGCGGCGAGGCGGGCGCGTTCGCGGCACTCGTCGGGGTCGTCGCCGTAGGCCAGTGCGACGCCCATGCGGCGGCGCTCGAAGGCCTCCGGTTTGCCGAACAGGCGCAGGTCGCTCTGCGGCACGGCCATCGCCTCGGCGACGCCTTCGAAGGCTATCCCCCGGGCGGCCATCCCGCCGTAGATGACGGCGCTGGCTCCGGCGTTGCGCAGCGCGGCGGAGACCGGCAGCCCCAGCAGCGCGCGGGCGTGCAGCTCGAACTCGTTCTGCCACTGGGTGGCCATGGTGACCATGCCGGTGTCGTGGGGGCGGGGGCTCACCTCGCTGAACCAGACCTCGTCGTCCTTGATAAAGAGCTCCACGCCGAAAATGCCGCGCCCGCCCAGGTTGCCGGTGACCGCCTTGGCGATCGCCTGCGCCTTCTCCAGTGCCGCCGGGCTCAACGGCTGAGGCTGCCAGCTCTCCACGTAGTCGCCCTTTTCCTGGCGGTGGCCGATGGGGGCGCAGAAGTGGGTCTCGATGGCGCCGTCGGCGCCGCGCGCACGGACCGTCAGCAGGGTGATTTCGTAGTCGAAGGTGATCATCTCCTCCACGATCACCCGACCGCGATCGACCCGGCCGCCGCTCTTGGCATAGTTCCAGGCGATCTCGACCTCGTCCGGGCTGTTGACCGTGGACTGCCCCTTGCCGGAGGAGGACATCACCGGCTTGACGATGCAGGGATAGCCGATGCCGGCGTCGATGGCGGCACGCAGCTCCTCGAGCGATTCGGCGAAGGCATAGCCGGAGGTGGGCAGGCCCAGCTCCTCGGCGGCGAGGCGGCGGATCCCTTCCCGATTCATGGTCAACTGCGCAGCCCGCGCCGTGGGAATCACCTCGGCCAGGCCGTCGGCCTCGATGCGCGCCAGTTCGTCGGTGGCGATCGCCTCAATCTCCGGCACCACCAGCTGCGGCCGCTCCTGTTCCACCAGGGCACGCAGCGCCTGCGGGTCGGCCATGTCGATGACATGGGCGCGATGGGCAACCTGGTGCCCCGGTGCGTTCGCGTAGCGGTCCACCGCAATCACCTCGGCCCCCAGGCGCTGCAAGGCGATGATCACTTCCTTGCCGAGCTCGCCGCTGCCGAGCAGCATGATGCGGGTGGCGCTGGGGGAAAGGGGGGTTCCCAGTTTCATTTCGGACCTCTGAGGCGGGGTAAGCGAAGTGCCATTATCGTATCGCAGAGGGGCGAGGGGAAAGATACAAGGGAAAAGATACAAAGCTGGCCCGAGAGGATGGGCAAAGCGCCGCCCTAAATGCTTGGGCGGCCTCGCGTCTTCCCGGCGCATGCCCTTCGTTGTACGGCATCGGGAGTGGTTTGATGGGCACGTCGCTGCGCTCCTTTGCCCATCCTACATTCGATATCAGAGGCACGGTTGTTCGTAGGATGTGGTGAGCCTGCGAACCGCATCGCGCGGTTTGGCGCCTTGGCGAGAGCAATAAAGAGAAAGGCCGGCTTGCGCCGGCCTTTCGGGTTTTAGACAAAACCCTTCCGATCAGAGCAGCGGTACGATGAGCAGCGCCACGATGTTGATGATCTTGATCAGCGGGTTGATGGCCGGGCCGGCGGTGTCCTTGTAGGGGTCGCCGACGGTATCGCCGGTGACCGCCGCCTTGTGGGCATCGGAACCCTTGCCGCCGTAGGCGCCATCCTCGATGTACTTCTTGGCGTTATCCCAGGCGCCGCCGCCGGTGGTCATGGAGATGGCCACGAACAGACCGGTCACAATGGTGCCGAGCAGCAGGCCGCCGAGGGCAACCGGGCCGAGTATGAAGCCAACCAGCACCGGCACCAGCACCGGCAGCAGGGACGGCACGATCATCTCCTTGATGGCCGACTTGGTCAGCATGTCCACCGCGCGGGAGTAGTCGGGCTTCTGGCTGTAGTCCATGATGCCCGGCATCTCCTTGAACTGACGCCGGACCTCATTGACGATGCCGCCTGCCGCACGACCGACCGCCTCCATGGCCATCGCCCCGAACAGGAACGGCACCATGCCGCCGATGAACAGGCCAATGATCACCATCGGGTCGGACAGGTCGAACGCCATCGCTTGGCCGGCATTCGCCTCCAATTCGTGGGTGTAGTCGGCGAACAGCACCAGCGCCGCGAGGCCCGCCGAACCGATGGCGTAGCCCTTGGTCACCGCCTTGGTGGTATTGCCCACTGCGTCGAGCGGGTCGGTGATGCCGCGGATCTTCTCGTCGAGGTTCGCCATCTCGGCAATGCCGCCGGCGTTGTCGGTGATGGGACCATAGGCGTCCAGGGCGACGATGATGCCGGTCATGGAGAGCATCGCCGTGGCCGCGATCGCGATACCGTACAGGCCCGCCAGCTCGTAGGAGCCCCAGATGGAGGCGGCCACCGCCAGCACCGGCAGGGCGGTCGACTTCATCGACACACCGAGCCCGGCGATGATGTTGGTGGCATGACCGGTGGTGGAGGCCTCGGCGATGTGGCGCACCGGACCGTATTCGGTCGCGGTGTAGTACTCGGTGATGATCACCATCAGCGCGGTCAGCACCAGGCCGATCACGGCCGAACCCCACAGGGCGGCGGTGGTGAACATCTCGCTGTCGCCCATCACCATCTCGGTCACCGGCCAGAAGGCCACGGCCGCCAACACGCCGGAGACGATCAGGCCCCGGTAGAGGGCGTTCATGATCTTTCCGCCCTCAGTCGCCTTGACGAAGAAGGTGCCGATGATGGAGGCGATGATGGAGACGCCGCCGAGTACCAGCGGATAGATCACTATCGCCGACACCGCAGCGGCCCCGGCCTCCTGCACCAGCAGACCGCCGAGCAGCATGGTGGCGATTACGGTCACCGCGTAGGTCTCGAACAGGTCGGCCGCCATGCCGGCGCAGTCGCCCACATTGTCACCAACGTTGTCGGCAATGACTGCCGGATTGCGCGGGTCGTCCTCGGGGATACCGGCTTCGACCTTACCGACCAGGTCGGCACCGACGTCGGCGCCCTTGGTGAAGATACCGCCGCCGAGTCGGGCGAAGATGGAGATGAGCGAGCCGCCGAAGCCGAGCCCGATCAGCGGTGCCAGGCCCACCGTCTCACCCTCGGGGGTCATGGCGCCAAGGATGCCGTAGTAGCCGGCCACCCCGAGCAGACCCAGGCCGACCACCAGCAGCCCGGTGATGGCGCCGCCGCGGAAGGCCACCTGCATGGCGGCATTCAGGCCGTCGTTGGCCGCCTCGGCGGTACGCACGTTGGCGCGCACCGAGATGTTCATGCCGATGTAGCCGGCCAGGCCGGAGAAGACGGCGCCGACCAGGAAGCCGAAGCCCGTCTTCCAGCCGATGAAGATGCCGATGAGCACGAACAGCACCGCACCGGCGATGCCGATGGTGGTGTACTGCCGATTGAGATAGGCGGAGGCGCCTTCCTGCACGGCCGCGGCGATCTCTCGCATGCGATCGGTGCCGGTTGGTTTACTGAGTATCCACCTAACGGATACCCCGCCGTAAATGAGCGCCAGTGCGGCGCAGAGCAGTGCGAACAGCAACAAACCTACGTTCATCTCATCCTCCCTAGGACTTGGGCGTTTTTGTTGTGGGGAGCCTTGACGGGATCTGGATTATTTTTATCCCGGAAAAAACAAAGGGGAGCCTAAGCTCCCCTCGTTTAGATTTATTTTAGTTCAAACGTGCTATCCAGCTTTTTCACCACCGCCTCGTTCTTGAGCCGGACATACTGTGGTAGCCCGTCTTTGAACGGAGGGTAATCCTCGCCGACGATGAGCGGCTGCAAGTAAGTGCGACACTTGGGTGTGATGTCGAAGCCATCCCGGGTGATGAAGTTCTTCGGCATCATCTTCTCCTTGTTCGCGACTTTCGCCAGCGGCGCTTCGCCCACCTTCCAGCGGTAGGGCTTGTCGGAGGTACGGATAATCGCCGGCATCACCGAGTTCTTGCCGGCCAATGCCAGTTCCACCGCCGCCTTGCCCATGGCATAGGCCTGTTCCACGTCGGTCTTGGAGGCGATGTGGCGAGCGGCACGCTGCAGGTAATCGGCCACGGCCCAGTGATACTTCAGGCCCAGGTCCTCGCGGATCATGTTGGCGACCACCGGTGCTACGCCACCGAGCTGGGCGTGACCGAAGGCATCCTTCAGGCCCTGGTCGGCCAGGAACTTGCCATCCGGGCTCTTCACGCCCTCGGAAACGACCACGGAGACGTAGCCGAATTTCTTCACCTTCTCGTCCACCTTGGCCATGAACTTCTTGCGGTCAAAGGTGACTTCCGGGAACAGAATGACAATCGGCAGTTCACAGTCTTCGCTGCTGGCGAGGCCGCCGGCGGCAGCGATCCAGCCGGCATGGCGACCCATCACTTCCACCACGAACACCTTGGTCGAGGTCTTGGCCATGGAAGCAACGTCGAAGCTGGCCTCGCGCACGGAGGTGGCGATGTACTTGGCGACGGAGCCGAACCCGGGGCAGGTGTCGGTGATCGGCAGGTCGTTATCGACCGTCTTGGGCACGTGGATCGCCTGGAGGTCGTAACCCATGGTCTTCGAAAGCTGAGAGACCTTGAGGCAGGTATCCGCGGAGTCGCCGCCACCGTTGTAGAAGAAGTAGCCGATGTTGTGAGCCTCGAATACCTCGATCAGCCGCTCATACTCGCGCCGATTCTCTTCCAGGCTCTTCAGCTTGTAGCGGCAGGAGCCGAATGCACCGGACGGGGTATAACGCAGTGCGGCGATGTCCTTCTTCGACTCCTTGCTGGTGTCGATGAGGTCTTCGGTTAGCGCGCCGATAATGCCGTTACGGCCGGCGTAGACCTTGCCGATCACGTCTTTGTGGGCGCGGGCGGTCTCGATCACGCCACAGGCCGAGGCGTTGATCACCGCGGTCACGCCGCCGGACTGGGCATAAAACGCATTCTTCTTTTTCGCCATGCTCCAATTCTCCCTCGTTGTTGTGATTCTTTGCTTAATCCTGCCCCTTACCACCCTCTTCCGCTTCCCGCGCTTCATGGTCCGCCTGCACCTGCAGCAGGGTGACCACGCACTGGGCGAGTTCGTCGAACTCTTCGATCCCGGTGCCGTACATCTGGTAGAGGCGGTAGAAAAACTGGGCGCGGTAGCGCCGCTCGCCCGTCTTGCAGACGATGAAGTGGGCCTTGCCTTCCTGCCAGTACAGCGCGGGGCAGGCGGTGAGTTGGGCGGAATGCGGGTCGAGGCGCAGTTCGGTCTCGACCTGATCGGGCTCGACCGGCTTGTGATAGCGCTCTTGCAACGTGTTGCGGACGGTCCACAACTCGGTTTCGGTGAACTCCGGGATGTTCGTCATCGCTCGACAGACTGGTTGCCTAGGGGAATCTAACCGACTGTTCGGTACTGAGCGGCGTTATAACAGAAATTCACCGCATTTACATTGACTTGAGGAATCGACTGGGATTAGCTTAATCGGTCGCTGCCGTCAACGGTAATGCATTTTGTATATACCAGCATGGAAAAAACTTAGCGTCATCCAAAGAGCAATTGCTTCGTTCATTGGGAGTGAGAGGTCCACATGAGAATCGTGCTGTTGGGGGCCCCGGGATCGGGGAAGGGTACACAGGCGAAACTTCTGGCCGAGAAATTCAGTATTCCGCAGATATCCACGGGCGACTTGCTCAGGGCCGCCGTCAGAAACGATACCGCACTCGGGCAGCGCGCCAAGGCGGCGATGGAGGCGGGTCAGCTGGTCAGCGACGAAATCGTGTTGGACATCATCAAAGAGCGGCTTTCGCAGCCGGACGCCGAGAAGGGTTTCATCCTCGACGGATTCCCCCGCAACATCCCGCAGGCCGAGTCGCTCGACGCCATGCTCAGCAGTATCGGTATGCCGATCGAATCCGCTCTACTCATCGACGTGGACTTCGACAATCTTCTGCAGCGTCTGACAGGCCGGCGTACCTGTGAATCCTGCGGCCAGATGTACAACATCTACACCTCCCCCTCACGGCTCGACGACCGTTGCGACAAGTGCGGTGGCAATCTTCGGCACCGCGCCGATGACAACGAAGAGACCATCAGCAACCGCCTGCGCGTTTACGAGGCACAGACTCTGCCTCTGGCCGAATACTTCCGGGGCCAGGGCAAACTGCAGAAAATCGAAGGGACCGGGGAGATCGAAGAGATCTTCGAGCGCGTGACCGAGGCCCTCCAGCAAGCGCAGAAGCCCCAGCCGGAAGCTCCCGCGCCGGCTCCTGCGCCGGTTTCCGAACCCGCTCCGGCGCCGGTTCCTGCGCCGGTTTCCGAACCCGCCCCCGCGCCGGCTCCCGAGGCGGCGGCTGTCGCCCCAACACCGACGGCGGCTCCTGCGCCGGTGAAGAAAAAGGCGGCGCCCAAGAAGCCCTCCCCGGCCAAAGCGGCTGCGGCGACGGCTGCGGAAACGGCGGCTCCTGAACAGACGGCCCCGCCGCGATCGGCTTCACCAAAAAAGGCAACCAGGAAGAAAGCAACCGTGAACGCAACGACAGAGAAGCCGGCGGCCACCGAGCAGGCCGCACCGAAGAAGGCCGCGCCGAAGAAGGCCGCGCCGAAGAAGGCCGCGCCGAAGAAGGCCGCGCCGAAGAAGGCCGCGCCGAAGAAGGCCGCACCGAAGAAGGCCGCACCGAAGAAGGCCGCGCCGAAGAAGGCTGCGCCGAAGAAGGCTGCTCCGAAGAAGGCGGCTCCGAAGAAGGCCGCTCCGAA
>JAWLGP010000040.1:11110-29995 GCA_041685045.1 Gammaproteobacteria bacterium
GAAGGCCGCGCCGAAGAAGGCCGCGCCGAAGAAGGCCGCACCGAAGAAGGCCGCTCCGAAGAAGGCCGCTCCGAAGAAGGCTGCTCCGAAGAAGGCCGCGCCGAAGAAGGCCGCGCCGAAGAAGGCCGCACCGAAGAAGGCCGCTCCGAAGAAGGCGGCTCCGAAGAAGGCGGCTCCGAAGAAGGCTGCTCCGAAGAAGGCCGCTCCGAAGAAGGCCGCTCCGAAGAAGGCCGCTCCGAAGAAGGCCGCTCCGAAGAAGGCGGCTCCGAAGAAGGCGGCGCCGAAGAAGGCCGCTCCGAAGAAGGCCGCTCCGAAGAAGGCCGCTCCGAAGAAGGCCGCGCCGAAGAAGGCCGCGCCGAAGAAGGCCGCACCGAAGAAGGCCGCTCCGAAGAAGGCCGCTCCGAAGAAGGCTGCTCCGAAGAAGGCCGCTCCGAAGAAGGCCGCTCCGAAGAAGGCCGCTCCGAAGAAGGCTGCTCCGAAGAAGGCTGCTCCGAAGAAGGCCGCTCCGAAGAAGGCCGCTCCGAAGAAGGCTGCTCCGAAGAAGGCGGCTCCGAAGAAGGCCGCTCCGAAGAAGGCTGCTCCGAAGAAGGCCGCTCCGAAGAAGGCCGCTCCGAAGAAGAAGGGCTAGGGGCCGTACTCCGTCCGGCAAGACAGGGCCGCGATCTGCGGCCCTTTCTGCCGTTTCCGCCTTACGTTACGGCTCCTCTGGTGGTGCCGGTCCGCGGTCCTGGTGACGGCGGCGCTGGCTCTGCCGCTCCATCAGCAAGTCCACCCAACCCCAAAAGTGTTCCAGAAAACGCCGGTGCCAGGCCCGAGCGAACCACTCCTCCTTGGTGTACTCGCGAGCGTTGCCAAAGTCCTGCTCGAACATGGCCTCGACCGATCCGGCGAGTACCGGGTCGGCGACTTCCTGGTTGGCCTCGAGATTCCAGTGCAGGTTCCAGCGGTCCAGGTTGCTTGATCCGGTCGAGACCCACTTGTCGCACATCAGCACCTTGGCATGCATGAAGCGCGGCTGGTACTCGAAGATGCGCACGCCGTGTCGAAGCAGTCGCCCGTAGTAGCGCCGTGCAGCGTGTCGGACCGGCGGCAGATCGGTGCGCGGCCCCGGTAACAGCAGGCGCACGTCGATACCGCGATCGGCTGCCCGACGCAGTGCCCGACGCACCTTCCGGGAGGGAATGAAATAGGCGGTGGCGATCCAGATCCTGTAGCGCGCGCTGCGCAGGTGCTTCAGCAGTGAGCGCTTGATCTCCATTCGTACCGGGTTGTTGACGGCTACCCGTCCCGGGCGCCCACCCGGCAGGGGGGGAATCTCCGGCGCCGGCAGCTCCAGCCATTGGGGGCTCCAGCGGTTGCGATTGCGCACGAACACGTCGAACCAGTCGGCCACGCAGGGCCCCCGGATCTCCAGCATGGACTCGTGCCAACCCTCCTCCGGGGCGTTTGGCGGTGAGAAGTCGTTCGTGATCCCGGCGCCGCCAACGAATGCCAACTCGCCGTCCACCAGCAGCAGCTTCCGATGGTCGCGAAACAGATTGCGCCGCAGCTTGCCGTATTTGATCGGGTTGTAATAGGCGAGACCAACCCCGGCCGCGGCCAGCCGCTGACGATCCCGCTTGAACAGATTGGAGGCCCCGTAGTCGTCGAGCAGCAATTCGACCCGGACTCCGCGCTGGCAAGCCGCGATAAATGCAGCGATGAACCTCTCCGCCAAATCGCCGGATTCGAACAGATACATCTCCATCAGCACATAACGGCGCGCCTGCCCGATCGCATCGAGCATGGCCGGAAAAAAACGGGTGCCGTCGACGTGCAGGTTGAATCGGTTACCGTTGTGCCAGGGATAGCGGTATTGTTCGATCACGAATCCTTGCCGGGTTCAGTTCATCTCCTTCAGGCGCAGGCGGCCCTCGGTCACCCGGAGTGTAAGATGCCCGTGCAGTAGTGCAAGGAGAGCGTCCCCGGCAACTGCCTTGCGCCAACCGTGCAGTACCGGTGCATCCTCCCCGGCCAGCAACCGCTCCAGGTCGCGGCGCCCGGCTACCGCGGCGGGACTGACGTCGTGCTCCCGGCAGCAGGCCCGCAGTACACTCATCATGGCATCCACCACTTCGTCCTGATCGGGGGCTATCCGCGGCCCTTCGACCAATTCCGGCCATTTGGTGCGCGGCAGTTGCCGCGACTCCGCCACCAGCGACAGCAGGGCGTCGCCGTGACGACGCGCCACCCGTTCCTCCAGACCTCGGATCCGCTCCAGCCGCGCCCGGTTGTCCGGCATCTGCTTGGCAATGTCGAGCAGCACCTCGTCGCGCAGTACCCAGCGTCGCGGGCGATCCGACCGCTGTGCCTCGGTTTCGCGCCAACCGGCCAGTGCCTGCAGCACGGCCAGCTGTACCCCGCGCAGGCGGCCGGCGCCCTTTATGCGCAGCCAAGCGGTCTCGGGCGGATTGGCGTAGCGTTTCGCTTCGGACAACGCGGTCAGGTCCTCCACCAGCCACTGCTCGCGCCCTTGGGCCTGAAGTTGCGCCAACTGACACTGGTAGACATCACGCAGATAGCGGACGTCGTCGGCGGCATACTGGAGCTGTTCCGGCTCCAGTGGCCGCTGGCACCAGTCGGTTCGGGCCAAGGTCTTCGGCAGATCGACATCCAGTTCAGCCTTGACCAGTGCGCCATAGCCGACCTGGTCGCCGCCGCCGAGTACTGTGGCCGCCATTTGCGTGTCGAAAACCGGTGCCGGCACCCGGCCCGTCATGGCGTAAAAGATCTCAAGGTCCTGATGTGCCGCGTGCAGCACCTTGGTGACCGCCGGGTCGTAGAGGATGTTCAGCAGTGGCGTGAGGTCGGTGAGCGCCAGCGGATCGACGCAGGCGACCAGGTCTTCATTGGCCACCTGCAGCAGACAGAGCCGTGGATAGTAGCTCTTCTCACGCAGAAACTCGGTGTCGAGCGCCAGCCAATCGCTGTCGCGCAACTGGTCACAGAGGCGCTCCAGGGCCTCCGGGGTATCGACGTAAAGGTCGGTCATGGGGGCAAGTTCGGGGTCCGGGAAAGGTCCCATTATACGGATTTTGCGCCGCGTTGATGGGTTGTTCCGGCAGCGGCTATCATGGGCCTTTTCCCGGGTCGGGGGTGACGGCACCCATGCAGCAACTGGTTTCGGCTTTCTGGTCGATCGCAACTCTGCGCTCCGCGCCCCAAACCCTGCCCTTTTCGGAGTACCTGCTGGCGCTGGTTCTGCTCGGGCACTGGCTGGTTGGTGCATCGCTCGGGCTTTTAGGGCTGCCCATCGGGCCGGCATTTGCAACAGCGTTTGCCGGCGTACTGCTGATGGCGGCGTTGGTACACGGCATACTCAGCCTGCGCGGCCTGGCCAGACGCACCGTGCAGACCCTGACGGCACTCGCCGGTGCCGAGATCCTGATCGGGCTGGCCGCGCTGCCCGTCACCTACTGGTTTGTCGGTGCGGAGGCGGAGCGCACGCTGCCGGCCCTGCTTTCCATCCTGTTGCTGGGCTGGAACCTGGCCGTGGCCGGCCACGTATTTCGCCACGCTCTGGACACGGGACCGGTAGGCGGTTTTTTGGCCGGTGTGGGCTATCTGCTGGCTTCCCTGGTTCTGTCGGACCTGGTCACCATAATGATGATGGAGTGACATGCGCATCCACATACTCGGTATCTGCGGCACCTTCATGGGCGGCATCGCGCTGCTGGCCCGCAGTCTCGGACACACGGTCAGCGGACAGGACGCCAACGTCTATCCGCCCATGAGCACCCAGTTGGCGGAGCAGGGGATAACGCTTATCGAAGGCTTCGACCCGGCCGGGATCCCCGACAATGTCGACATGGTGGTGATCGGCAATGCCCTGTCGCGCGGCAACCCGGCGGTGGAGCACGTGCTCAACCGCGGCCTGGCTTACACCTCGGGGCCGCAGTGGCTCGGTGAGAAGCTGTTGCGGGACAAGTGGGTGCTAGCGGTGGCCGGCACCCACGGCAAGACGACGACGGCGGCGATGCTCGCCTGGATTCTGGAGCACGCCGGCATGGCGCCGGGTTTCTTGATTGGCGGAATTCCGCGCAATTTCGGCCTCTCGGCCCGCGCCGGCGACACGCCGTTCTTCGTGGTCGAGGCCGACGAGTACGACACCGCCTTCTTCGACAAGCGCTCCAAGTTTGTCCACTACCGCCCGCGCACGGCCATCCTGAACAACCTGGAGTATGACCACGCCGACATCTTTCCCGATTTGGCCGCCATTCAGCGCCAGTTCCATCACCTGGTGCGCACCATTCCCGGCGAGGGCTTGATCCTGGCGCCGGGGGACGATGCGAATATCGCCGACACGCTGACCATGGGTTGCTGGACCCCGGTGGAGCCGTTCGGTGCCGGCGCGGGCTGGGCCGCGGAACTCGTCAGTCCTGACGGCAGCTGTTTCGACGTGCTGTTCGCGGGCGAGCGGCTCGGCCAGGTGAACTGGGGGCTGGTCGGCGACCACAACGTACGCAATGCCCTGGCGGCGATCGGAGCGGCGCGCCATGCCGGGGTGCCGGCCGCGCAGGCGATCGAGGCGCTGACCGAATTCCAAAGCGTGAAGCGGCGTCTGGAGGTGCGCGGCACGGCGAGCGGGGTCACGGTCTACGACGACTTCGCCCATCACCCGACCGCCATCGCCACCACAGTGCAGGGGCTGCGCCGGCGCATTGGCGATGGCCGCCTGCTCGCGATTCTGGAACCGCGTTCCAATACGATGCGCATGGGAGTTCATCGCGAATCGTTGGGTGCCTCGCTCGCCGAGGCCGATCAGGTTTTTCTGTTTGCCCCGGGCGACCTCGGCTGGGACCCGGAGGCGACCCTGACGGCTGTGGGCGACCGCGCCCGCGTGTATCGCGACATCGACGCTATCATTAGCGACATCGTCGCGAACGCCCGGCCGGGCGATCACGTTTTGATCATGAGCAATGGTGCCTTCGGCGGCATTCACGACCGGCTGTTAACGGCCTTGGCGATATCATGATTCCCGGGCTGACGGCCGCATACGTGGGGCACCGTGCTGGGGAAAAGATACGAAGAGACGCAGAGACGCGGAGATTTTGAGGGGGGGGCGGTTGCACGCATCCCTCCCTAACATCCTCCGCGCCTCTGCGGCGGGTTTTATTAAACTCTGTGGTTCGCGTGGTTTGTAGCAGGATGTAGGGTGTGGTGAGGAACGAACCGCACCGAGAGCCTCGAAGCGCGGCGAATGATGCGGTTCGCAGGCTCACCACATCCTACAGAAACCTGCGCGCCGCTGCGGCGGTTTTATATACGCTGTGGTTCGCGTGGTTTGTAGCAGGATGTAGGGTGTGGTGAGGAACGAACCGCACCGAGAGCCTCGAAGCGCGGTGAATGATGCGGTTCGCAGGCTCACCACATCCTACAGAAACCTGCGCGCCGCTGCGGCGGTTTTATATACCCTGTGGTTCGCGTGGTTTGTAGTTGAGGAACGGGTTCGTTGAACGAAGATGCGACAAACAGCCGTGATGCGATCGCGCTGGCGATGACCGGTGCCTCGGGTGCGCCGTATGGCCTGCGCTTGCTGCAGTGCCTCATCGAAGCGGGCCGCCCGGTCTATCTGATGGTCTCGGCGCCGGCCCAGGTGGTATTGGCCACCGAAACCGATCTCGAGGTTCCCGGCAAGCCGGCCGAGATGGCGGCCTTTTTCGGCGAGCGGTTCGGTGCCGCGCCGGGCCAGTTGCAGGTCTTCGGCAAGGAGCAGTGGACTGCGCCGGTGGCGAGCGGGTCGGCTGCTCCACGGGCGATGGTGGTCTGCCCCTGCTCCACCGGATCGCTATCGGCCATCGCCACCGGCGCCAGTAACAACCTGATCGAGCGTGCGGCCGACGTGATGATCAAGGAGCGGCGCCAGCTGATTCTGGTCCCGCGCGAGATGCCGCTGTCGCCGATCCACCTGGAACATATGCTCAATCTGGCCCGGCTCGGCGTAACCATCATGCCGGCTGCGCCCGGTTTCTATCACCATCCCGCCTCGGTGCAGGATCTGGTGGATTTCGTGGTCGCCCGCATTCTGGATCACCTCGGCGTCGGGCAGCAGCTTGCGCCGCGATGGGGTTACGGGGTGGCCGGGTGATGGAGCGGGAGATCGCACTGTTTCCGCTCCACACGGTCCTGTTTCCCGGCGGGCCGCTGGCGCTGCGCGTCTTCGAACCGCGCTATCTCGACATGATCAGCCGTTGCCTCAAGGTGCAGTGCGGCTTCGGCGTGGCGTTGATCCGCGAGGGCGAAGAGGTGGGCGCGGCCGCCGTTACCCACCCGCTTGGTACCTACGGCCACATTCGTTACTGGGAGCAACGCAAGGACGGCTTGTTGGGGATCACCTTTCTCGGTGAGCAACGCTTTCGGGTGCTGGAGACCTTCGTGCAAGCGGACCAACTGCTCACGGCCCGGGTCGAACTGCTGCCGGCCCCCGCGGCCGTCCCCCTACCCGAGCGCTTTCGTCCCCTCGAGTCGCTGCTGCGGTCCATTATCGATGCCCTGGATCACCCCTATGTCACCCTGCCGCGTCACTACGACGATGCGGCCTGGGTAGCCGGCCGCCTGACCGAGTTACTGCCGCTGCGCAACGGCTTCAAACAGCAAATGTTGCAGATCGAAAATCCCCTGGACCAGCTCAGCGAGATCCAGGCCGCCATAGCGGCAGGCGATCTGTAGCCACCACCAACGGCGATTTTCTTTTTCGCCGCATCCCTGCGTCCATCCGCACAAGCGGCCGGCATTGCGAAAGAGGGCTTCCGGCTTAGCCGCCGGCGAATTCGTTCAATGTACGGATCACCTCGGGCGAATACTTGTGGGAAAGTTTTTCCCGCAGCACAGACAGATCGGCGCGGGCGACATTCAGTTTGTTCCGACCCAACTCGGTTAGGTGAACGAAGAATGACCGGCGGTCCGAGGGGTTCTCCTCCATGGCGAGAATCCCGCTCTTCAGCAGTTCATTGATCATGACGCTGGCGGACGCGCGCGTGATCGCAAGGCGCTCGCTCATCTGCGAAACCGTTACCCCCTCGCTGCCATCAATCCGATCCAGCAGTCGGAACTGCGAAATCCGCAACCCCGAGTACATGAGCGCTATGGTGACATTTCTTTCCAACTGCTGGATCGCATCCAGCAGGCCGACCACGTCGAGGCGCTCCATCGGCGTCCCCTGCTGTTGTTGGTTAACCAAACTAACTAAATCTTTCTATTCGCCATTTACATAAGCGTCCCCTTAAATAAAACAGAACCGAAGCCGGATTCCAATGGGCCTTTTGCCACCACAGGCCCAAATGGGGCGACTCGGTTCCGTTCGAATAACACAGGGAATAACGCCATGATGCAATCCGATGCCCTTCAAGTCATTCATGATGATGCCGTCAACCACCGCCTGCTGCAGCTCGAGTCGGAAATCCGGCAGCTCCGGGAACGCGTTCCGGAGGACAAGGTATCGATCATTCTGCTGTCCGGCGACTTCGACAAGGCGATGGCTGCCTTCATCATGGCGAACGGCGCCGTAGGGATGGGCATGGAGGTCTCCATGTTCTTCACCTTCTGGGGATGCAGCGTGATCAAAAAGGGGCGCAAACTGAAAGGCAAAAAGCTGACCCATAAGCTCATCAATCTCATGTTGCCCGGCAGCAGTCGGGATCTGGCCCCGTCCAAGATGGCGTTCGGCGGCCTCGGGCGGGTGTTTTTCAATAACGTCATGAAAGGGGAAATGGCCTCCCTCGAGGAGCAGATCGCGATCGCGAAGGAGGCGGGTGTCCGGTTCCAGGTCTGTGCCCCGTCCCTGGGGCTCATGGGATTCGATGCCGACGAGTGGATCGTGCCGGTGGATATTTGCGGTGTCGCCGCCATGTACGGGACGGCGTTGAATGCACGGACCGCGTATTTCATCTCCTGACACGGTGTGCGGGACGGCCTCTGTGTGGTGAGGACCGGAGCGGCTATTCTGACGACCGAATCAAAAGGACATCGCCACTCCAGTTGGCGTCCGCCACCTCCCGTTTGACCAGGCGGGCGTGGTCGTTCGCCAAATCGTCGGCGAGCACCTGAAGCGGTGCGTCAAAACCGGCTGCCGTGCGGGGGATGGTCATGCCCGGCAGGTCGCTACGCCGCAGTCGGGTGACGTTGCCGATCCAAAGCGCTTGCCCGTTTGGCTTCAGCTCCACGTTGGAGGGCCAGAGACGAAGGGCCAGTACTTCACCGCGTGCCGGCAAGGTCCTGGTCACCACCAGTGCTTCGGTAGAGCCGGCGTGAACCTGCGGCAGCACCGGTACCGCGGAGAGCGCGGCCCGACTGTCGAGCCAGTACATCCATGTCAGGGCATTCAGCTCCGGTGGGGCCTGCCAGCCGGCGTTCAGCAGCTCACCGCGAAGCGCCGTCAACGGGCCCGCATACTGAACGTCGAGCGGATGACTTTGTTGCGGACGCAGTTCCGCGCGATACGCCGGCAGCGTCTGCCACTGGTCCGTCCACCAGGCCTGGCTGTCCAGTTGCCGGATCTCCCGGGCCGGTGTGTAGCGGACCCGATCGGTCTGGTGCTGGAGGGTGATGTTCAGCCCCCCCGCCAGGGCGATGCCGAGGGCGGCCACCAAGGTCAGCCCGCCGGGCGAGAGGCGGCCGGCCGGATGGCGCCGGTAGGCGATGCCGAGCAGGGCGACCCAGGCCAGCGACAGGCTCAAGCCGGCGATCACGTCGGACAACCAGTGCGCGCCCAGGTAGAGGCGCGAAAAGCCGATGGCCGTGATCAGAACGCCGGGCACGGCGTAGGCGAGCCAGCGGCTTCGCCCCGGCAGTTCGCGCGCCACCAACACGGCGAGGAAACCGTATACCGCCATGCTGTGGGTGGCATGTCCGCTCGGAAACGAAAAGGCCACGATCCCATCGTAAATCTCTGCCGGTCGCGCCACCTCGAAAAACCATTTCAGGGAGCGGCTTGCCACCGCGGCAAATAACCCGGCTGCCAGGAAGTGGGCGGCGGCCTGCCAGTGGCGCCGACCGCCCAGCCAGGCCAGGACGACAGCGGATACGGCCACCAGCACCTCGCCGTCGCCCAGCTCCGTGATCGCCACCATCAACTGGTCCATCGGCGGCGTGCGCAGGTCCTGCAGGGATTCGTAGACATAACCATCGATACTGGCCAGCAGCCCGCCGGCCCCGAGCGCCTCGATCACGGTAACGAACACGGCGAAGGCACCGACCAGCACGAAGGCCAACAGCGTCAGGCTGCGGGCCTCGGGGTGATCGGGGTCGAGCAGCGCGGCCGGCACGCGGCCGGCCACCGGGTGGCGATCACTCCAGGTGAGTGCAGCGGCGATCATGGCGTGGGTCCGGGGATGAAACCAGATGAACAACCGGTGAATCAGCCAGAGCACCACGACCACCAGGCCCAGCAGCAGGCCGCCCATGACGGCGAGCCGCGTGGCGATCTCGGCGGCCAACCCCAAGGTGGCGGCGAACACCATCCCGGGCAGCACATAGACCGGCGCCCAGAAAATGCCGGAAATGATATTGACCGCAAAGAAGCGTGCGGTCGGCATGTCCATCATGCCGGCCACGGCGGGGATGACCGGGCGGATCGGGCCGACAAAGCGGCCGAACAGCACGCTCTTGCCGCCGTGACGTTCGAAAAAGGCGGTGGCGTTTTCGATCAGCTCGGGGTGGGTGCGGAACGGCCACAGGGCGCGCAGCTGGCCGTGAAAGCGCCGACCCAGCCAGAAGCTGACGCCATCCCCGGCAATGGCACCGGCGGCGGCCCAGGCCAGCGTCGGCCAGAGTGCCAGCGTTCCGCTGCCGACCAGGGCACCGATGCCGAACATCATGGCGGCACCCGGCAGGAACAGGCCTACCAGCGCCAGCGACTCGGCAAAGGCGATGAAAGCGACCAGCAGACCGGCCCAGGTGGGGTGGGTCTCGATCCAGATGAGCAGGGGGGCGACGAAATCCATGGGGCGATTGTAACCGACGGCGATTTCACCGGGCCTCTGTTGCACTCGTTAGGCCATTTCTTTAGGTTTGGCGAATAACTTCAGGGGGCGATCAGACGTGAAACTCGAAACCATTGCGATCCACGGCGGCTACCAACCGGAGCCAACCACCAAGGCAGTCGCGGTTCCCGTTTACCAGACCACATCCTATGCGTTCGACGACACCCAGCACGGTGCCGATCTGTTCGATCTGAAGGTGCCGGGCAACATCTACACGCGCATGATGAACCCCACCACCGCCGTACTCGAGCAGCGGGTGGCGGCGCTGGAGGGGGGCATCGGGGCGCTGGGGGTGGCGTCCGGCATGGCGGCCATCACCTATGCCGTACAGACCCTGGCCCAGGCCGGGGACAACATCGTGACCATCAGCCGGCTCTACGGCGGCACCTACAACCTGTTTGCCCACACCCTGCCGCGCCAGGGCATCGAGGTGCGCTTTGCGCCTAACGACCCGACGGCCATCGCGGCGCTGATCGACGACCGCACACGGCTGGTGTTCTGCGAGTCGATCGGTAATCCGTCGGTCAACATCGCGGACATCGAGGCACTGGCGCAGGTGGCCCATGCCCACGGCGTGCCGCTGGTGGTGGACAACACCGTGCCCTCCCCGGCACTGTGGCGGCCCATCGGCAACGGCGCCGATATCGTGATCCACTCCCTGACCAAGTACATGGGCGGGCACGGCACCAGCGTCGGTGGGGTCATCGTCGATTCCGGCCGGTTTCCCTGGGGTGAGCACGCCGATCGCTTCCCGATGCTGACCCGTCCGGATCCGTCCTACCACGGTGTGGTCTACACCGAGGCCATGGGTGCTGCCGCTTTCATCGGCCGTGCCCGCGTCGTGCCGCTACGCAGCATGGGCGCGGCGCTCTCACCGTTCAATGCCTTTCTGCTGCTGCAGGGCATCGAGACGCTGGGCCTGCGCATGGAGCGCCACTGCGCCAATGCCGCGAAAGTGGCCACGTACCTGCAGGGACACCCGCAGGTCTCCTGGGTCAACTATCCGGGGCTGCCGGAACACCCGGACCACGCACTGGCACAGAAGTACATGGGCGGGCGCGCCTCCGGCATTCTCTCCTTTGGCATTCGCGGTGGCCGCGAGGCGGGCGCGCGCTTCATCGACGCCTTGAAGCTGGTGGTGCGGCTGGTCAACATCGGCGATGCCAAGTCGCTGGCCTGCCATCCGGCCACCACCACCCATCGTCAGCTGAACGAGCAGGAACTGGCGCAGGCCGGCGTGTCGGCCGACATGGTGCGGCTCTCGGTCGGTATCGAGCATGTGGACGACATCATCGCCGACGTGGAGCAGGCGCTCGCCGCCGCCAAGTAGTTCTGCGGCGGTCGCTGTACCTCGAACGAACATCGTATTCAACAGGATTAACAGGATGTTTTCAGGATTAACAGGATAAAAAACCTTTTGCTGTCGGGTGAGAGCGACGAGCCTCTACTCGAATATTCTCAAGTCTATGGTTTTTCGCATTTATTCCATCCTGTTCATCCTGAAAAAATCCTGTTAATCCTGTCCTATTGATAACAACTCATACCAGAAAATGACTGAATCGAACAACACCTCGCCCATCGTCAACGCCATGCGGGAGTTCCTCCGCCTGGAGTCCGCCAGCGGCATCCTGCTAATCCTCGCGGCAATCCTGGCCATGATGGCGCAAAACTCTCCGGCCTCGTTCCTTTACGACGGCCTGCTGGCGATCCCGGTCGAGATCCGGGTCGGCAATCTGGAGTTGGCCAAGCCGCTGCTGCTGTGGATCAACGACGGTCTCATGGCCGTGTTCTTTCTGCTGGTGGGGCTCGAGGTCAAGCGCGAAGTCCTCGACGGCCAGTTGTCGGATGTGCGCAAGGTGGTGCTGCCGGTGGCCGGTGCCGTTGGCGGCGTGGCGATCCCCGCGGCGATCTACGCCTGGCTGAACTGGGGCGATCCGGCGGCCATGCGCGGCTGGGCGGTACCGACAGCCACCGATATCGCCTTCGCCCTCGGGGTGCTCGGCCTCCTCGGCAGCCGAGTGCCGCAGGCGCTCAAGCTGTTTTTGATGACGCTGGCGATCGTCGACGACCTGGCCGCGATCATCATCATTGCACTGTTCTACTCCAGCGAGCTGTCGCTGTTGTCGCTGTCCGTTGCCGCCGGTGCGATCGCTGCCCTGTTCGTCCTGAACCGGCGCCATGTCACCGACCTGACCCCCTATCTGATTGTCGGGGCGGTGCTCTGGACCGCCGTCTTGAAGTCGGGGGTGCATGCGACCCTGGCCGGGGTGGTGCTGGCGATGTTCATCCCGTTTTACGGCAAGACGGGGGACAAGTCGCCCCTGAAGCGGTTGGAGCACGACCTCCATCCCACGGTGGCCTACGGCATTCTGCCGTTGTTTGCGTTCGCCAATGCCGGCGTATCCCTCGGCGGACTGTCGCTGGATTCGTTCCTCGACCCGGTCGCGCTCGGGATCGCACTGGGCCTGTTCGTGGGCAAGCAGTTGGGCGTGTTCGGGGCGGCCTGGCTGGCGGTCAAGGTCGGCATTGCCCGCTTGCCCGAGGGGGTGAACTGGCTGCAGCTGTACGGCGTGGCGGTGCTCTGCGGGATCGGCTTTACCATGAGCCTTTTCGTCGGCTCGCTGGCCTTCGAGGGGAGTGGGCTCGCCAATCCGATGGCGGATCGGCTCGGCATTCTGGCGGGTACGCTGTTCTCCGCGGTGATCGGTTACGCGTTGGTGCGGGCGGCCTCGCCGGTAGCGGCCCCGGCCCCGGCCCCGGTCCCAGTCGCGAAGCCCGCAGACTGACGGTTCACATTCCGCGAAAGCCCTTGCACTTTGTAAGGGCGCCTTGGCGGTGACCGGCCATTCACCGCTTTGCGCCCTTCGCGCCTTTGCGTTGGTTTTTTTTTCGCGTCAGCGTTCCGGCGGAGTGCCCGGATGCAGCACGAAGACGCTGCCCTCGGGCTGGATGGTGACGTGATCGATGCCGAAGCGATCGTGCAGCAGCTGCCCAATCTGCGCCAGCACCGCCTGCCAGTGGCTCAAGTCGTCCATCACCACGTGCGCCGAAAGGGCCACGCTGCCCGACGACAGTGTCCAGATGTGGAGATCGTGCACCTGTTGCACGTGTTCGACCGCCGCCATGGCGTTGCCGACCTCCGGCAGGTCGATGTCGAAGGGCACGCCCTCCATCACCACATGCAGGCTGTCCCGCAACAGTCGGGCGGTAGAGACCAGGATCAACAGACAGACCAGCAGCGCCAATAGCGGGTCGATGGGGGCCCAGCCGGTCAGCCAGATCACGGCGCCGGAGAGCAGTGCGGCAACGGAGCCGAGCAGGTCTCCCAGCACGTGCAGCAAGGCCCCTCGCACATTCAGGGTCGACTCGCCACGATGCAGGATCCAGGCGACCAGCAGGTTGATGCCGAGCCCGAAGGCGGCCACCACCATCACCATGCCGCCGCGCACCGCGGTCGGTTCCTGAAAGCGCTCGAAGGCGGCAAAGGCGATGCCGGCCACCACGGCCATCATTAAAACGGCATTGAACAGGGCGGCTACCACCTCCATGCGGCCAAGGCCATAGGAGTGGCGGTAGGAGGGAGGGCGTTTGGCCAGCCAGGCGGCGAGGGCGGCGATCCCGAGGGCGAAGGAGTCGCTCAGCATGTGTCCCGCATCGCCGAGCAGGGCCAGCGAGCCGGAAATCCAGCCTCCGACCGCCTCCACGCCGGCAAAGGTGAGCGTCAGTCCCAGCGCGAGAGTGAGGCGCCTGCCAGCGCTGGCCCCTTGGCGATGGTTGTGATCGTGACGGTGTTCGGCCATGGCGCAATTGTACGGGAAACCGCTCCGGCGCCACTGCCCCGCTCTCCATATTTCCTCCAATTTCTGCCGGTAGCATCATCACCAACCCGGCGTTTGGCCGGGTCCCATTGACGAGGAGAGCAGTATCATGAACAAACCGATGCATGCCATTTTGGTGCTGATGCTGGCCGCTCCCCTGGCCGGAACCGCCTATGCCCAGGCCGGCGACAACGGGCGCCGGGTCGGTCCGCCCGAGGAGGCCTTTACCGCATGTGAAGGGCGGCAGGCCGGCGACGTGGTCAGCTTCGAAAACCGGCGCGGCAACACGATCGAGGCCACCTGCCAGCAGCGTGGTGAGCGCCTGGTGGCGATGCCGGAGCGTCGTTGCGGCCCCAAGGGCGGGAACGCCGGCCAGGCGGCGGATGGCGCAGGCCGCAGCGGCAAGCGGTGCGGTCCGCCGGAGCAGGCCTTCACCGCCTGTGAAGGCCAGAGCGAAGGGGCCGCGGTCACGCTGACCACCCCGCGCGGCCGGGAGGTGGAGGCCACCTGCCGTTCCATCGACGGGCGCTTGGCGGCTGTCCCCGCTCGCGGGAAAGGGCCGAAGCAGCGCTGATGCGGATCTCCCCCGGCCACCGGTGTGGCCGGGGGGGCGAACCGGTAGTTGACCTCCCAGGGTGAACGCATACTTACAACACGCCCAGCACAGCCTTGATGAAAGTATGCGCTTATCCTGGTTGACCTCCGGCCCGCGAAGCGGTTGATTGTCTGTCATGTTTATACGAGTCCGTTTCGGTGTGGTGGGCAAACTGGTCGCGGCGACGCTGCTGGGGGTCTTCCTCGTGGTCGGTGCCGTGGTGCTGGCGGCACAGTGGACCTTTCAGGCCGGCTTTGCCGACTATCTGGTCCAGGCCGAGGTAGAACGCCTGCAGCCGTTGCTGGATCGGCTCGCCGAACGCTATGAGCAGAACGGCAACTGGCGGTTCTTGCGCGGCCGCCACGATGTCTGGAATGAACTGCTGCGCGAGACGCTGAACGAGGGATGGGCCGGGCCGGCTCCGCCTCGCCCGGGCATGCCCCCACGGCTTGGCCGCGGCCTGAGGGGGCGCCTGCAGCTGTTCGACGCCGAAGGCCGTCCGGTGGTCGGCGGTGCCGGGCGCAGGCCGGCGGAAGTTGCCGAACCTTACCTCATCCCCGTTGTGGTGGCCGGCACCCCGGTCGGGATGCTGCAGCTGGCGACCGCTCCATTGCCGACGCAAGGCCCGGACCGGGAATTCCGGCGCGACCAGGTCCGCGCGCTCTACCTCATTGCCACCGCCGCCATCCTGTTTGCCCTGGCCATTGCCGTGCCGTTGGGCCGGCACTTCCTGCGCCCGGTGCGGCAGCTCGCGGCCGGTGCGCGTGCCCTGGCGGCCGGTGACTACGCCACCCGTGTCGTGGTCCGCCGCCAGGACGAACTCGGCCGATTGGCGGAGGACTTCAACCAGTTGGCGGCAGTACTGGAGCGCACCGAAGCGATGCGGCGCGAGGGAATGGCCAACATCTCCCACGAGCTGCGCACGCCGTTGGCGACCCTGAAGGCGGAAATCGAGGCGATGGAGGACGGCATCCGCCCGCTGGATGCGAACCAGCTGAAGTCCTTGAGTGGCTCCGTGGTGCAGCTGAGCCGGCTGGTCGACGACCTCTATCAGCTCGCGCTGGCCGACGTCGGCGCACTGGTTTACCGCCAACGCACCGTGCGGCTGGACAACCTGGTGGAAGAGGCCACACAGGCGGTCCGGGCCGCGATGGCACGCCAGGGTTTGGCGCTCGGGGTCGACCTTGAGCCCGGGATCGTGGTCGAAGGGGATGCGATCCGCCTGCGGCAGCTGTTGGATAACCTGCTGCAGAACAGCCGAAGCTACACCGATCCCGGGGGCGGCGTTTGGGTGACCTTGCGCAGGCAGGGCCGGGCCGCGGAACTGGCGGTCGCCGATACCGCCCCGGCGGTCCCGGCCGTGTCCCTGTCGCGTCTGTTCGAGCGGTTTTACCGGGTGGAGGCGTCGCGCAGCCGTGGCAGCGGCGGCGCCGGTCTCGGGCTGGCGTTGGTGAAGGCGATTGCCGAGGCGCACCGCGGCCGGGTGTCGGCCGAGCCGGCGGAGCAGGGCGGGTTGCGGGTCGCGGTGGTGTTGCCGATGGCAGAGGAGAAGATGGGCGATGAATGAGTGCGCCGGGCGCGTGCTGCTCGTGGAAGACGAGGTCAAGCTGGCCGAACTGGTGCGCGACTATCTGCTGGCCGCCGGTTTCGAAGTCGAGCTGCTGCACGAGGGCCGAGGCGTGGTGGAACGGCTACGGCGCGGCGGTCTGGACCTGCTGCTGCTCGACCTGATGCTGCCGGGGCGGGACGGGCTCTCCATCTGCCGCGAGGTTCGCAGTCTTTCGGCACTGCCGATCATCATGATGACTGCCCGGGTCGAAGAGGTGGATCGCCTGCTCGGGCTCGAGCTGGGGGCGGACGACTATATCTGCAAACCCTTCAGTCCCCGCGAAGTGGTGGCTCGGGTCAAGGCGGTGCTGCGCCGCTCGCGGACCGTGCCGGAAGCCGCGGCGGCTCGGGTCCGGGTCGACCTGGAGCGGTACGAGGCGTGGATCGACGGCGAAAAGCTGGACCTGACCCCGGTGGAACTGCGCCTGCTCGCCACCCTCCACGATAACGGCGGCAAGGTCTTCTCCCGTGATCAGTTGCTCGACCACGTCTACGACGACCATCGCGTCATCAGCGACCGCACCGTCGACTCCCACGTGAAGAACCTCCGTCGCAAACTGGCCGAGCGGTTGGGCGACGAGGTGCCCATCCGCTCCGTCTACGGTGTCGGCTATCGTTGGGAATGGTAGTGGTCGATAACCGTATTACAGCCAGCCGGCGATGGCTTTCCGGTCGGGGACGCCGCCGGCGTGGACCACCTTTTCATCCACGACCACGCCCGGCGTCGACATCACGCCATAACCCATGATGGCGCCGATGTCCTGTACCTTCTCCAGGCTGATGGCGACGCCCTTCTCCTCGGCAACCTGACGGATCAGGTCATAGGTGATCTCGCAATTGCGACAGCCGGATCCGAGTACCTTGATGATTTTCATGATGTTCTCCCGATGAGCGTTAGCAACACGATTGTCCGCCGGGCGTGGGGGTACAGCAGGCCCCGCCCTCGGCTTTGATTGCGATGGCGATGGGGCTGCCCTTCCCCTTCTTCGGCCCGGCGGACTTCTCGTCAAAGGCCGCATCCAGTTTTTGTGCCGCTTCGTCGCGGATGTGGCGGGCGATCTCGATCACCGCCTGGATGTGGTGTTCCGGCACACCCATTTGCCGTAGCCGATCGAGCTGACAAAGACCCATGTCCGGGTGTTTGGCGGCAATGCCGGCCGCAAGTGATACCAGCGACACGATCGAACTGTGCAGTGCGGGTTGTTCGTTCATGGACACTCCTCAGGTCAGAAAGTTGAAGCCCCAGCCGACCAGGGTGAAGGCGACCGCCAGCACGCCGGCGTAGAGCGCCAGCGCCGGCCAGCGGATCACCCTGCGCAGGATCAACAGCTCGGGCAGGGAGAGGGCGGCGATGCTCATCATCAGCGCCAGGGCGGTGCCGATCGCCACCCCCTTGCCGAGCATCGCCTCGGCGATGGGGATGACGCCGGTGGCGTTGGAGTAGAGCGGGATGCCCAGCAGCACCGCCATCGGCACCGCATACCAGTCTTCTCCGGCGAGGTGAGCGCTCACCCACGCCTCCGGCACGTAGCCGTGGAAGAGGGCGCCGATAGCGATACCGGCCAGCACCCATTTCCAGATGCGGCGCACGATCTCCTTCACCTCGGCCCAGGCGTAGCGATGGCGCCCGGCCAAACTGCGATCCGGCTCCATGCCCTGCAACTGCCCCATCTGGATCTTCCAGACGTACGCCTCGACCCAACGCTCCGGGCGGAAGCGCTCCATGGCCACGCCGCCGACGTAGGCCACCATCAGACCGGCGCCCACGTACAGGGCGGCCAGTTCCCAGCCGAGTACGCCGACCAGAATGACGGCCGCGACCTCGTTGATCATCGGACTGGCGATCAGGAAGGAGAAGGTGACGCCGAGCGGAATGCCGGCTTCGACAAAGCCGATGAACAGCGGCACCGATGAGCAGGAGCAGAACGGCGTCACCGCCCCGAGCAGGATCGCCAAGGTACGCGCGAGCCACTTCGGCTTGCCGCGCACGTATTCCCGCACCCGCTCCGGCGAGAGCAGCGCGCGCACGAATCCCATGGCGTAGATCACCACCACCAGCAGGGCGAAGATCTTCAGCGTGTCAGCGACAAAGAAGTGCAGGGCATCGGCGCCCGCACTGCCGGGCGCAAGGTCCAGCAAGTTGTAAATCAGCCAATCGGCTATTGCTTCGAACATCTTGGTCTCTTGAGATTTCCCGTTTCAACCGTAGGAGCCGCGGAAGCCGCGATGTGTTGGCCGTTGCCGCACAGTCGCGGCTGCCGCCGCTCCTACTAGATTCACCCGCAGTCGCAAACAGCCTCGCAGCACGGCACCACGCGGCATACCGCTTCCCTGATCAACTTCGTGGGGATTGCCTCGTAGCTCGCACCGCCGACCTCTACCGTTCGGCAGGCGGTTTCCGCGCCGGTCAGCGTGCCGCAACTGGTGCACTCGCTGCTGCCTGCGGACGCCTGCGGCAGGATCGCCTCCAGTCGCTGGCCGTCGATGAGGATGGCGTTGGACTCCTCGATCGCATCCGCGTGGAGCGGCGTGTCGATCAGCTCGAACCAGTAACCCCTGCCGGCACACTCCGCGTTCAGTTGGCCCACCGCACGGCGCACCTCGGTACCGGTGTCACCACAACGCTCGCAGGTCTCGCCATCCACGACCAGATGGCGCCATTCGATGTTCACTCGTTTCATGACGGATAACTCCTCGGTTGATTACTACCCGTCGGTTAAGACGAACAACTCGCGGAAAAGACGCAGCGTAACTACTCGCCCCCTGTCATGCTGACAGAGTGACCGGCGAGAGCCATTTGGATCGCGATGAGCGGATTATGTCCGAGATTGCCCATGGTTTGCAG
>JAWLGP010000041.1:0-29131 GCA_041685045.1 Gammaproteobacteria bacterium
GGGTCTGCAGCGCGATCCCGGGGCGGTGCAGCACCCGTGCGCGGCCGTCCTCGCCGTCGGCGACCAGCACGCCGAAGCGCTTGGCAAAGGCGAACGGCAAACGTCCAGGAGGTAGGTCGACCGGTTCCGCGGCCGAAGTCTGCAAAGGTTCTTCGGATACCATCATGGTTCCGCTATTGGTCGGTTGCATCCAGTCCTTGCTGACCCGCCCATGCTTCGAAACTCGGCGGCAGCTTGAGTAGCTCCGCCATCTCCGGCAGCAGCGGCGAAGCCTCGTCCGGCATCAGGGCCACTCCGCGCTGACGCACATCCAGCTGGCGGGCCCGTAGATAGCTGTATTTTTCACCGGAAACGGCCGCAGCCTGGCCGGCCGTACGCAGGATCACCGGCCGCAGGAAGACCATCAGGTTGCGCTTCTCTTTCTGCGTGCGCTTGTGGCTGAACAGCCAGCCGAGCACCGGGATATCCCCCAGCACCGGCACCTTCTGGATGCTCTCCCGCAGGTTGTCGTCAATCAGGCCCCCGAGCACCACGGCCTGGCCGTCGTCGACCAGTACCGTGGTCCGCAGCGAGCGCTTGTCGGTGATCAGGTCCGCCGCGCCGGTGGTGGCGGCGGCGACGCTGGAGACCTCCTGGGCGATCTCCAGCTTGACCGCGTTGCCTTCGTTGATCTGCGGTTTTACGGTGAGGGTCAAACCCACATCCTCACGCTGGATGGTCTGAAACGGGTTGGTGGGCGTGGAGCCGGTGCCGCCGGGACTGGTATAGGAGCCGGTGACGAACGGCACGTTTTGACCGACCACGATCTCCGCCTCTTCGTTGTCCAGCGTCAGCAGTGTCGGCGTGGAGAGGATATTGGTGTCGCCGGTGCCCGCCAACGCACGGATCAGCGCTCCGAAGCGGGTGCCGCCGCTGGTAGCCGTGTCACCAACCGCCGCGATGAGCCCGTCCGGAACCTGGGTAAGATTACCCGCGGCTGCCGCCGCGGCGATGCCGGCGATACCCGCCCCGGAGCCGCCAAAGTTGATCAGGCCGACCGGCGCATCGGCCGGCGAGCCATCGTAGACCCACTGCACCCCCAACTCCGTCGCCGCCTGCGAGGAGACCTCGGCAATAACGGCCTCCACCAAAACCTGGGCGCGACGGACATCGAGGCGGCGGATCACGGACTGAAGTGCCCGCAGGATATCGGGCGGCGCGTTGACGATGATGGCGTTGTTCGCTTCATGGGCCTGGATGGTGACGGTATTGGCCGAGGTTTGCCCCTTTCCCTGCTGCGCCTCCGTCAACCCGTTGCTGATGCCGCGCAGCACCTCCGCCAGCTCGGTGGCATCGGCATAGCGCAGGAAGATGACCTCGGTATTGCCGCCGCCGCTTTCCAGCGGGGTATCCAGGTGGCTGATGATGGTGCGCAGCCGCAGACGGTTGGCACCACCGCTGAGCAGCACGCTGTTGGTGCGCTCGTCCGCGACGAACACCGGCCCCTCGCCCGCCGCCGGCTGTCCGCCTGCAGCGCCTTGCAGGGCCTGGAGAATACGCACCACCTCGGAGGCCGAGGCGTGTTGGAGCCGTATCACCTCCACGTCCCGATCGTTGGTCAGGTCCACCCGCCGAATGATATCGACCAGGCGCTGGACGTTGGCCGCGGCGGCCGAAGCGATCAACACGTTGGAACTGGGCAGCGCCACCAGGTGCGCCTGCTGCGGCAGCAGCGGTCTCAGAATCGGCACCAGCTGAGCGGCCGAAACGTTTTCCACCGGAATGACGCGGGTGACATACGCATCCCCCTGCCCGGGCATCTGTGCGTTTACCGTCGGGATCGCATCCTGTTTGGCGTTCACCTCCGGCACGATCTTGATCGCGTTTTCGGTGGGCACGGCGGCAAAGCCATGCACGCTAAGGACGGAAAGGAAGACCTCGTAGATCTCCGCCGCGTCCATCGGTTCCGACGAGACCACCGTCACTTTTCCCTTGACCCGGGGGTCGACGATGAAGTTACGGCCGGTCATTTCGGAAACCGTGGCAATCACGGAGCTGAGTTCGGCATCCTTTAGGTTGAGGGTCAGGGTCTGGGCCCACACCGGCGCCGAACTCATCACCAACAGCAACCCGCACCCTAAGGCGGCGATGTGCTTCCGGGGAAAGGTTATCCGTGACTTGAGACTATCAAAGAAACAAAAATGCATCCGGTTGTCTTTTCTTATTGATACTTCCCTGCTCAAGCAGGCTATCAGTCGATATTGATGGTCAGGTTATGTATCTCGCCATTCCGCTCCAGTGTCAACAACAACTGCGGTGCCGATGCCAGTTGTCGTGATACTTCGCTGAGCGGTAGCGATTGATCGAGGACGACACCGTTAAGCGCCGTCACCACATCGCCGTTACGCAAGCCCAGGCGCTGAAAAAGCGCCCGGTCTTTTCCCGGGCTGATGCGATACCCCTTCACCTGTCCCGCCTCGGCGACCGGCTGGAGGCTTATCAGCTCAAGGGCTTTGGCCGGGTTTTCCAGAATAGACGTGCGATAATCAACCAGCTCCGGCAGGTGCACGGCGTGCTCCGTTACACTCGGCTGTGCGCGGGAATACGCCACATCGACACCGCTATCCGAGTCACTGGGCAGGCGCAACGTCTCGAGATTTCCGTTGCGGCTGAGTACTACGTGGTCCGCACTGATCCGGCTCAGCACCGCCCCTCCGGGGATACGCGCACCAACTCGGTAAAATCCCTCCTGCCCCCGTCCATCCGCGATGATCGCCCCTCCGTCATTCGGATCGTCAACGGCAAAAATACCTTTCAGAACCAGGTTGAGGCGGGTTTCGGGGATTTTGACCGGCGCGGCCTTTGCGGGGGCTTCGCTGGCGCTCCCGAACAGGTGCAGGGCAGCCACCTGTTCGAGCGTGGGCGAAGACCGGGACGATTCACCCTTGGCGACCGGGTCGAAAACTGGGGCCGACTGGAACCTGTCCGGGGCCAGCCGCCAACTGAGCTGTGCCAACGAAACACCCAATGCCACGACCAAGCCGCTGTTGACCCAGCGGACGAGCCGATCAGTATTTGGTTTCACGTCGTTGGACATCGACAAACAGTGGCGGCAACTATTTGGTAAAAAAACAGCGGCCATTCTACGTTATTTCCCTAACGGGTGTTAGCGGACGGACGCTTTAATGGATGGTACGGCTTGCCATGCGGGCAGGAATTTTCTGCCGTGGTCGGAATGTCGTCTGATTTGACGTATACTTGTCCGGCCCGTCGCCCACCGGTCGGTGCGGGCTTGCCGTGGTGCCTTCTTCCGATTTCGCCTCGAGCTTCCATCCTGATTCCGCCTGGACCGGGCCGTCTTTCAAAGGCGGTTGGCCCAACCCAAGAGTGCTTATCGTTAATGTCTTTTGACTCGCTCGGCCTGTCGGCCGAACTGCTGCGTGCTGTGTCCGAACAGGGTTACAGTGCACCTACCCCCATCCAGAGCCAGGCCATACCCGTGATTCTTCAGGGTCGCGATATCATGGCGGGCGCCCAAACCGGCACCGGCAAGACCGCCGGCTTCACCCTGCCCCTGTTACAGCGGCTGAGCAGCCGGGCCCAGGGAAAAGGCCAGCGCCCCATCCGCGCCCTGGTTTTGACCCCCACCCGGGAACTGGCCGCCCAAGTGGCTGAGAGCGTGAGCGACTACGGCAAGCATCTCCCACTGAGAAGCGCCGTCATCTTTGGCGGAGTCAAGATCAACCCCCAAATCGATCGCCTGCGCCGCGGCGTCGACATTCTGGTGGCGACACCGGGGCGGCTGCTGGATCACGTCTCCCAACGCACCGTGGACCTCAGCCAGGTCGAAATCCTGGTGCTGGACGAAGCGGACCGCATGCTGGACATGGGCTTTATCCATGACATCCGCAAGGTACTGGCACTGCTGCCGGCCAAGCGGCAGAACCTGCTCTTTTCCGCCACCTTTTCCGACGACATCAAGCGATTGGCCGGCGGCATTCTGCATCAGCCGGCTCTGATCGAGGTGACCCCGCGCAACACCACCGCCGAGCGCATCGCCCAAATCGTCCACCCGGTGGACCGCGCGCGTAAGCGCGAGCTGCTCTCGTTCTTGATCGGATCGCAGAACTGGCGCCAGGTGCTCGTCTTCACCCGCACCAAACACGGCGCCAACCGTCTGGCCGAACAGTTGGGAAAAGACGGGATCACCGCGGCGGCGATCCACGGCAATAAGAGCCAGGGTGCACGCACCCGGGCACTGGCCGACTTCAAGAGCGGAGCGGTACGGACCCTGGTCGCCACCGATATTGCGGCCCGAGGACTCGACATCGATCAACTGCCGCATGTGGTCAACTTCGAACTGCCGAATGTTGCCGAAGACTACGTCCACCGCATCGGGCGCACCGGCCGGGCAGGCAATGACGGCGAGGCGGTTTCGCTGGTCTGTGTCGACGAGCACAAGCTGCTGCGCGATATCGAGCGGCTGATCAAGCGGGAAATACCGAAACGGGTGGTCCCTGAGTTTGAGCCGGATCCGTCGATTCGTCCGGAGCCGATTGAGAACGGGCGTGGGCGTAACGAGAACCGCAACCGTTCGGGCAGTGGTCATCGGCCCCAGGCCGGGCGCCCGGCGCAGCGGGCGCGTAGCCGAAACGGTGCACCGCCTGCCGGCAATGGCCGCGGCGGAAGTTCGCGCAAACCCTCGCTCTCGCGCGGCTGAGGCGACAATCGCAAGCAGGGACGTCGCACGCGGCGTCCCTGGCGGGGAATATCGCCGCCCTGCTATCTGGCGCCGGTCCCCCTCCCCTCTTTTCGACCCCTTTCGCTAGCCCGTGCCGACAGTCTGCGCACACCCCACCAGAGTGTGCCGACACAGGCCACCGCCAGTACCAACAACAGCACGGCAATCCCGCCAAACAGATCCGGCGCCTTCATCAGGGTGGTCATCAGCGAATCCTGGTAATAGAAGTACCACTGTTCACCGGCAGGAAACGCCCACTGGTGCCACGCGTAGAAGACCCTTTCCGGGCCCGTCACCAGCACCGCAGCGCTCACCACTGAAATGGCCACCCCACCCCACAGCAACACCCGTGAGGTCCGCGGCAGCGGGAGTTGTCCGCTGTACACCAGGAGCAGGCAGCCGGCAAAAACGAGCCCGGCCCAGTAGGACAGGTTCCGAAAGCGGTCCACCATCCGCGCAACCGAGCGCAGATGGATGCGCTCCGGCTGGCGAAGGAACGGTTCGCTTCGACCGTCGGACAAGGTGTAGTGGATGGCCTCCAAACCCTGACCGTGCCGGTGTACGGCATCGATAATCGCCGAAAAGATCGCCAGACGCTGTTCCCGATCCGTGCCTTCGAAACCTCGCTTGTAGCGGTTTTCCGGTCCGTAACGGGCGATGGTCCCGCCGATGTCCTGCAGGTCGTACAACAGCGGGTAGCCGAAGTCCACCGCCCGCAGGCTGGCCCACGCCAGAAATCCTCCCATCCAGATCAGAGAGACGATCAGCAAGCTTTGAAGAAGCGGTCGCAGGCTGTGCCGCAAGGCTGTCATCGGCTTTTAACAGATCTCGACGCGGTACGGTCGATATCAGCGTCCGGCTGAGAGAAATGGCCGAGGTCCAGGTTCGACCTCGGGTACGGGAAGTGTGGCGCGGCGAAGCAAACCTGCGGTTCGGCTCGTTCGCACATGCAAGCGTGGGGACGCTACAACTACATTCGCAAGCTCTACACGGAAACGCCGGCTATGCAGCCGCCGCCTCGGCCTTCGCCAGCGTTTCGGCACGCGCCACCAGGCGCACGGTGTTGCCGAGCGAGAGCAGGTGGGCGTAGATCCACCAGAGAAAGCCGCTCTTGTGCAGTTCCGCCACTTGCTCGTCGTTCAGTGCCTGCAGGCGTGACTCGTCGACGACCTGGACATCCCGAACCGCGAACGAATTACCTTTGGTATCGGTCAGGAGCAGGTCCTTGCGCACCAGCAGCTCAAGGGCCTGCAGTCGCTGCACGAACTCGCGGGTACGCAGCATTTCGGCGTGAAACAGGCGCAGGAACTCGATGATTCCCTTCAGCGACTCGCTCTCCTCGCCTTCCACAAACAACGGCTCGCCGGATTCCCGGTCGAAACCCTGCCAGCTCTGGTCGATACAGACGGTGAACTCCTTGTTCTCGCCATGTTCGGCAAGAATGAACGGGTAACGACGCAAGAAGGCGGGGGCATAGTGGCCACGGGCCCATTGGCCGTCCGCCTCCACAAACAGGTTTTCACCCTGGCGCAGCCCCAGAATTGCCACGGCGGCCAGATCCTTGTCGGCACCGGCAAATACAATCGGGTAGTCACGTGCCGCTTGACCGAACTCGGTGCCTGCCAGCGGCAAAAAGTTGCTGTTGGCGGCGAACTTGACGCCACTGTCGGCGCCATTCAACCTCAAATCCCCATGCTTGTCCCGATTGAGGGCTGCAATATCGTTGTAGAACAGCAGAGTTGTCATAATCGTTCCTGATTTTTCTTCGACTGGTGGAACACGGTTAAGCCCGGATTGCACCAATCATATCCTCGCCGAATCGAGCCTGTCTGTAAGAAATTCCACAAAGCCACATGCGGTTCGCACGGGCATCTTACGTGCTCATCCCGCTTTCAGGGAAACGCGGTCAGTTGACTCGACGCGTGCTCTTTTTGCGCGCGGGTTCCTTGGGCTCGGTGGCTTGTGCCTTCTGCTTGCCGGCGAGATAACGGTCGAACAGTTGGTTGACGCTGCCCAAGGAGATCAGATGTGCATAAATCCAGCCCATGAAACCGGCCTTGTGGAGTTTGAGCACCTCCTCGTCCGGAAGCTTGCCGAATGCCTCTTCGTCGATGGCCTTGAAGTCATGCACCGTGAAGTTCTGGCCGGAGCTGTGGGTCAGCTGCAAGGTTTTCGGCTGCAGCAGATTCAACGCCTTCAGCCGGCTGACGAACTCCTGGGTCCGCTTCATTTCGAAGGCGTAGTTCTGAAGGAAGCGCACGATGTCGTTTAGGAACTCGCTGTTCTCGCCCGCCTCGTTGAACAGCGCCTTCCCTTCCGATTCGTTCCAGCCGGAAAACGCCGCGTCGAAGCAGACCGACGAGTTTTCGTCACCCATTTCCGCCAGTACGAACGGGTAGCGCCGAACGAAAGCGGGTACGTAGACATTCGGGATCCAGACCTTGTTCGCGTCCAGATAGCTGTTCTGGCCGGACTCCAGCCCGAGCAGGGCGACGGGAACGGTCTGCTCCTCCTCACCGATGAACAGGATGGGGTAGTCCCGCGCCGCATGGTAGAACTCCTGACCGGCCAGGGGCACGAGATGGGTTTCGGCGGCGAATTCGAAATTTTCTGCCGCCTTGAGGTGATAGTTCCGGTGTTTGTCCCGGTTCAGGATCGTGATGTTTTTGTAGAAAAGCAGTGTGCTCATCCCTTCTTCCCCCAAATCAGTTCGCTACTGCAGCGTAATCTGCACCCACAACCGGCTGGTGTCCTGGTTCGGTGTCACCTCTTCCTGGGCCTCGGCCGCGATGGCGGTGATGCTCCAGCGCTCGCCCAGGCGGAGGGTGGTGCCCAACCCGACGCTCGAGAGCGTGACATCCTCGGTGCCGAGATCCAACCCTTCACCGTAATCGGCCAAGAGTCCCACTTCCCACATCTCGTTGATGCGCCAGTTACCCTCCAGGCTAAAGGCGTAACCACGCGGGGCAGCGACGACCCCCGGCTCATAACCACGCACGCTGCCGAGCCCGCCCAGTTGATACAGCAGCGACGAGGGCAAAGAGGCCGTTTCGTCCGCGTACTGCCAGCTCAGCTTCGACACGGCCCGGAAGCTGGTCCCGAATCGGCGTTGGGCGAATAGCGTACCATTTAACAGCGAATAGTTGCCCGACGTGCCGGTCAGCGTGTTTTCGGTGTCGGCGAACGTTGCGGACTGATCGTAACTGACGTACCAGGGCTCGGACTGATACTCGACCAGTGCCGACATCCGGAAATTGCCGAGTTCCGATTCACTGAGCGGAAAGCCGTCGATGGTGGTGCTGGAATCGCTCCAGGAATAGGCCACGGCCGGTGTGAGCATCCATTCCGGACTGAACCAGACGGGGTGCTGGTAACCCAGCTCGACCGCATCGGATTCCCCCTCGATGTTGAGCGCCGCATACGGGCCCCGCTCGATCTCCAGTTCGTTCCTGCTGAGATCGAGATAGACGATACCGTTGCTGCGATTCACCGGAGTCGCATAACGCAGATTACCGTAGATGCTGCCATCGGTCTTCAACAGCGTACCGCTGAACAGGTCGGCCCGACCGGTGGGGGAAAACCACAGCATGCTGACGCCGTACTGGTTCTCCCCGGTACCCTCGCTACCGTGGTTGTTGGCAAAGAACTGCCAACGGTACGGCTCCGGCTCGAAGGTCTCCAGGTGCACCTGCGTCGTGCCGAAAGTATCGCCCTTGGCGAGGCTGGCACTCAACTGGGGACCGGGGGTGGTGGCATTGAGCCGGCGGATGGCATCGGCCAGGGCGCGGGAGTCCAGCACCTCGCCCTCCTTCAGGGAGATGCGATCGGTGAAAAATTGCCGGTCGACCCGCTCCGGTTCGTCGCTCCAGACCAACTTCTCCAGCCTGGCCTCAACCAGCAGTACTTTCAACGCGCCGTCGGCGAGCGGCTGGGGCGGAATGATCGCCCGAGCCGTGATCAGCTCCCGTTCCTGATAGAGACTATTGACCGTCTGCAGAAGATCGTTCAAGTCGACGAACGAAACGGGGCGACCGACGTAACGTGCAGCCGCCTCCTTGAGCACCTCGTCGGGCAGGAACCGTGACGGGCTGAACTGGATGGCCCGCAGGGTGAAGGTTTCGTCGGACGGCGGCAACTGCTGCGCCGGCAACGGCTCCCCCATCAGCGCGGGGATCTGCAGCTGGTTGGCACGCAGTTCCTGCTGTTCCGCCTGCTGTTGCCGTTCCAGCTGCTCGCGGTTGAGAATCGGATCGACCACCCCGGAAGGCGGTAGCGCCTGGGCGCCGGCCGCCTCACTGAAACACCAGACTGCCAATAACCATCCGTGCGGAAAGGTCCGCATCGATTTCGTATGACGCATCACTAGAGTTCTTCTTCCCTCGAAAAGAACCGTTGGAAGGGGACACCGTCGAGATTGACGATCTGCGACAGGTCGCCGTGGTAGAGCGGGATCGCGCGCCCAACTCCAACGGTGCTCAACAGCAGCGGCTTCGGTAACTCCAACAGCTGCATGTAACGGTCGGTGTAGCGCTCTGCCGATGTGCTTTCGTAATCGATGGTGCCGTCGCGATCGTGCTCTTCACTGAAGTTCACGACTTCAACGAAGTGCTCGGCGTCGCGGTGCACCACATAGGCGTTGGTGTAGGTGTTCACGCCTTCCTGGTTGAGCCAGAACGCCTTGTCCAGTTCATGCAGCTGCACGTTGGCCTCACCCCGAAACGCCGGTGACAGATTGTCGGCTATCATGCGGGCCTTGGCCGTGGTCAGATCGAGAAGCTCGGCAAAGCGCACGTCCTTCAGCATCACCCGCTCACCGGAGATCGCCAGTCGCGTGTCGGCCGCATGCAGCCACTCGCTCACCAGCGCCGCGGTGTCGAAGGACGCGCTCACCCGGTCGGCCTCGGCCTTTTGCGTGCCGCGCACCCGGAAGTAGAGCGGTGCGTTGCCACTGTTCTCGCCCTGCCCGATCGTGATCTGCTGACTGGTGATCTCCAGACCGCTGGACGAGCGCACCTGGTCGATGGCGACGCTGTTGCCCGAACGCAGCAGGATGTCGGTGCCGGCGAGGCGCCCGATGGCCATGCTGGAAGCGGGGTCGAAGGTCACGCCGTCCACGGTGCCTACCCGGATCGCCGCGCTGGTGCCGGCCAGTGCCTCCTGCAAGTGGAGACTGCCGCCGGTGATCACGTCCATGGAGGCACCGGCGTAGAGCGACTGGGCACGCAGGGTGCCGATCGCCTGCACCTGCAGGTCTTCTCCGGCGGAGAGGTAGGTGCCGGCATTGATGTCGCCGGTGCTGTCCAGCACCAGATCCCGGCCCACCTTGACGGCCTCGAGGATGTCGATATCGCCGTCGGCCGTGAAGAAGGCGTCACGGCCGGCCTTGGCGCCGGCCAGCCGGATGGAGCCGCCGGAGCGCATGATGATGTCGCGGCCCGCCTCGATGTGGGAGTCGATATCGATGCTGCGACCGGCACCGACGATCAGGTCTCGGCCCGCGTCCAGGGAAAGCTCACCGCCATAGTCCACCTCCTCCATGATCATCTGGTTGCCCACCACGATGCCGAGGTCGCGGCCGGCAGTCGCGTTGACCCCGGTCAGGTTCCACTCCGCAGTCGCCAGGAGATCGGCGTACAGGCTCTCCAGCTTGCCGAAGGTGATGTTGTACCCCTCGACCTCCATCCGCTGCGCCGACTGGGCGCTGCCGCCGGTAATGTCCCCGGTGGCCTTGAGGGTGAGGTTGGCCTGCGTGATGAGGTCCATCTGGTCCGAGGTGCGTGCCGGATCCTCCGGATAACCGAAAGTGATGTCGCCACGCGGGGCGGTGCGGTTATCGAGCAGCATGTCGCCGGCCGACTCGGCGTGACGGACGGTCATGTCACCGGCGTTGGCGATGAAGGTGGCAGTGCTGCCGCTGTGGGCAGCGTCCACGGCCAGGGAGCCGGCGACCACGTCGAAGCGGTCGGTGCTGATCAGCTCGCCGATGGCGGCATGGCCGGTTGCCTGCACATCGACCCGGCCACCGGCCTGCAACCCGGCGGCCGCCATGTCCGCCGAGGCGGTCACCCACACGTCGGCAGCGCTTTCGATTCGGCCGAGTTCCATGCCGCCGCTCTGCAGTTCAACATTGGCGACGGCATAGGCATTGCCGCCGTAAATATTGCGGGTTGCCGTGATCGCCAGGGTGCCGTGGCTCAGGAGGTCGAAGTCGGCCGCGGCCAGGCCCGGATCTTCCGGGTAGCCGAAGGTGATGTCGCCACCGCCGGCGCTCCGGTTGTCGAGGCGCATGGCGGTGTCCGCCTCGGCGTGGCGCACGGTGATGTTGCCGCCGTCGGCGAGGAAGTCGATGGTGGCGGCGGAGATGGCGTTGGTGACCGACAAGTCGCCGTCGGTGGCGGTAAACCGGGCGTCGCCGGTCGACTCGGCATGCTGCACGGCCATGTCGCCGCCGTTCACGGCAAAGTCGATGGTCGTGCCGGCAATGGCCTCGGTGACCGACAGGTTGGCGTTGCGGGTCACGAACCGGGAGGATCCGGCGGACTCCGCATACCCGACGACCATGTCGCCGCCGTCGGTCTCGAACAGGGCAGCGCCCTCCACTATCGCCCGGCCGATCTGCAGCGAAGTGGTCCGGGCATCGAGTCCTGTCTTCGCATAGAGCTCGTCGATGGCCACGTGGAGCGGCGAGGTGACCACCACGTCGCCCTCCGCGGAACGGACGCTGTCGGCGGCGAAGTCACTGGCGCCGTGCAGGTAGACGCTGCCCCCGGTGCTTTCGATGCGGTCGAAACGGATGATGCCGAAGCGCAGCGGATCATCGATCGTCCCGATGTCGCCGGCCGCCACCAGCGTGCTGGTGCCGGCCTGGTCGGCGGTGAGGTTGGTCTGACCGTCGCCGTTGCCGAAGACCCGTCCCCCGGCAGCGAGATCGAACTGGCCGCTGTCGCTGTGCAGCCGGCCCGTCTGCATGTCGCCGGTAGTGGTCAGACCGAGGTTGCCGCCGGTGGTGAAACGGGCGCCGGCCGCCATGGCGAGCTCCGCCGCGCTGACGTCGGTGTCGCCGCTGGCGTTGAGCGCTGCGTCGGCGGCGAAGGCCAGCCGGCCGGTACTGGCCAGCAGGCTGCCGACCGCCCACTGCGAACCCTCGCCCAGGGTCACGGCGCGGGCGGTGACGTCGACCAGGCCTTGGATCGCCAGGACGGCGTTTTCCGCGAGGATCAGGTCTTCATCGGTGTAGATGAGCGCCCCGCCGGCGCCGTCGAGCCGTTGGTCGGCCGCCACGGTGAAGGAGCGGGCGGTGAGGTCCAGATCGCCGCCGACGGTCACGGCGTCCACCACCGACAGCGCCTGCAGCGTCTCCAGGTTGAACCGGCCGTCGCTCGCCAGGTTGCCGATGGCGACCGCCGCGTCGCTGTACAGGTAACCGCTGCCGATGCGACCGGCCAGACTGCCGTCGACCCCCGTGAGATCGATGGTGAGGGCCTCGTCCGCCGAGCCGACCGCGTCGCGCACCTGCAGGACGATGTCGCCCCCGCGGACGTTCACGCCGTCGCTCACCCCGTATAGACCACCCGAGGGCGCTTCGAGGCGGACGGTTCCCGGCGCCACCACGGCGCCGATACGGAAGTCGCCGTCCAGCCAGCGCAGCGCGATGTCGCCGCCGGAGGCGGCATAGGCGAGATCGCCGCCCACCGCCAGGTTGACCGGCGCGCCATTGACCGCGTCACCGATGTCGCCGCTGCCGGCCAGCAGCTGGAGGTCACCGCCGACCGTGAGGATCGCCGGGCTGCCGGTCGCGGCCAGGATGCTGTTGGCCGCGGTGATCTGGGCGTTGCCGTCCACCGCGATCTCGCCCACCCGCAGGTTGCTGGAGGCCTGTAGGAAGGCCGATCCGCCGACGCGGGAATCGAAGCGGCCGAGGGGGTCCACATAAAACGGAATTGTGCGCTTGACGTCGAGGCTGAGGATTTTGCCGTCGGCATCCGTGTTGAGGGTCACATCGCCCGGGGCCGCGGCGAGGGCCAGCGCCGACGCCTGCTCCTGGGTCAGATTGCCGGCCACCAGGTCCGCGTAGGTGATGTTGATCGGTGCGGCGAGCTCGCCGATCCCCTGTCCCGCAATGAGGGCGATGTCGCGGCCGCTGACATTGGGCTCGGCGCTGCCGACCGGAGCCCCGGTCGCCGGCTCCAGGGCGGTGATGTCGACCCCGTACATCAGCTCGCTCTCGGTCCAGACCGAGTCGCGGGTGAGTTCGGCCACCTGCTCTGCCGTGGCGGTATAGCTGTAGTCCGCCTGGTAGCCCTGGAACGGCGCCGTGCCGAACCACTCGCTGCCGAGATTGGTCTCGAAGGCGGCCGTCACCGCCGTATAGCGCTCCTGGGCATAGGCCTGGGCCGTCGAGGCGTCCACCGCCTTCCCGGTGCGGGACTCCAGGATAGTTTGGTAAAGGGCGAGGCCGTCGGCGTTCAGGGTATAGGCATCGCCGGACACGCTGCCGAGTTCCAGAAGCTGCCAGTACTCCCGATAGTTCTGCTCCACCTGTCGCTCGAACGCCGGTACGGTGCGGTTCTTGGCATACTCCTCGGCGCCGTACTGGGAGGTGAGGCTGAGCCGCTGCCAGATCTCGCGCTGCTGCGTCTCGTCCAGGGTGCTGGAGGCCTCGCGTCGGGCGTTGTCCCGAATGCTGCCGTTCACCGCCTCCAGGCGCACCGAACCGCTGTTCGAGATCACCCGGTCGACCCAGAGATCGCCGTAGCTGTCGGTCAGGGCGATGTCGCGGTTGGCGGTGACGTTCACCACCCCGCCCTGCAGCTGGCCGCCGAACACCCGCTCGACCGCCTCCAGGTTGATGGGATTGTCGAGCGCACCCACCGACCCGGTACGGCTGGAGAGGGTGATGTCGCGCCCGCGCAGGAGCGAGTTGCCGTTAGCACCGCCCAGCAGGTCGCCGTGCGCCGCGATAACAATGTCGCCGACCCCGCCCGCATCAATGCGCTCGAGCACCGCCCCGGAGTCAAGGTTCAGGTAGATGCCGCCGCTGCCGCTGGCGGCGTTCAGGCGGCCGCCCTCCTGCAGCGTCAGGTCGATCGAACGGGCCGCCTCGCCGATCCGCCGCGCGGCGCTCAGGGTCACGTCCTTGCCGTCGATTTGCGCACTGCCATCGGAGAGGATGTCGCGGCCGCTGGTGACGGTGGTGAGGCCACTGATGTTCTTCAGGTCGCCATTGAGCAGAACATCGTTGGGGCTGTCGATGTCGATGCGCCCTTCGTCGTGTCCGGCAAAGGAGATACCGATGCGGTAGTCCGCCTTGGCCGAATGGGTGTAGGTCAGGTCGCCGCGGGTGGGGAAACGGTACCGCCAGATCGACTCGTATTCCTTATCCTCGGAATCCCAACGCGACGCCTTGAAGTCCCAGTGACAATCACTGCCGATGCTGTCCCCACAGCCGTGATAAGCGATGTTTTTGGAGTTGTAGGAGTAAACGTTGCCGCTGATCTGCTGCTCGTAGACCGGATCGCTGGTCGAGCCCTGCACCAGCCAGCCTTCGCTGCGGGTCCAGGGATCGTGCTGGTCCCCGCGCCAGGTCCACTCGGTGAAATTTTCCTCGTCCTCGTCCCAGGACCGGGAGAAGCTCGCCGTGTGCTTCCACTTCCAGCGGACCCCGGATTTCGGCGAGAAGGAGTCGCTATTGCCGTTGGTGCTGACCTGCTGGGCGTCGTCGATGGTGCGGCCGTCCGTGCCGCTGGCGACGAATTTCTCCAGGCCCTCACCCAGGGTGTAGCGGTACCAGACCGTCTGGTTCTTAAGCTTGTCGACCATGTGCACCATGCCGACGTTGCCGGCACCGGTATCGACGCGGTTGGTGACCAGCTGATAGTCGCTCCGATTATCGATGCTGACGTTGCCGTAACCGCTCTCCACCTCAATGTTGCCGTAGGGGCTGCTGCTGATGATCTGGCCTTCCATGTAGAGGTAGCCGCCACCCGAGGCGTTCACATCATCGACGATGATCTGGTCGTTGGCGAAATCGAAGCTCGCCTCGATCAATTCGCCGTCCGGGGCATCCAGTAGGCCGACGAAAGAGGCCGTGCCGGTGGCCAGATTGACCTTGGAATAGACCTTCGGGATCTCGACCACGCCGGTCGCACCGAAGCGTTTTTTCTCCGCAACCCAGTCCGACAGCGAGGCACTGACCGAGAGCGAACGGTCGGTCTCGCGCCCGGTCTTGATGGTGCCGTTGATGTCGATGTACTTGGCCTTGATCCCCACCGCCTCGCCGGTGATGAGGTGGGACGCCTCGTCCTCGCCGATGCCGGAGGCGCCGAACGAACTTGCGTAACGGTAGAGGTCCCGAACCGGAATGATCGCGATATGGGCCTGGTCCTCGCCGGAGCCGCTCATGCCGTTGAAACCTGTGGTGTAGATACCGGTGTACTGGGATGCCTCACTGGAGGTACAGGGGCCGGTCACGTTGGCGGGCCGGCAGCTGCCGAAGACGATGATGCTGCTGCCGTCCTCGTCATTGTCGACCGGTCCGCGGTACAGCAGATTGGCGTTGTTCCAATACAGGTCCGTACCGTACTCCGCGTTGGCCGCGTAGATCACTGCGTCGAACACATCGTTGCTGATGTCGGCGTAGTCCTTCCAGGTGTTCTCGACCCGCAGTCCCGGCGACCAGTAGCCGTTCGGTCGGTAAAACTCCACCGGTCCCTCCGGCACCTCCACGAGCACCTGCCGGCCGGAGGTGGAGGCGTAACCACCGAAGCCACCGTTGGCGACCCGGATGTGGATGAAACCGCTCTCGTTTCGGATCGCCCCCTCCTGGAAAACGGAAGGTCCGTACTCCTCGCCCGCGAGGTCGTCCGCGTAGGCGTTGGTGATGGTAATTTCCGAAGCCCCGTCCGCGCCGACCTGGGCCAGGGAGATGCCGCCGACGGTGTCGGCACCGCCGGTGAACTTGACGGAGCCGCCCAGTTCATCCGGGATGTGGGCCGCTGCGAAACCGGCGTTGGCATCGCCGAGGATCAGGAAGCGTTCACTTTGGTTATCCAGGGTGATGGTCGGACTACCTTGGGCGGTCACACTGCCGGAGCCGTCGATGTTGTCGGCGTGCAGGATGACGTCGCCGCCGGAGGCGAACAACTCGCTCACCCGTACCGCGGCCACGTCGCGATCCGGCATCGCGCTCTCCAGCACCGACATGCCGCTGCCCGTGGCCTCGACGTACTCCGATGGATTAAAGGTCAGGTACTCGATGATCGGCGCCAGCGCATCGTCGTTGACCTGGTGCCCGGCTTCGGTGATCACCACCTCCAGATTGTTGTAGCGGCCGGCCAGCACCGTGCCGTCGATGGTGATGGCGGAAGACCTGTCCAGGTCGGTGCTGCTGCTCTCATCATTAATGGGGACGACGCCGGCCACCGAGGCAGTGGACTTGCCCGCCACCGTGGCCTGCACCGAGCCGCGGTTGGCGCGCAGCTCCACGTCGCGGGCGGCGGTCAACAACGCCCCCTGGGCGATGTCCAGGGTGACGGTAGAGGACTGCACCGCCTCGGCGTGGGCATCGGCCAGGGTGAGCAGGCCCTTGGTCATGCTGTTGGCGGTGGTCAGGGTGTACAGGTTGTTGGCGTGGGCGCCGGTGGCGCTGACGCCCGGGGCGATGCTCAGGTAGCGCTTGGCATGCAGTTGGGCGTCCTGTCCGATGGCGACCGTCTGGCTGTCCCGGATCTCGGTGCGCGCGTTGGCATCCGAATGGCCCACACCCGCCCAAAGCCGGGCCGAGGCGTCGTTCGCCACATTGGAGTTGGTGTAGGTGTTGATGTTGAGGTCGCGCAGACTCTCCAGGGTCGCTCCGCTGCCGACGCTGATGCTGTTGCCGAGCGCCGCCTGGTGGCTGTTCAAGGCACCGGTTTCGGCGATGCCCGCACCCGTGGCCAGCACCACGTTTTCGGTGGCGTGGTTGTCAGTTACCGCCAGCAGCGACAGATCGGATGCGGAGAAGAGCGATGCCCCCGCACCGATGGACACCGCGGTGGCGACCTCATGGTCGCTCAGGTGGGAGGCGGCCTGCCCGCTCGCCACGCCGCCGCCGGCGGCCGAGGCGGCCTCGTTGTCCTTGTGACGGCTCTTCAGGGCGCTGTTGGCGGCGACCCGCAGCTGCCCCAGGGCGCTGATCCCGGCCTGGTCACCGATCGACAGGGTGTGGTCAGCGTCCACCCGGTTTTCCGAGAAGGCGCCGCTCATTTCCATAACGCCGGCGTTGACGCTGTTGGCGTGGCCGCCGTACTGGCCGAGATAGTGACTGCCGATGTCGACGCTGAGCGCGGTGATGTCGGCACCGGTACCGATGGCGGTGCTGACGGTATCGTGGGCCCCGGTTCTGGTGATCACCGCGTTGCCGGCCACCACGCCGCCGCTGCCGGCGAAGGCGACGGCATCGTTGAACTGATCGGAGGTGTTGTGCAGGGTGAGGCTGTTGAGCTGCAGGTCGGCGTCGTCGCCGAGCCGCACTTTGGTTTCAGTCGTGCCGTAGGCCTCAGCCTTGGCCAGGCCGACCCCGAGCAGCCCGCCGACGCTCAGGCCGTTGGCCTCCGCCTGCTGATGGCTGCGGCTGTCGGCGGCGATTTTGAGATCACCCCCGCCGGACATCTTGAAGCCGCTGCCGGTCCCGGCGGTCACGGTGGAGCCGTTGTCGACCCGCGCCCAGGAGGCCTCGGCGCCGATGAGGCCGCCGCCCGCTGCGCTGAAGCTCTGCGCCTTCACCGCTGGTTCATCACCGACCGACTGCCGCGCCGTAATGGTTGCCGAGTGGCCGCTGGCGACGGTGACGTTGTTCCCCACCGCGCCGCTGATGGTGCGCGCGGCGCCTGCCCTGGCTATCGAGGCGCCCATGGCGTGGCCGCCGCTCAGCGCCGCACCCTGGGCCGTGGCAGAGACGGTGGCATCGGATCCCGCGAGGAGCGCCAGGTCGGCGGCCAACTGAGCGCCGTTGCCGACGGTTGCGGAGACGGAGGTGTTGTCGCTCGCGACTGCGAGCGAACCGATGGCGGAGAGCCCGATGCCGGCACTCGCCCCCATGCTGGTGGCGTCCACGCTGCCGCCGCCCAGGGCGCTGACCGACAGCCCGTCGCCGGCGGTGATCGAACCGCTACCGGCGGCGGACAGTTGCGTCGCCCGCTCGGCCACCGCTATCACCACACCCGCCGCGGCCGCTCCGATGCTGGCGCCATAGCCATCGACGTCGAGGCTGCTCTCGTCACTGGCGGCGACACTCACGCCGCCACTGGTATTGACTGTGCCGCCCAGGGCCGCGCTGACCCCATTGGCCACCTTGCTGTGGGCCACCGCGGCGCCGAGACCGACCGCCCCTGCCCCGCCGGCGAAGGCGAGGGCGTCGCGGGCGCCCTTCACCGATGCCGAGAGCGCCAGGTCGGCGGCATTGACGACGTTGCTGTTCATGGTGACCGCGGTCTGGCTGGCACTCTGGCTGTAGGCCAGGCCGGCGCCCACCCCGAGGTTGGTCACGCCGATGCCGACGCCGCCGGAGAGATTGTCGACGGCGGTGTCGTCCACGGCGCTGACCGTCACCGTGCCGCTGGCGTCGACACTGCCGCCGGTGACCGCGGCGATTACGCTGTCCGCGCCCACCGTAGCGGTCGGCGCGGCGTCATCCTCGCGACCGGTTTCGGCGCGCGCCTCCGCGACCACCCGGTCCGACTCGCCGCGGGCACCGCCGGTGGCGTTCCAGGCGGTGGCAAATCCGCTGTCGCCGTTGTCGCCGGTATCCACGGCGCCTGCCACGACGATGCCGATGCTGCCGGCCAGCGCCTGTTGGGTACTGGCGCCGACGCCGAGGGTGATCAGGTCGATGTCGCGGTCGGTCGTTGCCCGGACCGCCAGATCCCCGGTCTTGACGCTGCTGTCGACGATTCCGGCGCGGGTGGTCGAGCGCAGCACGCCCGCGTTCACCGCCATGCCGTTGGCACCGGCGAAGCCGAGGCCGACCGAGCCGACGTAGGAGTGGATATCCAGCGCCGAGTGCGCTACGACGTCCACGCGGGATGCCGCCTGCTCGAAGGTCGCGTCGGCCATCTGCGCGGTGGTGGCATCACCCATGACGTTGACCGCCACCGAACCGGCACCGCCCAGGCCGCCGCCGACCGCCATGCCGGCGACGATGTCGAGCAGGGCGACCTCGGAGTCGGCGGCGACGGTCACTGCACCGGCGGTGTCGATGGTGGTGGTCTGGCCGTCCACGCCGAGGCTGGCGCCGACGGTGCTGGAGGAGACGGTGACCGCGGTCGGCAGCACCCCGGCACCGAGCAGGCCGCCGGCCAGCACGCCAACGGCGGAGGCTACTGCGGCGTCGTGCTCCGCGGTGACATTGAGACTGCCGGCACGGAAGGTACCGCCGCTCGCCTCGGCGGTAACCGTGGCGTCGATGACGTTGACCACCGCGGTGCCGCCCACACCCAGGCCGAGCAGGGCACCGCTGAGGCCGGCGGAGGCGGAACCGGCCGCCACGCTGCCGCGGGCATTGACGCCGAAGGCGCTGCGGGCGGTGACGTCGCTGGCGCGCACGTAGGATTCGGTGGTGCGGTCGATGATATTCACGGCCACCGCGCCGGCCACCGAGGCGGCAGAGCCGCCGCTCACCGCGGCGGTCACCGAGCCGAGCACCTGGTGGCTGGCGGCGTTGACGTCGACCCGCTGGGAGGCGGCGGCACTGTAGCTGTCGGCGCCGACGCTCAGCTGGGCAACATCGTTGATCCTGGCCCGGTCGATGTAGGCGGCGGTGGTGCCGCCCATCACGTTGACCCCGGCATTCAGCGCAACCCCGGAACCGCTGCCGACGAAGGCGGCCACCAATGAAGTGCCGCCGCTCGGCGCCCCGGCGATCACGCCACCCACCAGCTTGACGATGGAGGTCGGGTCGAGCGAGACGGTGACCGCGCCGGCCGCCGTGTGCGCCTGCTGCAGCGACAGGGCGTTGACCGCCAGGCCGTTGAAGTCCTCCAGCTCCGGCGTCGGCTGGAAGTTGGTGAGGCTGTCGGCCAGCGCCTGTTGCTGCGCCTCAAAGCCGCGGTCCGCTTCGCCGGAGCTGTCGTCCGTGGCGGTTTCCTCCAGAGCGGCATTCATGGCGATGCCGCTGTCGAGGCCCCCTGTGGCCACCTTGAGCCCGTCGGCATCGTCGTAGCCAAGGGCGGTCACCCGCGTGTGGGGCCCGGCGATCCGGGCTTCGACCCGGTCGTCCATCACGTTGACCGCCGCCGACAGGCCGGCGGCACCGAAACCGAGGGAGAAGGCGCCGCTGCCGGCGAGGGTATAGACCTGACGGCTGGCCAGGGCGCCGACCACCACGTCGTCGATGGCGCGCACCAGCGCCCCTTCGGCGATCTCGGCCACCGTGGAGCCGGTGAGGGCATTGACCACGATGGAGCCGGCCGCCGCGAACTGCCCGGCGGCGGCGCCGCCGATGGCGAGGCTGTGGATGGCACCGGTGGATTCGGCGTTAACCGTGACGTCGTTGCCGCGGTAGGCGGGCGCCGCAGCAGTGCCGTCGCCGTGCAGATAGGCGTGCACATCGGTACCGATGCCGTTGCCGGCCAGGGCGAAGCCGGCCGCGGCGGTGCCGGAGCCGGCCAGCCCGACCGCCGCCGCCCAGATGGCGGAGGCGTCGGCGGCGCGGATAGCGGTATCGGCCAGCGCCCCGCGCTGTTCGGCGTTCTCGATGCCGGCGGTCACCGCGTTGTTGATGCCGTTGACCGACAGCACACCGCCGAAAGCGACGCTACCGCTACCGCCGATGGCCACACCCAGCGAAGCGCCGAAGCCACCGGTGTCGGCCTCCACCGTCACCGCGTCGGCAACGTCGAGCACAGAATTGCGCACCAGGGCGCTCACCGTGGCGTCCGACCAGCCCAGGGTAACGGCGCCGCCGGCGCCCAGGCTGCCGCTGCTGATCGCCGCCTGACCGCCCAGGGCCCAGGTGTCGGCCGAGTCCATCGCGTCCACGGTGAGACTGTCCATGGCCGCGGCGCCGGTACTGCTGCCGTAGATGCCGTCGGCTTCCGCCGTGACCTTGGAGGCCAGCACGTTGGCGGCCACCGAAATCCCCCCGGCGATACCGCTGCTGTAGACCCCGGCCACGGCACCGGCCGCGGCGAAACCGGTGCGCTCGGCGGCGACGGTGACGTCCGCGCCCGGCGCATCCAGCGCCGTGTCACTGAGCCGGGCCGTGGTTTCGTGGTGGGTCAGGTTGATCGCGGCGGCCAACCCGAGGGCGGCCCCTTCGCGGCCGATGGCCGCACCGCCGGCACCGCCCCACAGGGCGCTCGCGTCGCTCGCGACGAGGTCGAGGCCGCCGCTGCCCAGGGCCAGTGTGCTTCCGGCGATGAGGGCCTCGGTGCTGCCGAGATCCAGGTTCAGGTTGAAGGTGCCGGCGGAGGCTGCCAGGGAGGCGATGCCGGTGGCCGAGTCAGCGCCCACGGTCAACGTGCCGGCGCTCACGTCGACGTCCTGCACCTTCGCCGCGACGGCACCGTAGGCGACGTTCACACCGCCGCCGATGGCCAGCGAGAGCTGACTTCCGCTCGCCAGGATGTTGCCGGCGGCGCTGAAGATCTCGCGGCTGTCGCCGGCGATCAGGTTCACCCGCCCCGCCGCCGAGCCGTCCGCACCGCCCACAGTGGTGGTGTTGCCGCTCTTGCCCAGCAGCGCCTCGGTACGGCTGGCGATGACGTTGATTGCCGCCGAGCCCATGGCGCCGAACTGGCCCCCACTCTGTACCCCGAGGCCGGCGCTCAGGGCGTAAATGCGGCCATCGTTCTCCGCCTGCACGGTGACGTTGCCGGCGGTCTCGACTTCGGCGTCGGCCAGCTCGGCACGGTAATCGCTGTAGATGCCGTTGTAGGCGACCGACAGCCCACCGCTCATCTTGGCCGAATTCTGCTGGAAGACCCCGGTGACGCCGAGGATCGAACCACCCGCGTCGGCCCCGGTGGTCGGGGTGGCGATGTTCGGGGTGCGGCCGAGGGCACTGAATTTTTCGTCGTTGGCCAACTCGGCATCGCCGATGGAGGAGGTGTCGAAGCTGGGCAGGCTGGCTCCGGTTAAGTCGAAGCCCTCGTTCAGCGCCCACAGCGTATCGCCCACTGCGTCGCCCAGATCGCCCAGGCGCGCATCGAGCGAATCATCATCATCGTCCTGCGCCGCCACCGTCACGCTCGCCGCCTTGACCACGCTGCCGTTGCCGATCTCGGCCACGGTGGAGTTGACGATGTTGTTGACCACGAAGGCGCCGGCCATGTTGGCCTTCTGCCCTTCCGAACCGAGCCCGGCCACCGCCGCGCTGGCGATGATGCGGGCGGGGCTGCGCGCCTCGACCTTGAGGTCGCCGGCACCGGTCACGGTGCTGGCGAGCAGGCCCGCGCGGGTCTGGTTCACCAGCAGGTTGAGGGAGACGGCGCCGCCGATCCCGGCCTTTTCGCCGCCCTTGTAGAGCGAGCCGCCGCCGGAGGCGACATTCATGTGGTCATAGGCGAGTACGTCCACCGCCCCGCCGCCGCTGGTAATGGTGCTGTCGACCACGGTCGCCTCGGTCTCGGCGACGCCGACGGTGACGGAGGCCGACGGCGTGACCGTCACGTCGGCGCCATCGGCGATGACGGTACCGGCACCCACGGCACCGGCCATGCCACCGCGCAGGGCCTCGACATTCAGCGGGTCGGTTCCGTTCAGGGTGATCGTGCTTTGATCGACGCGGGCGGCGACCCGGTCGGCCAGCAGGTTGAAGCCGAAGGCGCCGGCCACGCCGGCCTGGTAGCTGGAATCACCGGACTCGGCGTCGCCGGAGCTCTCGCGGCGCCAGGCGGCACTACCGGCACCGGCGAAGGTGACCGTGCGCTGCTGCGCCGAGACATCGAGACCGCCGCCCAGATTGAGTACGGCGCCTTCGACCGCCGCCTCGGTGCGGCCCAGGTTGAGATTGGCGGCGACGCTGCCCGAGGCCGTAAGGGAGAACTTGCTCTCCTGGCCTCCCTGCGCATTCGCACCGCTGGCGTTTTCGGCGGCCTTCTCAGCAGGGTTCTCGGCAGGGTTCTCGGTGTCCGTGTCATCGCCCTTGAAGTCGCTCTCGACCTTTGCGGCGATGGCTCCCGCGGGGTCGTCCAGTTCACCCAGCGGCAGGCCGTTCAGCCCGGCTACGAGACTGTCGATGTTGCCCACCGCACCGGAAGGCGCGTTCAGCACCCCTTGCGGGTCGACGGTGGCGGCATCGGCGGTCTTGCCGGAATTCTGCCAGTCGGAAACCTTGGTTTTCGCGGCATCCCAGGCCGAGCCGACAGCGGCCTTGAGCGCCTCCTTGAGGCCGCCTTCGTCACTGCCGCCGCCGTCGGTGACCGATCCGGCAAGGCCCAGCGCCATCACCTGGCCTTCGGTGGTGGCATCGATGTCGGCGGAATTGGCGGTAATGGCGCAGTCGGGCTGGTCGGCCTCGCCGCACTGGGACTGGCCGGTTTCGCTCTCCAGCTTGGCGCTGTTGTCGCCGATGTAGGCGCTGGTTTCGGCATCCAGCCAGTTGACCGCGATGCCCACCCCGACACCGCCGGCGGTGGTGCGGTTGACCGAACCCGCCATGCTCCAGAGCCCCACGTTCTGGTGGGCATCCAGCAACAGGTCGCCCTGTAGATTGACGTGGGCGGCATTGCTGATGGAGGCGCTGGCGGTGTTGTGCAGCGCCGAGATGGCGAAGGTGCCGTTGGCGGCGAACGGCCCGGACGACTTGCCTAACATGCCCATGCCGGCGCTGGGCGCGAGATTGATCACCAGGTCATCACCGAGTGCCGTCACGGCCAGGTCGCCGGCCGACTCGATGCTGGCGCCGCGCGCGATCCAGGCATCGGCGGTGTTGGCCGCATGGACCAGGCTGAAGCCGGTGCCGACCGAGACGCCCTCCTCCGAGCCGGTGCCGGAGAGCAGCATGCTGATGTTCCCGGCACCGTTCAGGCTGTGGGCGGAGCTGCGCGCGGCGACGCTTACCGCATCGCCCCCGGTGATGGTGCGGTACCGATAGAGATGGGCCTCGAGGTTGTTGGCCACGGGCACGCCCACCTCGCCGGCGACCGGCCCCGTCGCCACCACCTGCGCGCCTTCGTCGATGAAGGCCTCGGCGGTGTTGCTCTGGAAGAACAGGTTGGCGGCCCCGGAGATGGCCAGGTCGGTGCCCTGGCCGGTGGCCTTGGCGAAACTGGTGAACACCTGTGGCCCGAGCAGACCAAAACCGGTGTTGGCTTTGCCGGTCAGGTTGAGCACGGCGCCGGAGATGTTGCCGGCAATGGTGGAAAGGTCCCCGAACAGGCTATCGACCTCATCCCACTTGCCGAAGTTGAGATAGGTGATCGAAATCGGCACGTCCACTTCGGCGTCGACGGCGACGCTCTCGGCCACCACCGTCGCCCCCTTGCCGATCCAGGCGCGCGCGTCGTTTTCGTACCAGCCGAGGGCGATGGCCGCACTCAGGGTGACGTCGCCGCTCGGGTTGGCCTCCGTGGCCTCCTCCTTGGCCACCGATTCGACGCCGGAACTGGCGGTATTGTGCAGCCCCTTGCCGAGGGTGGTGAAGATATCGCCATCGACGATATCGTCGGGGTTCATCGATTGGTAGGCGGTGCGGGCGCTTACCCGCACATCGGCGGCGACGTCGTCCGGGCTGCCATCGGCATCGGTCACTGAACCGATGCGCGCCCCATCGGCGATGTAGGCCTCGGTGCTGACGTCGCTGATGGTGATGGTGGTGGCGGAGGCCAGCTTCGGCTGCGAGGTGTCCGCACTGTCGGCACTGGTCGGCGCCGTTTTGTCCTTTTCAGAGACGCTGGCCCCGGTGACGTCGCTCTCGCCCTTCTTGCGCAGGTTGCTGACGTAGTCCTTCACCTTTGCGTAACCGGCCGGCGCCCCCTTGAGCACCTTCCGGATCACGTAGCCGCTGCCGGTGGTGGTGGAACTGGTGGCCGACATCGTATCGAAGAAGGTGTCCGCCGCCACGGCGACGTCATCGACATTGCTCACCTTGCCGCCGAGGCGGGCGCTGGTGTTGATGGTCGGCAGCAGGACACTGGCGGCGAGGCCGAGACGCCCCTCTGCCAACGCCATGGCGGTGGCGGAGGTGGACAGGTCGTTGCGGCTCAGGGCCGCGACCTTGAGCACGCCGCCACCGGCATCGATGCGGCTGCCGTCGGCCACCTTGGCACGAGTGGTGATGTCGGCGATGCCGAAGGCGGCGGCCGCCTGCAGGCCGTCCTCGGTACTGGTGATGAGTGAGGAGACGGAGAGCTTGGCCGCGTTGCGCGCACGGATATCGACCCCGCCCGCACTGATCTGCGCCCCGCCCTGCACCTGCGCGCTGGCGCCGCCGGACACCCGGCCGGCCACCAGGTCCACGCCCACCGGCGACTTGATGCCGAACACATCGATCTTGGGCAGCGACACGGTCTGCGCCGCCCAGGCGTCGACGGTCAGCGCACCGGCCGCGGCGATATGGGCGTTGCCGCCGATGGTGATGTCGGCGGAGGCGTCGGCCTGCACGTAGACGACCTCGATCGGCAAGGCGCTGAGCGGCAGGTCTACCGTGCTCAGAAGGAAGCTGTCGGCTGTCGCGGTGTCGAAGAAGCCGTCGCTCAAGGTGCGCTCGGCCTCGGCACTGGCCTGGACGCGCACGGTGCCGGCATCGATGGTGCCGTCCAGGGTGATCGTGGCGACCGCGCTCAACAAATCGGCGGTGAGGATGTCCAGTTTCTCCTCCCGGGCCACCGCGTTCAGGGTCACGTCGCCGGCGACATGGGCCGGGTCCGTGCTGAAGGCCAGCAGCTTGGAGCCGGTGGCCAGATCGATGTTCGGGGCTTCCAAGGCGATCGCCCCGGAAGCCCCTTCCGAGGCCGTGGTGTCGAGATCGGCGCTGAGGCCGGCGGCCACATTGCGGGTGTTGATCACCACGCCGGTGGGCAGCGTGATCGACTGCCGCGCCTTGACCGCGACGGAACCGCCGTCGGTGTCGATGCGACCGAGCGTGACGTTGCCCTCGATGGCGGCGGCATTCTCGAAACCGGTGCCGGCATAGACGTTGACGTCGCCGCCGCCGGTGCGCACCCGCGAGCCCTCATTGAACACGACATTACCGGCGTGATCACTGAGGCCAGAGCGCAGGGTCAGGCTGCCGGTGGTCATGGTCCCGCTCAGGTCCAGGTCGGTGGCGGCGGTGCCGTCGGCACTGCCGACGGTGAGGGTGTTTTCGGCCCAGAGGTCAATCTCGACATCGCCCAGCGCCTGAATGGCGCCGACCGTCATCTCGTTGGCTCCGCCGGTGGCAGCGGCGTCCTCGACGATGGTCAGGTCGTAAGGGTCGATGAGGAGACGGCCGCCCCGGCCGGCGTCGGCCAGCAGGTCGATGGTGCCGCCGAAGTGCAGCCCGTCACGGGAGGAGACCTCGACGAAGCCGCCGTCGCCGCCCTCGGCACCGCCGCGGGCGCTGAGGTGGCCGGCGAAGTCGAGCCGCTCCTGGCCGATGGCATACACGCTGCCGCCATCGCCAGAATTGGCGGCATCCGCCGTCACCACGGCCCCTTCCGCGATGGAGGTCTGCCGGGCGGCACTGTCGACGGCGTCGCCGCCGACCACCACGTGCCCGCCGCCGCTGAAGCCGGAGGCGTCGATGCGAGCCCCCTCGGCTAGGACCACCGAATCGGCCGCAGTGATGCGGACCTGGCCCCCGATCTTTTGGTCACTGGATACGTCAATCGTACCGGCCACCAGCGCCCGGTCGCCGGCCTCGATGGCGACGCCGGCACCGCCGTCATCGGCCATCAGGGCCGCCAGGGCGCCATTCATCTCGATGTCGCCGTCGGCAACGATCGCAATTCCCCCATCGGCGCGTTCGATACCGCTGGCCAGCGGCAGGCCGTCGGTATTGACGGTGCGTTCGAACACCGCCCGGGCCGCGTCGGTGCCGGACTCAAGCCGGGCCCCTTCCGCCACCAGCGCGGAGGCGGCGAACAGGCTGATGGCCCCGCGGCTGTTGACCCGTCCCTCAACGGTTATGGTCCCATTTTCGGCGTTGGGCAGTTCGCCCCGCTGCAGCCGCACGATCAGGTCGGCCGCCTCGGCGTCGCTCACAACATCGGTAGTAGCCGCAAGCAGCAGCTGCTCCATTGCCGCCGCGTTCGGGGTGGTCACCACCAGGCTGCCGACGTTGATCACACCACTGCCGCCGACGACGAGTCCATGAGGGTCGGCGAAGATGATGTTGCCGCCAATCCGCCCGTCCTTGAGCCCGTTCAGAGTGCCATTGATCTCGGCGCGGGCATCGTGAACCAGATTCACCAGATTCGACGCCACGTCGGGCACGTGCAGGTTGACCGTCTTGCCGGCAGCCACCTCAAAGCGTGCGAAGGAGTTGAATCCGGTATTGCCGCGGACCGTCCCGGTACGGATGTCCGTGATGTTGCCGCGGATATCGAGAGAGGTGGCCGTGGCCAGATTGCCGTAGGTGGTCCCGCCTCGGGAGGCAGAGCCATGGTGCAGGGTAATGGTGTTGTTTGCCGCCAGTGCAACCGAAGGACCAAGGGCCAGCAAAATCGCGCTGCTGAGGGGCTTGAGCCTGGCCGAATTGTGGCGCGAGCTGTGAGACCTCTGTTGGCGACTTTTTTTCTTGTACATACGCAACACCGTAATGACTTCTATTGGCGGATCCCGAAGCGCCGTGATTCTAATGCCGCAGTTTTCCAGCGGCTATTGCAAGACCTTGCCATTGACATTTCCTGAGCGACTTGTTAGTCGCTTGCAGTTTTCGCCGCGTCCGACCGGATAGTTTCGGAGCGAAAATTTTAACCAGCAACATATGACTTATCACCGGCATGCCGATAGCCTGCGACCAAGGCGGTGCCTGCCTGTTATTGCATCGGTTTATGCGTAGAATGGGCGGCGGGGAATCGTTTTGGTTATGAAGGGGGGATCGCCATTATGAGTTTCATGCCTTGGACTGAAGAACTGCTGACGGGCATTTCACAGGTGGATGAGCAGCACAAGTGGCTCGTCGACTCCACCAACGCCCTCCACGAAGAGCTGTTGAAGCCGGAGCCGGATCGGGAGGCGATCGGCGAAATTCTTTTTGGACTGGTCGACTACACCTACAACCATTTCATCATGGAAGAGGAGCTCTTTCAGCGGCTCGGCTATCCCGAAACCGATGCCCACAAGGCCCAGCACAACACGTTTACCAGCAAGGTGACATCGCTGCTGGAGCGCCACGACGCCGGTGAGCCGGTCACCACCGAGACGCTCGAACTGCTCAAAAACTGGCTGATTCACCACATCATGAAAACCGACAAGGCCTACGTTTCCTTTTTCCGCGAACACGGCATCGGCTAAGGCTGCATGTTCGCGCTTTTTCAGTGACGGTTGGCGCCGGCGCTTGGTCTGGGGCCCGTCCTTGCAGATTCGAATTAGTGAGGAACAACGATGAAAGTGATTCGGTTATTGCTGGTGTTGCCGATGGTGGTCAGTCTGCCGCTGGCAGCCAGCGAGACATTCGGTACGGATGGACTGGTACAGTTCATTCTCGGCAATGCCAAACAAGGGCCCGAGACTGACCGTCGCCGTCAGCAGGTGCAGCAGGAACTGGCCTTACAGGAAGCCGTCGTGAAGGAGGCCGACCGACTCGGTGTTTCCAAACGACCGGATGTGAATGCCAAAATCGAACTGGCTCGCCGGCGCGTGGTGGTGGAGGCCTACTGGGAGGACTTTTTCCGCAGGAACCCCGTTGCGGAAGCGGCTCTTGGACAGTTGTACAAGGATCTGAAGAGCGTCAATGGAGATAGCCAGTACCGCCTCAGCCAGATCCTCGTGAAGGACGCGGACGGTGCAAGAAAGGTGCTTGATGCCCTAAAAAAGAAGTCCTTTTCGGAGGTTGCCAAACAGATGTCCAGCGATGAAGCGACCCAGTCACAGGGTGGTGATGTCGGTTGGCGCTGGAAGTCGGAACTGGTTCCCCCGGTTGCGCGGGCGCTCGAATTCTTGAAGCCCGGGGAGATCACCACGCCACCGATCTCGATGCCGGCCGGGCTACTGATCGTGAAGCTCGACGAAGTCCGCAAACAGGACTTCCCCGCGTTGGAAACGCTCAAATCCGAACTTGAAGTCGCCCTTCGCCTGCAAGCCCAGCAGAAGGAGTTGGCTCGCCTGCGGGAAAAGCAGTAGGGCCATTCGCGGTCTTGCCGCTCCTACGCACCCTGTTCGGGAGCGTAGGAGCAAGAAAGCACAAAAGTAACTACTCGCCCCCTGTCATGCTGACAGAGTGACCGGCGAGAGCCATTTGGATCGCGATGAGCGGATTATGTCCGAGATTGCCCATGGTTTGCAGGT
>JAWLGP010000009.1:0-155824 GCA_041685045.1 Gammaproteobacteria bacterium
TTGATCACGGCATCGCAACTTGATGCTATTCAGTTGTTTCGATCGACGGATAAACAGAATTGATCGCCGCCACCAGCGAAAGGGGGCGAGTAGTTACAAGAATAGTTCCGCCCAAGCAAGCGTTCGGTCGAGGTTTGAGCTATGGAACCCCAGAAAACGGTATCCACGGGGGGCGTGCCGCCGGTCATGGTGGGCACCGACATAGGGGCGATCCGCCGCATTCTGGTCGCCAATGGCAAGGGAGGGTGCGGCAAAACCACGATAGCCACCAATCTCGCCAGTTACTTCTCGTTGCATGGGCAACCGGCGGCCCTGCTCGATTATGACCCGCAGGGAAGCTCCACGCAGTGGCTTTCGCTGCGCGAGCGAGCGCCTGTGATCCACGGCGTCTGCGCTCATCGTCACTCGATGGTGCAGACACGGGTCTACCAGATGCGCCTGCCGGAATGGACCCGACGCGTCATTTTGGATGCGCCGGCCGGAGTCGGTGGCCCGGACCTGCTCGAAATGGTGCGCCAGGTGGACACCGTGCTGATCCCGGTGCTGCCATCACCCTTCGATATCCATGCGGCGGCCCACTTCATTCGCGACCTGTTGCTGGTCGGGCGTGTACGCGCAAATGCCGTTCGCGTCGGTGTGATCGCCAATCGTGTACGCCGCTCGACATTGGTTTACCGTTCCCTGCGCCGGTTTCTCGATGCGCTGGAGATCCCGTTCGTCGGCCAGATCCGCGACACGCAAAACTATCTTCACGCCGCTCAGGAAGGGCTTGGGGTCTGCGAACTGCCCGGCGCCCGCAGGGACGTCGGCGACTGGCGGCGGATTGTGGAGTGGATCGAGGCGGACTGAACTGCTTCTGCGTAAAAGAAGTCGCAGAGGCGCAGAGGGTTTCAAGGTGGCTCCGGCCCGTAACCCGTAGGATGTGGTGAGCCTGCGAACCGTATCATTCGCGCCCCGCCAAAGCCCACGGTGCGGTTCGTTCCTCGGCAACTGCTCCCTGCGTTGCTCTACCTCCTGCATCCATGCAGTCGTCACCACACCCTACGATTAAAACCCGTCGCAGAGGCGCAGAGTTTCAAGGCGGCTCCGGCCGGTAACCCGTGGATGTGGTGAGCCTGCGAACCGCATCCACGCACCCGACGGTCGGGGGAATTTCAGGCGGGTACGAAAGCCGGGCCGTTCGGTCCCGCCAGCTCGACCAGCGGGTAGCCGTAGAGCTCCGAGAGCGGTTCGGCGGTGAGCAGTTCGCGGGACTCGCCGGCCTGCCAGCGGCCATCCCCGAACAGCAGCAGGGCGCGGTCGCAAAAGCGTGCGGCGAGGGTGGGGTCATGGAGTACGGCGAGCACTGTATGCCCTTCGCGGGCGAGGTCGCGCAGGGTGCTGAGCACCGTGACCTGCCGTTGCAGGTCCAGGTGGTTGGCGGGCTCGTCGAGCAGCAGGACGGCCGGGTCCTGGCACAGCAGGGTGGCTATGCCGAGCCGGCGCCGCTCGCCGCCGGAGAGGGTGGCGACCGAGCGCTCCGCGAGTTCCTCCAAACCCACCGTCCGAAGCGCATGACGCGCGAGTTCGATGTCCTGTAGCGATTCGCGGCCCCAGAGCGGCAGGTGGGGATAACGACCGGCCAGGGCCAACTCCAGCACCGAGGCGGGAAACGGATCCTGGCTATCCTGGGGCAGCAGACCGAGGCGCAGGGCTATCGCCCGCCGCGATAATGTTTCGACCGGTTCCCCATCCAGCAGCACGCGGCCGGATTCCGGCGTGCGCAGGCCCGCCAGGGCGGTCAGCAGCGTGCTCTTGCCGGCGCCGTTGGGCCCGAGGATGGCCCAGCAGGAACCGGCGGCGAAGCCGAGGCTCAGGTCGCGGCACAGCGTGCGCCGGCCGGCACGGAGGGTGAGGGCGTCGGCGGCGAGCGGTGCTTTCATGGCCGCGCTCCGGCCGTGCGGCGCAGGAGATACAGGAACAGAGGCACCCCGATCAGGGCGGTCAGCGCGCCCACGGGCAACTGGCGGGGGGCGAGCACGGTACGCGCCAGGGTGTCCGCCAGCACCAGCAGTGCCCCTCCGGCCAGTGCGGCGGCGGGGAGCAGCAGGCGATGGTCGGCGCCGAGGCGCAGCCGGATCAGGTGGGGCACGATAAGACCGACGAAACCGATACTCCCGCCCAGGGACACCGCGCCGGCGGTCAGCAGCGAGGCGGTGAAGTAGAGGTGCAACCGCAACGGCCGCACCGCGACGCCGAGCGCACCAGCCTGCAGGTCGCCGCGTGCCAGCAGGTTGAGAGCGCGCGCCAGGGGCCAGGTGACCGCCAGACCGAAAGCAACCAGCAGCAGCCCGGGCCAGGGTTGGCTCACGCCCGAGAGGTCGCCCATCAGCCAGAACAGCATGCCCCGCAGGTCCCGGTCCGGTGCCGCCGCCAGCAGAAAGCTGATCAGGGCGCCCCAACCGGCCGCCACCACCACACCGGTCAACAGCAGCCGGGTGGCCGAGAGGGGGGCCCCGTCCCGAACCAGGCCGAAGACCAGCAGGGTTGAGAGCAACGCGCCGACGAAGGCACTGCCGGTAATGGCGTAACCGGCGGCGCCCAGCAAGAGGCCACCCAGCGCGCCCGCCGCTGCTCCCCCGGAGACGCCGAGCACGTAAGGGTCGGCCAACGGATTGCCCAGCAGCACCTGCATCAGGGCGCCGGCCAAAGCCAGCAGAGCGCCGGCGGCAAACGCCCCCGCCACCCGCGGCAGGCGCAGGTCGAATAGGAGCGTTTGCGTCAGCGGGTCGCCATTGCCCAGCAGGGCATCCCACAGCGCCCCCGCCCCCACCGACACGCTGCCGATGGCAAGGCCGCCAGCGACCGTGGCGAGCGCCAGAAGGAACAGCGGGAGCAGGGAGCGGTCAGGCACGGCGGCAGTATCTGATTTTATCGGAGCGTGATGACATCCCACCCCCGCGCGCGCGCGTGGACCGTCAGCTTCTCGTCCGGGTCCACTGCGACCGGATGGTCGACCCGCTCCAGCAGCGGCAGGTCGTTGTGGGAATCGCTGTAGAACCACGCGCCGTCCAGGCTGTGGCCGGTCTCCGCCAACCAAGCCTCCAGGCGCCGGACCTTCCCGTCCTGGAAGCAGGGGATCCCGGCCACCTCCCCGGTGTAGCAAGCGCCGTCCGTTGCCGGTTCGGTGGCGAGCAGGGCGTCGACGCCGAAGGCCTCGGCGATGGGGCCGGTGACGAAGCGGTTGGTTGCGGTGATGATGAGCAGCAGGCGCCCTTCGGCGCGGTGGCGAGCCAGCAGTTCGTGGGCCCGCGGCAGCATGATCGGCGCAATCATCTCGGCCATGAACGCTCCGTGCCAGCGGGCCAGGGTTTCCGGCGCATGCTCGGCCAGGGGGCGCAATGAAAAGCGCAGAAACTCGTGAATATTGAGATTGCCGGCCTTATAGGCATCGTAGAAGCGCTGGTTCTCCCGCTCGTACCACTCGCCATCAACATGGCCGTGCTCCACGAGGAAGCGCCCCCAGAGGTAGTCGCTGTCGCCGCCGAGGAGGGTGTTGTCGAGGTCGAAGATGGCCAGTTCCAAAGTTGCGTCGCTCCGCTGAAGAAGGCGGCCCATGATACCAACTCGCGTGTGGTGAGCGCAGCGAACCGCAGGGTTTCGGCAGGGTGAACGCCATACTCACAAAGGTGTGTTGTAAGTCCTTGAAAGAAGGTCGTCGGCCGCAGGGATGCGGCCGTCGAGCCTACAGGGATGTATTCACGGCGTACCTTCTTTCAAGGACTTACAACACGCCTAGCACCGCCTTGATGTAAGAGGGTTTCGGGGGGAGCGGTTCGGCCGCGGGGTGTTTCAAAGCTGCTTCGACGCGCGGGCTACGCCCCTCGCAGTCGCATTCCGTGACCTCCGGAATTCGCGACCCGATGAGGTTCGTTCCTCGGCGCATCCTACGCTTTATTTCACGTGCCCTTGGGTCCTTGTGCTTCGTTCCTTGCTCAAATGGCGAAATTTGTGAAAGAATTTCTTTTGGGACAAAACGGGTGGTGGATTGGCAAGTGATTGATTCGGAAGGCTTCCGTGCGAACGTCGGGATCATCCTGAGCAACCGGGAGGGGCGTCTGTTGTGGGCCCGCCGGTGCGGTCAGGATGCCTGGCAGTTCCCGCAGGGGGGCATCCGCGAGCACGAAAGCGCCGAGCAGGCGCTATTCCGCGAACTGCGTGAGGAGGTCGGGCTGAGGCCCGATGACGTCGAGATCATCGGCTCCACGCGCGGCTGGCTGCGTTATCGGCTTCCCAAGCGGTATATCCGCCGCCACAGCAAACCCCTCTGTATCGGGCAGAAACAGCGATGGTTTCTGCTGCGGCTGGTCTCCGCCGAGGCGCGGGTTCGGTTGGACCTGACCGACGCGCCGGAGTTCGACGAGTGGCGCTGGATCCACTACTGGGAGCCGCTCGATGAGATCGTCTTCTTCAAGCGCCGCGTCTACGAGCGGGCGTTGAATGAGCTGGCGCCGCTCCTTTTCGGGAGCGTAGAGCGGGCGCCGCGCCTGCGAAAGCCGGACGGGAGTCGCCGCAGCAAGGCGGCCTTCCGTTAATCATCCTGCCCGGTCGATTAGCTGATTTTCCACTGAGTTGATGCCGATGCATTCGGCAAGGGATTGTGATGTTCAGTCTGTTGCGGACGATTGTCCAAGAGGTCAATGCGGCACGTAATCTCGAGCAGGCGCTCGAGATCATCGTCCGTCGCGTCAAGGAGAACCTCGGCGTCGATGTCTGCTCGATCTACCTGAGCAACACGGAAACCCGCGAATTGCTGCTGATGGCGTCGGACGGTCTCAACCCCGAGTCCGTGGGCCAGGTCCGACTCTCCTGGGAGCAGGGGCTGGTCGGGCTGGTGGCCGAGCGCGCCGAACCGGTCAATCTCGACAACGCCCCGGATCATCCCCGCTACCTCTACTTCCCCGAGACCGGGGAAGAGCGTTACCACGCCTTCCTCGGCGTACCGGTGATCCACCATCGCAAGGTGCTGGGCGTCCTGGTTGTGCAGCAGCACGCCGAGACCCGTTTCGACGAGGATACCGTGACAGTCCTGGTCACCATCGGTGCCCAGCTCGCCGGCGCCATCGCCCACGCCGAAGCGATCGGCAGCCTGGAGGGGCTGCAGACGGAACAGCGGGTCGACTCCCGCCCCCTGCAAGGCCTGCCCGGCGCCTCCGGGGTCGCCATCGGGACCGCGGTTGTGGTGGCGCCGTTTGCCGATATCGATGCCATTCCCGACCGCAAGGTGGAGGATGTGGTGGCGGAGCAGGAGCGGTTCCTGTCGGCCGTCGGGCAGGTGCGGGACGAGGTGCGGGAGATGATGGACCGCATGAACGGCGCCTTGCCCTCGGCGGATACGGCGCTGTTCGATGCCTATTTGATGATGCTGGACAGCGACAGCCTGGTGGGTGACACGCTGGAGCGGATCCGCGCAGGCAACTGGGCGCCGGGAGCTCTGCGGGACACGGTCACCGAGCATGTCCGTGCCTTCGATGCCATGGAGGATGCCTATCTCAAGGAGCGCGTGGAAGATGTCCGCGATCTGGGCCGGCGCATCCTCTATCGCATGCAGCAGGAAGGCAAGCAGGACGACGATGACCGCGAATATCCGCGCGGCACGGTGCTGATCGGTGAGGAGATCACCGCCTCGATGCTGGCCGAGGTACCGCCGGAACGCATCGCCGGCGTGGTCTCCGTGCGCGGTTCACGGACCTCGCATACCGCGATCCTGGCCCGCGCGATGGGGATTCCGGCGGTCATGGGCGTGACCGACCTGCCGGTGTCCCGGGTCGACCGCTGCACCGTCATCGCCGACGGTTACAGCGGTCGGGTCTACGTCAATCCTTCCGAGGCGGTAAGCCTGGAGTACATCCGCCTGCAGCGGGAAGAGGCGGAGCTGTCGCAGGGCCTGCTCTCGTATCGCGAGCTGCTGTCCGAGACCACCGACGGCATCCGCGTGCCGCTGTATGCGAACACCGGCCTCGTCTCCGATATTCGCCCATCGCTCAATAGCGGCGCCGAGGGCGTGGGACTGTACCGCACCGAATTCCCGTTCATGGTCCGCGAGCGCTTTCCCGGCGAGGAGGAGCAGCGCCAGGTCTACCGCCAGGTGCTGGAGGCGTTCGCGCCCCGTCCGGTGACCATGCGCACCCTCGACGTGGGTGGCGACAAGGCGTTGCCCTACTTCCCCATCCAGGAGGACAACCCGTTTCTCGGCTGGCGTGGGATCCGGATCACCCTCGATCACCCGGAGATCTTCCTGGCCCAGTTGCGGGCGATGATGAAGGCCAATGTGGGTTTAGACAATCTCGCGTTGTTGCTGCCCATGATCTCCTCGCTTGGCGAACTCGATGAGGCAATGCAGCTGATCCGCCGCGCCCATGCCGAGTTGCTGGAGGAGGGTGAGGCCGTCACGCTGCCGCGGGTCGGCGTCATGGTGGAGGTGCCATCGACCGTGTTTCAGGCGGATAGCATTGCCGAGCGGGTCGATTTCCTTTCCATAGGCACCAACGACCTCACCCAATACCTGCTGGCGGTCGATCGCAACAACGGCCGGGTGGCGGACCTGTTCGATTCCCTGCATCCGGCGGTGCTCAAGGCCTTGGTGTGCACGGTCGAGGCGGCGCATCGGCACGGCAAGCCGGTCAGTGTCTGTGGCGAGATGGCCGGCGACCCAGCCGGCGCCGCGCTACTGGTGGGTATGGGGGTCGATTCGCTGAGCATGAGTGCCTCCAGCCTGCTGCGAATCAAATGGGTAGTACGTAGCCTGTCCATGGGCAGGTCCCGTGAACTCCTGGATCAGGCGTTGCGGCTGGAGCGCCCGGAGCAGGTGCGGGCAATGCTCAACGCGGCCCTGGAGGAGGCCGGCCTGGGCGGCTTGGTGCGCGCCGGCAAATAGAAACAGCTCTCTGGTACGGCCCGAACAGGTTGGTTTTTCCGGGGGACTGCAGAAGGGGGCGTTGGACCGGAGGCGCGCGCCACCGGTAAGCGATCAGTGGCTGGCGTTCAGGTAGACCATGCCCACGGCGAAGCCGAGTGCGACGGCCACTCCGGCAATGGTCAGGGTATCGATTACGAACATCTGGTTTCTCCAAAAAAAAACATGGCATCCCTGCCATGAAGTTCATGAGAGAGAGGGGACGGACGGCCCGGAGGAGGGGGGGAAGATAGGCCGCCCGTTTTACCCAAACTCTTTGTTGCCGTAATAGATATTGCAAGCCATGTGCCACTTTTTCAGGCACATGACCTATGCCTGGCATTCTTTTCTAGTTAGCTGTTTTCTAAAGAGTTATTCGTGCGCAGGGAGGCTCGGTGCGGGGGCGCCTGCAGGATGGCGGCTGACGCAATTGGCAGTTGGGTGAAAAAAGGCATGACAGAGTCGGCGGGTTTGGTGTCCAGAAATCTTGGCGTTTTGATCCCGGCTCCAATGGAAACGGCGTAGCTTCTGTGGCGGACAATCCCGATTGGGTCAGCGACTCAGTAACTCACGGCTCGTGCCTGGCCGCGGCGGCAGCCAACAGTGCGAAAGCCGCACGATGCCCCCGTTGATGTGCGATCACCAGGCTGGTGCGGCCTTCCCGGTCCAGACTGACCGGGTCGACTCCGTGCGCGAGCAGGGCGCCAACGACCGCGGCGTGACCGTTATGCGCGGCCCACAACAGGGCGTCATAGCCGGAGAGGTCCCGGAGCGCCGGGTCGGCTCCCGCTGCCAGCAGGTGCGCGGCCACCGCCGCATGTCCGTTCTTCGCCGCCCAGATCAGGGCGGTCCAGCCCATGGTGGCGTCGGCGGCATCCAGCGGGGCCCCTGATGCGGTCAGCAGGGCCACACTCTCCAGGTGTCCGTTGGAAGCGGCCAGCATCAAGGCGGTGTAGAGGCCGTCGTCGCGGTCGTCAGGGTTGGCGCCGGTGGTCAGCAGCCGACGGACGATTTCGGTGTGGCCGTTGAGGCTGGCCTTGAGCAGCGCGGTCCAGCCGCACAGGTCGCGCGCATACAGGTCGGCGCCGTCGGCCAGCAATTCGGTCACGCGCGCCGCATCGCCCGCTTCGGCGGCCAGGATGAGCGGGGTCTGCCCCTTCTCGTTGCGGGCGTTGGGGTCGGAGCAACCGCTCAGCAGCAAAATCGCTGCGAACAGCGTGGTAAGGATTTTCACGAAGCGCGATAGAGTGCGAGCAGTTCTTCGGCCTTGTTGCGCTTTTCCCCGTTGCAGCTGATGCGGCGCTGCACCGAAAACTCCTCGATAGCGCTGCCGGCGTAGAGGGCACGGCTTTGCTCGGTGGCGTGGTTGGATATGAGCACCGGGATGCCGCGCCCTGCCGTTTGGCGCGACGTTTCGGCCAGACGTTCCTGTTCCGCGTCGCCGAAACCTCCCGCGCTGTAGGCGGTAAAGTTGGCCGAGGCGGAGAGCGGCACGTAGGGCGGGTCGCAATAGATTACATCGCCGGGCTTGGCCTGTTGCATGGTCTTGCCGAAGTCCTCGTGGCGGAACACGGCGCGTTTGGCCTTGCGGTGGAACGTCAGCATCTCCCGTTCCGGGAAATAGGGCCCACGGTAGCGGCCGAACGGCACGTTGAAGCCACCGCTGGCGTTGTAGCGACAGAGCCCGTTGTAGCCGTGGCGGTTCAAATAGACGAACAGGGCCGCGCGCCGCTCGCGATCGTCGACGGTGGCGTTGAACTCCTCGCGCAGGCGGTAGTAAACCGTCTCGCGGTTGTTGTCCGGTACGAACAGCTCCCGACAGCGTTCGATAAAGGCCGGGCCCTGCTGCTTCAGGATGTTGAAGAGGTCGACCAGATCGCGGTTGCTGTCCGAGAGCAGATAGCGCGGGAAATCGGTGTTGAGAAACACCGCCCCGGAGCCGACGAACGGCTCCACCAGCCGATCGCCCTCGGGCAGCTGGCGGCGGACCCGTTCGACGATCGAGAATTTGTTGCCGGCCCATTTGAGAAACGGGCGCACCAGCACTAAGCGTTCGGGAGTCGACATTTAGATGTTCTTGATGAAAACCTTCGAGCGACGTTGGTAGTTGTACATGGCCTGCCGCGCTACCGGCAGGTCCTTCAGGGAGGCGTCACGGAACCCACGCTCCTGAAACCAGTGGGCGGTCCGGGTGGTGAGCACGAACAGCCGGCGAATGCCCAGCTGACGCGCCTTGCGTTCGATGTACTCAAACAGTTGGTCGCCGCGGCCCTCTTTTCGATAATCGCGATGGACCGCAAGACAGGCGAGTTCACCCACCCGCTCCTCCGGAAACGGATAGAGGCCGGCACAGCCGATGATCATGCCGTCGCGCTCGACCACGACGAAATGTTCGATCTCCATCTCCAGCAGTTCACGGGAGCGGCGCACCAGCACCCCTTCCGACTCCAGGGGGGCAATCAGTTCCAGGATACCGCCGACGTCGTCGATGGTGGCCTGCCGGGTGTCCTCGAACAGCTCGCCGGTGACCAGCGTGCCGACTCCGTCGCGGGTAAACAGCTCCAGCAGCAGGGAGCCGTCCTGGTGGCGGTCGATCAGATGGGCGCGGCGCACACCGCTGGCGCAGGCAAACTGCGCGGAAAACAGGCTCTTTGCGATCCCTTCGGGGATGTCGCCGTGGCCGTTGAACAGGTGCTCTGCCTCTTTCAGCCCGATCTCCCGTACCAACTCGCCATCTTCGTTCAGCAGCCCGGGGCCGTCGACCAGATAGATCAGCTTGTCCGCCTTGAGCTGCACCGCGGCAGCCGTGGCCACATCCTCGGCGCTGAGGTTGAAGATCTCCCCCGTCGGCGAATACCCGAGGGGAGAGAGCAGGACGATGGCCCCCTCTTCGAGTTGCCGGCCAATGGCATCGACCGCGACCCGCCGCACCTCGCCGGTGTGCAGGTAGTCGACGCCCTCGCGCACCCCCAATGGCTGAGCGGTGACGAAGTTGCCGGAGGCGACCTTGATGGCCGCGCCCGCCATGGGGGAGTTGGCCAGGCCCATGGAGAGCAGCGCCTCGATCTCGACCCGAACCGTGCCGGCCGCCTCCTTGACGCAGGCCAGCGCGGCATCGTCGGTGACCCGCAGGCCATTGACGTACTGCATCTCGACGCCGCGCGCCCGCAGCCGCTGTTCGATCTGCGGCCGTGCGCCGTGGGCGAGGATCAGCCGCACGCCCAGGCTGTTGAGCAGGGCAATGTCGTGCACCAGACCCGCAAACTGCTTCTCCGCCACCACCTCGCCACCGAAGGCGATAACAAAGGTGCGGCCGCGAAACGCATTGATATACGGTGCAGAGTTGCGGAACCAGTGGACGAAGTGCTGGGCCTCCATGGGGTACTGCTCGTTCAACGATCGGCCTCTTGAGTCCGGTGTGACGGGAAAGGCAACTATTGTCGGGGCGGGGGGCGCGGGGCGCAAGCTCCTTGGCTTCGGTGGGGTTTGTGCCGGGAAAAAACCTGTCGCAGAGACGCAGAGGGGAGAATGGTAGGTGGCATATGGGGGGGGCCACATTCCACCTACCGCATTCATCTACCTACAGGCAGAACTTTTCGATCAACCCGGCAAGAATATCCACCGTCGGCCGCAGCCGGTCCATGGCCAGGTACTCGTCCGGCTGGTGCGCCTGGGCGATGTCGCCGGGGCCGAGGATCAGGGTCTCCATGCCCAACTCGGTGAAATAGGGGCCTTCGGTACCGAAGGCGACCGCCTCCGGGGCGTGGCCGGTGAGGCGCTGGGCCTCGCGCACCAGCGCCGAGGTGGCGTCGGTGTGCAGGGGCGGTGTGCCGTGGAACAGCGGGCGGCGCTCCCATTCCAGTTGTGATCCGGCCAACAGCCGTTGCAGACGGGCATCGAGGGTGCGGCGCAGCTCGTCGAGCTCCATGCCGGGCAGCGGGCGCAGGTCGAAGTGCAGTTCGCAGGCGCCGCAGATCCGGTTGGGGTTGTCGCCGCCGTGGATGTGGCCCAGATTGAGGGTCGGCACCGGCACGGCAAACTGCGGGTCGCGATGGGTCGCCTGAAGCTGCTCACGCCAGGCCAGCAGGTCGCCGATGACCTTGTGCATCCCCTCCAGCGCGTTCACCCCCAGCGACGGGTCACTGGAGTGACCGGAGCGGCCGGTGAGGTGCACCGCCTCCATCATGATCCCCTTGTGGGCGTTGACCGGACGCAGGTTGGTCGGCTCGCCGATCACCGCATAGCGCGCCTTCGGCTTGCCCAGATCGACCAGTGCCTGGGCGCCGTCCATCGAGCTCTCTTCATCGGCGGTGGCGAGGACGATCAGCGGCTGCTTGAACCGCTTCGGATCGAACCGCTGCGCCGCCTCGATGGCCAGTGCAAAGAAGCCCTTCATGTCGCAGATGCCGAGCCCGTGCAAGCGCCCGTCCCGTTCGGTGAGCGTAAAAGGGTCGGAGCGCCAGCGGCTCTCGTCGTAGGGCACGGTGTCGGTGTGACCGGCGAGCACCAGGCCACCGGGACCGCTACCCAGGGTGGCGATCAAGTTGGCCTTCTCCGGCTGGCTCGGCAGCGGCAGTTCCTCGACCGCGAAACCGGCGTCGCGCAGCCAGCTGCCGAGCCGGTCGATGACCGCCCGGTTGCTGGTGTCGAAGGCGGGACTGACTGAACTCATCGACGGGATCGCGATGAGTTCGGTGAGCATCTCCAGAGTGGAAGGCAGTCGTGTCATAACGGGGATTGTGGACCGCCGGAAACTGCCCGGCAAGCAGCCGAAAACACCGATGGCAGATCGCGACGGCGACGTGCTAGAGTTCGCGCGTCGTCCCCCTTCTTCCGGACCCCTGCCGATGATTCGCCCCGCCGAGTTGCGCGACCTGGACGCCCTGGTGGCGATCGAGAACCGCTGCTTCGACAGTGACCGTCTGTCGCGGCGCAGCTTCCGGCACATGCTCACCCGCGGTAACGCTGCGATGCTGGTGTACGAGCAGGAGGAGGGCCGCGTATGCGGCTACATTCTGCTGCTGTTCCATGCCGGTACGCTGCTTGCCCGCCTCTACTCCATCGCGGTCGACCCGAGCTGTCGCCGCGAGGGGATCGGCAACGCCCTGATGGAGGCGGGTGAGCAGGCCGCGCTCGATCACGGCTGTGCCTACGTGCGGCTCGAGGTGCGCCCCGACAACTCCGGCTCTATCGCCCTGTACCGGCGGCGCGGCTACCGCCAGTTCGGCATGTACTCCGACTATTACGAAGACCACGCCGACGCACTGCGTTTCGAAAAGGCGCTGACCGTGGTGAAGCCGGAGCTGGCCAATGTGCCCTACTACCGGCAAACCCTGGACTTCACCTGCGGCCCGGCGTCACTGATGATGGCCATGAAGGCGCTGGACCCTGACCTGGCGCTTGACCGCTCGCTGGAGCTGCGGTTATGGCGTGAAGCCACCACCATCTATATGACCTCCGGGCATGGCGGCTGTGGCCCCTACGGCATGGCACTGGCGGCCTGGCACCGGGGTTTCGACGTGGACCTGTTCGTCAATGACGATGCGGCACTGTTCGTCGATTCGGTGCGAAGTGAAGAGAAGAAAGCGGTGATTCGCCTGGTGCAGGAGGACTTTCTACGGGAGATCGCCGGCACCGGCATCCGTATCCACTACGGCCCGCTCGCCGCCGATGACATGAAGGCACGCTTCGACGCCGGCGGCGGCATACCGGTGGTGCTGATTAGCTCCTATCGTATTTATCAGGAGAAGTTTCCCCATTGGGTGGTCGTCTCCGGGTTCGACGAACATTTTATTTATGTACATGACCCTTTTGTGGACGAAGAGAAACGCAAGAGCGAGATGGATTGCATCAACATGCCGATTTTGCACAGTGAGTTCGAGCACATGGCGCGCTATGGCAAGTCGGGCATGCGCGCCGCGTTGGTGATCGCCCGTCGAGACCACTGAGGAGCACCCGTGACTCAACAGATCATCGTCGTCGAAGACAGTGCCGATTGGAAATTCGGCGAGGTCGGCTGCCCGGTCGTCCATGTCGACGATTACCTGACCGGGCGTGAATATCACAAGCTGAAGCACGTCCAGGTCATCAATCTGTGCCGTAGCTATAAGTACCTGACCATCGGTTATTACTGCTCGCTGCTGGCCGAGGCGCGTCGTCACCGGGCCACCCCTTCGGTCAAGAGCATGCTGGATCTCTCCAGCAAGGCGATGTACGGCCTGGATGCGGTCAACCTCGACGAGCAGATCCAAAAGGGATTCCGTCGCAAGCGCGACCAATTGGGCGATGAACTTCGGCTGGAGATCTATTTCGGTCAGTGCGGGGTCCCGGCGCTGGCCGACCTGGCTCGACAGATCTTCGAAACCTTTCCGGCACCGTTGCTGCGGGTCACCTTCGAAAAGCACGACAAGTGGCGCCTGACGGCGATTCGCGCGCTGGGACTGCACCGGGTGCCGAAACCGGATCGGGAGCGGTTTGCGGAGGCACTGCGCGGCTATCTCGCCAAGCGCTGGCGTTCGCCCAAGGCCCGTCCGACATCGCGGTATGACCTGGCCATTCTCCACAATCCCGCCGACCCGCTGCCGCCTTCCGATGCGCGTGCCCTCAAAAATTTCATCAAGGCGGGGCGTGCCCAGGGTGTGGACGTCGAACTCATCGAACGCAAGGACTACGCGCGCCTTGCGGAGTACGATGCCCTGTTCATTCGCGATACCACCCGTATCAACCACTACACCTATCGCTTTGCCAAACGGGCGGAGAGCGAGGGCATGGTGGTCATCGACGACCCGCAATCCATCCTGCGCTGCACCAACAAGGTCTATCTGGCGGAGTTGCTGCGGGCGCACAAGGTGCCGACCCCGCGCACTGTCATCGCCGGCCGCAACGACCTGGATGCCGCCGAGCAGGCCATCGGCTACCCGATGGTGCTGAAGGTGCCGGACGGCTCGTTTTCACGCGGCGTCGTCAAGGCGGAAAACCGCGCCCAGATGCTGGAGAGCGCGTCTGCGCTGTTCGACAGTTCCGAGCTGATCCTGGTGCAGGAGTTCCTCTACACCGAATTCGACTGGCGCATCGGCGTGCTCAATCGCAAGCCGATCTTCGCCTGTCAATATTTCATGTCGAAAAAGCACTGGCAGATCGTTCACTACAAACAGTCCGGCAGTTTCTCTCAAGGCGGCTGGCGCACGGTGGCGCTCGAGGACGCCCCGGCGGAAGTGGTCAATGTGGCTTTAAAGGCGGCCAACCTGATCGGCGACGGGCTCTACGGCGTCGACACCAAGCACACCGCCGATGGCGTCTATGTGATCGAGGTGAACGACAACCCCAACATCGAGTCGGCGGTCGAGGATGGCGTGCTCAAGGACAAGCTCTACGACACCATCATCGGCGAGTTCGTGCGCCGGCTGGATGATCGGCATCGGCGGGGATAGGTGCTGTGAAGAGGATTAACAGGATGATGAGTCTGTAGGATGGGCAAAGGAGCGGAGCGACGTGCCCATCGCGACGTTCCCATCGATTGGGCGTCGATTGATGGGCACGCTCCGCTTTGCCCATCCTACGAAGACGAACCAGCCCCATACGTGGGGTCAAAAATCTCTGCGCCTCTGCGCCTCTGCGTCTCTGCGGCGGTTTTTTTCAAAACGAATACCTCAATTCCGCAAACACCAGGTCGCTGTCACCGATGGTGGTGAACGGCACGCTGTCGCCGCCGTGATAGAGCACCGTACCGCCGGTGACGGTGAGGGCGTCGCGGATGTCGTAGGCGAGGGAGATACGGGAGAAGCCGCCGCCTTCACCGAGGTCGGTGAGGGTGTTCAAGCCGACCAGATGGAGGGTGTCGTGGCGGAAGTCCTGTTGGTAGCGCACTGCGGTCTGCAGCGTATCCGCGTCGACCTCCATGCCGGCCTGGTGGGCGTGCACGTGGCGGTCGACGATCTCCAGCGACAGGCTCGCCTCGGCGAAGCCGGCATATTCGGCACCGAGCAGCAGGTCGGTGCGGCGCTTGCTGTCGGCGGCGCCGGCATAGCGGAGATCGCTGAAATGCGCCGCTTCGCCCTTCAGCAACCAGTTGCCCCGTGCCACGTTGACCGCTGTGCCGAGCATGGTGGTGCGGTTGTGGGCGAGGAACGGCGATCCGGCACCGGCAATGACATGGGGCCGATCATCGTGCACCCGGGCCCAGTAGAGGCTCAAGTCCCAACCGGAAAAGATGCCGTTGGCCGCGGCGGCAAACTCGGTGTTGTCGCCAGCGTCGTCCGGGATCCGTTCAGGCAGCGGCGGCACGGGGGCCGGATAAAAGGCGGAGCCGAACGGCGCCCGCTTGTCGAAGCGGACCTCGTGGATCGCGAGCAGACTGAGGTTCCAGTCGCCCCGGTAGTAGTCGGCACGGGTCATGGCCAGCGGCAGGCGCAGGTCCTCGATGTCGACGATGCCGGGTTCGCGGGCATCGAGCGGGTTGAGCACATCGGTCACCCGCAGATTCTCGGACTTGCCCCACACCACCAGCTGGCGACCGACCTTCAGGTCCAATCGCGGCGACAGGCGACCGCGCAGCCATGCCTCGCCGAGCTCGGCTTCCTGCTCGAATTCATCCAATACTTCTTCGGTGTAATCGTCGCGACTGTTGATGGTGTATGCCAGATCGCCGTACAGATAGCCGCCGATTCGCGCCTGCCAATCGCGGGAGAGGTTGGCATCCAGTTGCAGGTTGAGTTTGGTGCGCAGCCGCTCCAGTCCGTGCAGGTTTGCCGGACTGGGCGACGTCGGCTCGCCCACGAAATAGACCGCCGATTCGGCCAGCGACCCGCTCAGCTGCCAATCCTTTTCCCGTCGAACCAGTGGTGTAGCCTCCGTGACGGGGGGGGCCCCGTCTTCGAAGCCTTCGAGGATGTCCTCCAGCGAGGAGGGAACTGCCCCCTGCTCCGGCAGCGTCTCGAATCCTTCCAGCACCTCGTCCAGGCCCGGCTCCTGCGCCACGGCCGCGCTGGCGGCCAGCAGCAGCGGCAGCAGGCGCCGATGGCGCCCTCGCATCACAGGCCCTTCTCCAGCTGCCGCACACTGAACATCTCAGGGGGCAGCTCCTGGTTGTAGCGGACATTGTGAAAGCGCATCACCGTATGGTGCTCGGTGGCCTTGCCTTTCTTGGTGGTCATGGTCATCTCCAGCGCCGTCCAGATCCCGTCGATCTGCTCGACCCGCGGCACGTCCATGTACTTGAGCTTGTTGCCCTCCTTCACCCAGTGCACGGCGCGCACCACCATGAAGTTGTCCTGGCGCACGAATACCACCGACTTGGCGTAGCCGGTCTCCCGGACCTCCTTGTCGGTGGTCGGGATCGCCTCGATGACCCAGACCTTCTCTCCCCGCACTTCGTCTTCCTTCAAGATCTTGAAGTCGTAGGCGTCCAAATTTTTTCGGGTCATATCGGCGTAGTTGAAGTCGGAGCCCATGAAGCTGCCGGACTTGTCGGACGAGGCGATGCGTTTGGTCTTGCGCAGCGCCGGCAGGTAGAGCCACTGGTCGTCGTCGGCCTCGTAGGCGTCGTAGTCATAGGTGAGAAAGGCGGTGTCCTTCACGTCGGCCGGCTCGACGAAGAACATGATGCGCTGCCGATCTTCCCCCTTGTCCTTGCCGTAACTGCGGATCTTGCGCACCCGCTCGTTGCCGTTGCGGTCGACCAAAACCATCTCCATGTCGGAGACGCTGTTGTCGCCGTCGTCACGATCGTCTACCCGTTGCATGACCTCGCGCGCACTCAACTCGGCCTGGGCGGGCAGTAACCAACCCGCCATCAGCAGTGCAGTGATCGTGGTCAGGATGATGCGTCGGTTCATTGCGGCCTCCTCTGGTTCATTGATCCGCAAATGAACGCATTGGCTTCAACAAAGGTCCATTTGCGTTTTCCGCGTTCATTTGCGGATCCCAATCAATCAATAATCCCCTTCATCCGGGATCAGGTGCGACGCGTGCAGTTGCGCCATCAGTGCCGGGGCCAGGAAGAAGTCGGCCAGCAGGGCGGCGATGATGGTGAAGCCGGTCAGCAGGCCGAAGTTGACGAGGTTGCTCAAGGTCGAAAAGCTGAAAATGAAGAAGCCGATCGACAGCACCACCGTGGTCACGAGCATCGCCCGGCCAGTGGTCAACAACGTGCGGCGGACGGCCTCGCGCACATCGCCGGTGTCGTGGTGGTAGCGGCGATAGTTATGCATGAAGTGGATGGTGTCGTCCACTGCAAGGCCGATGGCGATGGAACCGATCAGCATCGTGAACAGGTCCAGGGGCAGGCCAAGCCAGCCCATCAGGCCGAGGGTCAGGATGATCGGGGTGAGGTTCGGCAGCATGCTGACCAGCCCGACTCGTAGATCACCGATCAGCAGGATCATCATGCCGGTGATGATCACCGCCGCCCAGACATAACTCTTGGCCATGCTGTGGATGGAGGCGTCCACCGTGCGCCCGAGCAGTGCCGCCATACCGGTGACCGTCACCTGTGCGGTGTCATCCAGTGCATGGTCGAACTGCTGTTCCAGTTCGGTGATGAAACCGGGGTAGTGGACGGCATCGACCCAAGGCGTCTTCAGGGTGAAGCGCGCCTTCTGGAACGTGGTGTCGGTGAAATCCTCCAGGTCATCCGAGCCGCTGTTGGAGAACAGCAGGAACTCCTGGGCAATCAGGTTGCGGTCGTCCGGGATGATGTAGTGGTCGGAGCGGTTCTCGTTGAGGGCCTGATTGATCTCCTTGAGCACATCCGGCAGGGCCATGGTCTTGCCGACGAACAGCTCGGGCCGCTCCAACGCCGACAACTCCCGTTCCAGCGTGTCCAGTGCCCGCAAGGTGGCGGGCTCGTACAACCCGTTCTCCCGCCCGGTGTCGACCACCACCTCCATGACGTTGGCGCCGCCCATGCGGCTGTCGAGAAAGTCGGTGGCTTGGCGCGAAGGCGCACTGACCGGCAGCCACTCGAACGGCTTGTGGGAAAACTTCACCTGCAGCGCACCCGCCAGCCCGAACAGCAGGACCGCGGAACTGACCAGCAGCACCCGCTTGCGACGTTCCACCGCGTAATCGGCGATACCGACCAACAACCGGTCCATGCGCAGCTGCTGCTGGCGGCTCGCCGCGCGCCGGATCGGCCTGATGCGGAAGATCGACAGCAGCGCCGGCAGCAGCACGATGGTGAACAGCAGGGAGATCAGAACGCCGATGGCGGCGGCCTGGCCCAAGTCGCCAATGGGGGCCACCTCGGCACCGGCAAACGATGCCAGGCCGGCGGCGGTGGTCAGTGAGGTCATGACGATCGCCAGCCCCGAGTGACCGAGGGCATGGACGACCGCGTCGCGCTTGGCCGTCTCCGGCGGCTCCGCATCGGCGTGATCGTCCTGGATCTGTTGCAGGCGCCGGTAGAACACGGCCAGTACGTGGACCGAGGCGCCGACACCGACGGCCAACAGGAATGACGGCAGGATCTGGGTCGGCAGCTTGATGGGCACCTTGGCGACGGCCATCAATCCCAGGGTGGAAACCAGGGTGAGCACCACCACCAGCAACGGCAGCAGCACGCCGGATGCCCGGCGGAACAGAAACGCCAGCACCACCGTGATGGTGAGCAGGGCCAACACCATGAAGCGGCGCATGTTGTCCTGCATGGAGGTCTTCAGCACGTCGGTGACGACCGGGGAGCCGCCCACGTAGATGCGGAAGTCGTCGCCGTTGAAGTCGGCGGCAATGGCCTGCACCTGGCGCACCAGCTCGCTGTTTTCGGCGTCGCTGAGAAATTCCCGTTCGCTCTGTGCCGCCGGCTCGGAGAAGGCCGGCTCGTCGAACCCGGCCAGCGCGTCCTCGACGCTGTCGCCGCCGGAATAGGCGTTGGTCTCGATCACCACCGTGGTGATCGTCGCATCGTCGTTGATGAGCAGGTTGCGGTAGAGGGGGTTGGCCAGCGCCCGACTGCGGATCGCCGCCAGCCCCGCCGCGTCTTCCGGCCACTCCTGCAGCAGGTCCTCGACAATCAGCTCCCCTTCCGCGCCACGGGTGTTCCGGGCATCGACTAGACTGGTGATCTCCTCCAGATGGGGGACTTCATCTTCCAGCCGGCGGTGCATCGTCCGCAGTTTCTCCAGGAAACCACGCTCGAACACGTCTGGCGCCTCGATCGCCACCAGCACCATCTCGTCCCGCCCGAACTGGGCGCGGAAGTCGTTGTAGGTCAGCAGGGTCGGGTCGTGCTCGTGGAGAAATCCCTCGGTGGAGGTGTCGAGGGTGAGTTTCGGGATCTGAGCGGCCAGACCGGCGACGGTCATCAGCACCAGCAGCAGCGTGATCCACGCGTGGCGGTAGATGATTCCGGCGAAGGTTTCGAAGCCCCCTTCAATCCGCTGTCGAAGGCGTGGATGCATCTGAATTTTCCTTGTTGTTTTTTTATGGTTTGAGCAACGCGGCCGTCAGCATGTCGGCCAGCCGGTTCGCCGCCTCTTCCGCGCTCGGGAACTGCTCGGGGGCGAACTCCTGCCGTGCTTCCGCCCGCACCCGTTCCCGAATGGGTGCGCCGGCGGTGTAGAAGGAGAGTGCGCCCACCACCATCAGATGCACGAGATGGGGGCTGGTTGGGCGAAAGTGACCCTGTTCGACGCCGTTGGCGATGATGCGCGTGATGGTGCCGACGATGCGTCCCATTTGCTGGAGCGCCTCGGTCGGCAGATCCCGCCCGCCCGCGGCGACCTCGCGCAACATGACCGGCGCCACCTGCGGCAGCAACTCCGGATCGGCGAAGGCGAGCGCATAGGCGCGCAGCTGTGCTTCGGGCCCATCGGCGACGGCCACCGCCCTCTCCACCCGGTCGGCCAACCGGCCGAGCAGACAGTCGAGCACCGCCGCGTACAGTGCCTGCTTGTCGCCGATCTGGTAGTACAGGGTGGCCTTGTTCACCCCGGCACGCCGGGCCACGCTGTCGACGCGTGCGCCGGCGTAGCCTTGCTCGACAAACTCCCGGGTGGCGGCCTGGAGCACCTGGGCCCGCGTACCGCAGTCGGCTTCATTCATTCAACTAACCGGTTGGTTTAACCAAATGGTTGAATGGATTGTGGGCAGAGCCGCACACGCTTGTCAAATTACGAGGTATGCCGTCCAGTATTCGTCTCCAGCAGAAAACGGGGGCGGTCCGGAATGCCTGGGTCTCCTCTCGTCGCTCGCAGTCCCCGAGCGCAATAGTTGGAAATGATTGGACGCAGACGCACCCGACGGCTGTCCGGCCAACGTTGAATATCGAGTAGTTGTTCCCGGAAAGACAGTGCGCTTATTATCGGAACCTGATTTCGGGACAAAAACGAACAAAAAGGGACAACCGGTCACTTGGACACCGAAACGCCTTCCTCGCACGCGGCCCAACGCCAGCCGGCTGAACAGCGTTATGTCGCGGAACTTTCTGCGTTAGCAAAGACCGATATCCATCCTCGCCCCGCCGGTTGGAGACTGAGCCCCCAGGCGGTGCGTCGTTTCATCCTGGGCGATGAAACGCACGCAGAGATACCGATCGAGCGCAAACTGTTCGGTAATGACGCACTGGTCGAGCGGGCGATTGTCACGTTGGCGGGGCACCGCGGTCTGCTCCTGGTAGGTGAGCCGGGTACCGCCAAATCGATGTTGTCGGAGTTGCTCGCCGCGGCGATCAGTGGTGTCAGCACCGATACCGTCCAAGGCAGTGCCGGTACCATGGAAGAGCAGATTCGCTACACCTGGAACTACGCGGAACTTCTTCGTCACGGACCGAGTACCCAGGCGCTGGTACCGGGGCCACTGTATCGGGCCATGGCCAACGGCCGACTGCTGCGTTTCGAGGAGATTACCCGTTGCGCGCTGGAGGTCCAGGACAGTTTGGTGCCGATCCTCTCCGACCGGATGTTGCACATTCCGGAACTACCGGGGAGTGACGCATTGCTGCTGGCACGGCCCGGTTTTAATGTAATCGCCACAGCGAATCTGCGCGACCGCGGTGTCAACGAGATGTCGGCGGCACTGAAACGTCGCTTCAACTTCGAAACCGTCGTACCGCTGCGCGACGTGAGGCAGGAGGTGGCGTTGGTCCGGCGGGAAGTGGATCGGCTGCTGTGCGCCGAGCGGATCGAAGCCACCGTTCCCGTCGACCTTGCGACGCTGTTGGTGACCGTCTTCCAGGAACTGCGCAGCGCACGTGCCGAAGGCGTGGCGTTGGAGCCGCTGGCGAATCCTTTGTCGACCGCCGAGGCGATCGGACTACTTCAGAGCGCCTGTGCCGAAGCTTGGTATTTCGGCGGTGAACCTGGCCCGGAGCGCCTTTTGCGCCATCTCTCGGGCACGGTCATCAAGGACGAGGAGGAGGACCGTCGGCGGATCCGTGACTATTTACGTCTGGTTCAGGAGCATCGCTCCGAGGACCCGCTCTGGCAGTCGCTTTTCGCAGGTGAGCGGTGGCTCTAGAGGACGAGCCGGATCTCTCTGAACGGCTGGCGCGCGTCCCGACGTCCGATCATCTTCGGCTGGTCCCCATCCGTCACCACAGCCCCGCCTGCGCCCGGCAATTGGGTGCGCTCATCCGGCGAGAGCGCCCCAATCGAATTCTTATCGAGGGGCCGGCCGATGCTGACCCTCTGCTGCCCTATCTGGCCGCGAACGACGCCCGTCCGCCCCTGGCGCTGTACTGTTACGAGGTGCGTCCCGGCGCAGCGGGGGAGAATGGGCGTTACCGCTGTTTCTACCCGTTGGCCGAGTTCTCGCCCGAGTGGGTGGCGATACGCGAGGGTAGCCGACTCGGTGCCGATCTGCGGTTCATCGATCTTCCGTTCGGTGCACGGCTCGGGGAAGCCGACGGGACGGAAGCGAAGGATGCCGAAGAGCCCTCCTGGTTCGGCGAGGAGCCATTGTGGCGGGCAGCCATTAACCGCAACCTGATCGAACGATCCGGCTGTCGCGATTTCAACGAATGGTGGGATCGTCACTTCGAGGCTGCCGGGTTGACCATGGAGCCGGACCTGTATTTCCAGCGGCTACTGCTCTGGTGCCTGACGTTACGCGATCCGCATGAGCCGGCGGACGCCGAAACGACCGCCCGCGAACGGGCCATGGCGGCGGCGATTGCGGCTGCCACAAAAGACTCCCAAGGCCGGGTTCTCGCCGTACTCGGTGGTTTCCACGTGGAGGCGGTCGCCGCCTTGCTGGGCGACATGCCTGCTTCGCTTTGGCCGCAGACTGCGCGGGAGACGGGGGGCGTGCACCTGATGCCCTACTCCCTGGAACGGCTCGACCGCGCCAATGGGTATGGGGCGGGAATGAGCGATGTCGGTTACTACCAGATGGTGTGGCGGAATCGCGCCCGCAAGGACCCCCACAGTGAAGCGATCACGGTCCTGGCCACCCGCGCAGCCCGCGAATTGCAGGCGAGGGGCGACTCCGTCGCGTTGCCGGATGCCATTGAGGCGGTGGCAATGGCACAGAGGCTGGGAGCACTGCGGGGTTGCCCGGCCGGCCGGCCTGAGTTGCTCGATGGCATGACTGCCGCCTTCGCAAAGGATCTGCATCTCCCTGAGAGGTTTGCCGCCGAGTTGCCGCACCTGCTGGCGGAGCCGCGGATCGGCCGGTTGCCGGCAGGGTATCCCGTCTCGCCGCTGGTGGCAGATTTCCGGCAGCGCTGTCGGCAGCTGCGCCTTCCGACCGGTCCAGGAGAGGCGCGGGAACGGGTGCTGGACATCTATCGCTCCGCCCGCCACCGCCAACAGTCACGCTTTCTCCATCAGCTCCGGTTTCTTTCCGTTGCCTACGGGGTACTGGAACAGGGGCCCGACTTCACCACCGGTACCGATCTCGATCGCGTACGTGAAGTGTGGCGGCTTCAGTGGCAGCCGGAACTCGAGGCGCGACTGACCGAGTGTTCCCACTATGGTGCGGACGTGCAGGAAGCGGCGGCGGCCTGCCTGACCGAGCGGCTTGCCCGCGATCAGGGCAATGCGCCGCAACTGTTGATTGAGGCGCTCCGGATGGGGCTGCACCCACTGTTCGATCGCATTCTGGTGCAGGTCGGGCGCTGGGTCGCACGGGAGGGGGACTTTGCCGCGCTGGTCACCGGGCTCGCTAAGTTGCAGGTGGCGGTCGGGGCGCGTGAGGTCCTGGGCGCGCGCAATCTGCCCGCGCTGTCCGAATTGCTCGGCGCCGGCCTTGAGCAAGCCTGCCGCCGTCTTTTGTTGTTAGGGGAACCCGAATCCGACCGGCTCGATGCGTATGCCGAGGCACTGCTGGTGCTGAATGGCCTGATGCCGGAGCCCGGTGCTGATAGGATGTTTGTGCAGGTCTTGGCGGCGGTCGAGAGGACTTCACCCGAACCGCTGCTGGCCGGGCGTGCCTGCGGCCTGCTGGCGGTGCGCCGTGCCGTGCCCATGGCTAACACGCTGGCGGCATTCGCCCGGGCCTGTGCGGCCGCCAGTGCCTGGCCAGTGCGCCTTGGAGAGTTCCTGCGTGGTTTCGTCCCGCCCGCCCGCGCAGCGCTGTTGCAGGAACCACCGCTTGCGGCGCTCTTGAGCCAGGAGTTCCTGGCGTGGAGCGAACTTCGCTTTCTATTTGCCCTGCCGCATTTGCGGCTCGCCTTCTCCGCCCTCAATCGGCAGGAACTGCGTAGCCTCGGTGAGGTCGTTGCGCTCCTGTTGGCCAAGCCCGTGCGGGCCGATTCGTACACGCTCTGGGACGAGGCCGCAACGGCCGAGATGACCCGGCTTGCCGCGACCACCCGGGCGCTGCTCGAGAGTTGGGGGCTCGGCTTGCCCACGCAATCGCCGCCGCCGACCGCACTGACTGTTGCGCCGCCTCTGGACCCCGACTCGCCCTCACAAGGGCCGCAGCTGTACGCGCTCGGCCCCGAGCAGCGGCGGGAATTGCTGCGGCGCTGGCGCTTGATCCTGGGCGAGGTCGCCGCCGACGAACTCACACGTGGAGAAGCGGGGCCGGGCGATCAAGGTGCCGGCGGGGCCAGGCTGGTGGGGGAGGACGCCGAGCGTGACCGGCTGTTGGCATTTCTTTACGACCGCGAACAGGCTGGCCGCAGCTACGGTGAGCAGTGCGGGGCCGGGTTGGGGCCGTCGCGACTCACCGTGCCCCGCTGGCTGGACGGGGTGCGCACCCTTTTTCCCCGCGAAACCGCGGAAACACTGGAGCGCCAGGCGCTCGACCGCTACGGGCTGACTGAACTGCTCACCGATCCGGAAGCGCTTGCCCGCGCGCCCGCCACCATCGAAATGGTCGGGATATTGTTGCGGTTCCGATCGCGTCTTAAGGCCTCAGCGTTGGCCGAGGCCCGCCGGCTTATTGCACGGGTGGTGGCACAGCTGGAGGCCCGCTTCGCCCGGCGGGTACGCAATGCCTGCGCCGGGACCCGGCGGCGGCACGGCCATCGTGGTGCGGCTGTGTTGGCCAATCTGGACTGGCGCACCACTATCACCCGCAACCTGCGTCACTTTGATCTCGTCAGCGGAACCCTGGTCCCGGAACGCCTCTGGTTCTGGCCGCGCCGTCTTCAGGAACTGCCGTGGGAGATTGTCATCTTGGTGGACCAGAGCGGCTCCATGCTCGACTCCGTGATTCACAGTGCGGTGCTCGCCACCGTATTTTCTGGGCTGCGGAGCCTCAGGACGCGGCTCCTGCTGTTCGACACCACGGTGGTGGACCTTACGGATCGGGTCGGCGAACCGGTTGAATTGCTGTTGGGCGTACAACTGGGTGGCGGCACCGATATTGCCGGGGCGGTTGCCTATGCCGCCAGGCAGGTGCGGCGCCCGCGCCGGACGCTGCTGGTGCTAATCAGCGATTTTTTCGAAGGCGGGGATGCAGATGCGCTGGTCGCCTCCGTCGGGCGTCTGCATGCCGCGGGGGTGACGCTGCTTGGGCTGGCCGCCCTGGACGACCGGGCGGAGCCGGATTACGACCGCGTGCTGGCCGGGGAGTTGGCGGCGGCAGGGATGGATATCGGGGCGATGACCCCGGAGCAACTGGCCAACTGGGTGGGCGACTGCCTGGCCGGAAGGCGTTGGAGTGCGCGGCAGGGCCGGGTGGCACAACAACAATGAGTCAAACCACCAAGAGGGGGGGGATGCAATGCAAGCGGTTGTCGAGGCCATAAAGACAAACAATCTGCCTGCGCTTGAGGAGGCATTGGGGAACAACCTGGAAACCTGTGTCGACAGTTTGGGTAATCTGCCTTTGACGCTGGCAGCCCGAATCGGGGCGGTGGACGCGGCCACTTGGTTGCTGGATAAAGGTGCCCTGCTGGGCGCGCGCGACAGTAGCGGACGCACGGCATTGCATTTCGCGGTCATGTACGAACAGATGGGGATGATCGATCTGCTCATGGCGCGCGGCGCCCAGGTTGGGGTGGAAGACGACCTCGGGTCGACCCCGATGGAAATGGGGTTGAACCGTGGTCGTGTCCGAGCAGCATTGCGCCTTTTGGATCGGGCGCGCCTGCGTGGCCTTGGCGACCCTTGCCACTCGCTGCTTTTGAAATATTTGAAGGGTGGTGTGGTGCCCGATATCGAGGTCGACCACTGCTTTACCCTGCTTGGGCATCGGAGGATCGCCCCCGTCGCGGAGCTGGGCGTGTACTTCGACGAGGTGGTCTGGGATCTGCTGGATCCGACCGGTCGGCCGACCGAAGAGGCGCCGCAAGTGGCGCAGGACCGTCTGGTCCGATTTGCCGAACAGTATGCGTGCGCCGCTGCTGGTGGTCCGGACGCGGAGGCCATCCTGAATTACCTGTTGTGCAGAGAGGAGGCCGCGCCGGTGGAAACCTGGTTGCTCGGCCTTCGGCCAACGGCGGAGGCCGGCAGCCAGATCGCTTGGGAAGGCACCCTGCCTTTCCTCTCTTCCAGGCTCTTGGGGCAAGGCAACCAGGAGCAGATGCTCAAGCGTTGGCTGGCGCTGGGCGCACCTTTTTTGGAGCTGGAACGGCAGCTTGAACTGATTGGTCGCAGCTTCCCCTCACTTAATTTCGCTATGCTGTTCAAGGTATTGGACTACCCCCATGTGCTGGGGCTTTACAATCGGCGTCGCTGGTACACCTTACTGGCCGGGGCATTGAGCCAAGCCAAAGGTGTGTCCGGAAAAAACCCGCTGTGGCAGCTTCTGACCAAGGCGCTCGGCGTTAAGTCACAAGCCTTCTACCGCGAAAATCCGCGCCGCCTGAGAATGGACGCGGCCGGGGTGCTGGCCACCCATCGTGATGATATTTTTGCGGCGTTTGGAGGCGCCGAGCCGTTCCTTGACTCCCTCAGCCCCGAGGAGCGGCGCGCCTTTGCCGAAGATGACTTCTCCTCGTTTCACAACGACCCGGCGGGATGGTTCGCGCTGGCCAAGGCGCTGGACCGCGATGGGTTGTTGCCGAAAGGGTTGCCACAGAAGGATGAAGCCGTTTATCGGCTCATCGGTGAGTGGGTCGTTGAGCAAAAGGCGACTGAAACGGCACTTGTACTACTTCAGCGCGCAGGGGATGAGTACGGGCGCCGGCACTGGGGGACCGCGCGCGCTACCAGTACCTTGCAGGCCGTCATTCTGGGGGGGCTTGCGGAGACTTGGCTGAACGCCATCGAGCGCCTGCAACCGGTGCACATCGTAGCTCTCGGCGACGCGGCTCTGCTCACACGGATCGCTCTAGTCGCTGCGGAGCGGAACTGTGCAAAGCTCTTCAAACAGGCTCTGCAAAACCTGGGGCTCCACCTGTCCGAACCGTTGGATCCGGAACTGCTGGAGCGGCATCTGGGTATGTGCATCGATGTCTGGTGCGCGGGAGACGGGGAGATCCCAGCCGTTCTGTTGGAGCAGTGGTGGCAGCGCACTGATGCGACCGCCGCCAGGAAGTCACTGGCGCTGAAATGTTTTCGCATGCTGGTGTGGCAAAACCATGACAGCTTCCGGCTGCTTTTGGAGAACTGGCTTGGCGAAGCCCCCACCGTGGTGGATGAAGCGCTTGCCACGAGAGAGGATCTCGATTCAGCGGAATGCAGATGGGTAGTCCACCTGTGGCCGCTCCTCGGAACCCAATCCCGTACGCGGCTCGCACGATTGTGCGCTGGCAACATCGCCGACGCGTGGGAGTACGCTTCGGCGGAAGAGCGGGTAGCTATGGAGCAACTGCTGGCGCTTGGCCTCGAACAGTCACCGGTGAAGGTCATCGATGCCCTCGGCGAGCAACCGCAATGGGCGTTTCGGCTCCTTACCGATGCCGTGCTGCCGCCGCTGCAGGAACACATCGAGGCCCATGCCGGCAAGCGGGCAATGGATGCCTCCCTGGCCCAAGGACTTGCCAAGGTGTCGGTAAATGCGCTGGTCGCCAGTGGCTTGTTGACCAGTGATGTTCCCCCTGTCCGAGATGTCGCAGTACGCGGCTTGTGTGCAAGCGCCGATCCTGCTGCCCTCGATCTACTGATCACTTTGTTACGTGACCATGGCGAGCGATGGAACGACGTACAGCGCGGCAACATCCTTGATCGCATCGAGGCACTGGGCGGTGATACCACCGGGCTCGACCCTTTAAGTGATGTCGATGCGACGCAGCTGGAGAAGTACGCTGCCCGCTCCCGCGGCCGGCGCAAGTCTCAAGTCGAGGTGCTTTTGGGCAGCAGCGAGGAATTGCCCCTCCCGTCCGTGTTGCTTGACTGGGGGCTCGACTTGTTTGCCGCTGCTGAATGGGGAGGCGCTCCCCGCTATTCGCGTCAAGTGTTTGGCCTGATAAGGCCGACGCAGCAGGCCGCGTTGGTAGAGCAACTGCTGCAGGCGTGGGTCAGCGGTGGCGGATTGGCCAAGCAGACTTGGTTGCTGCGGCTGGCCGGCGCGTTCCCCGACGACCGTTTGGTGCCGCTCCTGAGCAGCGCCATCAACGAGTGGCACAAGCGCAAATTTCAGGTGGCGGTGCAGGTGGCGCATTCCATCGGTGAAATGGATACGGTGTACGCGTTGTACACTCTCGACAACATCAGACGGGCGACGAAGATTCGGCATGTGGTGCGGGAAGCCGCCTCCGAGGCGCTCGCCGCCGCCGCGCAGCGTCGCGGCATTGCACTGGGGGAGTTGGCGGATGAGCTGGTGCCGACGCTCGACTTGGGGACGGACGGTCTGTTGCTCGACGTTGGTCCCTACCAGTATCGGGTCGAACTGAAACCGGATCTTGGCCTGCGGGTAACCCAGACGACTACCGGCAAGGTGACAGTTTCGCTACCCAAGGCGAAAAAGGAGGAAGACCCCGAGAAGCGCGCTGCGGCTGATGACCGGTTCAAGCTATTGAAAAAGAACGTCAAGCCGGTGGTCCAACAACTCAAGGAGCGCTTCGAGGAGGCCTTCGACTGCGGCAAGAGCTGGCAGGGCGCGCGTTGGCAACAGCTGTTTCTGTCCCATCCGATCCTTCAGCTCGTAGGGCGCACCCTGGTGTGGGTTCAGCAGCAGTCGGAAGGCGACGTCACTTTTCGCATAGCGGAGGATACTGCGCTCATCGACCGCGAAGACGGACCGGTCAGTCTCACCAATGCCGAGGTCCGGCTCTGGCACCCGCTGGAGGCTTCCCCGGGAGAGCGGGAGGATTGGCAACAGCACTTCGCCGACTACGAACTCACGCCGTTCATTGATCAGTTCGACAGCGATGTGTTCCATCTGGCCGAGACCGAGCGAGCGCAGGACGAACTCACCCGCTTCCACGGAAAGGCGGCACTGTGGGGCAACTTCAAGCGGGCCATGGAGAAGTGGGGGTTCAAGGTGGGCGATCAGGATGGCGCGCACGTCTTCCGGTATGAACGTTTTTACCCCCTGACCGGCATCGAAGTCGCTATCGAAATGGAGGATTGCGACGTGGCCATGGGATGGGACAACCCCTGCGTTTTGGGCGCGGTGAAGTTCAGCCACAGGCCCGATCCGGAGCGGTGGGACTCCCAGGGCCTGAAACTGGGTGAGGTCCCGCCGCGCTTAATCTCGTCGCTCATCGGTCGGCTGGAGCGTCTGGTCGAGGCCGCATGACGCTCGCCGAGCTTTCGCCGGAACTGGCCGCGTGGCTAACGGAGCTTGATGAGTCCGCCATCATCGACTGGGCCAACCGCGGCCTGCTTCGGCGCGGACACAAGGCCTCTGATGCGGCGGCGCTGAGCTGCTCGTCCGGCGTACCGACTCAGCGGTTGGAGGGGCACACCCAAAAACTGACCGGCGTTGGATTCGCGCAGCTGGAATGCAGCTGTCCTGCCACGGGGCCATGCCACCACCGGGTGGCACTTCTGATCGGGTTGATGGCTGTGGCGCAAACCCAGCCGGCGGCGGTTTCCACCCGGCTTCCAGAGTGGCTTGAGCCGGATAGCGAGCGGTTGGACCGCCGGCTTGGTCCGGCTCACGTGCGCCGAGCGCAGCGGCTGCTTTGGGAGGGCATTGCGGCGAGCGTGACAATGGAGCTCAACGCTTTGGTCGGGACGGTCACCCTGGAGCGCTCCTTTCGGGTCTGGGTGCCAAGGACCAGCGGACTCGCCCACTCCACCTGCAGCTGCGGCGCCGAGCGTTGCGTTCACCGCGCCGTGGTGGTCTACAGCATGCGCCGCCAACACGGCTTGTTCGATGCGGCCGCGACGGGGCTGACATTGAAGCCGGAGCAGGTTGAGGCGGTGGCATCACTGCGGCAGTGGTTGTTGGTGCTGGCGGCCAGCGGTCGCAGCGCCCTGACTCCACCACAGATCGAGCGGGGCGAAGCCCTCGCGGTGGCGGCGCGTCAGGCCGGTCTGTCGCTTCCGGCGACCCTGGTCGAGGGTTTGTCACACCTGCTTCGCGAGCGTGCGGCCGGCCGCGACTTTGCGACAGGTGAACTGCTCAATGCCCGCCTCGCCAGGACCTGGCTGTTGCTGCGCGCCATCGGCAGTAGGCCGCCGGCGCGCCCGTTGCTACAACTGGCTGGAAGCGGTCGTGCCAGTTATCAGGAAGTCCTCGGGCTGGAGCTGATCGCGGCCGGCGCCGAGGGTTGGCGGACCGCCACCGGCCAGGAGGGGGTGACCGTCCATTTGTACGCTCCGGTTGAGGAGCGCTGGTATCGGATCACCAGCTCGCGCAAGCGAGCCGCCGCGGCGGCCAGCGAATGGAGCGCGGAGTCGGCTTGGAAGCGGGAGTACTGGGTTGCCGGCTTGGCGCTGCACGAGCTACCAGGGAGTCGGGTGCTGCTGGAACGAGGCTGGGTTTCCCTCGATGGTCGGCTCTCTGCCCGCGACGATACCCGTGTGGTTCGGCTGGCCCAGGGAGCTTTGCCACCGGTCACCCGCGATTTCAACGAGCTGCGTCGCCGTTTCGTGGCGGCAGCAGCGACGGAACCGCTAGCACCGGCACCGCGCTGGCCCTTGTTATTGCAAATCCCTCCCGACATCAACGCTGCGCTAGTGGAAAACCAGTGGTGGCGCCTGCCGTTGGCCGGCGGATTCTGTGCAGCCATACCGCTCGATAGCGCCTTCAATGGCGAAAAGCGACGCGGTTTCGAAAGCCTGTTGGATTCCCTTAGTGCCGACGCCTTGCTGTTTGGCCGTCTATTTACCATGGGAGGTGAGCTGTTGATCGATCCCATCGGTATCTATCAGCCCGAGGAGGGGGCATGGCGCTCCGCAACACTGAAACCGTGACGCCCGCGGTCGCCGTCTGGCTGGCGGAGTGGCGCTCGGCTTTGACGCTCTGGCTCGAGGCAGGCGTCAGCGCCCCCGGAGCCAGAGCCCGCGAAGCGCTGGGCCGACTCATTGAGCACCCGGGCAGCACCCATTGGCCGGAACTCCGCGCATTGGGCGGTTGCCTGCTCGGCGAGGCGGATCTGACGTCGCGCGCCGCGGCTCTGTTGGACCTAATCACCTGGGTGGAGACGGCCGCTTGGCATTTCGAGCTCGCACGGCTCGATAAAGGGGAGGAAACCGGCGAGCGCCTTCTGTCATCAGACTACCATTGCGAGTGACGCAGGTTGCTTTAGGCTTGCGGCAAACACGTGCTTCCCACGAACGCCCGATCAAGGCACGCGTTAGAAATGTTGAATCTTTGTGTTAGGCGAGAAGTTCCTTGCGAAGCGGGCACGGCTCTCTCGATCGATGCAGCATTCTAGGCGCGAAAGGCCGCCAGCGGCCCAGAATGCTCACTAGTTGCACCGGCAAGCTTCCTTGTCCAAACCCAATCACGCGGGAGGATGATTTTGCTCCGGATCAAAAACTGCTCTGCGTCGAACAGCGGCCCAGCGCCAAATGCGGCTTCGGTTCGGTCACGAAGGCAAACGGGGCCGCCTGCCGCAAGGCATTCATCCCCAGCAGAAAGCGGGTGCTGCCCGGAAATACCGCAGCCTCCACGTCCCGTAGCTCGCAATCGCCGAGCGCAATGTTCGAAATGCGATAAACCGAGACCTGCATCCGGCGGCCGTCGGCCAACACCCCCTCCAGCTCGCGGCTGTAACGGGCCAGCGACTTCGACTGCAAGGTGGCCAATGTCTCTTCATTGATGGTGGTGTAGCCTGCCCCGGTATCCACCAGGAACTCGACCTTGCCCAGGCCGTCGACCTCACCGTCCACGTAAAAGGTCGAGACCCCCTTGTCGTGCAGTGGCACGGCAGCGGCGAACTCGACGGGCGTTTGCTTGCCCCAGCTGATGACAAGGGCGCCCAGCACGATGCCCGCGAGCAGGGCCAGGACGGGGTGGCGGATGATGACGTTCATGCGACTAGTGCTCCGGTTCCGTTGTTATGGCGGCCCTGGCAGACGTCGGAAAAGCCATCCGTGTCTCTTTCCAACCACAGCCTCCCGAGAGCACAAGAAGTTCGGGAGGCGGCACGGTCCGTGTGCCGCTGCAGCAGGCCAGTCGAGCCTGCCAGCGGCCGGTGTACGGGAAATTACGCACCCGAAACGGTTCGACAGATAGAAGAGGCGGGGAGTTCCGCGAGGCGCTGGGCGATGGTCACGGGGGAACAGCGCGCAGGATGGGCAAAGCGCCGCCGCCCATCGGCTCGGATTGGCACCATCGCTTTACGGCGCGTGCCCATCCGCGTCGGTCGATGGGCACGCGCCGGTCAGGTTCGTGCTCCAGCAAGCAGATAGGCGGCGCTTTGCCCATCCTACGAAGCCATCAAACAAGACTCGCGGAGCCGGCCGTGAGCTTGTGGGAGGGCCGTCCCGGCGCGATTCAGCGGCGTTAAGCCGCCTCAGCATCGCAAGAACCGGCGCTGCGTGCCGGAATCGCGCCGGGGATTCATGCCCCGCAGGGTTACGGCTCTCCTACACGATTCGAGGCGCGGCTGGCCTCCGTTTGCTTCGCGATTACGGCGCGAAAACCAGTGCCAAGGGCTCCAGGGTAATTTCCCCGTGCGCCCCGTTTCCCCGTGATCAACCCCCGAAAAACTCCGACAGCGCCCGCCCGGTATGGGAGCGCTTGCGGCCGGCCAGTTGGTGCGGGGCGCCCTGAGCAACCACCTTGCCGCCGCCTTCGCCGCCCTCCGGGCCCAGGTCCACCACCCAGTCCGCCGCGGCGATCACGTCCAGGTTGTGCTCGATCAGCAGCACCGAGTTGCCGGCGGCGACCAGGCGATGCAGGACGCCGACGAGCTTGTCCACATCGGCCATGTGCAGGCCGACGGTGGGCTCGTCGAGGACATAGAGGGTCTTGCCGGAGCTGGCCTTGGCCAGCTCCGACACCAGCTTGATGCGCTGCGCCTCGCCGCCGGAGAGGGTGGGACTCGGCTGACCCAGCGTGAGGTAGCCGAGGCCGACCTCCTTGAGCAGGGCGAGGGCGCGGTGGATGCGCGGGTGGGCGGCGAAGAAGTCGACCGCCTCGTCCACCTCCATCGCCAGCACCTGGCCGATGTCCTTGCCCTTGTAGTGCACCGCCAGGGTCTCGCTGTTGAAGCGGGCGCCGCGGCAGGTTTCACAGGGGACCGAGACATCGGGCATGAAGCTCATCTCGATACGCCGCATCCCCTGGCCCTCGCATACCTCGCAGCGGCCACCGGCCACGTTGAAGGAGAAGCGCCCGGGCTTGTAGCCGCGCAGGTTGGCCTCGGCGGTGGCGGCGAACAGCTTGCGGATGTCGTCCCAGAAGCCGATGTAGGTGGCCGGGCAGGAGCGCGGTGTCTTGCCGATCGGGGTCTGGTCCACCTCCAGCACCCGTTCCAGTCCCTGCCAGCCGTCGAGGGATGCGCAGCCGGTCGGCGCCGGTCTGCGCCCGCGTTTGCCCACCAGGCGCGAGAGGTTGTCGCGCAGCACGGAGCGCACCAGGGTCGACTTGCCGGAGCCCGACACGCCGGTGACGCAGACCAGCCGGCCGAGGGGCAGGTCCAGATCGATGTCGTTCAGGTTGTGCAGGTCGGCGCCGCGCACCTGGAGGGTGCCAGGGGAGTCGGGCCGCTCCGCCGGGGCGGGAAGGGCCGGGGGACCGTTCTCCCGCTCGCGCAGGCAGCGGCCGGTGAGGGACTCGGGCGCGGCCAGCAGGTCGTCAAATGTCCCCTGGGCCACCACGTAGCCGCCGCGACTGCCGGCGCCGGGGCCGAGGTCGACCACGTGTTCGGCCATGCGGATGGTCTCCTCGTCGTGCTCGACCACCACCACGGTGTTGCCCTTCGCCTCCAGCGCGTGCAGGGTCGAAAGCAGCAGGCGGTTGTCGCGCGGGTGCAGGCCGATGGTCGGCTCGTCGAGGATGTAGCAGACCCCGCGCAGGTTGGAGCCGAGCTGGGCGGCCAAGCGAATGCGCTGCGCCTCGCCGCCGGATAGGGTGGGGGCGGCACGATCCAGGCCCAGATAGCCGAGGCCCACCTGCTCCAGGAAGCCGAGCCGGCCGGTCAGCTCCGCCAGGATGTCGCGGGCGATGGCCTGCTCGCGGCCCTTCAGTTTCTGTTTGCGGAACCAGGCGTGGGCCGACTTCACCGGCAGGGCCGAGAGTTCGGCGATGGAGCAGTCGCGGAATTCTACCGCCAGGGCGGTGGGATTCAGGCGCGCGCCGTGGCAGGCGGGGCAGGGCTTCGCCTCCACCTCGCGCCACTCCGACTCCTCGCCGCTCTGTTCGGCATCGAAGCCGGGCAGCACCACCCCGGTGCCGAAGCAGCGTTCGCACCAGCCGTGCTTGGAGTTGTAGGAGAAGAGGCGCGGATCCAGTTCCGGGAAGCCGAGGCCGCAGGAGGGGCAGGCGCGGGCGGTGGAGAATACCGTATTGCCCACCTTGAGTGTGCCCTTGCCCAGCTCCAGCGCCTTGGCGACCGCCTCGTGCAGTTCGGCCTCGGCCTTGGGCGTCACCTTGAGGGTCGCCACCGGCAGGTCGATGTCGTGCTCGCGGTAGCGGTCCAGCTTCGGCCAGGAGTTGGTCGGCAGTAGTTTGCCGTCGACCCGCAGTTCTTGGTAACCGCGCGCGGCGGCCCACTCGGCCAGCTCGCGGTAGATCCCCTTGCGCGAGACCACCAGCGGGGCGAACAGGGTGACGTTGCGGCCGCGCTGCTCGCGCAGCAGGCGGGCGTGGATCGCGGCCGGGTCCTGCTGCTCGATGGGGATTTCGCACTCCGGGCAGTGCTGTACGCCGAGCTTGACGTAGAGCAGGCGCAAAAAGTGGTGCACCTCGGTCAGGGTGCCGACCGTGCTCTTGCGCCCGCCGCGGCTGGTGCGCTGTTCGATGGCCACAGTCGGCGGAATGCCGAGCACCGCGTCCACGTCGGGCCGCGCCGCCGGTTGCACGAACTGGCGGGCGTAGGCGTTGAGGGACTCGAGGTAACGGCGCTGGCCCTCGGCGAAGAGGATGTCGAAGGCGACGGTGCTCTTGCCGGAGCCGGAGACGCCGGTGATGACCGTGAATTTGTCCCGCGGGATGGTGATGTCCACCCCGCGAAGGTTGTGCTCGCGGGCGTGGCGGATCTCGATGTCGTTTACCGCCGCATTCGCCACCCGGCCCGATTCCCAATCACCCGTAGGGTGTGCTGACGACTGCATGGATGCAGGAGGTAGAGCAACGCAGGGAGCAGTTGCCGAGGAACGAAGCGCACCTCCCGCGTTGTCGCCAAGCGACCGGTGCGCTTCGCGGGGCTCAGCACACCCTACAAGAGTGCGGGCGGCGTTGCGTTCGCGGTACTCGGCCAAGGCTCGGCCGGTGTGGCTGGTCGTACAGGCAACGACCTCGTCCGGCATCCCGGTGGAGACAATCCGCCCACCTGCCTCGCCGCCCTCCGGCCCGAGATCGATGAGCCAGTCGGCCGCGGCGATCACGTCCAGGTTGTGCTCAATCACCAGCAGCGAATGTCCTGCGTCCAGTAGCCGCTGAAAGGCGCGCAGCAGGGTGGCGACATCGTCGAAGTGCAGCCCGGTCGTGGGTTCGTCGAACAGGAACAGCGTCGTACCGCCCTTCGCCTTGCCGCTCTTGGCCAGGTGGCCGGCGAGCTTAAGCCGCTGCGCCTCGCCGCCGGAGAGGGTCGGGGTGGGCTGGCCCAGGTGCAGGTAGCCGAGGCCGACCGCCTGCAGCGGCTCCAGCCCCTTGAGCACGGCCGGCTGGTCGGCGAAGGCGATGGTGGCCTCGTTTACCGTCATCTCCAGCACGTCCGCAATGGAGTGGGCTCCGCCGTCGGCGCCGAGGCGCTTCACCTCCAGCACCTCGGGCCGGAAGCGGCGGCCGTCGCAGTCGGGGCAGCGCAGGTAGACGTCGGAGAGGAACTGCATCTCCACGTGCTCGAAGCCGGTGCCGCCGCAGGTGGGGCAGCGGCCGTTGCCGGAATTGAAACTGAAGGTGCCGGCGGTGTAGCGGCGCCGGAGCGCCTCCGGCTCGGCGGCGAACAGCTTGCGGACGGCGTCGAAGGCGCCGACGTAGCTGGCCGGGTTGGAACGGGCCGACTTGCCGATGGGGGACTGGTCCACCAGCACCACGTTATCCAGGTACTCGACGCCGTGCAGAGCTCGGTGGGCGCCCCCCGGGGTCTCCACCGTGCCGCCCAACGACTTCGTGAGGGCCGGGTAGAGCACGTCCCGTATCAGGGTGGACTTTCCGGAGCCGGAGACGCCGGTAACGCAGACCAGCCGCTCCAGTGGGATCGCCACGTCCACTTCGTTCAGGTTGTGCTCGCTCGCGCCGAGCAGCTCCAGTTGCTTTGCCGCCAGCGGCTTCGGGGCGTGCGGCGGGGCCACCGCCTTGCGGCCGGTGAGATAGTCGGCGGTGAGCGAGTCTCCGCGCAACAGCGCCTGCGGGTCGCCAAAGAAAACCACCTCGCCGCCGCGCTCGCCGGGGCCGGGGCCCATGTCGAGGATGCGGTCGGCGGCGTGCATCACCAGCTCATCGTGCTCCACCACCACCAGGGTGTTGCCGGCATCGCGCAGGCGGTGCAGCACGCCGTTGATGCGGCCCATGTCGCGCGGGTGCAGGCCGATGCTCGGCTCATCCAGCACGAACAGGGTGTTGACCAGCGAGGTGCCCAGGGCGGTGGTGAGATTGATGCGCTGCACCTCGCCGCCGGAGAGGGTGCGCGACTGGCGGTCCAGGGTGAGATAACCGAGTCCGACCTCGTTGAGGTAGGCGAGGCGGGAGCGAACCTCGGTCAGCAGCAGGTCGGCCGCCTCATCCAGGGGCGCGGGCAGATGGATGCCGTCGAAAAAGGCCTTGGACTTCTCCAGCGGCAGGCGCATCACGTCGTGCACCGTCAGCCCCGGCACCGATTGCAGGGTGGCGGCGTCCAGCGGCATGCCGCGAGGATGGAAGCGCTGCGCCGGTGCGAGCACCGCGGCGGCGTCGTCCCTGGTGCCGAGTCGCCAGTGCAGCGCCTCGGGCTTCAGGCGGGCGCCGCGGCAGGTGGGGCACTCGTCGTAGCTGCGGTAGCGGGAGAGCAGCACCCGCACGTGCATCTTGTAGGCCTTGCTCTCGAGCCAGTCGAAGAAGCGGCGCACCCCGTACCAGACCCCCTCGTCGAAGTCCCCGTCGCCCTCCCAGACCCAGGCGCGCTGCGCGCCGGTCAGTTCGCGCCACGGGGTCTTCAGCGGAATGCCGGCCTTCTTGGCGAAGCGCTTCAGCTCCACCTGGCATTCGTAGTAGCTGTCGCTCTGGAACGGCTTGACCGCGCCGGCGTCCAGGGTCATCCCCTCGTCCGGGACGACCAGCGCCGGGTCGATCCCCATCACCCGGCCGAAGCCGCGGCAGGTGGGGCAGGCCCCCACCGGCGAGTTGAAGGAGAAGAGGTTGGGGGTCGGGTCGGCGTAGTCGATGTCGCACTCGGCGCAGTGCAGGTCGGTGGAGAAGCGCCAGGTGTGCTCGCCGTCCAGGTCGTGCACCGCCGCACGGCCGTTGCCGGCGGCGAAGGCCTTCTCCAGCGCCTCGTTGATGCGGTCGCGCCGGTCGGCACTAAGCCGCATCCGGTCCTGCACCACCTCAAGAATCCCCTCGCCGCGGGCATGGATACGGGTATAGCCCTGGGAGGCGAGCAACTGCTCCATCTCCTCGACCGGTAGGCTCGAAGGCACCTTCAGGGTGAAGGTCACCGCCGCCCGCGCCACGTCGCCTTCGGCGATCAGCCGCTCCGCCGCCGCCTCCGCCGTGTCCCGCTCCACCGGCCGCCCGCAGCACCCGCAGAACAGCCGCGCCGCCCGCGCGAACAGCAGCTTCAGGTGGTCGTTCAGCTCGGTCATGGTGCCCACCGTCGAGCGGGAGGTGCGCACCGGATTGGTCTGGTCGATGGCGATCGCCGGCGGCACCCCCTCGATCCGCTCCACCGCCGGCCGGTCCATGCGGTCCAGGAACTGCCGCGCGTAGGGCGAAAAGGTCTCCACGTACCGCCGCTGCCCCTCGGCATAGAGGGTATCGAACGCCAGCGACGACTTGCCTGACCCGGAGACGCCGGTGATCACCAGCAGCTCGCCAAGGGGGATGTCGAGGTCGAGGTTCTTCAGGTTGTTCTGCTGCGCCCCGCGGATGCGGATGGCGTCGGAGTGTTTCTTCTCGGGCATGGGTTCCAGCGGTCGGGTTCGACAGGCGGGTTAGTCTACTTACCACAGACCTGTCGGGCGACTGATGGTTGCAACCGGCGTTGCCCCTGAATATTGGGCTGGACTAAACTAATCGGACTAAGTCTTTGTGGTGAGTGATTCCCGATGGAAACCTTCAACATCCACGAAACCAAGACCCATCTCTCCCGTCTCGTCGAACGCGCGGCAAAAGGGGAGGCCTTCGTCATTGCCAAGGCAGGCAAACCTTTGGTTAAGGTCACAGCAATCGACGCGCCTGAGCCGTCGCCGGCCAACCGCATGGGATTCCTTGTCGGTCAGGTCGAGGTGCCCGACGCGGCAACCTTCAACAGCCTGGGACAAGATGAGATCGCCGCAATGTTTGGGCTCGGCGAATGAAGTTGCTGCTGGATACCCACCTCCTGCTCTGGGCGGGGACGACCGCTTCGGGCAGCTCGGGAAAGCTGCCGTCCGAAGCGGAGGTACTGATTCTGGATGATCGGAACGAACTGTTTTTCAGCCCCGTCAGCGTGTGGGAAGTCGCCATCAAGAACGGGCTTGGAAGGCCTGATTTTCGCGTAGATCCTCACTTATTCCGTCGAGCTTTGCTCGATGGCGGTTATATCGAACTGCCAATTACCAGCGCGCATACCGCCGCGGTGGCGAACCTGCCGAATCACCATAAGGACCCGTTCGATCGCCTGCTCGTTGCCCAGTCCACAGTAGAGGGCATTTCGCTGCTATCGAATGACGCAGCACTGTGCGCGTACATAGGGAGCCCAGTCCGCTACGTCTCCGGCTGAACGACTCACGAATTGCCCCGAGACGCCACGTGCTAAGGCCATCGAGCCGTAAGTTGCCGTCGCCGGTCGCTACCGCGCCTTTAACGGACTACCACGGCATCATCCGCCCCCCGCCCCATGGTGGAGTCGACGCCGTAGGTCATGATCCCCATCTGGTGGTTCATGCGCTGCATCTCGCTGGCCATCACCGGTACGCCGCTCATCTTGGCGTTCATTTCGTCCATGGTGTGGGTGATGCGTTGCATGTCGGCGCCCATCTGCGGCATGACCTCCAGCATTCGTTTCACGTCGTGGAGGATCACCGCCACCGCGTGACCGGCCTCTATCTCTTCGGCCTTCGCGTGGGCGAGTTTGGCCTTGAGTGCGTGCATGCGGTCATCGAATGCCGCGCCGAGCCGGGTCGACGGTTCGCGGGTTTCAACCAGCCACTGTGAGTATGCGTTTGCCCTGGGGGTGCAGGGGGACCGCTGGGCGAGGCTAGTGCAGCTCGACCCGATAGGTCAGCTGTTCATCGGCCTCCAGCCAGCGCTCGCGCACGACGGCGAGTTCGACGGTCTGGCCGGGTTCGCGGCCGAGCAGGGTGAGGTGGACGTCGGCGGGGTTGCCGATTGGTTGGCCTTCGACCTCGACGATACGGTCTCCCGGTTTGAGGCCTGCGCCGGCGGCGGGGCTGTCTTCGGCGAAGCGCTCGATGCGTACCCCGGTCGGGGCGGAAACCATGTAGATGCCGAGGCGACCCGGCGGCGGCAAATCCTGGGGCTCGGGCAGCAGGACGAAGTCGGCCAGACCCGGGGACAGTCTCTCCTGCGGGTCGTTGATCAGGGTGGCGTAATCGACTTCGATACGGCGGGCCAGGCGCTGGGGGATGCCGATGCCCCAAGCGATGTGGCCGGTGCCGGCCAGGATCACCATCTTGCGCTCGGCATGCCGCTTCAGGTACTCGGCGGCGCGCTCCGCCATGCCTTCATCCCAGAGTAACTGGGCATCGAGGAAGTTTTCGAAGTCGGCATTGTCGCCTTGCGGGTGGCTGGCGTAGATCGCCTCCAGGCGCTGGCGGTAGCGCGCGTCGTCGCGCGCGACTTCCGGCAGTTCGCCGCGCAGCGCTTCGCTCAGGCCGTTGAAACCGCCCTCGGCCACCTCGCGGGTGAGCTCGGCCGGGACGTTGAGGGCCACCAGCGGGATACCGTGTTCGCGGGCATACTGGAGGATGGGGCGGTAGAGGCGGTAATCGAAGCGCCAGCGGTCGAAGTATTCGGTACGGCGCAGCATGGTGACTTCGTCGATGTCACCGGCGATGTACGCGTCCAGGTGCTCCTGGTAAGGCTGCTGAAAAAACTCCAGGCCGATGGCCAGGTCCGGGTGGCGGGTGTGCATGGCGCGGATCACCGCCAGCTGTACCAGGTGGTGGCTGTAGCGGTCGTGGGTCTCGCCGACGAATACCACCCGCTTGTCCGCCAGCAGCGGAATGATGCGATCCAGGGTCGGTAGCTGGCGCAGGTCGACCACCTTGGGGTCCACCACCGGTGTTTCGGCCCGGGCCGCAAGGGGCAGGCCGCCTGCGAAGAGCAGCAGGGCGAGCGCGCCCACTGCAAGATAGGTTTTGATGTGCATCTCCCTATAATACACAGAAGTTCTCACTTCGCCCGAAAGCCCATGCGACTGATTGCCTGCCTGCTATGGCTGGGGCTGGCCCCGGCTGCGGCCGCCGCCGTCCTCCAGCACGATCTCGATGTCGCGCTCGATCCGACATCGCACCGCCTGACGGTCACCGATCGGCTGACCTTGCCGGACGGGGCGCCGCGCACCCTCACGTTCGACTTGCACGCCGGCTTCCAACCGCGAGTGGTCGGGGAGGGCGAACTGGATCGGATCGGCGGCGGACGCGAGCCGATCCCCTTCGAGCGCTATCGCCTGCGCCTGCCGCCGCAGCAGCGCGAGGTGGTCGTGCGCTACGGCGGCGAGCTTCACCATCCTCCGGTCCGCTACGGACAGGGGGTGGGACAGGAGGCGGCGGCAAGCCCCGGCACCATCGGCCCGGAGGGGGTATTCCTGGGACCGGCGAGCGGCTGGTATCCGCTGTTCGAGAATGCCGGGCATCACCGTTTCAGCCTGACCGTGACGGTACCAGAGGGTTGGCAGGCGGTGAGCCAGGGGGCGCGGGAGGAGACGCCCCAGGGGGTGCGCTGGCACGAGCCGCAGCCCCAGGACGCCATCTACCTGATCGCCAACCGCTATCACACCTACCGCAGCGACGGACCGGTAGCCGAGGCCATGGTCTACCTGCACCGGCCCGACGAAGCGCTGGCCCAGCGCTACCTGGCGGCGACCCACGAATACCTGCAGCTCTACTCCGCACTGATGGGAGAGTATCCCTACGCCAAATTCGCGCTGGTGGAGAATTTCTGGGAGACCGGGTACGGCATGCCGTCGTTCACCCTGCTGGGCTCGCGGGTGATCCGGCTGCCGTTCATTCTGCACACCTCCTATCCCCACGAGATCGCGCACAACTGGTGGGGCAACGGCGTCTACGTCGATTTCGAGCGGGGCAATTGGAGCGAGGGGCTGACGGCCTACATGGCCGATCACCTGCTCAAGGAACGCGATGGCCTGGGGGCGGAGTACCGGCGCGACCAGCTGCGCAAGTTCGCCGAATACGTCTCCGCCGCCCGCGACTTTCCGCTGGTGGAATTCACCGGCCGCCACAGCGGCGCCACCCAGGCGGTCGGCTATGGCAAGACGGCGATGTTCTTCCACATGCTGCGCCGGGAGGTGGGGGATGAGGTTTTCCTCCAGGCGCTGCGCCGCTTTTATCGCGAACAGCGGTTTACCGAGGCCGGATTCGACGACATCCGGCGTGCCTTCGAGGCGGAGAGCGAACACCGTCTCGGCCCGTTCTTCGAACAGTGGCTGACCAGGCCGGGGGCGCCGGAGCTGCGCCTGGCGAACGCCGAACTGCGCGCCGGCGCGGTGGTTCTGCACCTGGCGCAGCGCCAGTCGGCACCGCCGTTCCGGTTGCGTGTGCCGGTTGCGGTTGGGCTGGCCGACGGGCGTGTGGTGGAGCGTAGCGTGGAGATGCATGGGCGGCAGCTGACGGCGGAAGTGCCGGTGGACGGCCGGCCCGTGTGCGTGGCGGTGGACCCCGGTTTCGACCTGTTCCGTCGGTTGCTGCCGGGTGAATTGCCGGTGTCGCTGGACAGTCTGTTCGGTGCCGAGCGGCTGCTCCTGGTAGTGCCGTCCCGGGCGCCGGACGCGCTTGCGACGGCCTACCGGGAACTCGCCCGTCGCTGGGCGACAGGGGCGTCGGTGGAGGTGGTCGGGGACGCCGACCTCAAGGCGCTGCCGGGGAACCGGCCGGTGTTCCTGCTCGGCTGGAACAACAAGTTCCGGGGGGCGTTCACCGATGCGCTCGGAGCCCGCGCAACTATTGGCGACGGCGTGTCCATCGGCGAAAAACGCTGGCCTTCGGCACAGCACGGCTTTGTGATGACGGCCGAGCGCCGGGATGCACCGATCGGTTGGTTGGCTGCCGCCGACCCCGCCGCCATAACCGCCCTGGCGCGCAAGGTGCCGCACTATGGCAAGTACGGTTATCTGGTGTTCGCCGGGCCCGAAGCGGTCAATCAGGTAAAGGGGGAGTGGCCGGCCGCGGCGTCGCCGCTGGTGCAGCGGGTGGGTGGGGCCACCTGTTTGCCGGAACCGGGGCCGTCGCTGGCGGCTGCGGCCGATTCAGAACGCCGCTAGAGAGTGTGCCGCGGAGCTGGCGCTTCTTGCCGGCGGAATGCGATGGGCACGTCGCTTCGCTTCTTTGCCCATCCTACGAATTCGGGGAGTTTGGAACGGGAAGGCCCGGCAGCCATGTAGGATGGGCAAAGCGCCGCCTATGCCGGTTGCATTGAGCCTGAACCTGACCGGCGCGTGCCCATCTACCGACACTGATGGGCACGCGCCGTAAAGCGATGGTGCCAAACCGAGCGGATGGGCGGCGGCGCTTTGCCCATCCTACGGGCTTCCCCATCCTACGGGCCGGGCTTCCCCAGGCTACGGGGCTTCCCCAGGCTACGGGGCTTCCCCAGGCTACGGGCTTCCCCAGCTACGGGGCTTCCCCAGGCTACGGGCTTCCCCAGGCTACGGGCTTCCCCAGGCTACGGGCTTCCCCAGGCTACGGGCTTCCCCAGGCTACGGGCTTCCCCAGGCTACGGGCTTCCCCCAGGCTACGGGCTTCCCCCAGGCTGGGGCACCGACCGGTTTATCTGTTCGGTGCTCTAGACAGTGTGCCGCGGGGCTGGCGCTTCTTGCCGGCGGAATGCGATGGGCACGTCGCTTCGCTTCTTTGCCCATCCTACGAATTCGGGGAGTTTGGAACGGGAAGACCCGGCAGCTCCGCGATCATAGATTCCGAAGAATCCTTAGACCGGTAGCTTTGCGCCCCTGTCTTTCGACAGGTTTGCCTTTATCGGGCCTACTCAATATCTAGGTGAGGGTGCCGGGAGTGTCAAAGGAATTTCACAAAATATTTCTCTCGCCGAGACGCCAAGAACAGTAGGATGTGGTGAGCCTGCGAACCGCATCGTTTCGCGCGATTGATGCGATTCGTTCCTCACCGCATCCTACGTCTTTTGTGAAGAACTACATTTTTTCTTTGCGTCCTTCGCGTCGTTGCGCCTTTGCGTTGGTCTTTTGAAGTTCACTCCCCCCGCAGCAGGTCCGGATTGCCCCCGACCGCGGCGGTGTTGGTGGTGATGGTCTTTTCCGTGGCGAAGCGCAGCAGGTAGTGGGGGCCGCCGGCCTTGGGGCCGGTGCCGGAGAGGCCGCGGCCACCGAAGGGCTGCACCCCGACCACCGCGCCGACCATATCGCGGTTAATGTAGACGTTTCCCACCCGCACCCGGTCGGTGATGTAGCGGACCGTGGCCTCGATGCGGGAGTGGATGCCGAGCGTCAGGCCGTAGCCGGTGGCGTTCACCGCAGCGATCACGGCATCGAGCTGGTCCGCCTTGTAGCGGATCACATGCAGCACCGGACCGAACACCTCGCCCGGCAACCGATCGAGGCGGTCGATTTCGAAGGCGATCGGGGCGACGAAACAGCCGTCGAGACCGGCCGGCAGCGGCGTTTCGGCCAGCAGCGTCGCTTCCTGCTTCATGCGGGCGATGTGGGCCTCCAGTTTGGCCAGGGCTTCGGCGTCGATCACCGGTCCCACATCGGTAGCGGGGTCCAGCGGGTCGCCCACCTGCAACTCCGCCATCGCGCCGGTGAGCAGTTCCAGCAAGCGGTCGGCCACGCTTTCCTGGACGAACAGCACCCGCAGCGCCGAGCAGCGCTGGCCGGCGCTGTCGAAGGCGGAGCGAATGATGTCGCCGACCACCTGCTCCGGCAGGGCCGAGCTGTCGACAATCAGGGCGTTCTGCCCGCCGGTTTCGGCGATTAGCGGCAGCAGCGGACCGTCACGGGCTGCGAGGGTTCGCTGCAGGTGCCCGCCGGTCGCAGTGGAGCCTGTAAAGGCGACCCCGGCCAGGGCGGGATGATTGAGCAGGGTCTTGCCCAGCACACCGCCCGGTCCCGGCAGGAAGTGCAGTGCACCGCCGGGGATACCGGCGGCGTGCAGGTGTTCGACTATCGCCATCGCCGACAGCGGGGTCTGGTGGGCCGGTTTGGCCACCACGGTGTTGCCGGCCACCAGCGCCGCCACGATCTGGCCGGTGAAGATCGAGACCGGAAAATTCCACGGGCTGATGCAGACAAATACCCCCCGGCCTTCGCCGCGCAGGACGTTGCGTTCGCCGGTGGGGCCGGGGAGCTCGCGCTCGCCGAGTTCGCCGCGGGCCACCAGGGCGTAGTAGCGGCAGAAATCGGCGGCCTCGCGCACCTCGTCCAGGGCATCCGGCAGGGTACGGCCGCCCTCGACCACGATGCGGGCGATGAGTGCGTCGCGTTTGGCCTCCATCGCGTCGGCGGCCTGCTCGAGGCATTGGGCGCGGGCGTCGACTGCCAAACGGTTCCACTCCGGCCAGAACGCCGCCGCGTGGTTCATCGCCTGCTCCGCCGCGGCGGCGTTAGCCTCGATCACCCGGCCGACGGGGAGGGAACGCGCTGCCGCCGCGGTCACGTCACGGCCACTCCCCTCCAGCTGTCTTCCATCAACCAGCGGCCCGGCAAACCACCTCTCGCGGCCGGCGTCGGCGACCGCCTGTCGCAGGCTCTCAAGGGCGCGGGGGTTGTCGAACGCCAGCCCCTCGCTGTTGCGCCGATCGGGGTAGATCTCGAGCGGCAGCGGCAGCCCGGGCGTGAGACGCGATGGTTCCCCCCGCGCCTGTTCCACCGGGTCGGCCGTCAGCTCATCAATCGGCAGTCGCCGGTCGACGATGCGGTTGACGAACGAACTGTTGGCGCCATTCTCCAGCAGCCGCCGTACCAGATAAGGCAGCAGGTCGCGGTGGCCGCCCACCGGTGCATAAACGCGACAGGCGACATTCCAGTCGGCCATGGCGGCGTCGTAGAGCGCCATGCCCATGCCATGCAGGCGCTGGAACTCGAAATCGCGCCGCGCGCCGGCCAGCTCCAGCACGGCGGCGATGCCGTGGGCGTTGTGAGTGGCAAACTGCGGATGGAAACAGTCGCCGGCCTCCAGCAGGCGGCGGGCGCTGGCGAGCCAGGCGATGTCGGTGGCGAGCTTGCGGGTGTAGACCGGATAGCCGGGTAGCCCCTGCTGCTGCGCGGCCTTGATTTCGGTATCCCAGTAGGCGCCCTTGACCAGTCGCACCGGAATGCGTCGGCCGGCCTTGCCGGCGAGGTCGGCCAGCCAGTCGAGCAGGGCCGGTGCGCGTTTCTGGTACGCCTGCACCGCGAGCCCGAATCCCTCCCAATCAGCCAGGATCGGGTCGTTGAAAACGCGCTCGAACAGGTCCAGCGACAGCTCCAGCCGGCGCGCCTCCTCGGCATCGATGGTGAGCGGCACACCACTCCAGCGCGCCTTGCGCGCCAGCGCCAGCAGACGCGGAGTCAGCTCCGCGAGTACCCGCTGCCGCTTGAGCGGTTCGTAACGGGGATGCAGGGCGGAAAGTTTGACCGAAATGCCGGGGCGCTCGTGCAGCGGTTGGGTCGGTACGATCCGTTTGGCGACCGTTTCGACCGCCTCGCTGTAGGCGCGGAAGTAGCGTTCGGCATCGGCGCCTGTGACCGCCGCCTCCCCCAGGCGGTCGAAGGAGTACCGGTAACGGCGGTTGTCGGGCTCGGCGGCCCGATCGAGGGCCTCGGCCATGTCGCGGCCCATGACGAACTGGCGCGCGATCAGGTGCATGGCGGCGACCATCGCCCGACGCACGGTGGACTCGCCGCTGCGGGCGACCAGGCGGGTGAGAAGGCCGGTCGGGGATCCCACTTCTGCCGGCACCTCCAGCCATCGGCCGGTAAACATCAGCCCCCAGGTGGAGGCGTTGACCAGCAGCGAGCCGCTATGGCCCAGATGGCGGTCCCACCGGGCGCCACCCAGTTTGTCCTGAATGAGCCGGTCGGCGGTGGCCGCATCGGGGATACGCAGCAGCGCCTCGGCCAGGCACATGAGCTGCACACCCTCCACGCTGGAGAGGTCGTACTCGTGCAGGAAGCTGTCGAACGGGTGGGGGTGGGCGCGCACCGCCTCCACCAGCCGGGCCGCCCGTGCCGCGATCCGCTCCCGCGCCGGGGCGTCGAAGGATGCCTCGTCGAGCAGGGCGGTGATCGCCGCCGTTTCGTCGGAGAGGTGCGCTTCGGCTAGCTGTTGGCGGTGGGGATCAACCACGGGAATCGAGGTCAAACCGCAGAGGGGACGGGATCGGCAAAAGCACGCAAATGAACGCAAAGGGTCCGTGCTAAGGCCCATTTTCGTTCATTCGCGTTCATTTGCGGATCATTAAACTGCAGTGTCCTGAGCGCCCTCTGGAGTTTCATCCTTTCTGGTATCCTATGCCGATTCAATTAAGTCTGGACCATCCGAAGGAACAGCCATGCCCAAGTACCGCTCCTGGACCTCGACCCACGGCCGCAACATGGCCGGTGCCCGCGCGCTGTGGCGCGCCACCGGCATGAAGGAAGAGGATTTCGGCAGCAAGCCGATCATCGCCATCGCCAACTCCTTCACCCAGTTCGTGCCGGGGCACGTGCACTTGAAGGACATGGGCCAGCTGGTGGCGCGGGAGATCGAGGCGGCCGGCGGAGTGGCCAAGGAGTTCAACACCATCGCCATCGACGACGGCATCGCCATGGGCCACGGCGGCATGCTCTACTCGCTGCCCTCGCGCGAGATCATCGCCGACGCCGTGGAGTACATGGTCAACGCCCACTGCGCCGATGCCCTGGTCTGCATTTCGAACTGCGACAAGATCACCCCGGGCATGCTGAACGCCGCGCTGCGTCTCAACATCCCCACCATCTTCGTCTCCGGCGGACCGATGGAGGCGGGCAAGGCGGTGATCAAGGGTAAGGAGGTGCACCTGGACCTGGTCGACGCCATGATCGCCGGCGCCAGCCCCAACGAGTCGGATGAGGACGTGGCCGCCATGGAGCGCTCCGCCTGCCCCACCTGCGGCTCCTGCTCCGGCATGTTCACTGCCAACTCCATGAACTGCCTCACCGAGGCGCTGGGCCTGTCGCTGCCGGGTAACGGCACCGTGCTGGCGACCCATGCCGATCGCGAGCGGTTGTTCAAGGAGGCCGGGCGCATGATCGTGGCGATGACCAAACGTTACTACGAGGGCGACGACGCCAGCGTGCTGCCGCGCTCCATCGCGACCTTCGAGGCGTTCGAGAATGCGATGAGCCTGGACATCGCCATGGGCGGCTCCACCAACACCATCCTGCACCTGCTGGCAGCGGCGCAGGAGGCAGGCGTCGACTTCTCCATGGCCGACATCGACCGGCTGTCGCACAAGGTGCCGCACCTGTGCAAGGTGGCACCCAGCACCCAGCAGTACCACATCGAAGACGTGCACCGCGCCGGCGGCATCATGGCGATCCTCGGCGAGCTGGAGCGCGGCGGCCTGCTGCACCGCGACGTACCGACCGTGCACGCCGCCACGCTGGGCGAGGCGGTGGACCTGTGGGACGTGCGCCGGACCGACGACCTCAAGCGTCACGTCTTCTACAAGGCCGCGCCGGGCGGGGTGCCGACCACGGTCGCCTTCAGCCAGGAAAAGCGCTACGCGAGCCTCGACCTCGACCGCGAGGGCGGCTGCATCCGCGATATGGAACACGCCTTCTCCAAGGACGGCGGCCTCGCCGTGCTCTACGGCAACATCGCCGAAGAGGGCTGTGTGGTGAAGACCGCTGGGGTGGACGCCTCCATCCTGAAGTTCTCCGGCCCGGCGGTGATCTGCGAGTCACAGGAAGAGGCGGTGGAGAAAATCCTGGCCGGGCAGGTGAAGGCGGGCGATGTGGTCATCGTGCGCTATGAAGGTCCGCGCGGCGGTCCGGGCATGCAGGAGATGCTCTATCCCACCAGCTACATCAAATCGATGGGTCTGGGCAAGGCGTGCGCCCTGCTCACCGACGGCCGCTTCTCCGGGGGCACCTCGGGCCTCTCCATCGGTCACGTCTCCCCCGAGGCGGCCGAAGGTGGCGCCATCGGTCTGGTGGAGGCGGGCGACATCATCGAAATCGACATCCCCGGTCGCTCCATCCGCGTCGCCGTTTCCGATGAAGAGCTCGCCAAGCGCCGTGCCGCCATGGAGGCGAAGGGTCCCAAGGCCTGGAAGCCGGTCGACCGCGAACGTCAGGTCTCTGCGGCCCTCAAGGCCTACGCCGCCATGACCACCTCCGCCGCCCGCGGCGCGGTGCGGGACGTGTCGCAGCTGGAGAAGTGAGGGGTGGGGATCCGCAAATGAACGCGAATAAACGCGAATTTGGACGCGTTAAACGATGCGGTTCGCAAGCTCACCACATCCGAATTCCTTTGCGTTCATTTGCGGATCAAATCCGATCAACTCGCGCCAGCCCCGTAGGATGTGGTGAGCCTGCGAACCGCATCATTCGAGCCGGCAGCTGATCGCCGCTACCCGCGCGCGACCGATGCGGTTTGTTTGATTTTTCATTTGTGTTCATTCGCGTTCATTCGCGGATCAAAACACGTGTTGAACCCGTCACTCCGTCGTGACCGCTTCGCCCCGCCGTGAGGCAAACCAGCCTTCGAAGTCGCCCGCCTTCATCGGACGGCCGTGCAGGAAACCCTGGCAGCGGTCGCAGCCATTGGCTTGCAGGAAGCTGGCCTGCTCCTCGGTCTCCAGCCCTTCGGCGGTGACCTGCATGCCGAGTTCGTGGGCCATGTGGATGATCGACCGGACAATGGTGGCGTCGTCGCGGCTGTCGGGCAGGTCGGCGACGAAGGTCTGGTCAATCTTCAAGGTGGTGGCGCGCAGGCGCTTCAGGTAACTGAATGACGAGTAGCCGGTCCCGAAGTCATCCAGGGCGACGTGGATCCCCATGGCCGCGAGCCGCTCCAGCAGGGCGATGTAGTACTCGGCGTCGTCCATCACCAGACTCTCCGTGATCTCCAACTCGAGCGCCTCCGGCGGCAGTCCGGTCTCCTCGAGGATGGCCTGCAGCTGCTCGATGAAGTCCTCGGCCCTGAGCTGGGCCAGGGAGAGATTGACCGACATGTGCAGGTCCTGGCCGGTTTGCGTGCGCCACACCTGGCCCTGCCGGCAGGCGCTTTGCAGAACCCAGTCGCCAATGGCCGGCATCAGTCCGGCCATTTCGGCGATGCCGATGAACTCGGTGGGACCGACCTCGCCGAAGTTGCCGCTGTGCCAACGCAGCAGTGCCTCGACCCCGTAGAGCTGGCCGCCAGGCAGAAGGATCGGCTGGTAGTACAGCTCCAGCTCATTCCGCTCCAACACGTGGCGCAGCTCGCCCTCCAGGGCCAGCCGACGCATGCTGTGACGGGTGAATGCCTCGGTATAAAAAGAGTAGGTGTCGCGTCCGCGCTCCTTCGAGCGGTACATGGCGGCGTCGGCCTTGCGCAACAGCTCCTCCACGCTCTCCCCGTCATCCGGGAACAGGGCAATGCCGATGGAGCCGGAGACAAACACCTCCTGCTCGACCAGGCGAAAAGGACTCGACAGGCGGGTCAGGATCTGGCGCGTCACCCGCTCCACCTCATCGACGTCGGCCACGTTCGGCAGTACCACCGTGAATTCATCGCCGCCCAGGCGCGCAACGGTGTCCGAATCGCGCACCGCTTGGGACAGACGGCGGGCGGCCCGCTGCAACAGCTCATCGCCGCTCGGGTGGCCGAAACTGTCATTGACGTACTTGAAGCGGTCGAGGTCGATGAACAGCAGGGCGCCGCGGTAACCGCCGCGCATCGAGTGGGCCAGCGCCTGTCGCAGGCGATCCTGGAACAGGCGGCGGTTCGGCAGGCCGGTGAGGGCATCGAAATTGGCCTGGTGCCAGATCCGCTCCTCCGCCCGCTTGCGCTCGGTGATGTCCTCCTCCACCGACACGAAGTGAGTGATGCTGCCATCCTTGTCGAGGATCGGCGAGATGGAGACCATCTGCCAGTACAGCTGTCCGTCCTGGCGCCGGTTCTGGAACTCGCCACGCCAATCCTCGCCGGCGAGGATGGTCTCCCACAGGTCCTCGTAGACTTCAGAGGGCGTACTTCCCGACTTCAGCAGGTTCGTGCTCTTGCCAATCACCTCGTCCGGCAGATACCCGGTGATCTCGGAGAAGCGGGGATTGACGTATTCGATGATGCCGTTGAGGTCGGTGATGATGACCATCGACGGGCTGTGCTCCACGGCGCGGGAGAGCTTGCGCAGCTGATCCTCGGTCGCCTTGCGCCGGCTGACGTCATGGAACGCCACCACCGAACCCGCGACCTGGCCATCGCGCAGCATCGGGCTGGCGGTCAGGGCGATGGGCAGGGTCTTGCCATCCTGGGTGACCAGGTGGAGGTCCTCGAAGTCGTCGCAGCCTTCGTCGGTGAGCCAGTCGTTGACGGAAAAGCCCTCTGCCAGCAGGTAGCGGCCGCGCGGTTCGACGATCGACACGACCTGCGACGCGGGTTGCCCAAGGATGCGGTCGAGTGCCAAATCGATCAGGCGCGCCGCCTCCGGATTGGCGAAAGAGATGGTGCCATCCTCCTCCACCATCACCACCCCCTCCGACAGCAGGGAGGTGACCGCATTGAGCTGCTCGCGGCCGGCACGCAGCGCCTCTTCGACCTGCTTGCGCTCGGTGATGTCGGTGAAGACGCCGACGTAATTGACCGCATTGTCCCGCCAGTCACGAATGGTGCTGACGGAGAGCAGCTCGGGGTAGACCTCGCCGTCCTTGCGGCGGTTCCAGATCTCGCCCTGCCAGTGCCCGGTATCGGCCAGCGACTGCCACATGGCCTGGTAGAAGGCATCGTCGTGGCGACCGGACTTCAGGATGCGCGGTGTCTCGCCGATCACCTCGTCGGGGCGATAGCCTGTGGTCGCGGTGAACGCCGGATTGACCGCCTGGATGACCCCGCGCGCGTCGGTCACCAGGACGCCCTCCTGCATGTTTTCCACCACCTGTTTGTCGGAGTAGGCGAGACGCTCGACATACTGCTTGGCACTGGCCAGCTCCTCGACCCGGGCCTCCAGCTCTGTGTTGGCCTCGGTCAGTTGGGCCTGTGTCTCCAGCAGCGACTGGCGGGCCTTCCGCAGTTGCGCCACCGAGTCGCGCCAAAGGCCGTGGATCCGGGCCGCCTGGCGGTTTTCTTCACGTAGTTTGCGGATCTCCTTTTCCAGCTGCGCGAGGTGTTCGGGGGAGTCGGAAATAGCGCTCACGTTCAACTCAGGTCAGGGTAGATAAGGTCCAGTCCGCACTGGAGCCGTTCCAGATAGGCGATGGCTTCGTCGATCATGGATGACGGGATGATGGAGCCGTGTTGCGGCAGGATGCCCCGAATCGGCAGGTCGCGCATGCGCCGGGCAAATCCCCGGGCGGCGACCCCGGACGCCATGTAGTCCACATGGAAGAGGTCCATGCTGGCGGCGTGCTCGTCGAAGTCCTCCACCACCAGCCGCCAATCGCTTTCCACCGCGGCGAAGATGTCGCCGGAGAAGAGCAGGCCACTGGCGCTGTCGAAAGTGGCGAAGGCCATGGGGGAGTGCAGAAACGGCGCACCGACGAAGCGCAGGTTGCCCCCGGCGAGTGGCAACACCGGCTCCGCCTCGATATCGTGCAGCCGATAGCCGCTGACGCCGTAGTGCGGCAGCAGCACCTCGGTGCGCGGGCTGGTGTAGACCGTCAACGCCGGATTCAGGGCCAGCCAGTCGGGCAGGCAGGCGGCGACGTCCGGGTCCTGGTGGCAGATGATCAGCCCGGTCACCCGTTCCGGCGGCAGCAGGGCGGCGACGCTGTCGCGGACTTGCGCAAAGTAGCCGCGGCTGCCCGGGTCCACCAGCAGCGCCTGCTCGGCATCGAGGATCAGATAGGTGTTGCAGTGGAAGGCGGTCTCGTCCCTGATTCCCACCCAATACACCCGGTGGTCGCCCCGCGCAAACAGCAGGACCGGCCCGTCGGGTACGGTAGGGGCACCGGCCACGGCGGCGTCGAAGTCGAGGTTCATGAACTTTCTTCAAGCTGTAACCGACACCCGCCATCTTACCACCAGCCCCGGTCGGATTGCGCGAACGGTGTCGCCGCTGCGCGCCGAACCGGCAAGGCGTGCCGCGGTCTTTCCCCCGAACCGATGGCAAGCTGTCATCGAACGGTCATCAGCCTGTAACATTGGTCCCCTTTAATGCGCCTGGAACCGCCACTCAGGTGATGGAATCATGACAGGCAAGACGATCCTGCTCGTGGAAGACGAGCCCGCGATTCGAACCATGGTCACCATGGCGCTTGAGCGTGCCGGGTTTACTACAATGGAGGCCGCTGATGCGACCGAAGCCGAGCATCTGCTCGCCGACCGGCGCCCTGACCTGCTGCTGCTCGACTGGATGCTGCCCGGTACCAGCGGGATCGAGCTGGCCCGCCGCCTCCGGAAGGACGACTACACCAAGGACCTCCCGGTGATCATGCTGACCGCCCGTAGCGAAGAGGACGACCGGATCCGTGGGTTGGAGGTGGGCGCCGACGACTACCTGACCAAGCCGTTCTCGCCGCGGGAACTCATCGCCCGCATCAACGCCGTGCTGCGCCGGACGGTCGGTGACAGTGCGGGCGGTCTGCTGGAGGCGGAAGGTCTGTTGCTGGACGGCAACAGCCACCGGGTGACCGCCGACGGTCAGGGCGTCGACATCGGGCCGACCGAGTTCCGTCTGTTGCGCTTTTTCATGTCGCACCCGGAGCGGGTCTACAGCCGCACCCAGTTGCTGGACATGGTTTGGAGCCGGGGCGCTTTCGTCGAGGAACGCACGGTAGACGTCCACATTCGCCGCCTGCGCAAGGCCCTGGAGCCGACCGGTCATGACCGCCTGGTGCAGACCGTGCGCGGGGCCGGCTACCGTTTCTCCTGTCAGGGGTGACGCCGTTTGCCGCGGCCCTGGACCAGTGAACTGCTGCGCCTGCTGGCGATGCTCGTCGGCAGCGCCCTGGTCGGCAGCCTGTTCGATGCCGCCGGCCTTTTCACCCTCGGCGCCCTCGTCATCTACCTCGGCTGGCACGTCTACAACCTCCGCCGCCTGGAACACTGGCTGCGCCACGGCCGCAGCTACAACCCGCCGGAGGCGGCCGGGATCTGGGGCGAAATCTTCTATCTGTTCTGGGGCGTGCAGCAGCGCGCCCGCGCGCGCAAGCGCAAACTCGCGGCCATCCTGAGCCAGTTCCAGGAGGCGACCTCAGCCATGCCGGACGCCACTGTGGTGCTCGGTGGCCACAATGAAATCCAGTGGTTCAACGAGGCGGCCCGGCAACTGCTCGACCTGCATGCGGGGCAGGATGTCGGCCAGCGCGTCGACAACCTGCTGCGTCACCCGGAGTTCTCGGACTTCCTTGAAAACGGCAATGCCAAAGGCTACTTGCTGATCCCGGCTCCGGAGGCACCCGAGGTGACCTTGAGCGTCCGGGTGGTCCCCTACGGACAGGAGCAGCGGCTGCTCGTCTTGCGTGATGTCAGCCAGCAGCAGCGCCTCGAACAGATGCGCCGCGATTTTGTCGCCAATGTCTCCCACGAGCTGCGAACGCCACTGACGGTCCTGGCCGGCTTTCTCGAGACCATGCTGGACGAGGACGACGCCTTTATCCGCCAGTGGGGCTCCTCTTTGCAGCTGATGCAGCAGCAGACCCGGCGCATGCAGCACATCGTCGAAGACCTGCTGCTTTTGTCGCGTCTGGAGACCGATCGCACCCGCCCGCCACACTCCCCGGTGCCGGTCGAGGCGCTGCTCGCCGCCCTCCGCGAGGATGCCGAGCAACTCTCCGGCGAAAAACAGACCATCTCCCTCGAAGTGGAAGCGGGGCTTGGCCTGTATGGCGCCGACCGCGAGCTGCACAGCGCGTTTGCCAACCTGATCACCAATGCGGTCCGCTACACGCCCGAGAGTGGCCGTATCACCATTCGCTGGTGGTCCGACCGGGACGGCGCCCACTTTGCGGTAAGCGACACCGGCATCGGCATCGACGCGCGCCACATCCCGCGTCTGACCGAACGTTTTTACCGGGTTGATGTCGGCCGCTCGCGCGACGTCGGCGGGACGGGATTGGGGTTGGCCATCGTCAAGCACGTCTTGAATCGCCACGAGGCGCACCTGCGCATCGACAGCCGGCCGGGCAAGGGCAGTACCTTCCGCATCGACTTTCCGGCTGCCCTGGTTTGGCGCGGTGACCAAACCGCCACGGAACCCGCTTGACGCTCTGTTGCAGTGTCACCAAAGCGTCAACGCCCGGTCACATCTCTGTCATGCAGGTTCCCCATGATGTCTCTCAGATTCTCAACACATAGCGAGTAAGGAGCCTTATCCATGAAGTCTCTCCAGCTGATTGCGGCGACCGGTCTGTTGGCCGGCGCCCTGTTGGGCGGCCAGGCCGCCGCCGAGCCGAAGGTCGATGCGGCCCTGACCGACTACACCCGCGCCAGCGGCGTCTCCGGCAACCTCTCCAGCGTCGGTTCCGACACCCTGGCCAACCTGATGACGCTCTGGGCCGAAGAGTTCAAGCGCGTCTACCCCAACGTCAACATTCAGATCCAGGCCGCCGGTTCTTCCACGGCACCACCGGCCCTGACCGAGGGCACGTCGAACCTGGGGCCGATGAGCCGCAAGATGAAGGACAAGGAGCTCGAGGCGTTCGAAAGAAAATTCGGCTACAAGCCGACCGCCGTTCCGGTCGCCATCGACGCCCTGGCCGTATTTGCCCACAAGGACAACCCGATCAAGGGCATGACCATCGCCGAAGTCGACGCCGTTTTCTCCGCCACCCGCAAGTGCGGCGGTGCCGCCGATATCAACAACTGGGGCCAGCTCGGTCTCGGCGGCAAGCTGGGCGCCATGGACATCCAGCTCTACGGCCGCAACTCGGTCTCCGGTACCTACGGGTATTTCAAGAAACACGCGCTGTGCAAGGGTGACTACAAGAACGCCGTGAACGAACAGCCGGGTTCCGCCTCGGTGGTGCAGGCGGTCTCCGCCTCCATTAACGGCATCGGTTACTCCGGCGTCGGCTACAAGACCTCCGGCGTGCGCACCGTGCCGCTGACCAAGAATGAAGGCGACAAGTTCGTGGACGCCACTCCGGAGAACGCGCTGACCGGCGAGTACCCGCTCTCCCGATTCCTGTACGTCTACGTGAACAAGCACCCGAACAGGCCGCTGCCGCCGCTGGAGCGCGAGTTCATCAAGCTGGTGATGTCGAAGGTCGGTCAGACCGTGGTGGTGAAGGACGGCTACATCCCGCTGCCGGCCAAGGTCGCCGAGCAGTACCTGGCCAAGTTGCAGTAAACGTCGGGTTCCCCCCTGACGCGGGCGCCTCCTCCTGGGGGCGCCTTTTTTAATTCAACAGGATTAACAGGATGTTTTCAGGATTAACAGGATGGTTACTTGGGCCAAAGCACCCGCCCACGCGGCAGTAGACGTCGGTGTTTCCTTGAACCCGGCGCCTTTTATTCAACAGGATTAACAGGATGTTTTCAGGATTAACAGGATGGTTACTTGGGCCAAAGCACCCGCCCACGCGGCAGTAGACGTCGGTGTCCCTGAGCCCGGCGCGTTTTATTCAACAGGATTATTAACAGGATGTTTTCAGGACGAACAGGATGGTTACTTGGGCCAAAGCACCTGCCCACGCGGCAGTAGACGTCGGTGTTTCCCTGACGCCGGCGCCCTTTTATTCAACAGGATTAACAGGATGTTTTCAGGATTAACAGGATGATTACTTGGGCCAGAGCACCTGCCCTCGCGGCAGTAGGTGTCGGTGTTTCCCTGACGCGGGCCCTTTTCAATTCAACGGATTATCAAGATGTGTTCGGGATGAACAGGAGAGTCAACCTGGGCCAAAGCACCCTGTAATCCATCCTGTTCATCCTGAAAAATCCTGTCAATCCTGTTCTATCGCTCTCGTGCCTTGCCCAGAGCCCCCCGGCCCCGAAAGTGCGGCCCGCTCCACAGATTTGCCCGGCGACTCTGCCGGCGGCGCATTTTTGCGGTTGCCACTTGTCGAAACCGTTGGTCCCAAACGAAAACGCCCCGCGGGGCGGGGCGTTTCGACAGGAGCGCGACCGGAGCTGTTCAGGGTGTAGCGGGTGTTCGTGGTGCCAGACTTCCCGGGAGGGCGCGCGCCAGGCTGGCCAGGGCCCGGGCCGGCTTCAGCCGCTCGGCCACGCAGCGCATCACTTTTCCGACTTCGTTTTCCGTCGCAATCAGACGCAGACGCGTCTCGCCGGCATTCACCGAAATCACTTCGGCCGACAGTCGGTGGACGTGGTTCTGGCCGTTGGCGCAGTAGGAACAGGTCACCTCGACTTCGGCATGGGGTGGCAGCAGGATGCAGCCGGTATCGACCACCATCTCCTTCTCCTGAAGGGTCACGGCGGTCGCACGCACCAGCCCCAGCGGCCGGTAGTTCAGGATCAAATGGACTCTATCCGGTAAAGGCTTCGCACGATTCGGCATTTTGGTTTTCCTTACATTCGTTATAGTGGTGTGATTCCCGCGGGTGGCTGAATTGAAAGTGACGGGATGCAGCCGAAAATGGGCCGTCGGGTCCTGATAAAGCTAGCCAATTCCGTTGCACTTTCCAGTTGAAGCCTAACGAGATCAGGTGAGAAAAACGTGTATTCAGGCCACAAATAGCGCAATCACTGGACAAAAACAGTGAAAAGCCAAATCACGTACTAACTTGGGATAGTGGCAGATGACCGGTTTTTCATTAATTCGGAAAATTCTAATATTCTTCACGTTGGTCGCGGCGGCTGGCTTGTCGGCCGCCCGTGAAGCGCCGGTGTGGACCGAGGTGGAGGCGGGGGAGGCGACCGTACACCTTTATTTCTATTGGTCCCGCTACTGCCCTCACTGCCATGAGGCGCAGCCTTTCATCGAAAAACTGGCCATGGAGCGTCCCTGGGTGGCCGTGCACTCGATGGAAGTGACCAGTTCGGCCGAAAATCGCAGCCGCTACCAGGAGATGGCCGCGGGCTTCGGGGAGGAAGCCAACTCGGTACCGGCCTTCTTCTTCTGCGGCAACATGGTCGTCGGTTATGACAGTCCCGCAGGTATCGGCGCGCAGCTGGCCGCAGGTCTGGCGAATTGCCGGGAGGCGGCGCTCGCCGGGTACGATTCATTGCCGGACGAAGGGGCCGCAGCGGCGTCACCCTTGCCCGACGACCTTCGCGACCTCTCGCTGCCGCTGCTGACGGCGGCCATCGCCGGGCTGGACGCCTTCAATCCCTGCGCCTTTTTCGTGCTGCTGTTCCTGCTCAGCCTGCTGGTCCATGTCGGCAGTCGGGGCCGCATGCTCCTGATCGGGGGTGTGTTCGTCTTCTTCTCCGGCCTGATCTACTTCCTCTTCATGGCCGCCTGGCTGAACGTGTTTCTGCTGTTCGGACAGATCCGGGCGGTGACGCTGGTGGCCGGCCTGGTGGCGGTCGGCATGGCGCTGCTCAACGTGAAGGACTTCTTCCGCCCCGGTGTCGGACCCTCCCTGTCGATCTCCGATGACGCGAAACCCGGTCTGTACCGCCGGGTGCGTGGCCTGTTGCACGCCGAGCGCATGCCGACCCTGCTGGTCGGCACCGTGGCCCTGGCGATCGCCGCCAACAGCTACGAGCTGCTCTGCACCTCGGGCCTGCCGATGCTCTATACCCGCATCCTCACCCTGGAGGCGCTGCCGGCAGCGAGTTATTACCTCTATCTGGTGCTCTACAACCTGATCTACGTCATCCCCCTGGCGATCATCGTGCTGCTGTTCACCTACACCCTCGGCAGCCGCAAGCTCCAGCCGCAGGAGGGGCGGGTGCTGAAGCTGGTCTCCGGCCTGATGATGCTCGGCCTCGGCCTGGTGCTGCTGGTCGACCCCAACCAGCTGCAGAACCTGTGGGTCGGCGGCGGCATCGTGGTCGGCGCCCTCCTCGTGGGGCTGGTCACCTGGTGGCGGGGTCGCAACGCGATCGGGCATATCGCCTGACGGCAACGGTAGCGGCGCCTCCGACCGCCTATTCAACAGGATTTACAGGATTTTTCAGGATTAACAGGATGGAATAAACGAAAACCATGGGATTGGCGTTTTCGTTTCGGTTCGTAGGATGTGGTGAGGTTGCGAACCGCATCCTTCGCGATTTGCGAGGTGGCCCCTGTCGCTGGGGCGGGCTATGTGGTTCTCAACCCCAGACGTCGATGGGCAAAGCGCAGTGTGCCCATCGAAGACCGGTTGATGGGCACGTCGCTCTCGCTCCTTTGCCCATCCTACGCGGCTGCCCTATTCAACAGGATTTACAGGATTTTTCAGGATTAACAGGATGGAATAAACGGGAAACCACGGGATTGGCGTTTTCGTTTCGGTTCGAGGATGTGGTGAGCTTGCGAACCGCATCATTCGCGATTTGCGAGGTGGCCCCTGTCGTTGGGGCGGGGTATGTGGTTCTCAACCCCAGGCCGGTTGATGGGCACGTCGCTCTCGCTCCTTTGCCCATCCTACGCGGCTGCCCTATTCAACAGGATTTACAGGATTTTTCAGGATTAACAGGATGGAATAAACGGGAAACCACGGGATTGGCGTTCTCGTTTCGGTTCGTAGGATGTGGTGAGCTTGCGAACCGCATCATTCGCGATTTGCGTGGTGGCCCCTGTCGCTGGGGCGGGCTATGTGGTTCTCAACCCCAGGCCGGTTGATGGGCACGTCGCTCTCGCTCCTTTGCCCATCCTACGCGGCTGTTGAATTACTTGCCTCAGCGAAACAAGCCGCCGTTGGCCTTGCGCAGGCGCTTCAGCAATGCCTTGAACTCGATGCCGGTCTGCGCCTCCAGCTCGGCGGCACGCTCGCCCAGATGACGCAGGTCGCGCCGATCGAGGCCGCCGCGGCGCACCAGACCGATGATGTTGTCCTTGCCTTCGACCGGCAGCAGCAGGGTCGGGCCGCCGAAGCAGCGGCTCACCTGTTCCGCGATATCCTCCACGCTCAGGTAATCGGCCGACCAGAGATTCATGGCCAGCACGCCGCCGCCGGTCAGCAGATCCCGGCACGCCTCCAGAAACGGGCTGCCACACACCGAGGTGTCGATCCCGCCTGCATCGAAGGCGTCGACCAGGATCAAGTCATAGGTCGGCTTGGCCGGCAGCCGCGCCACGTGGCGGACGGCGTCGTCGAGGTGAACCGTCAGCCGCGGGTCTTCCGGCAGGGCGAAGCAGCGGCGCGCGGTATCGTAGACGGCCTCCCGGTACTCCACGGCCTCCACCCGGCAATCGGGAAGGGCGTGCAACAGGAACTTCGCCAATGAGCCGCCCCCCAGTCCCACCAGCAGGGCCCGTTGCGGGGCGCCGCTGAACAGCAGCGCCCCGACCATGGCCCGGGTGTAGGAGAGCACGAGGCGGACCGGGTCGCTGGGGTCCATTGCGCTCTGCTTCGGCTCGGTTCCGAAGTGCAGGCTGCGCTCGAAGCGGTCCTCGACCACCTCGATAAGGCCGTGTTCGTCCCGGCTGCAGTGGACCAGTCTTCCGCCGTATTTTTTCGTCATCGCGCCATTCTAACCGGCCCTGCTCCCGATAGTGACACCCCAAATTCAGTGCCATTTGCACCTGGCAGACTCTTGCGGTTGGCCGGCTCTATAATGGTGCTCAGGGAGGATCCCGGCCAGGGAGGGGGTGCAAATTTTGAATGACTCCGCAGAGCGGCGACGTGTAGAGACTTTGATGGCAAAAGGCCCTTCCCTGGAGTGGATGGATGGCTTCTGTATCCGTCCCAGCAAGCGCGCGAAGCATGTTCGCCTCAAGGTCCTGCCCCCGGGGCGGGTCGAGGTGGTGGTGCCGCGCGGCTTTGACCAGCGGCAGCTGCCCGGGATCCTGGCGCGGCACGAGGCCTGGCTGACCCGCACGGTGGAGAAGGTGCGCCGCGACTACGGCGGACCGCTGGTGCCGGTGGCTCCGCAGTCTGTGGAACTGGCCGCCGTCGGGCGTCTGTTCCAGTGCGAGTACCGGGAGACCGGGAGCACCCCAACGTGCCGATCCGAGGGCGCCGGCCGCATCATCATCGAGCATGCGGGTGAGTCGAGCTGGCGCGACCCGCTGCGGTACTGGGTGGCCGAGCAGGGGCGTCGGCACTTGGTGCCCTGGTTCGAGCAGGTGAGCCAAGAGTTGGGGCTGCCGTTCGCCAAGGTCACGGTGCGGGGCCAGAAGACCCGCTGGGGCAGCTGCTCCGTACGCCGACACATTAGTCTCAATCACGGCCTGCTGTTCCTGCGGCCGGAGCTGGTGCGGTACTTGTTTGTGCACGAGCTGTGTCATACGGTGCACATGAACCACTCGGCCGCGTACTGGGCGCTGGTCGGGGCGTGGGAACCGGATTACCGGCGCCTGGACCGGGAGCTGCGGGATGCCGCGGCGCGGGTGCCGACGTGGGCCAGGCGGGACTGAACGATGCCACACGACCTCAAGCGCAACCTCTCTTCGCGCCGGACCTGGCGCCGCCTGCTGTTCATGCTGCTGTTTACGGTGCTGTATGGCGTGGCCGAACTGGTGCTCACCTTCCTGGTGCTGTTTCAGGCGGGGGCGGCTCTGATCACGGGGCACCCCAACCGGCGTCTGCGGGAACTGGGCCACGAGCTGGCCAGTTACGTCTATACCATCCTGCTCTACCTCACCTTCCGCAGCGATGAGCGCCCCTATCCCTTTGGCCCCTGGCCGGAAAAGGGCCCCATCCCGGGCAGGGACGAGACACTCGAGCCCGAGGCGCTGGTGGACGGTTCGGAGGACGACGGCGGCTGACCGGCAAACGCCGTCTGCAGCTCAGCCTGCAGCAGCGCCGAATCCCGGTAACGGGCCGAATGGTGGAAGGACTCGACCCGCTTGACCCCTGCTTCCCGGGCCAGTCGTCCGGCCAAGGCGGCGGTGAGATGGCCCTTTTGTTCCGCCAGCAGGCGGTCCCGCTCCATAAAGGGTGTCTCGATGAAGAGCAGGTCGGCGCCGCCCATCGACTCGACGATGCGCCGGGCGTTCTCCGCCGTGGGGGCGGCGTCGGTCACGTAACCGATCTTCTGCCCCGCAATCACTGTGGCCACGTCGGCCAGCTCCGCCAATGTCAGTGACCGCTCGCCTTCCGACGTCGGCACCGAAATTCGTGTCGTCGCCGGCGCCCGGTCTAGCAGCGCACGTTTGAATTGCTGGAGCCAGGGACCGACCGGCAATCCCCGTTCCGCCAGCCGGTTACGCATGACGTTGACGTGCCGCTCCTCTTCGAGGAGAAAGGCGAGCGAGGGGATGCGATGGTCGAGGGTGGTATAGCGCACCCGAAAAACCGCCTCCTGGACCAGGACGCCGTCCGGATATGCCACCGGCTCCGCCTCGTGAGGCCGGAAGCCGTCACAGGAGTGGAAAGCGGCCCGTCGGCCGCGGTGATCCTGCTCGGCCTCCCACACCGTCAATACGAAATCCTCCGGATAGTTGCCGACCAGGTTCCAGGTGTAGGCGGCCAGCTTGTGGCCCACCTGCTCGATGAAGCCCGGTGGCCCATACAGCTGCAAACCCCGCCCGCGCCCGACCCGTAGCCGGACGATGCGGTCCAGTCCGACGAAATGGTCCATGTGGGTGTGGGAGACGAAGGCATGGCTGACCCCGAGCAGGGTCCGCGCCGACACGCTCCCGTTCTCGCCCAGGTCGAACAGCAGCGTCCGGCGCTCGAACGCGAAGGTCACCAGCAGGCCGGGATCACCGCTTCGGCCATTGATCAGCTGCGGGTGAAAGAGTGGTTTCATAAAGCAAGCGTAACCTGCCATATCGACTCGGGATACGGACGATTTCCGGTCGTTCCATGGCGTGAGAAGGCAGGGCGTTCCGCTTGCCAAAAAAATGAACTAAGCATATAAATAGACGACGTTCACTTATTTGGCTATCTAGGCGGTGAGGGGGAGGATGCTATGAACACAGGCGGGCGCCGCGAACGCAAGCGGCAGCAGACACTGGAACACCTGGCCGATACCGCCTTTGCGCTGTTCGAGGCGCAGGGGTATGAAACCGTGACCATGGAGGCGATCGCCGAGGCGGCGGACGTGGCCAAGGGGACGCTCTACAAATACTTCCCGGTGAAGGAGGCGTTGCTGCGCTACCGGTTCCACCGGGAACTGGCAGAGGGATTACCGAACCTCCTGGCCGACCTCGCCCCACTGCCCACTGCCGCGGAGCGGTTGCACGCCTTTCTTGGGCGCAACGCCCAGTGGTCGCAGGCGCACCGCCAATACCTCGGACCCTATCTGCGTCTGCGCATGAGCGAGGTCGGCATCCCCTACGATCTCGACTCTCCCGACCGCACCGGCCTGGAACGGATCTTCACGGACCTGATCGCCGCGGGCCAGGAGAGCGGCGAATTCCGCGGCGATCCGACCGCCTCCTCCGCGGCCCACTATCTGGAATTCCTCTACCTGGCCTCGTTGCTGCGCTGGCTCAACGGTGCCGAGCGGGACCTGAATACTGAGTTTCGCACCATGCTCGATCTCTTCCTCCGGGGAATGGCGCCATGACCATCGAAATCCTCGAAGGCTGGGAGGCGATACGGCAGGCCGCGCCGCAGCAGGTCGGCGGCAAGGCGTGGAATTTGGCGCGGCTGGCCCGCTACGGTTTTGATGTCCCCAGCGGATGGGCGATCAGCGTTGACGCCTGCCGCCGCTGGCTCGGCGCATCAGGACTGGAATCCGCGCTGCTGGCCGCGGCCCGGCAGCCGCTGGAGCGGCGCCCCGCCGCCCTGGCGGAGGTGACGGCCCGGCTGGCGGCGCTTCCCACCGGCCTCGACCTCGCGGCGATACCCGAAGGTCCCTTGGCGGTACGTTCCTCCGCACCGCAGGAAGACTCCGCCGCCGCCTCTTTCGCCGGCATCCACAACTCCTACCTCAACGTGCAAGGCGCTACGGCACTGGAAGCGGCGATCCGTGCCGTCTGGCTCTCGCTCTGGACGCCCGCCGCGGTGGCCTACCGGGAGGGCATCGGCCTGGATCACGCAGAGGCCGCCATGGCGGTGCTGATCATGCCGCTCATTCCGGCAGAGGCCAGCGGCATCGCCTTTACCCGCGACCCGCTCAGCGGGCGCGACGACCGCCTGGTGATACACGCCACCCACGGCTTGGGGGAGAGCCTGGTGAACGGCCAGGCGGCGGGAGACGAGATTGTGCTTGCCGAAAACCCGCTCGATGACTGCCTGAGCGTGCTTCGCATTACGTCCGGCGACAAGCCGGTGCGCGTCGAGCCCGCCGCAGGCGGCGGCACCAAAACGCGCCACCTGCCGGCCGATCCCGTCTCGGCGCTGAGTGAGGAGCTGGCGCTCCAACTGGGCGAACAATTGCGCCTCGCCGCCTTCGCTCTCGACTATACCCGCCCCGACTTCGACCTGGAGTGGACCTGGGACGGCGAACGGTTCTGGCTGTTGCAGGCGCGGCCCATCACTGCCGCCAACCGCTGCACCTACCCGGCACTGGCGGCGCAGCCTGACATCTGGAGCCGCGGCAACACCCGCGATGTGGTGCCCGACCCGTTATCGCCCATTGACTGGGGCGGGTCGCGCCGTCTGGTGAACGCGATTTTGCAGGAGGGTTTCATACTGGCCGGCCTGAAGATCCATCCGGGTGTGCAACGGGCCGGACTGTTCCACGGCAGGCTCTACCTCAACCTTTCGATGATGCAGTGGGAGGCGTATGCCGCAATGGGCATGCCGCCGGAGGCGATGAACCGCCTCATCGGCGGTCACCAGCCGACTATCCGGGTGACCCCTCCGACCGCCGGAGAGCGCTGGCAACGGGGCGTGAATACGCTGCGCTACCTGCTCAAGGCGCCCCGGCGGCGAAAGGCGGGACGCGTCGCCATCGAGGCGGTAATGGCGACGGCAGAGCAGTGGAAGAATGAACCTTTGCCGCAGGACGATGCAGGCTTCGTCGCCACGCTGCGCCGCTACTCCCGTTATGCCCGCGGCGCCCGCGACCTCCACTTCCTTCAGGGCTCCGCCAGTGGTGCGCTCAGTTTTCTGGTAGACGCCATCGACGCCCACCTGCCCGGCGAGGGCCACGCCTTGGCGGCTGCACTGATGGTGGGGGATCCGCCCAGTGTGACGGCGCAGCAGGGTTACGATCTGTTTGCCATCGCCAAACGGGCGGCGGCCGACCCGCCAACCCGGCAGTGGCTGGAGCGGCGCGGCCGAGGGGAAGGCGGCGATTGGCGCGACCTGCCGGAAAACAACCCGCTGCACCGGGAGTTCTCCGCCTTTCTCGAACGCTACGGCCACCGGGGCGTCTACGAAACCTACACCCGCAATCCCCGCTGGCGCGAGAGGCCCGACTACCTCCTCGACACACTGTTGACGCTGGCCGAGACCGACCGGGATGCACTGGAGGTGGCAGGCCGCCAGGCGCGGGAGCGTGCCCGCGACCGGGTCCTGCGGGCCATGCCGTGGTGGAAACGCCCCCTGCTGGACGGAATGGTGCGTGCCGCCAAGGCCGGCAGCAACGAACGGGAGGCCGCACGCAGCGCCCTCGTCGCCCTGATTGAACCGCAGCGCCGCATTTTGCTGTGGCTGGGCGAGCGCTGGGTGGATGCGGGATGGATGAGTACGGCGGAAGAGATCGTCTTCCTGCTTCCGGCGGAGATCCACGCGGTGCTCAATGGCGTGCTGCCGGGCCCGGCGCTGGCGCCGCGTATCGCTGATCGGCGCCGGCAGTTCAAGGCTTGGCACGCCGAAGAGGCGCCCGACGTGATCCTGGAACGGCCCGACGGCAGAGTGGCGGAGCGGATTGATGATGATCGGCGCTTTGCGGAGGGCAACCTCTTTCACGGTATCCCGGTCGGCACGGGTCGTGTCACCGCCACCGCGCGCCTGCTCCACTCGCCTGAGCAGGGCAAACAGCTGGGGCACGGCGAGATCCTTGTCGTTCCGTCCACCGATCCTGCCTGGACGCCGCTCTTCCTCAAAGCGGGCGGCCTGGTGATGGAGACCGGCGGTTACCTCTCCCACGGAGCCATCGTCGCCCGCGAATTCGGCATCCCGGCGGTGGTCAACCTGCCGGGGATTCTGCAAGCGCTGCGAGACGGCGATTACCTGGAGGTCGATGGCGGCAAAGGTACGGTGCGCCGTATCGACTCGGGGACCGACGACTCCCTTGCCCAGCCTGAGCGAATCGTTCCGGGCCAAACAGCAAAAAGAAAGGAAAGCGATACCTCAACTGCGTTCGAACCGTGACTGTAATTATTTGTCGGCACGCCAGTTCGGTGACGGTTGCCAGCGTATTGCCCGGTTCCCCTTGGAAGCGAATGCGATTTAAGTAGGCCTGCATAGTTATCGGATAATGCTGGATGGGCAGTAGACAATGCGTTTGGTGGGGCGACGGAGCCCCCTTGATGTCAGCCGCCGCACACGAGTAGATAGCGTTGTGGCGGGTACAAACAGGAGTAGCGAAATGAATCGAAGCGAAAGAATTCTAAAAATTTCTTTGATCGGCGGGGCGGTGTACTTTCTCGCTATTTCCCTTGCCCATGTGTTTGGAACGAAGGTTCCCGGCCTGTTCATCTATTACAACGTTCCGTCTTACGTATATCAGGACACGATCATTTCATTCCTCTCCTTCGGCTGGGCCGCATTGTTCTACGTGGCATACAGGGATGTACGGGCTGCTAGGGTTGTCGTGGTCGCTTCATTCGTCGCACTGGCTGGCCTGGCCAACATCAACTTCTCCACGAGTTTTGCAGACATCGCTCCCAAAGTCTCCGCAACCCCATTCTGGATCCAGACAGCACTGCTGAGTGTATACACCGGATGGCTGACTTACTTCTGTTGGCGGTCTCGAAAGGAGACTTTAGAAGTTATCGGCATCGGTTGACGACCCACACTCGATTACACCCGCCCAGACTTCGAACACTCGGGTCTCCGGAAGGCTCGAATGGAACGGACCGGCAACCCGGTTTTCATGCGGCGCCAAACGATCGGTTAGGGATGGCCAAGGTTGATCGCAAGTCGCTCAGGGTTGACACTCTGCGATTCAGAGTATTAGGCTCTGCATTGCAGAGTAAGTTTGGGATGAACGATGCAACCCGCCGACCGTCTTCAGAATATCCACGCCATGCTCGCCGCCGGGCACCGCAGCGTTCATCTGGAACGCAGCAGTCTTCTGCTGCTGGGTGGGGTGGGCGGCTTTCTCAGCGTGGTCACCGAGTGGGTCATCACCGATACCCGCTTCCCGGAGCTCGGCGATCGCGCTCTGGCGCTGCTGGTCTGGCTCGTCTTCTGGCTCGGCGGCGCCTCGCTTCTCGATTACCGTCTGACCCGGCGTGCGCGGGAGATCCGGGGCGAGACCCTGCCGTTTGCGCAGGCGCAGGTCACCCGGGCCTGGTGGATGCTGCTGTCGATGGGCTGCCTGGGGTCGTTTGCGATGTTCTTCTACGGGGGCGGCAGCATGATCTACGCCCTGTGGATAGTGTTGCTGGGACTTGGTATCTACCTCTTCGGCCTGTTCTCACGCCCCCTCATCGAGTGGATCGGCCTGGCCACCATCCTGCTCGGCGTGGCGGGGCTGGCCGCCGGCCTCTCCTACGGGGCGACCCGCTGGCTCGCTGCCTCTGCATTCGCCATCGGCTTGCCGTTGGCGGCCGGGCTGAACGCCAGGAACCTCGGCGTTTCCTTGCCGGGCCGTGCCGCTGTGGTCCTCCTGTGGCTGATGGCGGTGGTGTTGCCTGCGCTGTCAATGGCCGGTGTCCATACAGAGCCACCCGAGGCCGCCGCCGTCGGGCTCGGTAGCAGCGTAGCCGACAAAGGTGATCAGGTGCTGCGCCTGGAACCGGGCACCGAGGTGCCGCTGCGGCTGGATCTGGACTCTCCGATTCTCAGCACCCGGTCCGATGTTGAACTGCCCATGACATTGAACATGCCAATGGAGGTGGCACTGCGTGACGGAGAACCCGACGGCCGCTACCGGATCGGCAACGGTCCCTGGCGCGAGATCCGCGAAGGCGTTTTGCAGCTTCGCATCGACCGCTTGAGTCCCCGTCTGGAGAAAGGCGTGCCGGTGGTGCGCACCCATGCCCGGCTGGACAGCCTGGACCTCGACGGAGACCTCCGATGACCCTGCCCACTCTCGATCCGCTCTTGCACCAGCCGGCGCGTACACAACTGGTCGCCTACCTGTCCGGGCGTGGCGAGGCCACCTTTTCCGAGTTGAAGCGGGTGCTCGGCGTGACCGACGGCAACCTGGGGGCACACCTGGCCAAGCTGGTGGAGGCCGGCTACGTCGCGGCAGGGCAGGCGGCGGGCGGCAGGCGCTCGCAAACTGCCTATGCCCTGACCGCCGCCGGCCGTGCCGCACTGAGCGAGTATGTTGCGCAGCTCTCCGCACTGATGGTTTTAAGCGGCGAACGCGAAGGCGACGTGAGCATTGTTGACGGATTATCCAACCCCTAACGCACTGGAGGTGCACCATGAAGTCGATGCTTTCCCTCAGCATCCTGTCCTTGTCTCTTCTGTCCGGTTGTGCCGGCATGAGGCCGCCGTCTGCCGACACGCTCGCCACACTCCCGGTGGTGACCTATCCGGAAACGCCGCTCGCCGGCGACTACGTCTACAGGCTGCCGGCCGGTCAACCCATCGAGATGCGCGTGCTGATCGACGGTAGCGTCTTGGCAGGTGGTGTCGATCAGACGGTCAGCGCCAGCCTCGCCCGCGACCTCTACCTGCACCGGCAGTGGGCGAGCGAAGACGGCCGCACCTGGGTGGCGGCGGAAAAGCTGGTTGGCGTCAATCTCGACATCGCGCTGCCCTCCTATGAAATGCCCGGGCCGGGCCGTATCCACCTGACTGTCGACCGCTTGGTCGGGAGCGGCACTTCCCAGTGAACGGAAGGGGGGAGGCTGCCCGATCCCTGAAGTTCAGGTTCGCCACCGCGGCGCTGGCGGGCTCCCTCGCCGCCTGCACCGCGCCGGGTCCGGCGCCCGACGCGACGATCGCTACCTTGCCGGTTGTCCAGGTCGGCGCGACTCCGTCCTCAGACGGCGACTACGTAGTATTCTTCCCCGCCGGGTTCAGCTTCCCGGTCGAACTCGATGCGAGCGGGACCCTCTTCGCCGCCGAGACCCGGGTGGAGACGCGTGCCACCCTCGCGCGGGATCTGTATGTCTATCGCTACTGGGCCAGCCATGACGGCGCGACCTGGAAGCCCTCCCACGAACTGCTCGGTGTCAAGTTCGATGGCGGTCTCGATGTGAAAGGTCTTAAGGTCCGTATCAGTGTGGATGATGGCGAATAGCGGGTGCGCGTGCCGACCGCCGCCGCAGCTGCGGCGTTTTCGGACGGCGGAGGTTCGGCGGCGCCTTTACCTTCCGCGGCACGAGCCGGGAGTTCCTGCTCTCGGTTCGCGCATGGGGCTACGCCGTTGAAGCGTGACGCTGCGCGTTGTCACTTGCGGGGGCATTTCCCTGACGGAACGTTGCCATGGGTCCGGCTCATCAAGCGCTACGCAAGACAAGGAGCTTCGGGAACGAACGCAGACTCACCACCTCTTCCAGCTGCAGCCCGCTGCGTTCGAACAGCCGCTGCCATTCAGCCCGTGTCCGCTCGCGGCCCCGCGTGCCCATGAACATCTGCATGTCGAAGGAGGCTGTGGGCAGGTCCGCACCCGAGTCGGGCATCACCATTTCCATCAAAACCGCCCGCGCCCCGGTGCTCCCAATAGCCGCGGCGAGGTTGGCCAGTACCCGGGTCGCCTCGTCATTGCCGAAACCATGCAGTACGGCACTCAAGAAGTAGATGTCCTTGGCACTGTCCGCCGCCGGAATGCCTTCCAGCGCGTCCCCCGCTTCGAACCGCAGGCGCTCGAGAAGCGATGCATCGACCTTGCCCTGCCAGTACGCATGCGCCCCCTCGATGACCTGTGCCCGGTCGACCACCAGGGCGTTCAGGCGGGGATGGCGTTTGAGAAGGCTGACCGCCTTGCCGCCCCGGGAGCCGCCCACATCGATGATGCGATCGAACTGCCCCCAGTCGAAGTCGGTGGCGAAGCTGTCGCCGGTCAACGCCTCCACGCTATCCATCGCCTCGGAGAAACGAGCGTCGAAGTCCGGATGGCGGTCCATGTAGCCGAACAGGTCCTCGTCGTGGGCCAGTTCGAAGGGCACACTGCCTTCCCGCACGCCGGGCTCCAGTTGTTCGTACCAGGGGCGGCTCATGACGTCGGAGTTGTGCATGAGGATCATGGCGCGCACGTTCTGCGGATGGTCGGTGCGCAGGTAACTGGAGATCCGGTTGTTCCTGAAATGCCGTGGCGATGCCTCCTCGAAGATCCCCATGGCGGCGAGCATCCGCAGCAGGCGATACACGGCGTCGGTATCGGCCGATACCCTGGCAGCGATTTCCGCGGCCGAGAGTGTTTCGTCGCCCAGCCGCGAGGCGAGATCGAGCCGGGCCGCGACATACAGGGCCCTCGACTGCCAGAAGGAGGATCCGAGCTGCACCAACCTGAATGGCGGCGGTGTGAGCTTGTTGGGGAGATTCTGCAGCCAGGACGCAAATCGGAGTGCCCTGGCAAAGCGCCCAACGGCGCCGGGATTCTTTTGTAACCTCATTGTTGCTCTCCTTCCGAGGCTCCGGATGCAAGGCCGGTTGTGAACAGACGGCCATTGAAACGGGCCAGCTCCTGCAAAAATGAGGGCTCCATGGGATGGCCCCACTGCTCCTCGAAGATGCCCTTCAGCAGCATGGGCGTCATGGCAAGACTGACGAAGCTCATCCGGATCACGTCCGGGTCAACCGAGGGCGTGATCGCCCCTTTGGTCTTCAACTCGCCAATCCGGGCTGCCCCACGCGAGCGGCCCCGTTCGATGAGTTGGTGAATGAAACGCTTGCCCGGTCCCTGATTCAGCGCCAGGACCTTGAGGTAAAGCTTGGGAAACTCCGGCCGGGAAGACATCGTCTCGTAGTAGAGGCGCAACAGCTCCGCGAAACCGTGCACCGACTCGAACGTGGAACTGTCGAGAACATCCAGCAGAGGGGTCATGGTCTCCCGGATCATCTCTTCATACAGCCCCTCCTTGTTGCCGAAGTAGTAGTGAATCATGGAGGCATTGACGCCCGCCTGCTCCGCGATCAGGCGGGTGGTGACATTGTGGTACTCATCCGCGAGAAAGCAGTCCAGCGCCGCTTTGAGCAGGCGCGCGCGCACCGAGTCGGCAGATGCTGTTTCGGTCTCCGTCATCATATGGTCCGTGTCTTCCGAAAAACGCACCAAAAAATAACATCCATTGGCCAGGGCGGGACAGCAAAGCCGTTAACCAAAACAGGCGCATTGATTGATGCCCAGGTGAATGTTCAGCTCCCTTCCTGCTCTGGAACGAGACTGTCGAATTTTCCGTTCAGGTTTCCGAACGACGGAAGCGTTGTCGATACCGGGCGGGTGTCAGCGAAATCAACCGAAACGGCGCGGGCCGGCCATCGATTTTCCTCGTTGCCTTGGCGGGTGTGAGTGGATGGCTGTTTCACCCAACGGGGCGCACACGAGTTCGGGAGTAATGGCTTGACATGGTCTGTTCGCGGCCAGTAGTCTCCTGCGATGCCTAACCAATGCACTTGCTCACTTTCCAAATGGCGACTGTGGTCCGATTCCGACCGCGGCCATCTTCGTTCGTTCTGAGTTAGACAACAACAACCGCGGGTCTGCCGCGGTTTTCTCGTTTTTCCATCCCCGCGCTGCACGGCCCGCCTACCAGGAGGGTTCCTGCAGTGACCGAAAACCATCGTGACAATCCCGGCCAATCCGTTGCCGGTGTTGGGCCGTCCCTGATCGGCGTCGCCTTCGTTCTCTTCGCCGCCATCGGTTTCTCCGCCAAGGCGGTGCTGGTCAAGCTCGCTTATTTGCAAGGGGTGGATGCCGTGACGCTGCTGGCGTTGCGGATGTTGCTGTCGGTGCCGTTCTTTCTAATCGTCGCCGCATGGTTGCGGCGAACCGACCCGTTGGCGTTGAGCGGCCGCGACTGGGCGGCGGTGGTCGGGTTGGGACTGCTGGGCTACTACCTGGCGAGCCTGCTCGATTTCCTCGGCCTGGAGCACGTCAGCGCGGGGCTGGAACGCCTGGTGCTGTTTCTCTACCCGACGCTGGTGGTGATCATCACCGCCGTGGTGTTTCGCCGTCCGGTGGGGCGGCGGGAGGCCGCGGCGCTCGCATTGAGTTACGGCGGCATCGCGCTGGTGTTCCTGCGCGATGTCTCCACGCATGGCGCCGACGTGCCGTTAGGCGCCCTCCTTGTGTTCGGCAGCGCCCTGGCCTATGCCGTCTACCTGGTCGGCAGCGGTGAGGTGTTGCGGCGGCTGGGCGCCATGCGCTTCACCGCCTATGCCATGACGGTCGCCTGCGGCGCCAGCGTGGCGCAGTTCCTGGCCACCGAGCCGCTCGAGGCGCTGCGCCAGCCGCCGCCCGTCTATGTGCTGGCGCTCGCCATGGCGCTGTTGTCCACGGTGATGCCCGCCTTTCTGCTGTCGGCGGGGATCCGCCGTGTCGGGGCCCGTTCCGCCGCGCTCATCGGCGCCACAGGACCGGTCGCGACCATTTTCCTGGCGGCGCTGTTTCTCGGGGAGCCGATCACCGGGGCGCAGCTCGCCGGCACCGCATTGGTCATGACCGGGGTGCTCGCGGTGAGTCTGCCAGGGCGGGCGAAGTGAGGCGAGGCAGGGTGATGTTCGAGTATGTCGTTGCAGCGCTTACCTTTGGTCTGGCGGCGGGTCTGAAACCGGGCCCGCTGGGCATGGTGGTCATTCAACAGACCCTCGCACATGGCTTCGTCAGCGGCGTACGCGCAAGCCTCGCGCCTTTGGTGACGGACGGCCCCATCATCCTCGCCGTGCTGCTGCTGTTGCCACAGCTCCGGGATGTCGCGCCTTTCGTCGCTGCCGTCAGCCTCATGGGCGGGATCTACCTGCTCTGGATAGGCGGCAAACTGCTGCGGCTTTCGATGAGGCCGCCGGCTTGCCAACCGGCTTCTGCGGCCTCGTTGCGGACGGCCATCAAGGTCAACCTGCTCAATCCGGGCCCGTACCTCTTCTGGTTCAGCATCGGCGGAACATACATCCTTCTGGGCAGCAGAGCTCAAGCCCTGGTGTTCGTGGTGGTTGCCATTGGCACGTTGATTGGCGCCAAAGTGTTTGTCGCCGCGCTCGCGGCAAAGGCGAAGCCGCTGTTGCATGGCGTTGTATACGCTCGTGTCATGCAGGGGCTGGCCGGCGGACTCATGTTCTTTGGATGCGTACTGTTGATGAGGGGTGCAGAGTATGTCCGTTAGCTTTCAACCGAGCGTGTTATGAACTTCCTGACTTCTGATCTGACGGCCCTCGAATGCTATAGGTGGCTGGCGAGTGCCGTCGTGCCACGCCCGATCGCATGGGTGAGTACCCTGAGTTCAACCGGAATAGCCAATCTGGCGCCGTTTTCATTCTTCACCATCGCCAGTTGCTCCCCGCCCGTACTGATGTTCACCCATGTCAATCCGAGCGACCGGCGGGAGAAAGATACGCTGAGGAATCTGAAGGAGACGGGGCAGTGCGTGATCAACACGGTCGGCGTCGGGGAACTGGAAGCAATGAACGCCTCTTGTGCCGCTTACCCAAGCGATGTCAGTGAATTCGATGCGCTGGAGATTCCGTCGGTTCAGAGCCTGGTGGTCCGTCCGCCGGGAGTCGCCGCCGCACAGGTTCGCTTCGAGTGCTCGCTACGAGACATCGTTTGTGTTTCGCCCGGACCGTCGGGCGGCCATCTGGTCCTCGTCGATGTACTGAACATCTTTGTGGCGGATTCGCTGGTGAAAGGAGATTGCGTCGACGCGCACGGCCTCGATGCGCTGGGCAAGATGGGGGCGACAGTTATACGTTGACGCGGCAAAGGGTGGACTTAGCTCGCCCTGGCATCCCCGCAAGCGGCACGGGGATCGGAGATGATCGATGAAATCTCCCGCCTATCCGCTGCGATTCGTGGCCCCAGGCGGCTCAGGTTTCCAACCGACGGAAGCGTTGCCGATACCGGGTGGGTGTCACGGAGGTTAGCCGGGCGAACAGGCGGCGAAAGGAGGAGACGTCCTCGTAGCCCACTTCGTTCGCGATCTGTTCCACCGCCATGCGCGTCGTCTCCAGCAGTTCCTTGGCGTGCTCTACGCGCAAGGCCTGGAGATAGCCCAGCGGCGGCATGCTGGTGATGGCCTGGAAGCGGCGGTGCAGAGTGCGGTAACTGGTGTGCAGGACGTCCGCCAGCCGCTGTGCCGAGAAGTTCTCGGTCAGATGCGCCTCCATCCAGGCCACCGCCTCATCGGTGAGGGGATCGGCGAAACGACGTTGCAGTGCGACGAAGGGCAGCTGCGACGAGCGCGCCTCGTCCACCAGCATGACCGATCCCACCTGCCGGGCCAGTGCGTGTCCCTTGAGCCGTCGCAGCACATGCAGGGAGAGGTCGGTGTGGGCGGTCATGGCGCCGGCGGTGATCACCGGGGCGTCGTCCACCAATGCCTGATCGGCATTGAGCCGCACCCGCGGGTAGCGTTCTTCGAAGGCGTTGCGCAGCCACCAGGTGGTGGTGGCCGCACGGCGGTCCAGCAGACCGCTCTCGGCCAGCACGAACGTTCCGTAGCAACTGGCGGCAACCAGGCTCGCCCCCTTCAGCGCGCTGAGGCGCGCGATAGCCGGTTGCCACTGGGTAGCCAGTTTGTCCATCAGGTCGGTCAGGTCCAGGGCGAAAAAGCCCGGCAGGATCACCGCGTCGAATCCCTGCAATTTGTCGGGAAGCGGACTGGTCTGGACCCGAAATACGTCGGAAAGCGCGACCGGGCCGCCTGACGCGGAGTAGAGGCTGATGCGGAACGGGTCGTCCGGCGCAAAACGCTCTGCGATACGGAACATATCCAAAGTGGCCGTGACGCTCGAGGGCGTGGCACCGGACTCAATCAGCAGGGCGATGGCAGGCATGGCAGTATCCGCACGGTTTTAGTCCATTCTGCCACTGTTGGGGCCGTTGCCCCAGCCGCATCATTCGGGTTGTTCCAACTGTGGAGTTCAACCCCGATGAAAATGCTGTTGATGTTGTTGAGCCTGTCCCCGTCGTTGCTGTTTGCCGCGGAGGGGCCTGCAACCCTGTTCGAAATGGCCGGTGTACATCCCGTCCCTACACCCTTGTCACAGAGCGTGGTGGTGGTGATCGATGCGCAGCGGGAGTATGTCGATGGAGCACTGCCGCTCGCGGGCATGGACAAGGCGCTCGCCGAAGGGCGCCGGCTGTTGCAGCGGGCCCGGGCCGCGGGGACGCCGGTGATCCATGTGGTGCACCGCGGCGGTGGTCCGCTGTTCAATCCCGAGGGGCCCTATTTCGCCATCGCCGAGCCCATGGCGCCTGTGGCCGGCGAGGCGGTGATCGAGAAGCAACTGCCCAACGCCTTTGCCGGTACCGATCTGCAACAGTTCATCGCGGCCACCGGGCGCAAGCAGCTCATCGTCGTGGGTTTTATGACCCACATGTGTCTCAGCACCACCGTCCGCGCCGCTTTGGACCGGGGGTACGCCACCACCGTGGTCGCTTCGGTCACCGCCACCCGCGATCTGCCTGACGGGCAGGGTGGGACCGTCCCCGCACGGGTGGTGCAGCAGGCGAGCCTGGCGGCGCTGGCGGACCGGTTTGCGACGGTGGTGTACGGGGTGGATGATCTACGCGCAGAGCCGTAGGTGGCCTTGGCCGGCTCCGCATGGATGCGGTGCGCATCAATCGCGCCCCACTGCCGCGGTGAACTGCGCACGCTCGGTCAGGACCGGCGGCGCAGCTGGCCGTTACAGTGGCCGTCGAATTGAGGAGGCAGGCAAGTGACGGAAGAGAAGGCCAAGGCCTACGCGGTGCGGTTCGAACGGCTGTTCGATTACATCGATCGGCACTTGGACCAGGTGTTGTCGGTCGACGAACTGAGCCGCCAGGCCAACTTCTCCCGCTTTCATTTCCAACGGCAATTCTCGAACTACGTCGGGCTGAGTGTGACCCGCTATGTGCAGCTGCTGCGGCTGCGCAGAGCCTCGCACCAACTGGCATTCGACCGGCGGCGACGGGTCATAGACATCGCCCTGGAGGCAGGCTTCGAGAACCCGGAATCGTTTTCCCGCGCATTCAAGAAGAACTTTGGACAGACGCCCTCCCAATTCCGAGTTAAACCCGCATGGCAGCCCTGGGCTGAACGCATGCAACTACCCGAACGAAAGAGGAGTGTCCCCATGGAAGTGAAAGTGGTCGATTTTGCCGAAACGATGATCGCGGTGCTGGAGCACCAGGGGTCGCCTGAGCTGATCTTTGAGTCGGTGCAGACCTTCATCGATTGGCGCAAGAGCAGCGGCCTGTCGCCCATCGCCACCAGCCGTACCTTCGGCGTCCCCTACAGCGACCCGGCTACCACCGCCCCGGAGGCGTTCCGCTTCGATGTCTGCGGCGAAGTCGACGCCCCGGTGCCGGAAAACCCGCAAGGGGTGACCACCAAGCGTATCCCGGCCGGCCGCTGCGCCGTCGTGCGGCACCACGGCTCGACCGATCGCATCAGCGACAGCGCCTACTACCTGTATCGCGAGTGGCTGCCGCAAAGCGGCGAGGAGTTGCGTGACTTTCCGCTCTTTTTCCACTACGTGAAGCGGATCCCGGATACCCCGGAGCACGAACAGGTGACCGACGTCTATCTGCCTCTGAAGTGACGACCGGGGGCACGCCAAATCGCCGCGCTGAAGCGGGTAGACACGGAGATGGTCGGGAGTCGGACTACGCCGGAACCTCCGTGCCGGGCGGCTCCGCGCCCTCGCAGCGTCGGTGTAGGTGTCGCGGAGGCGCGCCGACCATCAGAGTTGCCATGGCCGCACCGACGGAACACGGGCGCGCTTCGGCGCCTTAGACCACGCCGGCGGCCCGCAGCGCTTCGGGCAACGGCGTCCGCGGAACCTCTCCGTCGAGAAATTCCTGAAGCCGGGCACCCTCCAGATTCACCTCCTGCCGCCACAGGTAGCGCATCTCGCGCAGTTCGCGCAGAAACGGGACCACGGGAGAGGCCAGGGTCACCGCCCACCAGGGGAACGGCCACACACGGACCGGTTTGCCGGCGGCGGTCTGCATGGCCTCGACCAGGTCGTTGAACGTGATGCGGTAGCCCTCGAAGTGGAAGGAGGCGTAGGCGGGCAGCTCCGCGCCCCGCTCCAGCAGGCGGGCGACCGTGCGCCCCACGTCGGGGAGGTTGGCCCAGGTGTGCACGACATCGGCGGGGCCCGGGCGGAGTAGCCGGAAGCCTTGGTCGGTGGGCTTTGTGAGAACGTGGATCCAGCTGCCCCGCGCGTGGGCGCCGATAAAGTCGCCGGCGCGGATCAGCAGCACCCGGGCACCGCGCTGGCTCGCCTCCTGCAGGCGCTGCTCCATGCGCTGGCGGATCGCGCCCTTGCGGGTGATAGGGTGCTGCGGCGCCTCCTCGTCGAAATCGGGACCCTCCTGGGGGGCGAAGACATAGACATTGCCGGGGAAGACCAGCGTCAGCCCGCGCTCTTCGGCAACCTTTGCGCTCGGCTCCAGCAGGGGCAGGGCCTCCTTATGCCAGCGCTGGTAGGGGATGTTGACCCCGTAGACGATCACGTCTACACCTTCTGCCGCCCGACGCACATCCTCGATGCGTCGGGCGTCCCCGGCCACGGCTTCCACCCCGTGCTGCCAGGGCGGGAGCCGCGCCGGGTCCCGCATCAGACCTCTGACACGCCAGCCCGCTTCGAGCAGGGCGGCGGCCACATGCCCGCCGAACCCGCCGGTGATCCCGATGACCAGTGCGTTTTTCATCCCACTCCCTCCAGTCGGCACACCATATCAACCTGCATGACAGGGCCGTCGGCAGCATCGACGAAGCGGGGCGACGGACGGGCCTCCTGTGTGACGAATCCCAGACGCTCGAAAATGGCGGGGTTGCCGGTTTCCTGTAGGGTGCTGAGGGTCAGCGTGCTCCGGTTCGATTGTCTGGCCACTTGGGCCACTTCGGAAAGCAAAGCACGGGCCACGCCTTTACGGCGAAATTCCGGGTGGACGGCCAGGCCGCGCACGTAGATCGACGCTTCGCGGGTGACGTATTCGACGACCCCGACGACCCGATCCCCAACCACCGCCACCAGCATGTCCGCCTCTTCGGGGGCCGGCTGCGGCGCGACCGGACGTGGCTTGTACACGCGTCTCAGCTCCTGAGTGGCGACTGCGATTAGTGCCCGGATGCCCGAGCCATCGCAGTCCCGCGCCTTGCGGACAGCGGGTTGTCCGGGTGCCGCGCTATCCACTCTGTCGGCCTCCGGTTTCTCCTTCCAGTGCCACAAAGCTCCCCTCCAGCCATCCCGCCCGTTCTCCCTCGAACAGGAGCTCGGATTGAACGGATATTCTGGCCCGTCCCCGCCGGTGTAGTCGGATCGGCCTTGCGCACGGTGACATCCATGGCCGCGGAGAGGGGAATGTGGGCGCGCAGGTACGCGGTAAGCTCCGCTTCATTCATGTTGTCCCTCACCGAACACAATCGTCACGTGGCCGATCCAGCTGCGTTTGCGCCGCTCCTCTCCCTCTTGCGGCGTCTCCCCGGAAAAGTCCACGGCCGGGGCGTCGCCATCGAGGGGCGTATCCAGCGTGTTGGCGTTGACCACCGCATGGGTCCGATTGCCGATCTCGGTCACCGCCGCCGGCATGCCGCCGCAGCGCGCACAGATGAGAAACGCCACCGTCCCGGAGGCGAAATGGTAGCGGCTGACCGCCGCAGGATCGGCGATGGCGATGCACAGTTCGCCTTCGGGGTCCGAGGTGTAGCGGGCACCCATTCGGCGGCAGAAGGAGCAGCCGCAGGCGCGCAGGGAAAGGGCGTCGCCCTGATGCGCCGTGTACAACCGGTAGCTGATGTTGTCGCAGTGGCAGCTTCCGGTGAGTGCATTCCTGGTTTCAGCCACCATCTTCTCCTTCGAGGTATCCTAACCACCATTGCGCACCGCAACGGCTTCTCAACTTAACCCGATGCTCCAGCAGCGGCAACCGTGCTGTACGCCAGAGACCCCTTACGTACTGATCGCCCGCGAGCGGCCTGCCACGCTCCCAGGAATCGGCCCGGGCGCTCGGTTTTTCCAAGTGCCTACTCGCCCCCTCCATCATTCCCGTGCAGGCGGGAATCCAGGGAACGGTCAATGGATCTCCGCCTTCGCGGGGAAAACGGACGCCCTTTATCGCGTGGGCCATCGAGAGCGTACCCGGGCGGGGAGGTACTGCTGGTCGGGCATGGTCTCACCAACTATCTCATCGCCAGGGCGTTGCGGGCGCAGGGCTGGGAGGGGCCGGCGAATCCGGGGAGGGGATACTGGGGATACTGGGGATACTGGGAGTACGGCGTTTACACTGTCGGGTAGAGGAATGCCGTGACTGATCCGACTGGTAAGGGCATCGGCCTTCAGTTGCCCGGACCAGGATCCGTTTGCTGGGATTTTTCAACCGTGATATAGATTACTCCAATGGCTTATCCGATAGACATGCAGCGATTTATTCGCCCCCGGGTCCTTCACTGGACCACGGTGGGCATGCGCTTGTAATCCGGCCAACTAGCGCGCTTTTCGGAGACGACCGAAATCACGCCCCCGTGGGAAACAGACCCGGGGCGTTTTTCATTTTGGCCGTTTTTCAGTCAATCCGGAGAGCGACAATGACCCCAACAACTCTGTCCTGCGAAGCCCTGTTGCGTGCCCTTCACCTGCGTGATCTCACGGACCCACAGCAAGGTGCGCACGCCATGCAGCAACTGGTCAGCGACATCCGCACCGCCCTCACCGAGCGTTGGCGATGCACCTGCCGCATTGAGCGCAGTTCCCCCATCGTGCCGGTGGCAGACAATTACGACCGATTGGGCTATCCGCCGGAAGGAGCAAGCCGCGATACCCGCTACACGCGCTACCTCAGCGAGCATTTGATGCTGCGCTCGCAGATGTCGGCAGTAATCCCCGGCGCCCTTCGGGCATTGCTCCCCACGCCACCGGATGACCTGCTGCTCGTCTGCCCCGGGTTGGTCTACCGGCGGGATGTGATCGACCGGCTGCACGTCGGTGAACCCCACCAGCTCGACTTGTGGCGCGTTACCCGTAAGGCACTCACCCGCGACGACTTGCTTGTGATGATCGCCGCTGTGGTCGAAACGGCCCTGCCCGGGGCGCACTACCGTACCCGTCCGGCCTCTCACCCGTACACCCGGGAGGGTCTAGAAATCGAGGCCCTCGTCGGCGATGAGTGGGTAGAGATCGGCGAATGCGGTTTAGCCGCCCCCGAGGTACTGGCCGGGGCTGGATTGGGCGGCTGCACCGGCTTGGCGATGGGGCTGGGGCTCGATCGGCTGCTCATGCTGCGAAAAGGCATCGACGATATCCGCCTGCTGCGCAGTGATGACCCGCGCGTAAAGGCGCAGATGGAAGATCTGGAAGCCTGGCGGCCTGTCTCCAACCAGCCGCCGACCCGGCGCGATCTGTCGGTGGCGGTATCCGAGTCCACCGACCCCGAGACCCTCGGCGACCAGGTGCGCGAGGCCATGGGGGAGACCGTCGATTGGGTGGAGGGCATCGAGTGGCTCGATGAGACACCCTATGACGAACTGCCGCCCCAAGCACGGGAGCGCATGGGGATGCACCCCGGCCTGAAAAACGTGCTGCTTCGCATCACCCTGCGTCATCCGACCCGCACCCTTACCAGCGATGAGGCGAACCGGTTGCGCGATACCCTCTACGCAGCCATCCACGCTGGCTCCCGTCATGAATGGGCTAGGCCGCAGGGGTAACCTGAGTTGGAAAAAATAAGGGGGCGGAGACAAATATTCATGCTTGTCACCGCCCCCTTTTCAATTCGACGTATCGATACACTCTCACCGGCATCCTTGCTTTGCGTTGAAGCGCGGCTATCCGCCGGACAGTGCCCGCGTTTACTCATCTATCCCGGCACATCATCTGTTACGTTTGCAGCCGCCGACAGCTTTAGCTGAAGCGGGCGTTCCGGCCGCAGGGAAACATTGAATACCGGGCGCGGCGGCGCCGTCGATTCGGGTGCGGTCAGCGCGAACCGTTGCAGGAGCATCGCCGCAATGGTCGTCATCTCGGATAAGGCCAAGTGCTGCCCCAGACAGATCCGCGGGCCATCGCCAAAGGGCATGAAGGCGCCCCGCGGTGCAGCGGGCCCGCTGCCGGCAAACCGTTCCGGCCGGAAGGCCCGGGGCTCCGGGAACCGGCGCGGGTCATGGTGCATCAGCAGTAGTGGGATCATGAACAGGGTGCGGGCGGGGAATTGCCAGGCGCCCAGCGAGATTGGCCGGGTGCATCGGCGAGTAAGCAGCACGGGGGCTGTCGGATGGAGACGCAGGCTCTCTTGCAGGGTTTGGGCGAGGTAAGTGAGCGATGCCAGATCGCCCGCGTCCGGGGTACGTCCGCCCAGTTTCTCGCGGACTTCACGCCGTGCCAGATTTTGGGCTGCCGGGTTGGCGGCCATGCACCATGCCCACCAGGTCAGGCTGGCTGCCGTCGTTTCGTGGCCGGCCAGGAACGCCGTCATGCACTCGTCGCGCACCGCCGCCAGCGGCCACGCCGCCGAGTCCTGGCGGTGCAATTCCAGCAGCCGGGTCAGCATGTCATCGGGCCAAGCCTCGGGAGCCAGTTTCATCCGCGCATCGATATGCCGGTCGATCAAGGCATGGAGCAGCTTGAGCCCCTGCCGCTTGGAACGTCTCCAGGGCACCCAGTCGGGCCAGCTCGCCGGCCAGTACATTTCGGCAGTGGCCTCGACCATGAGGTCGTGCACCGCTTTCTCCGCGCGGCGGGCATCGTCGCCGATTGCGCCGGAGAACATCGTCCGCAGGATCACGTCCATGGCCAGGGAAGTGAAAGTGCTTTCGACAGGCCAGTCCGCGTGCTCCGCTGGCCATCGCGCCATGGCCTCGGCGGCTGTCGCAGCGACGGTTGGCACCAGGGCCTGCACACGCCGCGCGGAAAAGCTCGGCTGCAAGGTGCGCCGCTTGGCACGCCACTCCAATTCTTCTGCGATCAAAACGCTGCGTCCGTGAATTCGGGAAAATACCCGGATGCCGCGCTCCCATCGAACCAGTGCATCGTGATGCCTGGTCAGCAGTTCACGGACCAGTGGCGGATCGGTGAGCACAACCTGATGTTCCGGCCAGATGCGTAGATGCACCACGTCGCCGTAGGCTGCCTGCCATTCCGACAGGGTGCCCAGCAGATCGCCGGACATCCGGCGCAGCAGGCCCCAGCCGGTCAGACCGGACGGCGGCCCTGGAGGCCAGGCCCTGGATCGGCGAGGTTCGGAGGAGGCCGGTTTTCCATTTGCCTGGAACGGGCATTGGGAAGTAGTTTTCGTTTCCATGGCGGAGATTTTTGCCTAACCGATCGCCGCCGTCTTGAACCGAAACGACATCGACACGGCTGGGCCCCGTTCCTAAACTGGCGAGCCATGATGTCCGAAATGTTAGGTCCCGAGTTCACCTGCCCCGATCCGCTGGCTCGCGCACCGCGCGTCGAAAACGGCGTCCGGCTCCCGCGTCAGCGGCTCTATCTTGCTCCACCCGCTTTGCGCGGCGCCATGGTCGCCCTGATCAGCCGCGATATGCGTGGCGTTGATCTGAGCAGCCCGCAGCGCCTCACCCATTTCCCCGCCACGCCCTTGGTCTCCCTGTCCTGGTTCCACGGCATGGAGGTGGGGACAGTGGCGCGCCGGCCGAACGGCCCGGTCTGGAGCCCCTTCGGTGCTTCCGTCGTGCTATCCGGCAGCCAGTCGCGGCCGGTAGTCAGCTGGGCGCCCACCACCGGGCGCGGGTACATGGCCTGTTTCCCGGCCGATGTGGCGCAATCGCTGTTCGACATCGATCTGGCCGCCATCCATGACCGCTTCGTTCCCCTCCAACAACTAACCGACAGACGATGGGAGCGGCTTGGGGAGGTACTGCTTTCCGCCGGCGACGATGCAGCCACGCTGACGGTACTGGAAGAACATCTCGGAAAAAGCTGGCAGGCGCTGCAAGGCCCCGTTTCGCCCCTCGCCTCCCTGCGCCAGGCGGGACGCCACTGGGTCCAACGCCTGGCCTGGCAAGCCCACGAATGGCGCCGTACCCACAGCCCGCGCCAGGTGGAGCGGCGCGTCAAGTCATTCAGCGGTCGATCCCTGCGCGAATGGCAGTCCCTGATCAAGACAGAGGGCCTTTTCTTCGCCGCCCGGGATCGCTACGAGGATGGCGATGAACTGGATTGGGCAGGCCTTGCCGCCGACCAGAACTTCGCCGACCAAGCCCACCTCCGCCGCGCCGTTAAGCGAATCACCGGCTTCTCACCAGGCGAATTCACCCGACGCTTCGTTGAGGATGAATCTTTCTGGTTGTATCGGTTGTGGGGGTGACGGCAGGCTTGGCGGAGCGCAAGCCGATGAAATCGCCGAGGTGCAGCGGTCCCGTGGGGCACCCAAGTGGGCCTACGTTAGGACCTTCAGCTTGCGGCCGCCCGTGATGCTGAAACCCTGGCCCTCGTAGAACGCCATCGTTCGTTCAAACTCGGGCAAGGGCGGCGTCGTGACTTCCAACCGCTTCCATCCCGTATCGTGGGCATGCACCTTCGCGCGCTCGATCAGGGCGCTTCCAAGCCCGCTGGAACGATAGGGCGGGGCAACGTAAAGCTCGGTAATCACCCCAAAGGCCCCCTCGGCATACAAGGCATGACACTCCGACAATGCGAGAAGCCCGACCGCCTCTCCGTCCTGGGAATAGGCGACGAAATAACGCGCCGAAGCCTTCTCAATTAACGCCTTGGCGCGGGCCTCCGTCAAAGCCTGATCGACGTTGAATTGGCCGCCCCCGCTCCGTTGCATGATCTCCTCAAGCAGCTCCTTCGCCAACTCTGCCACGGTGGCGGCATCGTCGGGGGATGCCAGTGCTATATAGGTGTCCATCCAATTCTCTTCTCAATATTATCGATTGCCCGGGCTACTGAATGGTCTCGACGAAATGGAAACCACCCTTCGTCATGCCCTCCCGCTGGTAGAACCGGTGTGCCGCATTTCGCTGCAGTCCGGAGTCGAGATGCAGTTGCCCGCAGCCCCGCTCGACGGCATGGGCACGGAGCCAGTTCAGCAGCGCCGCGCCGTAGCCCATTGAGCGCCGATCCGGCAGCGTCACCAGATCGTCCACGTAGAGGTGCCGGCCCCAAGCGAGATTTTCACCGATGCGGAAACCCGCAACGGCCACCGCAGTCCCCTCCGCGCGCAGACAGGCGAGCCGGTATCCTGCGGCCCGCTGGGCCCGCACCCGTAACAGAAACTCCTGTTCTCCGACGTGGGGGCGAAGTTCGCGCATCACGGGATAGCAGGCGGCGATCGCTTCGTCGGTCGATGCCAGTTGAATATCCATAAGTTCCCCTGTTTCCCAATCGTGTAGTGATCCGAAGCCAGAACAGGCTGCCGGGGGATACCCTCGTGCAGCGTATCGGCCATCGTGCTTACTCCTCGAAGGCCAGTAACACCATCTCCGCCGCCTGCTCCCGCAGGGGAATGAGGGATTGATCATGCACAGCCCTCATGCGAGGGTGGTATTCCTGTTCCTTCAGTTCACCGGAATCGATAAGCTCACGAAGGAGCCGTTGGTCTTCCTCCTTTACTGCGAGGAGTTCCTGGCGTAGCTGTTCGTTCACTGCTGTGGGCTCCTGGTCAATCAACCAGCGACGAGGTTGCAGGCGAATCCTGCCGCGGCATGCTCATAACAGTTTCGTACCCAACGGCACCGGCTTGTCCGGGACACAGAGTGCCACCTCCCCCATGTCGTTATGGAAACCGGTAACCAGGCACTCCGACATCAACGGGCCGATTTGCTTCCTTGGGAAATTCACCACCGCAACCACCAACTTTCCTTCGAGTTCCTCCGGTTTATAGAGGTGAGTTATCTGAGCACTCGACTTCTTCAGGCCTATCTCGCCGCCAAAATCCACTTGCAACACATAGGCCGGCTTACGCGCTTCGCGAAAGACCGTCGCGCTGACGATGCGGCCAACACGCAATTCCACTTTCGTAAAATCATCCCACGAGATGGTTTCCACTACTATCTCCTTTACCGCCAATAATCATTGTCATGAAAAGATCTCCGGTACAGTTGGAGAACGACTCGGCATATCTAATCCGCTCCTTGCCGATCAAGAGTGAAGCGACTCTTGCCGCCGGTGGGCTGGTTTTTTGCTCAGGCGATCGGCTGTCTGGTGATGGTTTCCACTCGCTCCAGGCATTGCTTGGATCTCAGCCGATATCCACAGACAGACCAAAGGCATTTCTCAACACTTCGCCTACCTCCTCGTCGGGGACGGTTCGTGTCGTGACCTCAGTGCCGCGTACCTGTTTGAACTGGTTGCCGAACAGGATGCGGCGGCCGTCCGGCGCGTGGAGAACGACCACGAGTTTCTGCACGAACAGCGCCTCGGGATGGGTGGCGTTGAGGTGGTTTGCCGGAACGAAGTCGATCCACTGCTGAGGCCAGAGATCGAACCCGTACTGGTTCGACCACTCGCCATCGACCTTGGCCTTGAGCACATAGTCCCGCTCATTCGGGCGCTCCAGAAAAAAGGTGTCGTAATCCTGCCGGACCTCGGTTCCGGCCGCGGCCAGGCGCAGCGGGGCACGGATGCCGTAGCTGCCGAAGCCGAGATCGCAGAGCCACGGCTCACCCTCGAGCTGCACCACCACTGCCATGTGGGTGCGCGGGCGTAATACTGGATAGGTCATGGGGCGGCAGGCGACGAACTGGTAGTCGATGCCGAGCGCCCGCAGCGCCATGGCGAACAGGCCGTTGACCTCGTAGCAGTAGCCGCCGCGGCCGCGCTCGATGATCTTCTCGACGATCGCCTCGGGGACCATCGAAACCCCTTTGCCGGCCTGAACGTCGAGGTTTTCGAACGGCACGCTGAAGATCTGCCGGCGCATCAGTTCGGTGACCGTTGCCAGTGTGTTGCCGGGTTCACCCTGGAAGCCGATCCGTTTGAAATAGGCCTGCAGGCGGAAGTTGTCTGCAATCATGCCTCGAGTTCTCCGCGCAACACGATGACCGCCTTTCCGGTCAGCGCTACCCGTTCACCGTTCAGGCGCACGCCGATGTTGCCGCCTCGCGCCGAGAGCTGCCGGGCGGCCATTTCCGTTTTGCCCAGCCGTTCGCTCCAGTAGTCCGCCAGGGTGCAGTGGGCCGAGCCGGTGACCGGGTCCTCGTCGATACCGGCGGCGGGGGCGAAGAAGCGGGAGACGAAGTCGACATCGCCGGAACCCCGGGCGGTGACGATGAGGCCGCGGGCGGGGAGGGCGGCCAGGCGGGTCAGGTCCGGCCGGCAGGCGCGTACCGCCTCTTCCGACGCCAGCTCGACCAGCCAGTCTTCACGGCCCCGGCAGGCGGCGACGATGGGGACGCCAATGGTCGCCGTTAGGTCCTCGATGCTCTCCAGAGGCGAGGTGGGATCGGCGGGAAAGTTGAGTTCAATGCCCTCCGCGCGCCGCCGGGCGGTGAGTCGGCCGCTGCGGGTGTGGAAGATGGCCTCGGCATCGGGCGCCAGTCGGGCCGTCTCCCACAAGACATGGGCCGCAGCCAGGGTGGCGTGGCCGCAGAGGTTCACCTCGGTCGTGGGGGTGAACCAGCGCAGTTCGAAACCCTCCGGCAGCGGGCGTACGAAGGCGGTTTCGGAGAGGTTCATCTCCGCTGCCACCGCCTGCATCCAGCGGTCGTCGCGTTCTTCGTCGAGCAGGCAGACCGCGGCGGGGTTACCGGAAAACGGGGTATCGGTGAAGGCATCGACCTGGTAGATGGCAGGCATCGTGATCACTCCTGGAAGGTTGGCATCCCGGGCATGAAGGCGAGATCGGTCTCGCCGAAGTCGTAGCCGAGCTGGCTGATGAGCGTGGTGATCTGCCCCCGGTGGTGGGTCTGGTGATGGAACAGGTGGAGCAGAATGTCCTCGATGCGAAAACGGCGAGGGCGCTTATCTACAGCCGAGACGTAGCCGATCGCCTTATCGAGGTCTGTCTCGCCCAGTTCCGCCACCCAGCCTGCCAGACGCTGGTCTTCCAACTCACGCTCCCGCCGCAGCTCCTCGAAGTCGGCATACAGTTCCTGTGAAAGCGAGGTGATAGTGAACGGATTGCCGGTCAGGCGCCCCATCCAGAGACGGTCAGCGAGTAGCAGGTGATTGAAGGTACCGTGGATGGAACGGAAGAAAGCCCCCATATTGCGCTTCCGCTCTGTGTCGGGTATCTGCGCGCAGACCTCGAAGAGCTGCTCGTTCATCCAGCGGTTGTATTCGGTTAGCAAATTGACGTGGTGCAGGCGTTTTCCGTTCATCCTTGCCTCCTTGTCTCTTTCTCGATGAGTTTGTGAAAAGCGTCTTGAGTATTCCCGGTCATGGGACCGGGAGAGCGTACCATCTGCCTGCCGTCCACTGAACGCATCGGTAGCAGTTCGGCACCCGTGCCGCAGAGGAGGCACTCGTCGGCGGTGTGGACGTCATCGGGGGTGAGTGAGCCTTCGACCGCTTCGATCCCTTCCTGCCGGCACAGTTCGAGCACGATACCGCGGGCGATGCCATCAAGGGCGCCGTCCGCGGGGCGGTCGTTGAGCCAGTAGACGGGTTCGGTCATCAGTGGGTCTCCTGCGCTGTGTCCAATGCTCGGCTCGCCCGCTTCCGGGCAAAAATGATGGTGACGACGACCATCGCCGCGTAGAGCCAGAGGTCCGGTGGTATCGACTCCCCCAGCAGCACAGCCGCCAACAGCAGGGTCAGAAAAGGCTGCAGGAGCTGGAGCTGACCGGCCCTGGCCACCCCGGCGGCCAGGGCGCGATACCAGAACCAGAAGGCACCGAATTGGGTAACAACCGCTAGAAAAGAGAGAGCCAGCCACGGGGCGGCGCCGGCAGGGAGCGAGAGGTGTGCCCAGGTATAGCCGAAACCCAGCGCCGCGCCCGGGGCGGCGAGCATCAAGGCCCAGGCCATGACCTGCCAGCCCGGCATTTCACGGGCCAGACGTCCGCCTTCGGCGTAGGCAATGGAGGCGGCCAAGGCCGCCCCGAGCAGCTCCGGGGCCGCGGTCGCGGGTCCGCTGCTCCAGACGAAATACAGCACCACGCCGCTCCCCGCGGCGGCCCCGATCCAGAACATGGCGGAAGGACGTTCATGGGCGCGCAGCCGCGCCCAGGCCGCCGTGGCCAAAGGCATCAGTGCCAGGGGGACGGCGGCCGGGGCGGCTGCCCGCCCGTCGAGGGCGAGAGCGGTCAGCAGGGGAAAGCCGAACACGCCGCCCAGGGCCACCAGTAGCAATCCGCCCAGTTGATGGCGCCTGGGAAGTGGTGCCTTCACGATGTTGAGCAGGAGGAAGGCGGGGACGGCCGCTCCCAGAAGGCGGCCGAAGGTGAGCGGCATCGGCGCGAACCCTTCCAGGGCGATGCGCGTCAACGGCAGAGTGGCGGCGAAGGCCGTGACGGCGATCAGGCCGTCCCGCAGTGCGCGTCGATCTTCTGAGTCCTGCATGGTGATCCCTTCCGGTTCGTTCAGGTTGTCACCTTACCGGTGGTGCCCGCCATCGATACAGATGCAGAATACAAACAGTGTTTACAGTACAGTTAGGCGGATTCGCCCGCTGTTATGGTCTGAGGAGAGGGAAACTGTATGGGTATGGAAGGGCTGCGTTACGAGCAGGTGGCGGAGCACATTCGCGAACAGGTGCGCCGGGGCGTGCTGCGCCCCGGCGAGCGCATCCCCTCGGTGCGCAGCCTGAGCCGGCGGCTGGGCGTGAGCGTCTCCACGGTGGTCCAGGGTTACGACCTGCTGCAGGACGAGCGGCTGATCGAGCCGCGTCCCCAGTCCGGCTACTACGTGAAGGCACCTGCACGGCGCCCGCCGCCGCCGGCCATGAGCCGCCCTGAAGCCTATCCGGTGCCCGTCACCGTCAGCGAACTGGCCCTCCAGGTGGTGCAGGCCTATCGGACCCCCGGCTTGATCCAGATGGGGTCCGCACTGCCCCGTACCGATTTTCCGGCGGTGGCCCAACTGCATCGTATCCTGGCGAATCTGGCGCGCCGTCCCGATCCGAGGTTGCGTGACTACGACATGCCGCCCGGCAACGATGCCCTACGGCTGCAGATCGCCCGCCGTGCCGTCGATGCGGGGGTGGCGGCTTCCCCGGATGACGTAGTGGTCACCAACGGCTGTCAGGAGGCGCTGGTGCTCTGCCTGCGCGCTGTGGCCGAGGCGGGCGACACGGTCGCTATCGAGTCACCCGGCTTTTACGGGACCCTGCAGGCGATAGAGTCGCTGGGGCTGAAGGCATTGGAGATCCCCACCGATCCCAAACACGGGATCAGCCTGGATGCACTGCGTCTGGCCCTGGAGCAGTGGCCGCTCAAGGCGGTGCTGCTCACCCCCAACTTCAGCAACCCGCTGGGCTATCGCATGGCCGATGCGCGTAAGGGGGAGTTGGTGGCGCTGTTGGAGGCGGCGGAGGTGCCGTTGATCGAGGACGACATCTACGCCGACCTCAATTACCAGGGGAACCGCCCCAAGGCGGCGAAGGCGTGGGACCGAAGCGGCAATGTGCTGCTCTGTTCGTCCCTCTCCAAGACCCTCGACCCGGGGCTGCGCATCGGCTGGGCCATGCCGGGCCGCTTCCGCGACAAGGTGGTCCACCTGAAGCTGGTCAACAGCATGGCCAGCGCCACCTTGCCGGCCTACGCCGCGGCGGAATACCTGGAGTCGGGCGGGCACGATCGGCACCTGCGCGCCATCCGCAAGGCGTACCGGGAGCGGTGCGATCGCTTTCTTGAACTCGCCCAGCGCCTGCTGCCGGAGGGCAGCCGCGTCACCTCGCCGGAAGGGGGATTCATCGCCTGGATCGAACTGCCCCGCGGCACCGACGCCATGGCGCTCTACCACCAGGCGATGCAGCGCGGTGTGAGCATCGCGCCGGGACCGCTGTTCTCACCGAGCGGCAAGTACCGCCAATTCATTCGCCTCAACTTCGGCCAAGTGGGCTTCGAGGCGATGGGGAAAGGGCTTTCCATTCTCGGCGAACTGCTGGGCAAGCCGGGTATCTCCTGCCCGAGTGGGGGCATGCGCCTGCACGGAGGTCGATAGTGGAAATTACGTTGCCGTTGGCGCACGGAATCCTGGCGCTGGCCGCCGGCGCGCTGTTCTTGGCCGGTCGATGGTTCGCCCTTGTTTCTGTAACCTCGGCGACGGCGTCACTGCTGGCCGGGATGTGGATCATGGGGCATGCCTATCACCTGAGCACAGCAGCCGGAATCTCCCATTTCCTTGGTGACCCTGTGGGGGCATTGCTGCTGGGAGGATGGCTGGGCGCCAACATGACGCCGCTGATGTTCAGCTTCCTCTGGATGCGACGCCGCACCGGAACGCTCGATCGGAAAAGCGCGATAGTAGCGACGACTTCGGTAGCACTCGTGCTGTTTCTGCTGTTGCCGGTCAATACGGGGCTCGTTCTTCTTTTTTCGCTGGAATAGCAAGGGGTTGGCGGGGGAAACCGGTCTTACGGGATTCACGAGGAAAGGAGAGGGCCGTGCAGTTATGACCGGTCGTCAAGCCTTCTTTTTTGCGCAGGTTTCAAGGCAGCGGGGGTGCGGTGCCCCCGACTGGGGGCAAGCCCTGCAGGGTTGTCACATTACTGTCACAAGGCCCACTTACCATGCGCGGTCATGGATACCTCCACTCACCTCGGTCTTTCCCTCGACGGCAGTACCCTGACTCCCCGGCATCGCTGGCGGATGTTCAAGGATCGTCTGGCCCGCCGGGCCGTCGGGATCGGTGGCGTCAGCGTCATCATCGCCATCCTTCTGATCTTCTTCTATCTGCTCTATGTGGTGTTCCCGCTGTTCATCCCGGCCTCGGTCGAGAGGGTGGCGGACTATCCGGTGCCGGGTGGCAGCGAGCAGACGCGTACCCTCCATTTGGACATGGAGGAGCAGGCGGGGCTCGCGGTGCGTTACACCGATGACGGGCGGGTCGTCTTTTTCGACACCGCGGACGGGGCGGTACGCGACACGGTGCGACTGGTCGACGGTCGGGTGCGGAGTATCGCCACCGGCGCCCTGGGCGGCGGTTTGGTGGCGCTGGGCCTGGAGGATGGCCGGGTGCTGTTGGCGAAACACCGCTTCAAGGTGAGTTTTCCCGACGATGTGCGCACCTTGACGCCGGCGGTGGAGTTCCCGTACGGGAGCGAACCACTGGTGGTCGACGATGAGGGCGAGCCGCTGGAGCATCTGGCGGTACGCGACGGTGAGGACCGGTTGTTGCTGGTGGCAGCGACCAGCGACCGCATCCTCCTCGCCGGTTTCGACAAGGAGACCTCGTTTCTCAGCGACGAGGTGACCCTGGAGCGCACCGCCGCCACGCTGGGGCCGAATACGCTCGACCTCGGATATATCCGGGTCGGCCCGTTACAGGACCAGCTCTACCTCGCCGGTCACGACGGTAGTCTGCTGCACTACAACATCACGGACATCGAGGCGCCCCGACTGGTTGAGCGGATTTCCCTGGTGGAGCAGGGGGACCGGCTGACCTCGCTCGAACTGCTGCTCGGCGGTACCTCGCTGCTGGTCGGAGGCTCCGACGGCAGCGTCAGCCAGTGGTTCCCGGTCCGCGATGCGCAGAACGAGTCCCGCCTGCAGCGGGTCCGGACCTTTCGGGGGCAGGAGGCGCCGGTCACCGCCATCGCCTCGGAGGCCCGCCGCCGCGGCTTTCTGGCCGCCGACAGCACCGGGCGGGTGGGGATCTATCACTCCACCGCCGAACGTACGCTACTGGTTGAGCCGATGAGTGGCTCCCGCATCGGCAGCCTGGCCATCTCGCCGCGTTCCGACCACCTGCTGGTAGAGAGCGATGACGGCCGCCTGCAGTTCTGGGCGGTGCACAACGAGCACCCGGAGGTCTCCTGGTCCGCGCTTTGGGGCCAGGTCCAGTACGAGGGTTACGCCGAACCGAACTACACCTGGCAATCCTCGGCGGCGAGCAACGACTTCGAACCGAAGTTCAGCCTGACCCCGCTCGCCTTCGGCACCCTCAAGGCGGCGTTCTACGCCATGCTGCTGGCGGTTCCGCTGGCCATCATGGGCGCCGTCTACACCGCCTACTTCATGGCGCCGACCATGCGCCGCATGGTCAAGCCGACCATCGAGGTCATGGAGGCGCTGCCCACGGTCATCCTCGGCTTCCTCGCCGGCCTTTGGCTGGCGCCGCTGGTGGAGAGTCACCTGCCGGGGATCTTTGCGCTGCTGCTGATCGTGCCGGCGGGCATCCTGCTGTGCTCCTACTTCTGGCACTCGCTGCCCGGTTCCGTCCGTCGGCTGGTGCCGGAGGGATGGGAGGCGGCCCTGCTGGCACCGGTCGTGGTCGCTCTCGTCTGGGCCGCCTTCGCCCTGAGCGCCCCGCTGGAGCATGCCCTGTTCGGTGGCAACATGCGGGCCTGGCTGAGCCAGGAACTGGGGATCAGCTTCGACCAGCGCAACTCCCTGGTGGTCGGCCTGGCGATGGGCTTTGCGGTCATCCCCACGATCTTCTCCATCGCCGAGGACGCCATCTTCAGCGTGCCCAAGCACCTTACCTTCGGCTCGCTGGCCCTGGGCGCCACCCCCTGGCAGACCTTGACCCGGGTGGTGATCCTGACCGCCAGCCCCGGCATCTTCTCGGCCATGATGATCGGTATGGGCCGTGCGGTGGGTGAGACGATGATTGTCCTAATGGCCACCGGCAACACGCCGGTGATGGACTTCTCCATCTTCGAGGGCATGCGCACCCTCTCCGCAAACATCGCGGTGGAGATGCCGGAGTCGGAAGTGGACAGTACCCACTATCGGGTCCTGTTCCTCGCCGCCTTCGTTCTGTTCATGTTCACCTTCGCGGTGAACACGGTGGCCGAGATGGTGCGTCACCGTCTGCGTCGCAAGTACAGCAGCCTGTAAAAAAGACAATGGCCAATAACGTCAAACAGTGGTTTCGGCAGGGTACGCCCTGGATCTGGCTCAACGCCGGGGCGGTCAGCATCAGTCTGGTGATGGTGATCGGCCTGCTGTTGCTCATTGCCGCACGTGGGCTCGGCCACTTCTGGCCCAAGGCGGTGCTCGAGGCCGAGTATCAGGAGAGCGATGGACAGGTCGTTCAGGTCATCGGCGAGATCCACGATTACGAGACGGTGCCCCTCGAGCGGTTGCGCCAGTCGGGGGTCGAACTGGATACCGACGAGGACAGCGTGCGCCGGCTGCTGGTCAAGACCGGCAACCGTGATGTGGGCGGGCTCGACTTCCGGTGGCTGATCGAGCCGCGCCTCAACGAGCAGCACTACCCCGAAGCGCTGATGGTGCTGGAGCGCCGGGAGTGGGGCAATTTCTACGGCTACCTGACGGCGGTCAAGGAGCAGGGCCAGGTGGTGGCCGAGGGGCCGGCGGCCTGGGACGCCCTGCGCGAACGCCTGCGGCGGGTGGAGCGACTGGCCGGCGAGATCAGGCACATTGAACGCGGCCTGATCGGTTCCATCAATTTCCAGATGGAGCGGCTGCGGCTCGAGAAGCGCCGGCTCGAACTGGATGGGATGAACCCGGAATTGGCCGAGGCGGAGGTCGCTGCCCGCCGGCAGGCGCTGCAGGCGGAGTATGATGGTCTGCAACAGCGGCTGAACGAGCTCTATACCGCCATTCGCCGCGACACCCTGACCGCGCGGGTGATGGACGGCCGCGGTATCGACCTGCCGCTGGCCCAGGTGGTGCACGCCTATCAACCGAACGCCATGGGGCCTATCGACAAGGTGGGCTTCTATCTGGCCAAGGTATGGGAGTTCGTCAGCGACGACCCCCGCGAGGCCAACACCGAGGGCGGCATCTTCCCCGCCATCTTCGGCACCGTCATGATGGTCATCCTGATGTCCATCTTCGTCACCCCGTTCGGGGTGGTGGCCGCCGTTTATCTGCGCGAGTATGCCAAGCAGGGGCCGATGGTACGGCTCATCCGCATTGCGGTGAACAATCTGGCCGGCGTGCCCTCCATTGTCTACGGGGTGTTCGGTCTCGGCTTTTTCGTCTACTTCCTGGGCGGCAACCTGGATCGGCTGTTCTTCCCCGAGGCGCTGCCGGCCCCTACCTTCGGTACTCCCGGTATCTTCTGGGCCTCACTGACCCTGGCCCTGCTCACGGTGCCGGTGGTGATCGTGGCGACTGAGGAGGGCCTGTCGCGCATCCCGCGCGCCATTCGCGAGGGCAGCCTGGCGCTCGGTGCCACCAAGGCGGAGACCCTGTGGCGCACGGTGCTGCCGATGGCCAGTCCGGCCATGATGACCGGCCTTATCCTGGCGGTGGCCCGTGCCGCCGGTGAGGTGGCACCGCTGATGCTGGTGGGCGTGGTCAAATTGGCCCCGTCGCTGGCGGTGGACGGCAACGCCCCCTTCTTTCATCTTGAACGTAAATTCATGCACCTCGGCTTCCACATCTACGACGTGGGCTTCCAGAGTCCCAACGTGGAGGCGGCCCGTCCGCTGGTCTATGCCACCGCACTCCTGCTGGTGCTGGTGATCGTGGCGTTGAACCTGGCCGCCATCGGTATCCGAAACCACCTGCGTGAGAAGTACCGGGCCCTGGAGCACTAACCGGATGACTGTGATGACGAATGACTCCGCCGTGATTGAAGAGAAGCACCGCGACACGCCCACCCATGGGCTGAACATGGGTGCCCTGGATCGGGAGAAGCGCTCTCTCGATCTGGACTCGGAAGAGGTCTGCCTGACGGTGACCGATCTCGACCTCTACTACGGCGAGAAGCAGGCGCTCAAGCGCATCAACATGACCATCCCCAAGCAGCGGGTGACTGCGTACATCGGGCCGTCCGGCTGCGGCAAGTCCACCTTGCTGCGCTGCTTCAACCGCATGAATGACCTGGTGGACGGCGTGAGCATCGATGGGCGCATCGATCTGCATGGCCAGAACATATACGACCGCAACGTCAACGTGGCGGAGTTGCGCCGACGGATCGGGATGGTGTTCCAGAAGCCCAATCCGTTTCCAAAGTCGATCTACGAGAACGTCGCCTATGGACTGCGGCTGCAAGGGGTGAAAAGTCGCCGCGTCCTCGACGAGGTGGTGGAAAAGGCCCTGCGCAGTGCGGCGCTGTGGGATGAGGTGAAGGACCGCCTGCACGACTCGGCACTCGGCCTCTCCGGCGGTCAGCAGCAGCGCCTGGTGATCGCCCGCGCCGTTGCCATCGAACCCGAAGTCTTGTTGCTGGACGAACCGGCATCGGCGCTGGATCCGATCTCCACGCTAAAGATCGAGGAGCTCATCTACGAGCTCAAGGAGCAGTACACCATCGTCATCGTCACCCACAACATGCAGCAGGCGGCGCGGGTCTCCGATTACACCGCCTTCATGCTGCTCGGTGAACTGATCGAGTTCGGTGACACTGATACGCTGTTCACCAATCCACGGCGCAAGCAGACCGAGGATTACATCACCGGCCGCTACGGCTAGTCGCCGAAATCGTGCCCTGTAGGAGCGGCGGAAGCCGCGAACCCGACTTCCGTTCATCGCGGCTCCCACCGCTCCTACAGTTGATTCCCCAAGAGGCTATGGTCATGGACAAGAAGAATTACGGTCAGCACATCTCCCAGCAGTACAACGAAGAGCTGGAGGACATCCGCAACCGCGTGCTGGCCATGGGCGGGCTGGTGGAGCAGCAGCTGGCCGATGCCATCGCTGCACTGACCGACGGCAACGCCGAACTCGGCGAGCGGGTGATCACCCGTGACTACAAGGTGAACGCCCTGGAGGTGCAGATCGATGAAGAGTGCAGCCGCATCCTGGCCCGTCGCCAGCCGGCCGCCAGCGACCTGCGCCTCATCGTCGCCATCATCAAGACCATCACCGACCTGGAACGGATCGGCGACCAGGCCGAGCGGGTCGGGCGTATGGCCGTGCGGCTGGCTAATGCCGGGGTGAGCGAGCGGCACTACGTGGAAGTCTCGCACCTGGGCAATCATGTCGCTGCCCTGCTGCGCGACGCCCTCGATGCCTTCGCCCGCATGGACCCGGAAGCGGCGGTGGCGGTCGCCCGCGAAGACATGAAGGTGGACCAGGAATACGAGTCGGTGATGCGCCAGCTCATCACCTACATGATGGAGGACCCGCGCACCATCACCCGGGTGTTGGACGTGATGTGGTCGGCCCGTGCCCTCGAACGCATCGGCGACCACGCCCGCAACATCTGCGAATACGTGATCTATCTGGTCAAGGGCAAGGACGTGCGCCACACCAGCCTCGATCAGATGGAGCAGGAGGCCCGCAGCTCGCGGTAGAGCGACGAGGCGGTTTGGGGCGCGGTGAGGCACGCGCACCATGCCGTGCCCGGGCGTGGGCTGGTCCAAGAGGTGGAGTGAGGCCGTGCCGGGAAAAACACGCAAGGAGGCGCAGAGGCGCAGAGATTTTGAGGGGGAACGAGGCTGTTGAACCCCGTCCCGGGATCGTGTCTCGGTGCTTGGTCCGTCGAAAAGAAACCTCCGCGTCTCTGCGTCTCTGCGGCAGGGTTTTTGTAGCACCGCCACCTTAGCGGAACTCAACCCCAGGCCGGCAGCACCCGTCCGAGCAGGGCATACACCTGCCGGCCCGGCTCCAGTTTCAACTCCGACTTCGCCCGCGACGAGACCCGTGCCAGCAGGGCCGTCTCCGGCGCGGTGAGGGTCACGATCCATTCCTCATTCCACTTCGCCAGCTCGCGAACCACCACCGGCAATCCGCTCGCCGCGCTGGTGGCGGCACCGGGTGGACGTGCGAGCAACGAAATGCCGGCGGAGGGGACCAGTACATCGGTCTGCTTGCCGGGGGCCAACGGCAGGCGGGGCACGCTGAAGCGTCCGCCTCGGTTGTCGACATGGGTACGGTCATTGGCATCATCGTGACTGGCGACCACACCGCGTACCCGGGTCGCCGCACCCGGATGGTGGCAGAGCGGCAGGTCGAGCCGCAGCATCAACTCGTTGACCGGACCCTGGGTCCGGGCCGTACCGGCGTCCATCAGGACCAGCCGATCGGTCAGGCGCGCCGCCTCCTGCGGGTCTTCGGCCGCCATCAGCACCGGGTAGGGCAGCCGGGCGGCGAGGTCGGCGACCTTTTCCCGGAAGGTCTGGCGCGTCCCCCCGTCCAACAGCGGCTCGGACACCAGTAGCAGGCGGGTGGCCGCAAGCGCGGCACGGGCCAAGGCCGCCAGTTGGCGCTGAAGCGGATTCAGTTGCGCCGGCCGCAGGCCATACAATTCGTCGATCTCCAGTGCCCCAAGGATCACTTCCGGGGAAGTGGTGCGCTCCTCGCGCGGTCGGGCCAAGCGCAGATTGGCGCCCACCGTGAGCTTCTCGAAAAGGCGCGGCTCGGGAAAAACCAGCGAAAAGGGGCTCCGCGTCGGTCCCCGGCCGGCGTAATCGTGCTGCCCGGCCACTATGCTGCCGGATGCGGGCTCAAGGCCGGCGATGGCCCGCAACAGCCGGCCCTTGCCACTGCCGGTACTGCCCACCAACCCGACCAGCCCCCGCGCGGGCAGCGTGAACACAGCGTCCAACCGTTCGGGGGCGGGGTGGGACAGCTCGATGGCGACGCCGTTCACTCCGGCCCCCGGGCGATGCGCCAGGCGCTCCACAGCAGGAATACTCCGGCGATTAGGGGCAAGCCAGCGCTGACGGCGTCATCGAACGACAGCTGTCCGCTGTGGGCGGTGAGGTGGAGGGCGGGCAGTAACAGGCCCAGCAGCAGCCCCTTCCAGGCGGCGGGCAGCACCACCCGGCGCAGACGCGTCGAAGGACCGGCGCCGATCACCGCCAACGCTTCGATCTGTCGGTGGTCGATGCGGCGCAGGCCGGCGTAGACCGGCAACGCGGCGAAGGGCAGGGCGGCGAGCAGATCGGCAAGTGGCAGCGGCAAGCCGGTCATTCTGGCTTGCAGCGGTGCCAGAAAGGGCGACCAGAGTTCCCGGGGTAACAGCAGGGGCAGGATGAGTAGCGCGGCGACCAGCGCAGCCAGCCGCAATGACCTAACCGCCAATAGTCGGGCGACAAGCAATCCAGTGAGGTAAACGGCCAGGATGGCACCGGTCAACGCCCAGACGGGGTCCGGTGCAATCAATCGGCGTCCTCCAAACGGGCCCGCCACTCGACGGCTCGCCGGGCATCGGGGGCAACGCCGAACTCCCCGGCCTCGTAGACCCGGACCAGCGCCTCGATAGCCGGTCGATGGCCCTGCTCCGCGGAACGGCGCCAGAGTTCAAGGGCCGCATCGCGGTCGCTGCGGGTGCCGCGCCCGTAGGCATAGAGGATACCGAGATTGAATTGGGCGGCGGCATGGCCCTGATCGGCCGCCGCCTGCCACCAACGGGCGGCATCCGCCGGGCTGCCGTAGACTCCCTTCGCCTCCATGTAGAGCAGGCCCAGGTTGTATTGTGCGTCCGGTTGGCCCTGTGCCGCGGCCTTGGAATACCAGAAGTGTGCCCGGCGATAGTCCTGCGGGACACCCCAGCCGTTGGCATAAAGCAGGCCGAGGTTGTACTGGGCGAGGCGGTTGCCGTTGTCGGCCAGCGGCTGCCAGTCGGCCAGGGCCTGGGCATAATCGCCCCGCTCGAAGGCGGACATGCCGTCCTCCAGCGACCCGGCGGCGGCTGCCGGCAGCGCAAGGAGCAGGATCAGGAGCCAAGGTCCCATCGACATGGGAGTAGTTTACGCCGCCTCGCCCGCGCGGTGTATACGGGGGACGGGTGTGGTGACGACTGCATGGATGCAGGAGGTAGAGCAACGCAGGGCGCAGTTGCCGAGGAACGAACCGAACGGTTTTCGTAGCAAATGTAGGATGGGCAAAGGAGCGGGAGCGACGTGCCCATCACTTCGCCGAAGCCAGAGAGTTGATGGGCACGCTGCGCTTTGCCCATCCTACATGCGCCGGATTTTTTCCAGCTGCGCCTCCAGGCTTCCGAGGGATGCCTGCATTTCCGTCAGCTTGTCGCGCTCTTTCTGCACCACCTCAGCCGGCGCCCGCTCGACGAAGCTGGGGTTCTCCAGCTTCTTGCCCGCGCGCTCGACATCGCCGCGCAGTTTCTCGATCTCCTTGGTCAGGCGCGCCAGTTCGGCCTCCTTGTCGATGAGGCCGGCCATGGGTACCAGCAGGCGCATTTCGCCGACCAGGGCGGTGGCGGACTCGGGGGCCTCTTCGCCATCGCCGAGCAGGATGATCGACTCGGTGCGGGCGAGCCGTTCGAGGAAGGCGCTGTTGCGTGCCAGGCGCTCCTTGTCTTCCGGCTTGTAGTTCTCCAGCAGCACCGGCAACGCCTTGCTCGGGGCGATGTTCATGCCGGAGCGGATCTTGCGCACCCCGACGATGAAATCCATTACCCAACACATCTCTGCCTCGGCCGCCGCATCCTGCTGCGCCGCATCCGCTTCCGGGAACGGCCTAAGCATGATGGTGGTCGCTTCAATGCCGGCCAACGGCGCTACGCGCTGCCAGATCTCCTCGGTGATGTACGGCATGATCGGGTGAGTCAGGCGCAGCAGCGCCTCCAGCACCTGCACCAGGGTCTGGCGGGTGCCGCGCTTGGCTGCTTCGGACACCTCGCCGGTCAGCACCGGCTTGGACAGCTCCAGGTACCAGTCGCAGTACTCGTCCCAGGTGAACTCGTAGATCGCCTGCGCGGCGTGGTCGAAGCGGTAGCCCTGGACGGCCTCGTTGACCGCCTTGGCGGCCTGTTGGAAGCGGGAGCGGATCCAGCGGTCGGCCAGGGAGTATTCGATCTCTCCCGCACCCACGCCGCAATCCTGCCCCTCGGTGTTCATCAGCACGTAGCGCGCCGCATTCCACAACTTGTTGCAGAAGTTGCGGTAGCCCTCGATGCGGCCGAGGTCGAAGTTGATGTCGCGGCCGGTGGAGGCGAGCGAGGCGAAGGTGAAGCGCAGGGCGTCGGTGCCGAAGGCGGGGATGCCGTCGGGGAACTCCTTGCGGGTCGCCCTTTCGATCTTCTTCGCCATCTCCGGCTGCATCAGGCCGGAGGTGCGCTTTTGCACCAGCGTCTCCAGTTCGATGCCGTCGATGAGATCGATGGGGTCGAGCACGTTGCCCTTGGACTTGGACATCTTCTGACCGTGGGCATCGCGCACCAGGCCGTGGATGTAGACCTCACGGAACGGCACGTCGCCCATGAACTTCAGGCCCATCATGATCATGCGGGCGACCCAGAAGAAGATGATGTCGAAGCCGGTCACCAGCACCGAGGTGGGGTAGAAGGTCTTGAGCGCATCGGTCTGCTCCGGCCAGCCCAGGGTGGAGAAGGGCCAGAGGGCGGAGGAGAACCAGGTATCGAGCACGTCCGAGTCCTGGGTCAGCTTCACCTCGAAGCCGAGGCCGTGCTTGTCGCGCACCTCCGCCTCGGAGCGGCCGACGTAGACGTTGCCGGCCTCGTCGTACCAGGCCGGGATGCGGTGACCCCACCAGATCTGGCGGCTGATGCACCAGTCCTGAATGTTCTCCAGCCAGTGGTAGTAGGTGTTGTCCCAGTTGCCGGGGACGAACTTGATGCGGCCCGAGCGCACCGCGTCGATGGCCGGGTCGGTGATCGCCGCCTTGCCGCCGACGCGGCCGTCGTCCTGCTGCTCGCGGGTCAGGTCGACGAACCACTGGTCGGTGAGGTAGGGCTCGACCACGGAGCCGGAGCGGTCGCCGCGCGGGACCATCAGCTTGTGGTCTTCGATCTTCTCCAACAGCTCCAGCTCACGCAGGTCGTGCACGATCTCGTCACGCGCCTCGTAGCGGTCGAGGCCGCGGTACTTCTCCGGGCTGTTGTCGTTGATCTTCGCGTCCACGGTGAACACGTTGATCATCGGCAGGTTGTGGCGCAGGCCCACCTGGTAGTCGTTGAAGTCGTGGGCCGGGGTGATCTTGACGCAGCCGGTGCCGAATTCGGGGTCGACGTAGTCGTCGCCGATGATCGGGATCTCGCGACCGACCAGGGGCAGGGTGATGGTCTGGCCGATGAGATGTTTGTAGCGCTCGTCCTCCGGGTGTACCGCCACTGCGGTGTCACCGAGCATGGTCTCCGGGCGGGTGGTGGCGACCACGAGGTGACCGGAGCCGTCCGAGAGCGGGTAGCGCATGTGCCACATGTAGCCCTGCTCCTCCTCGGAGATCACCTCCAGGTCGGAGACGGCGGTGTGCAGCACCGGGTCCCAGTTGACCAGGCGCTGGCCACGGTAGATCAGGCCCTCTTCATGGAGGCGGACGAACACCTCCTTCACCGCCTCGGACAGGCCGTCATCCATGGTAAAGCGCTCGCGCTGCCAATCCAGGGAGGAGCCCAGGCGGCGCAGCTGGCGGGTGATGTTGCCGCCGGACTCCGCCTTCCACTCCCACACCTTTTCGATGAACTCCTCGCGCCCGAGGTCGTGACGGGTCTTGCCCTCGGCATTGAGGCGGCGCTCTACCACCATCTGGGTGGCGATGCCGGCGTGGTCGGTGCCCGGCTGCCACAGGGTGTTGTCGCCCTTCATGCGGTGGTAGCGCACCATGGTATCCATCACGGTGTTGTTGAAACCGTGGCCCATGTGCAGGCTGCCGGTGACGTTCGGCGGCGGGATCATGATGCAGAAGGCGTTTTCGCCGTCGGTGTCGCCACTTCCCTGTGGGGCCGCCGCTCCCGGCGTCCTGCCTCCCGCGGCATTTCCACCTCCCTGTGGGGCGAAGTGGCCGTTGGATTCCCAGAACTGGTACCAGCGCTGTTCGATGGCGTGCGGGTTGTAGGCTTTGTCCATGATTTCCAGTCAAGCGGTGTGTTGGCGATGACGGGATCGGCGCCAAGGGTCGCCGATCGTAAATCGCGGGATTATACCCGATGGGGGCGAGGACGGTGGAGGCGTGAGCGGTGAAGTCGCCGCCGGACGGCTCTGTCGCAACTGGCTATCGATCCGCTTCGATCCCGAGATGGCGCACCACTTCCTTGAGGATCTTCTCCCTCAGCTCCTTGCGCAGTCGTGCCATTTCGCGGTCGAGCAGCAGGTCGACCACGGCCTGAAGTTCGGCAAGGCTCGGCTGCGTCGGATCGGTGTTCAGGAACTCGAGATCGGCGACAACCTCGTTCAGTACGGGAATGACCGGGGTGGCTGGCGGCGAGACGACCGGGATTTGCGGTCGTTCGGCCGTTGGCCTGATGGGTGCCGACGGTGGCTTGCCGGTGGTTTGGGGTGGTGCCGGTGGCTCGTGCACAAGCTTTGGCTGCGGCGCAGCGGTTGTCCGGCTGGGTTCGGCTGTGGTCCGGGCCTCGACGCTGCGGGGGGCCGGCTGACGCCCGGTTACGCTCGTATCGGCCGTGGCGCCGCCGGAGCGCGGTGCAGCGGTCCCGGGCACGGCCGGCCTCGGGGGTGACGGCGGAGCCGGTTCCCGTTTCGCAACCTGGGGTGTCTGCGGGGTGGGCCGCGCTGGTGGCTCGACGCGGGCGGTCGGCAGCGGTGCTGAAGCCCGTGATGCCGCCGCCTGGGCGGGTGCGCCCGGCGTCGGCATGCGTGCGGAAGCGGGGCTGGGCCGCGGTTCGGTTCCGGGTCGTGGTTCGGTTCCGGGCGGCGGCGAGATGCTCGGCGAAGGCGCGGCGGCACTCGGGCTCCCCGGCGTCTCGGAGGGGACAACCCTGCGCGGGGCGTTTGTCTCGGGCTGGGCGGCCTGCTTGAGCCGTGCCTTCAGCCGCTCGCTTTCGCTATCCAGCAGTCCCTTGATGGAGTCCAGCTCGTCGAGCAGTTCCAGGCCTTCTTTGCGCTGTTCGGTCATTGTGGTCAGACGTGGTGGGTTTTCAGATCGTAGCCCCGATCGCGGTAGAAGCGGAATCGTTGCCGCCCGGCCTCCCGCTCCGGGTCCTCTCCAGCGATGACCTCGGCCACACGCTGAAAGCGGCTGAAGAACAGCGGAACGTCCCGACAGAGATTGACCAGCACGTCATCGTGGGAGCCGGGGTCATCACCCCAGCCTATGTGGATAGGGGTCTCCGCATCCGCATCCGGTGCCTCGATGCGCTCGTGAGGCAAGAAACTGCCGGCGCGAAAGGTCCACAGCAGTCCATCGAGTTGCTCCGCCGCATGCGCATCGGGCACATGGATGTAGACCCGGTGCCCCTGGACATAGGCCTTTTCGACCAAACGGCAGGCGAACAGCTCGCGCGCGCCGCTGTCAGTGGCGGCAAGGATATAAAAATCGATGCGTGTCATGAGAAGGCAGGGTAAAGGGCAAAGGGAAAAGGGCAAAGAAGAAATTCGAGTACCCTTTTCCCCTTGTATCTTTACCCTTGTACCTGATCCAGCAAATACTGCATCAACAGCGGCACCGGCCTCCCGGTAGCCCCCTTGTTGTCCCCCCCGGACACCCAGGCCGTTCCGGCGATGTCGAGGTGGGCCCAGCGGAACTCTTTGGTGAAGCGTGACAGGAAACAGGCTGCGGTGATGGTGCCGGCTTCACGTCCACCGATGTTGGCCAGGTCGGCAAACGGGCTTTTCAGCTGCTCCTGGTACTCGTCCCACAGCGGCAGCTGCCAGGCGCGGTCACCGCTTGTCTGACCGGCGGCCAGCAGGCCTTGGATCAGCGCCTCATCGTTGCCCAGCAGCCCGGCGGCGTGTTTGCCCAAGGCGATGACGCAGGCGCCGGTGAGGGTGGCGACATCCACCACCACCGCCGGATCGAACTTCTTGGCGTAGGTGAGGGCGTCGCAGAGGATCAGCCGGCCTTCGGCATCGGTATTGAGGATTTCGATGGTCAGCCCGGCCATCGAAGTGACGATGTCGCCGGGCTTGTTGGCCGCCCCATCCGGCAGGTTCTCGGAGCTGGGCACGATACCGACCACGTTGAGGGGCAGTTTGCATTCGGCGACTGCTTTCATTGTGCCGAGCACGCTGGCGCCCCCGCACATATCGAACTTCATCTCATCCATACCCGCCCCGGGCTTGATGGAGATGCCGCCGGAGTCGAAGGTGAGACCCTTGCCCACCAGTACCACCGGCTTGTCCTTCTTCTTGCCGCCGTGGTACTCGACGGTGATCAGCTTGGCCGGCTGCCGGCTTCCGGTGGAGACCGACAGCAGGGCACCCATACCGAGCTTCTGCATCTCCTTCTCGTCGAGGACGTCGACGGTGATCTCCTTGTACTGCTCGCCAAGGGCCGAGGCCTGCTCGGCCAGGTAGGTGGGCGTGCAGATATTCCCCGGCAGGTTGCCCAGGTCCTTGGTCAAGTCCATACCGGCGCCGATCGCGGCGCCTTCACGCAGGCCGCGCTCAATTTCCTTGCCATTATCGCCGGCCAGGAGCTGCACCTTCTTCAGCGCCGGACGGCCGTTTCGCTCCTTGTCGCTCTTGAGCTGGTCGAATGTGTAGACGGCGGCCGCGGCGGCCACTGCCGTCTGCCGCGCCTTCCAGGCGGCGTCCCTTCCGGCCACCTCGAGTTCGGTCAGACAGCAAACGGCGTCCTTGGCGGCGGAGCTCTTTACCGACATGAACGCCCCCAGCAGCACTTTGCGATAGTCCGCTTCGGACAGCTCCCCCTCCTTGCCGCAGCCGGCCAGCAGCACCCGTTGCGCCTGGGTGCCGGCGGGAGCATGCAGCCACAACGTCTGTCCGGGCTTGCCCTTCAAATCCCCCTGCTTCAGGAGTGCACCGATCGCCCCGTTGCTGGCCGCATCCACGGCCTTCGCGGCCGGGCTCAGCTTGTTCTTTTCGAAGACGCCGACGATGAGACAGGCGCTCTTCTGGGTCTCGGGGCTGCCTTTCTTGACGCTGAAGTCCATGGTCACTCCTGTTGCTGTTGGTTTCGGAACCGCTGTTTTGCCGGGCCTATCTATAGCGTAAACTTTACGCCGCCTTCAACGGCACTTTCCGTTAAACCGGCACCGGCGGGTCGAAGAGGTCGATTTTTTGATCATTGAGCGATATCTGCTGCGCGAGACGGCCTACACCTTTCTCGGCGTCAGCACCGTGCTGCTGCTCATTTTTCTCAGCAGCACCCTCATCCGCATTCTGGCTGACGCCGCCGAAGGCATCTATCCGGTGTCCATCGTCATGGAGCTGTTCGCTCTGCGCAGCGTGGGCAACCTGGTTTTCATCCTGCCGCTCTCCTTCTTCCTGGCCGTACTGCTCGCCCTGGGGCGGCTGTACAAGGACTCCGAGATGGCGGCCATGTCCGCCTGCGGCGTGGGTCCGCGCAAATTGCTGTTGACCATCGGCGGTCTGGCCCTGGTGGTAGGCGTTCTGTTGTCCGGCATTGCCCTGTTCTTCTCCCCCTGGGCCGAAGAGCGGGCGCAACGGCTCATCGATATCGCCCGGGCACGTTCGGAACTGGAGGGAATCGAGGCGGGTCGCTTCAACCAGTCGGAGAATCGAGCCACGCTGTTCTACGCCGAGCAGGTGGACCAGGACGCGGGCGAACTGAAAAACGTCTTCGGTCACGGGCGCGCCGACAAGCGCACGCACGTGCTGGCGGCGGAGGGGGCCTACAAGCAGGCAGACCCGGAAACCGGTAACCGCTACCTCGTGTTCTTCGACGGCCACCGCTACGAGGGCCGACCGGATCAACCCGACTTCAGGATCATCGAGTTCGAAGAACACGGCATTCTCTTGGAAGAGCGGGCGGTGGTGGCCTCACAGCGCCGTACCCGTGCCATTCCTACACACGAGCTGTGGAATTCCGCAGTCCCTGCCGAAATGGCGGAACTGCAGTGGCGCATTTCGGTGCCGATCAGCACCGTCCTGCTTGCCCTCGCGGCGGTGCCGCTCGCGCGTACCTCCCCGCGGCAGGGGCGCTATGGCAAGCTGTTTCTCGGCATCGTGCTGTTGATCGTTTACAACAACCTGTTGACGGTCGCCCGTTCCTCGCTCTCCAAGGGGCAGTATGGCCCCGAGGTGGGGCTCTGGTGGGTGCATGGCCTGATGCTGGCCTTTACGGTGGTCCTTATTTGGCGTTCGAACCGCATGCCGGGACCGAAGAAGGCAGGGGCCTGAGATGCGGCTGCTCGATCGCTACATCGGTTCGGCGGTGGCCGGCAACGTCGCCGTGGTCATGCTGGTGCTGCTCGCCCTCTACTTTTTCAGCACGCTGGTGGAGGAGATGGGTGATGTGGGCAAAGGGAGTTACACCACGGAGCTGGCGATCAAGTACACGTTGATGCTGATCCCGCGCCAGGTCTACGAGCTGTTTCCGCTGTCGGCCCTGCTCGGCGCCATGCTCGGTCTCGGCTCCCTGGCCTCCACCAGTGAATTGACCGTCATGCGTGCGGCGGGCGTCTCCATCCGCCGGATCGTACTCTCGGTGCTCAAAGTGGGCGCCCTGCTGGCGGTGATCGTCACCCTCATCGGTGAAGTGGTGGCGCCGCCACTGGAAGTGAACGCGCGGCAGGGGCGGACGGTGGCCATTCGTTCCCAACTCATCTTCAACACCGACGAGGGACTTTGGGCCCGCGAGGGTGAATCGTTCATCAATATCCGGCGGCAACTGGGCGATGGGGAGGCGGTGGGTGTTCGGATTTATCGCTTCGAGGAGAAGCGCCTGGTCCAGAGCGTCTACGCGGGTCGTGGCAGCTATGGCAACGATGAGTGGATCTTGAAAAATGCGACCGTCAGTCGTGTGGACGATGACGGGGTTTCCACCCGCAGCGTGAAACAGTTTCGCTGGGCGACCAATCTGACCCCGGCGGTCATCGACTCGGTCTCGGTGGAGCCGGACAATCTCCCCGTGGTCCAGCTTTACGACTACATCCAGTTCATGCGCGCCAACGGTCTTGAGGACCGGCGCTACGACCTCGCCATGTGGATCCGGATCATGACCCCCTTGGCTACGGCCGGCATGGTCTTATTGGCGGTCCCCTTCGTGTTCGGGTCGATGCGCAGCACCGGCGTCGGTCAGCGGATCATGGTCGGCGCCCTGATTGGGATCGGTTTCTACCTCTTCAACGCCGTATTCAGCCGGGTCGGCATTCTCTACAACATCCCGCCGCTGGTCGCCGCCGCCCTGCCGACGGCGCTGGTGTTTGCGCTTTGGATCTTCTTGATGCGGCGGATCCGCTGACGGTTTCGGCTCATCTGTGTGGCCGAACCTACCGCTGTTTCGGGAGTACCACCAAAACCGTCTCCGAGTAGCGGTCATGCCAGCAGAGTCGCTCCTTGTCCCAGAGTGACCACCAAAAACCGAGGCCGAGCGGCAGCCAGGAGGCGATCGCCACCAGATAGCGCAACAATGCGTGCCACGGGCCGATGGGCTTGCCGTCGAACGTCACCACCCGGATGCGCCACGCGCGCATGCCCAGGGTCTGACCGCCATGGAGCCAAAACCAGCCGAAGAACCCGAAGGCGACCAGAAACAGGTACATGCTGAACAGGGCCCGGTAGACCGGGTGGTTCTCATAACTGGGGGCCATCGCACCGTCAGCGGCGGTTCCACCGGCGAAAAGCAGCGTCGGCAGTGCGGCGGCGATGAAAAGAACCGCCAGCAACAGCAGGCTGTCGTAGAGAATGGCCGCCAGACGGCGCAGCAGGCCGGCGCGGGGCAGGTCAACGGTGATCGTGGCCATGGCTCGTGTCTGATTTCAGGGGCGGCGATTATATCAGAGCGGGTGGTTCGACTTGTGATGCTGCCCAATTCAACAGGATTAACAGGGATTTTTCAGGATTAACAGGATAAGGCCTCTTTGTTATAGGTTGAGACCATCAAACCTTTAACCAGTCCATGGTTGTGTTTTTCCCTTTTGTTTCATCCTGTTAATCCTGAAAAATCCTGTTAATCCTGTTCAATCACTGGCCGAGGCAGATGCATTCCGCCGCCCGCCCCCGGTACAATTGCGCCTTTCCGTTCCTCTCGTACAAGGCCCCTAAAGCGATGCTGATTCTCCGCGGCAGCCCCGCCCTCTCCCCGTTCCGTCTCGACAAGCTGCTTGCCCGGGTCCGCGAGCGCGTCCCCGCCGTCGAACACCTGTACGCGGAATACGTCCACTTCGTCGACCTGGAGCAGTCCCTGGGTGCGGAGGAGCGGATCACCCTGGAGCGGATCCTGACCTACGGGCCGGCCCTGGCGGCGGAGGAGCCGGAGGGACAGCTGGTGCTGGTGGTGCCCAGAGCTGGCACCATTTCGCCCTGGTCGACCAAGGCCACCGATATCGCCCACAACTGCGGGTTGGGTAAGGTCAAGCGGATCGAGCGCGGCATCGCCTACTACCTGCGCGCCGACGGCTGGTCGCTGAATGAGGGGGAGTGGGCCCACACCGCCGCGCTGCTGCACGACCGCATGACGCAGAGCGCACTGGCCTCGGTGGACGAGGCCGAAGGCCTGTTCGTGCAGGCCGAGCCGCGCCCGCTCACCGCGGTGGACATCCTCACCGGCGGCCGTGACGCTTTGGCCGCGGCCAACCGCGAGATGGGCCTCGCCCTGGCGGAGGACGAGATCGACTACCTGGTGGAGAACTTCACCAAGCTCGGCCGCAATCCGACCGACGTCGAACTCTATATGTTCGCCCAGGCCAACTCCGAGCACTGCCGGCACAAGATCTTCAACGCCGACTGGATCATCGACGGCCAGCCGCAGGCGCGCTCGCTGTTCAAGATGATCCGCAACACCTACGAGCAGCACTCCGAGGGCGTGCTCTCGGCCTACAAGGACAACGCGGCGGTATTCGCCGGCTTCGAGGCGGGCCGGTTCTACCCCGACCCGACCACCGGCAAATACGGCTACGTGCAGCAGCCGGTTCACATCCTCTGCAAGGTGGAGACCCACAACCACCCCACCGCCATCTCGCCGGACCCCGGCGCCGCCACCGGCTCCGGCGGCGAGATCCGCGACGAGGGCGCCACCGGGCGCGGCAGCAAGCCCAAGGCGGGGCTGACCGGCTTTACCGTCTCCAACCTGCGCATCCCCGGCTTCGAACAGCCGTGGGAGAGCGACTACGGCAAGCCGGGACGCATCGTCTCCGCGCTGGACATCATGATCGAGGGCCCGCTCGGCGCCGCGGCCTTCAATAACGAGTTCGGTCGCCCGGCAATCAACGGCTACTTCCGCACCTATGAAGAGAAGGTGCCTGGTCCTGCCGGCGAAGAGGTGCGTGGCTACCACAAGCCGATCATGCTTGCCGGCGGTCTCGGCAATATCCGTGAAGATCACGTGGAGAAGGGCGACATCCCGCCCGGTGCCCAACTGGTCGCGCTGGGCGGCCCGGCGATGCTGATCGGCCTGGGCGGCGGCGCCGCCTCCTCCATGGCCTCCGGCCAGAGTGCCGAGGACCTGGACTTCGCCTCGGTGCAGCGCGCCAACCCGGAGATGGAGCGCCGCTGCCAGGAGGTGATCGATCGCTGCTGGCAGCTGGGCGACGCCAACCCCATCGTCTCCATCCACGACGTCGGTGCCGGCGGCCTCTCCAACGCCATGCCGGAACTGGTGAACGACGCCGAGCGCGGCGCCCGCTTCGAGCTGCGCGCCATCCCCAACGACGACCCGGGCATGGCGCCGAAGGAGATCTGGTGCAACGAGGCGCAGGAGCGCTATGTGCTGGCGGTGCAGCCGGAGGATATGGAGCGCTTCGCGGCCATCTGCGAACGCGAGCGCTGCCCCTACGCGGTGATCGGCGAGGCCACCGAGGAGCGCCAGTTGGTGCTGGGCGATGGTCATTTCGACAACACCGCCATCGACATGCCGATGGAGGTGCTGCTCGGCAAGCCGCCGAAGATGTTGCGCGACGTGCACCACAAGCCGTTTCACAAGCCGGAATTCCGCACCGGCGGCATCGACCTGAAGGAGGCCGGCTACCGCCTGCTGCGCCTGCCGACCATCGCCGACAAGCGCTTTTTGATCACCATCGGTGACCGCACCGTCACCGGCCTGGTGGCCCGCGACCAGATGGTAGGCCCCTGGCAGGAGCCGGTGGCCGACTGCGGCGTCACCGCCACCAGCTTCGACGTCTACGTCGGCGAGGCGATGGCCATGGGCGAGCGCACCCCGCTGGCCCTGCTCGACCACGCCGCCAGCGCGCGCATGGCGGTGGGCGAGGCGATCACCAATATCGCCGCCGCCCGCATCGGCCGGATCTCCGACATCAAGCTCTCCGCCAACTGGATGGCCCCGGCGGGTCACCCGGGCGAGGACGCCGGCCTGTTTGACGCGGTGCGTGCGGTCGGCATGGAGCTGTGCCCGGCGCTCGGCCTCACCATCCCGGTCGGCAAGGACTCCATGTCCATGAAGACCGTCTGGCAGGAGCAGGGCGAGAGCCGCTCGGTGACCGCGCCGGTGTCACTGATCGTCACCGCCTTCGCGCCGGTGCTGGATGTGCGCCGCACCCTCACGCCGGAACTGCGCACCGACAAGGGCGACACCGACCTGATCCTGGTCGACCTCGGCAAGGGCAGGAACCGCCTCGGCGGCTCGGCCCTGGCGCAGGTCTACAAGGAGCTGGGCCACGCCACCCCGGACGTGGACGATGCGGCCGCGCTCAAGACTTTTTTCGAGGTGATGCAGACCCTTGGCGAGCGCAAGCTGATCCTGGCCTACCACGACCGCTCCGACGGCGGCCTGTTCACCACCGTCTGCGAGATGGCCTTCTCCGGTCGCACCGGCGTCACCGTGCGCCTGGATGCGCTGGGCGAGGATGATGCCGCCGTACTGTTCTCCGAGGAGCTGGGCGCGGTGATCCAGGTGCGCCACGTCGATACCGACGAGGTGATGAAGGCTTTTGCCGACGCCGGTCTCGGCCGTCACAGCTTCGTCATCGGCGAGCTGGACGACGAGGACCACGTGGTGTTCACCCGCGATGGCGTGGACCTGATTGCCGAGCCTCGCCTTGCGCTGCAGCGCGCCTGGTCCGAAACCACCTTCCGCATGCAGTCGCTGCGTGACAACCCGGAGTGCGCCGAGGAGGAGTTCGATCGCCTGCTCGACGTCAACGATCCCGGCCTGCACGCCGAGCTCGGCTTCGAGCCGGAGGAGGACGTGGCCGCACCGTACATCGCCAAGGGAGCACGTCCGCCGGTGGCGATCCTGCGGGAGCAGGGGGTCAACGGCCAGGTGGAGATGGCGGCCGCCTTCGACCGGGCCGGCTTCGATGCGGTCGATGTGCACATGAGCGACATCATCAGCGGCCGCATCCAGCTCGCCGACTTCACCGGTGTGGTCGCCTGCGGCGGCTTCTCCTACGGCGACGTGCTCGGCGCCGGCGAGGGCTGGGCCAAGTCGATCCTGTTCAACCCGCGTGCCCGCGACCAGTTCGAGGCGTTCTTCGGCCGCAGCGACACCTTCGGGCTCGGCGTCTGCAACGGCTGCCAGATGATGTCCAACCTGCACACGCTGATCCCCGGCACCGAACTGTGGCCGCATTTCGTGCGCAACACCTCGGAGCAGTTCGAGGCCCGCTTCTCCATGGTCGAGGTTCTCAAGTCGCCGTCGCTGTTTTTGGCCGGCATGGAGGGCTCACGCATGCCCATCGCCGTGGCCCACGGCGAGGGCCGGGCCGAGTTCGCCGATCCGGAGGAGGGCCCGGTGGTCGCCCTGCGCGAGCACGCGGTGGCGCTGCGCTACGTGGACAACTATGGTGATCCGACCGAGATCTATCCGGCCAACCCCAACGGCTCGCCGCTCGGGATCACCGGCCTGACCAATGCCGATGGCCGCTTCACCATCATGATGCCGCACCCGGAGCGGGTGTTCCGCACCGTGCAGCACTCCTGGCACCCGGACGAGTGGGGCGTCGACGGGCCGTGGATGCGCATGTTCCGTAATGCGCGGGTCTGGGTGGGTTAGGATTCAACAGGATTGACAGGATGTTTTCAGGATTAACAGGATAAAGGCCTATTGGCTGCGAGTGAGAAGACAAACAGTGCTCGAGTGGTCAGGCACGCGCTTTTTTGCGTTCACTTCATCCTGAAAATCCTGTTAATCCTGTGAAATAGGACTGACCAAGTCGAATCGGCCACCGTGAGCGAGATCCCGTCTGCCCTTGTACTGTTTGCCGCGATTGCGGCCGGCGCGGTGGCGGGTTCGCTGTTCGCTACCCTGCGCTCGCTGCGCCGTCGCCACTGGCTGCGGACCGCGGCGGGGACGACCGCCCTGCTACCCACCCTGTTGCTGGTGGCGCTCGCCGGTCTGCTGCTGCTGAACGCCTGGGGTTACCACGCCCTGACCCATGAGGAGGTGGCCGCCGTGGTGGAGACCCGGCCGGTGGGGCCACAGCGGTTCACCGCCGCATTCCGCTTTCCCGATGGGAGTCAGGCCGAATTTCAGCTGGCCGGCGACGAGCTTTACGTCGATGCCCGCATCCTGAAATGGAAGTACTGGGCCAACTTGATCGGGCTGTACACCAGCTATGAGCTCGATCGGGTCGCCGGCCGTTACCGGGCGTTGGCGGACGAGCGGGACAAGCCACGCACCGTACACCCGCTCGCCGACGACCTGCCGGTCGATGCCTTCACGTTGCGGCAACGTTTTCCGCAACTGGCGTTCCTGCTCGATGCGGAATACGGCTCGGCCACCTTCGTTCCCGCCAACGCCGTCGCCCGCTACGAAATCCGCGTCTCCACCACCGGCCTCCTCGCCCGCCGAATCGCCCCCGAGCCGAAATAGCGCATTTTTGAGTCATAGGGTGTGGTGAGGAACGAACCGCACCGCTCGCCCTAAAGCGCCAAAGACGATGCGGTTCGCAGGCTCACCACATCCGGCTTTCGTGGATCAAGGGGCGTTTCCAGGCTATCGGTGCGGTTCTCCAACTTGTCCTCCCCAATCGGCCGTCGCGTGGCAGAGTGTCTGTACTGCTCTGTACTCTTCGGCCGGCTACCGGGATCACTGCCATTGCCGCAGCAATTCCGCGAGGCGCATCGGCGCGTCGTTGTCGTGGCCCATCTGCCACAACTCAATGGTTTGGGTGCCTTCGTTGAAGGCCTCGCGGCCGCGGGGTTTGAAGCGGGAATAGGCGAGGTCGGAAATGGCGGATTCGACCTCGGCGCGGGTAAAGCCGATCTCCCGCAGGTAGTCGCTGGCCACCAGCACGAAGCCGCTCTCGTCCAGGCCGTGCTGCACGGCGGAATAACGTGCCGCGCCGAGGAAGTACATGAGCATGCCGTAGCGCCGGTAAATGTCGGTCGGTGTCGGCAGCGCCACATCCGAGCGCACGAAGCTGGCCTCGCGGAACATCGCCAGATCGCGGCGGGCCGCCTCCATCGGACTGTCGCCGCCGAAACGGCGTGAGCGGAACAGGTCGCTGATCAATCCCATAACGATGCCATCCTTTGGCTATCAGGATAGCCGGCGGACAGCCGGGCTGGAGGCCTCCGATGCAAATCCAGGTCAAGCGGGTCTATGAACCGCCGTCGCCAGACGACGGTACCCGGGTGCTGGTGGATCGCATGTGGCCGCGCGGCTTGAAAAAGGAGAGCGCCGCGATTGACCACTGGCTCCGTGAACTCGCGCCGAGCAGCGGACTGCGCCAGTGGTTCGGGCACCGAGCGGAGCGTTGGGACGGGTTCCGGCAACGCTACCAGGCCGAGCTGGAAGCGTTGCCGGACGCGGTCGCCACGCTAACGGAGCTGGCGCACGACGGACCGCTGACCCTGCTCTACGCTGCCCGCGACGAGAATCACAACAACGCCGTAGCCTTGCGTGAGTACCTGGGACGCCACTGGGGCGTTTCCTCCTCCGCGAGGTCCACCCGGTGGCGGGGACAGTCGCCACGGGAGAGGTAGAGAAACACACCCAGCGCGATCAACAGGATGGCGGCACTGGTGACGATGGCGACCGGATAGTAGAGGTTGCCGGCAAGGTCCAGCTGGCTGTACTTGATGGTCATCACCAGCCCTTCCAACACCATGGCGGTGGCCACCACCGCCACGAAGCGGGAGATGGTACGGCGCACCACGCCGTAGACATCCTCGTCCCGCTCTTCGCTCGCGTACTCCTTGCTGATCCCCACCGCGAGCTCGAAGGTGGCGAGCGAGATGAACGAGGTGTTCAGTGCCCGGATGAAGCCACTGATCAGCTCCTCGTGGCTGAACGCAGTGACGAACTGGAACAGGGCCAGTCCCGCCAGGGCGGCGGAAAGGGCGAAAAAAAGCAGCGCAAACAGAAGCGCCATGAAGACCTTGAAGCGATGAAGCACGGGTTTCCCTCCCCTTATAATTCGATTCCGGATGTAGTCAGGGTAAACGCATACTTGCATCGCTTTCGGGTGAGTATGCGTTTACCCTGCGGATGCAGTATAGGCGGGATTTCCATGCGTGAAGAATTGGTACAGTTGCGCGACATCGTCGTGGCCGTCGCCCGCGACGAGCTGTTGCCCCGCTTTCGCCACAGCGGGGCGAGGGAGAAGGCCGACGGCAGTCTCGTGACCGAGGCGGACACGGTGGCACAGGCCCGCATCGCCGAAGCCCTGGCCGCGCGTTGGCCCGGCGTGGGGTTGCTGGGTGAGGAGATGAGCGAGGCCGAACAGCAGCGTCTGCTCGCCTCCGGCACCGACCTGTGGCTGTTGGACCCGCTCGACGGCACCACCAACTTCGCCGCGGGCCTGCCGTACTTCGCCCCGTCAGTGGCACGGTTGCGCGATGGTGAGGTGGTATGGGGTGTGGTCTATGACCCGGTCCGCGACGAGTGTTTCTGCGCAGCGCGTGGCCATGGCGCTTGGCTGAACGGCAAGCCGCTGACGGCCGAGCCGCGGCTGCCACTGCATCAGGGCATCGGGCTGGTGGATTTCAAACGGCTGACGCCGGAGTTGGCGGCGCGGGTGGCCACGGCGCCGCCGTTCGCCTCGCAGCGCAACTTCGGCTCCGCCGCCCTCGACTGGTGCACGGTGGCCGCAGGTCGCGGCCATGTCTACCTGCACGGCCGGCAGAAGTTGTGGGATTACGCCGCCGGCTGGCTGATCCTCAACGAGGCGGGTGGCGCCAGCGGGACCCTGGAGGGCGAACCGGTGTTTCGCCCGGAGCTGGTGCCGCGTTCGGTGGCGGCGGCGGCGACCCCGGAACTGTTCGAGACCTGGATGCGATGGCTAAAACCGGTTGACGGCAAAGCGTGACGCGTCATCCGTGATACTCCTTAACGTTTCATCCACAAAATCGCCGCACTCTCCCCAGGCACGTGTGCCGCCGGATGATGCGGCACGATCCGGGGCGTGTAGTGCCCTGCGGGCCGGTCTGCCGGGACGGCGGCCTCGTAAAGGTAGCCGTTGACCGCGCCGGTCAGGGCGCGAACCCGGGTCATCGGGTAGATCAGCGGGGCTTCGCCCTCAAGCGATTCCGCGTACAGTTCCACCCTGACCCGATCGGGGCCGAGGTCGTCCAGATACACCTGCACCGCAAAGCGGTGACCGTCCCGCCCGGTCTCGACCGTACTGTTGCCGAAGTGGAGTTGCCCCCAGTGGGCAAGGATGCTCTGGCGCCACTGCTCGATTTCGGCCCCCAGACCCTCGGCGCGTCGCCGGCACTCTGCATCCGCCGGCAAATAGTAGGTCTCCAGGTACTCGCGCAGCATCCGATTGGTGGAGAAGCGCGGGGTCAGGCGCGCCATGCTCTCCCGCACCATGGTGACCCAGCGCCGCGGCACGCCCTGTGCGTCGCGCTCGTAAAAGGCCGGAATGATCTCCTCTTCCAGCCGCTGGTAGAGCTGGTTGGCCTCGTGCCGGTCCCACTCCGGGTCGCTGTCGTGTTCACGGCGATCACCGAGCGCCCAGCCTACCGCCGGGTCGTAGGCCTCGGCCCACCAGCCATCGAGCTCGGAAAGGTTGAGACCGCCGTTGACCAGGATCTTCATGCCACTGGTGCCGCTGGCCTCCCACGGCCGGCGGGGGGTGTTGAGCCAGAGGTCGACCCCCTGCACCAGTTCGGTCGCCAGACCAATGTCGTAGTCCTCCACGAACACCACCCGCCCGGCCACCTCGGGCCGGTGCATGAATTCGGTCCAGCGCCGGACCGAGCGCTTGCCGTCCTCGTCCTGCGGGTGCGCCTTACCTGCCACCACCAGTTGTAGCGGCCGTTGCGGATCGGTGAGCAGCCGAATCAGCCGCTCCGGGTCGGACAGCAGCAGTTCCGGACGTTTGTAGTTGGCGAAGCGGCGGGCAAACCCCACCGTCAGACAGTTCGCATCCAACCGTTCGGCGAACGCCTCGCTCAGATTGCGGTGCCGCCCGCGGGCCCGCTGCTGACGCACCAGTCGGTGTCGCAACTGCTGAATGAGCTGACGCCGCTGACGGCTGCGAAACTCCCACAGGCTCTCGTCATCGACGACACGGAAGCGCTCCTCCAGCCACTCCACCGTTCCCAGCCAGCGCCCCTTGCCGCAGGTCTCCGTCCAGAGTCTGTCGGCCGCCGCCGAATCCCACGACGGCATGTGCACGCCGTTGGTCACATGGCCGACCGGAATCTCGGCAGCGGGCCAATCGGGGAACAGCGGCTGGAAGATGGCGCGGCTCACGCTGCCGTGGAGAAGGCTGACACCGTTGGCCCGGCAGCAGCCGCGAATGGCGAAGTAGGCCATGTTGAACGGCTCCCCGTCATCGTCGCCGTTCAGGCGGCCGAGGGCCAGCAGCTCATTTACCTCGACCCCCAGGCGCCGGGCGTAGACGTTGAGGTATTGCGCCATCAGGTGCTGGGGGAAGCGGTCGAAAGCGGCTTCCACCGGGGTGTGGGAGGTGAAGACGTTGCCTGCCGCCGTGCTGCGCAAGGCGCTGGCGAAATCGGTGCCGTAACGCTCCATGAAGCTGTGGGCCCGCTCCAGAATCACGAAGGCGGCGTGCCCCTCGTTCAGGTGACAGACGTTGCAGCCGTAGCCGAGCGCCTTGAGCAGCCGCCAGCCGCCAATACCGAGGATCAGCTCCTGCTGCAGCCGCGTTTCCAGGTTGCCCCCGTACAGCTCCCCGGTGATGCCGCGATCCGAAGGGACGTTGAGCGGGTGATTGCTGTCGAGCAGGTAGAGCCGCGTCCGCCCCACATGCACCACCCAGCTGCGCAGGTAGAGGATGCGACCCGGCAGGGTCACCTCGATGCGCAGCCATTCGCCATCGGCGTCGCGCAGGGGCAGCGCCGGCAGCATGGTGGGGTCGTTGTAGGGATAAAAGGCCAGTTGCTCCCCGTCGGCATCGATTGCCTGCCGGAAATAGCCCTGTTGATAAAGCAGGCCGACCCCGACCAGCGGCACGCCGAGGTCGCTGGCCGTCTTGAGATGGTCCCCCGCCAGGATGCCGAGACCGCCCGAATAGATGGGCAGCGATTCGCCAAGGCCGAACTCCATGCTGAAGTAGGCCACGGTTCCAAGCTGATCGTGGCCGTGCTGCTGGCTGAACCAGGTATCTCCACCGTAGTACTCGGTGCGGGTATCGAGCAGATGGCGTAGTTCCGCCCGGAACGACTGGTCCTGGGCCAGCTCTTCGAGGCGCCGGCGCGAGACGCTCTCCAGGATCAGCCAGGCGTTGCCGGTGGCGTTCCACAGTTCCGGCGCGATGGTCTCCCACAGCCGGTCGGCGGCATGGTTCCAGTTCCAGCGCAAATCCAGTGCGAGTTCCGCCAAACCGTGCAGTTCCGGCGGGACCTGGCGCGGCTGATACGCGGGGTTGGGGGTGGTACGGTCGTCGATCATGATTTGAATTTCGCTTTGCTTTTACCGCAGGGGGCATCAGAGCACCGCTGAAAATCGCTTGTGCCGGTCACGGCTACTTCCGACGGGGAGTATCGTTCGACATTCTCCGCCAAAGTCGGCGCCCCCGTGGCAACTATTTAGGGGGCGACTTCAGATACCGTTGGAAGTCAAGATTTTCAGGGCGCCACTGGCTGTCTACAATCCCCCCGACCCACAGTAGCCACGAGTTGTTGCATGAACATTTCCCAGCGCATTGCCGAAGAGCTCGGCGTCAAGTTTGGCCAGATCGAGGCGACGGTCGAACTGCTGGACGGTGGAGCCACCGTCCCGTTTATCGCCCGCTACCGCAAGGAGGCCACCGGCGGTCTCGATGACGTCCAGCTTCGTCACCTGAATGAACGGCTCGGCTACCTGCGGGAACTGGAAGAGCGGCGGGCCACGGTGCTGAAGAGTATAGAGGAGCAGGGCAAACTTACCCCTGAGTTGGGTAAGGCCATTGCCGAGGCCGACACCAAAACCCGCCTCGAAGACCTCTACCGGCCCTACATGCAGAAGCGTCGCACCAAGGCGCAGATCGCCCGTGAAGCCGGCCTGGAGCCGCTCGCCATCGGTCTGCTCGGCGACCCGACCCTCGACCCGCAGGCAGAGGCGGTCAATTACGTGGATGCCGACAAGGGCGTGGCGGATGTGGCCGCCGCCCTGGAGGGCGCCCGCCAGATCCTGATGGAGCAGTTCGCCGAGGACGCCGAACTGGTGGGGCGCCTGCGCGAATACCTGTGGGAGAACGCGCAGATCAAGTCGACCGCGGTGGCAGGCAAGGAGGAGGAGGGGGCCAAGTTCTCCGACTACTTCGACTATGCCGAGCCGCTCAAGGCGATCCCCTCGCATCGCGCCCTGGCGCTGTTCCGCGGCCGCAAGGAGGGGGTGCTGAACATGAACCTGGTGCTGCCGGAGGATGAGGCCGAGGGGCGCAGCCCGCTGGCGCCCTCGGTGGGTGAGCGCATGATCGCGGCCCACATCGGCATCGCCGATCAGGGGCGCCCGGCCGACAAGTGGCTGGCCGACACCGTGCGCTGGACCTGGCGGGTCAAGGTTCTCACTCACCTGGATACTGACTTGAAAGCGCGCCTGCGTGAGGCGGCTGAGGAGGAGGCGATCCAGGTCTTCGGTAAAAACCTGCACGACCTGTTGCTGGCCGCCCCGGCGGGCCCGCGTGCCACTCTGGGGCTCGACCCGGGCCTACGCACCGGGGTCAAGGTGGCGGTGGTGGACCGTACCGGCAAGCTGGTGGATACCGCCACGATCTACCCCCACGCGCCCAGGAATCAGTGGGACCAGTCCATTGCCGAGCTGGCCAAGCTGGCGGCCAGGCATCAGGTGGATTTGGTGGCCATCGGCAACGGTACCGCCTCGCGGGAGACCGACCGGCTGGCGGCCGACCTCATGAAGCGCCACCCGGAACTGAAGCTCAGCAAGGTGGTGGTCAGCGAGGCGGGGGCCTCGGTCTACTCCGCTTCGGAGTTTGCCTCCAAGGAGCTGCCCGACCTCGACGTCTCCCTGCGCGGCGCCGTCTCCATCGCCCGTCGCCTGCAGGACCCGCTCGCCGAACTGGTCAAGATCGAGCCCAAGTCGATCGGCGTCGGCCAGTATCAGCACGACGTCTCCCAGGTGCGGCTGTCGCGCACCCTGGAGGCGGTGGTCGAGGACTGCGTAAACGCGGTCGGTGTCGACGTCAACACCGCATCGTCGGCCCTGTTGGCGCGGGTGGCGGGTCTCGGGCCGACCCTCGCGGCCAATGTGGTGGCGTACCGCGACCAGCACGGCACTTTCCAGAGTCGGCAGGAACTGCTGAAGGTGCCGCGGCTTGGCGACAAGGCCTTCGAGCAGGCCGCCGGCTTCTTGCGCATCATGCAGGGGCCCAACCCGCTCGACGCCTCTGCCGTGCACCCGGAGGCCTACCCGGTGGTGCAACGGATCATCGCCGAGAGCGGCCGTACGGTGGGCGAGTTGATCGGCGATAGTAAGTACTTGCGTTCGTTGAAGGCGGCCAATTTCACCGACGAACGCTTCGGCGAACCGACCGTACGTGACATCCTGGCGGAGATGGAGAAGCCGGGCCGCGACCCGCGCCCGGAGTTCAAGACCGCCGCCTTCAAGGAGGGGGTGGAGGAGATGAAGGACCTCGACCCCGGCATGATTCTGGAGGGGGTGGTGACGAACGTCACCAACTTCGGCGCCTTCGTCGACATCGGCGTACATCAGGACGGCCTGGTACACATATCGGCGCTCTCCGACAAGTTCGTCAAGGACCCGCGCGAGGTGGTCAAGGCCGGCGACCTGGTCAAGGTGAAGGTGATGGAGGTGGATCTCAAGCGCAAGCGCATTGGCCTCTCGATGCGCCTCACCGACGACGTGCGCGACACCGCCGCCGAGCGGCCGAAGGGCGGCGAACGCCGCCCCCAGGGCAAAGCACGCCAGCCACAACGCAACGACCCGCCGGCCGGCGGCGCCATGGCCGAGGCCTTCGCGCGCCTGAAACGGGACTGATTGAAGATTGATCCGCGAAGGCACGCAAATAAACGCGAATAAGGCCATTCGCAAGGGTGAACGCATACTCACAAAGGACTTACAACACGCCCACCACAGCCTTGATGTAAATATGAGTTTACCCTGCCATTCGCGTGTTGCGTGCATTGGCGGGACAGGTGGAGTAAACGCTGTCACTGGGCGCGGGTAATTGCCTACCCGTCGCCGGGCAGCAGAACGCAACGGAACACAAACTGTATTTTTATTTGCGTTCATTCGCGTTCATTTGCGGATCCCAACCCAATGACCCGCCAGATCATCCACGTCGACATGGACGCCTTCTTCGCCTCGGTGGAGGTGCGGGAGCGGCCGGAGCTGGCCGGCCAGCCGGTGATCGTGGGCGGCACCGCCCAGGCGCGAGGTGTCGTGGCGGCGGCCAGTTACGAGGCGCGCCGCTTTGGGGTCCACAGTGCCATGCCCACCGCTACCGCGCTGCGTCTGTGTCCGCAGGCGGTGCTGCTGCCACCGCGCCACGACTTCTACGCCGAGGTCTCCCGCGGCATCCATCAGGTATTCGAGCGTTACACGCCGGTGATCGAACCGCTGTCGCTGGACGAGGCGTTTCTCGAAGTGACCGGCAGCCTCCGCCTGTTCGGCTCGGCGGCGAAGATCGGCCGGCGCATCAAACGGGAGATTCGCGAAGAGCTAAACCTGGTCGCCTCGGTGGGGGTGGCCCCCAACAAGTTCCTGGCCAAGCTGGCCAGCGACATCGATAAACCGGACGGCTTCCGCGAGGTGCGGGAAGGGGAGGCGCGGGAGCTACTCGATCCGCTGCCGGTGACCCGGCTCTGGGGCGTCGGGCCGAAGGGGGCGAAAACGCTGGAGCGCCTCGGGATCCGCACCGTGGGGCAGCTGCGCGCCTATCCACCGCGGTTGTTGGCCCAGCACTTCGGCAGCGGCGGCGAACAGCTCTGGCGTTTGGCCCATGGCGAGGACGATCGCCCGGTGGTTCCCCTGCAGGAGGCGAAGTCCATCTCCAACGAGACGACCTTCCCACGGGACGTCGAAGACCCGTCGACGCTGTGCGTCTGGCTCACGGACCTGGCCGAGCATGTCGGTTGGCGTCTGCGCGGCCACCACCTCAAGGGGCGGACCGTGACCATCAAGCTCCGCTTTTCCGACTTCAGCCTGATCACCCGCTCGATTACGCTGCCGGAGCCGACCGACGTCAGCACGGAGATCCGCGATTTTGCCCTGCGTCTCTATCGGGAGCGGGTCCCCCGCGGGCACCTGCCGGTGCGACTGGTGGGGGTCGGGATCAGCGGTTTCGCCGACAGCGGGCCGCTGCAACAGGGCCTTTTCACTGCCGAGCGGGAGCGGGACAGTCGTATCGACTCGCTGGTGGACGGTATTCGTTCCAAATTCGGCGCGACCGCGCTCAGACGTGGTCGGAAGCCCGGAGAATGCTGAATCTGTGAGCGTTTCGGGAGGGCATGTGTGAACACTGTCAAAGGGGTAGCAGCTAGACAACGCTAGGCTAACTACAAAGCGTTGGACAAACGTCGCTTATGGACGAATCAGGGCTGCCATCATGACTATCCCGAACAAAGTACGCACCTTTCTGGCCGAACGGCGCGGTGATTTCAAGGCGCGCAAGGCCGAGAATACCGTTACCCTGGACGAGGCGATCGACGCGACCGGACTGAAACGGGGCGAGGTGGCTCGCGCAACCGTGCTCAAGAGCGGCAAGGCCTACCTGATGGTCGTCGTGCCGGCCGATCGCGAGCCCGACCTGGAGAAGATCGGCAAGCTGTTCAAGCGCAGCTTTGAGCCTTGCGGTCGCGAGGAGCTGGCGCGGCTGTTTCCCGATTGCGACATCGATTTCCTGCCGCCTTTCGGCAGTGCCTTCGATCTCAAGACGATTCAGGACCGAACGCTGGCAGAGCAGGAAGCGATTTATTTCGCCACCGGCGGGGCGGGGCTGCTTGTCCGGGCAACACGCGACGACTACGCCCGTCTTCAGGCCGAGGCTTGGACGCAGCACACGATCGCACAGCGTCCGGTAGCCACGGGCGGTGAACCGGATTTGCAGCGCGACACCATCCGCAATCAGGTCGAGGCGGTGGAGTCGTTGCCGCCGATGCCCGGCATTGCGGCCGAGATCATCCGTCTGCGGAACAATCCCTACTCACACGCCAGCGAACTGGCGGCGGTGATCGATCAGGACCCCAGCCTGGCGGCACAGCTGATTCGCTACGCCACTTCACCGCTGTACGGCTATCAAGGCAAGGTGGATTCGGTGCAGCAGGCGATTGTGCGGGTGCTCGGCATGGATTTCGTCTACGACCTCGCCTTCGGGCTGGCCCTGGGCCGGAATTTCCGCAATCCGAAGGGCGGCCCGATCGGTCTCGACGCCTTCTGGGATCACGCTGTCCAGTGCGCCGCGTTGAGCCAGGCGCTTTGCGGGGCCATCGATTTCGCCCGACGCCCGGTACCGGGGACCGCCTACCTCGCCGGTCTGCTGCACAATTTCGGTTTTCTGCTGCTGGGGCACCTGTTCCCGGAGCAGTTTGCTCATCTGAACCAGGCGATCGCCGAGCAGCCCGACCGCTCGGTGCTGGAGATCGAGCGGGAGACCATCGGCGTCACCCATACCGAACTGGGTCTTTGGCTGATGGATTCCTGGGATATGCCGCGCGAGGTGGTGGAGGCGGTGCGTGAGCACCACAACCCGCATCACCACAGTGACTTCTCCGACTACGCCAACCTGGTGTACGTCGCCAATGCCTTGCTGAAGCGCTATGGGATTGGTGATGCCGAATCGACCGAAATCCCGGCACCCATGCTCACCCGCATGGGCCTCGACATGGTCCGGGTCGAGATGGTGCTGGCCACCGTGATGGAAGATCGGGAGGGCCTCGAATTCATCGCCTGCAAGATGGCGGCGTAACGAACTTCAGCCACGGGGAGCACGGGGACGGCAGTCGCTGTGTCTCCCCGGCGTACGCCGCCCGGTTTGTTCGTCTATTCGCAGCGGCCGACGGCACCGAGGCGGCAGCGTTTGTAGTCGGTCCAGACCGCGCCGCCGAGCCGGGCCTGGTCGAACGTGGTGTTAAACAGTTCTGCGCCGGCCAACATGGCGCCGGTCAGATCGGCCCCGGTAAAGTCGGCGAAGGCAAGACGGGCCTTGGTCAGAGTGGCCTTTTGCAGGTTGGCACCGGTGAGATTGGCTTCTTCCAGCACCGCCTGCTCCAGGTTGGCCCGATCCAGAGCGGCGCCGGCCAGCTCGGCTCCCGTCAGTTGTGCCTGCCGCAGTTCGGCGCCGGTGAGGGTCGCGGCATCGAACCTGGCCTTCTCCAACACTGCCTGATACAGGCTCGCCTGCGCGAGCCCCGCGCGGCTGAACAGGGCTTGATTGAGCTGCGCCCGATCCAGGCGGGCCCCATTGAGCAGCGCTTCGGTAAAGTCGGCACCGACCGCCTGCACACTCAACAGGCGGGCGTCATCGAGTCGGGCGCGGACCAGTCGGGCAGCGTTGAGTTTGGCAAAGTTCAGATCGGCGCCGGAGAGTCGTGCGCCGGAGAGATTGGCTCCGCGAAAATCGGATCGCGTCAGGATCGCGCCGCGCAGGTCGGCACCTTCCAGGTCGGCGCCCTGCTTGTCGCAGTCGGCCCAGTAGACGCCGGGAGCGGCCGGGTCGTCGCAGGCGGCATGGACCAGCGGCGCGAACAGAAGGCAGGCCAGGAAAAGGTACGTGGGTTTGTTCACTGTCACCATCTGCTAAGGATTGGGCTGTCTGCTTGTGCCGGCAGTGCCGACCCGGGCCAGCTTCGCCGTGAAGGAACAGGTTACGTAAGGGGCGAACCGAACGCCACTGGTTCCACCGGCTGAAATCCGATAGCCTGTGCGAACACCTCCCCCGCGCGCGTGAGATGCCTCTCTTTCGGCCTGTGCTCGCTTTTCTGTCGATGACATCGGCCATCGGCGGCCTCGCTCTGCCAGTGGCGGCACAACAGGGGCCGGAGCCTGCGCCGCAACGGATTGTGGTCGAAAAACCCGATGTTCGCCGCAACGTGATGCGCCTTTTGGAGCAGGCGCGCGTCGCCAACGAGCCACTCACCGACTCCGCCGCATCAGAAGCCCTGCCGCCGCCCGAACCGGCAGCCGCCGCGCAAGCCCGGCCGCGGCCGCCCGTGACCGGAATCAGCCAGGACTGGTTCGACGGTCCACTGCAAGGCTACCGTTCTCCGGTGCCGTCAGCGGCAGAGGGGTATGTGCCGGTACCCCATAAGACCATCACCGTCCGCGACCTCGAGGACCTGCAACAGGTTACTTCGGAATTCGAGGAGGCGCGGCGCCGCAAGGCGGCCGGCGCCGAAACGGCACCGGTCAACCGTTAAGGAAACGCTGATTGATTCGTCATGCCCGCGAAGGCGGGCATCCAGTGCCTTGATTTTTCCGGGCTCCCGCCGAAGCCTGCCCTCGAATGCCTTAATCGAGGGCGGGAGCGACGAAAGCGGAATAAATCAGGCGTTTTCAAGGAAACTCATGTTGTCAGTCGATGATGTGAGACACCAGACCGTCCGCCAGTTTCGGCTCGAACCAGGTGGATTTCGGCGGCATCACCTCGCCGGCATCGGCCACCGCCATTAACTGCGCCAGGGTGGTCGGGTAGAGGGCGAAGGCGACCGCCATTTCACCGCTGTCGACCCGGCGCTCCAGCTCGGACAGGCCGCGGATCCCGCCGACGAAGTCGATGCGTTTGTCGCGGCGCGGGTCGGTGATCCCGAGCAGCGGTTCGATCAGCAGGTTCTGCAGCAGGCTGACGTCGAGGCGGCCTACCGGGTCCGCCGGGACCTGCTCCGGCCGTGCGGCAAGCCGGTACCAGTTGCCGGCCAGATACATGCCGAACTCGCCGGTACTCTCTGGTTTGACCCGGTCTTCGGCCAGGGCAAGGTCGAACACCTCGGCGACCTTGGCGAGAAACGCCTCCGGCGTGTGGCCGCCGAGGTCGGTGATCACGCGGTTGTAGTCCAGGATCTGCATCTGGTCGTCCGGGAAGATCACCGACAGGAAGTAGTTGTAGGGTTCGTCGCCGGTGTGGGCCGGATTGCGCCCGCTGCGCTCGGCGGCGACCCGCGAGGCGGCGGCGGAGCGGTGGTGACCGTCGGCGATGTAGAGCCGTTCCATGCCCTCGAAGGTCTCGTTGATGGTGTTGATGGCCGCCGCATCGTCCACTACCCACAACGCGTGACGCACGCCGTCGTCGGCGGTGACGTCGACGTCGGGGTCGCCGGCGGTGATCGTCGCCACCAGCGCGTCGATCACGGGGTGGTGGCGGTAGGTGAGAAACACCGGCCCGGTCTGGGCGCCCAGGGTGTCGATCTGGCGGACGCGGTCATCCTCCTTGTCCGGGCGGGTGAATTCGTGGCGGCGGATGCGCCCGGCGTCGTAGGCCGGCACCGAGGCCGCAGCGACGAGCCCCGTCTGGGTGTGTTCGCCCATCACCAGGCGATACATGTAGTAGCAGGGCGCCGGATCCTGCTGCAGCACTCCCTCGTCCAGCATGCGCCGGAAGTTCTCCAGTCCCTTGGCGTAGACCTCGGCGGCGTACGGGTCGGTGTCGGCGGGCAGGTCGATCTCCGGCTTGGAGATGTGCAGGAAGCTCCACGGCTTGCCCGTTGCCCGCTGGCGCGCCTCTTTACTGTTCAGCACATCGTAGGGCGGTGCGGCGACCTCGTCAGCACGACCGGGAGCCGGCCGCAGGCCGGGAAAGGGACGAATGAGCGGCATGGTGGAGCCTTTTGGTTGTTATTGACGGCGGCAGCTATTGAAAACCACCGGCTGGACGAGGTCAAACAGGTAGGTGGTAGGTGGTATGTGGAATATTGGACCTACCACATTCCTACAGCCAGGGATGCTTCTCCTGCGGCGGCATCTGGATGTGGAAACCGCGCGCCTTCAGATTGGCGATCACCTCGTCGGCGTTGGCCTGGGCCAGCTGGCGGCCGGGTTCGAGTTCCAGTTCCATGGCGAACTCGGGGGGGCCGAAGCCGCGCATGACCTCCGCGGGAACATCGTCGAAGACGTCCTTTTCGCGCACGAACAGATAGAGCAGGTCCCGTTTGGGGCTCCGATAGACGACACAGTGCATGTTTATTCCTCGATTCCGATAACGATCTGTCCGCCGCTGTCGATGTGGTAAGGCGGAACGATCAGATTGCGTCGTGCTGCTTGCCTGCGGTAGACCCGGCCTGCCGGGTCGAACAGTGAACCGTCGCAGCTGTCCCGGTAGCCGCCGACCCAGGGCTGGACATCGACACTGGCGCGCTGATTCAGTCTGACCAGGGGGCAACCGGCACCGCTGCCGCGGGCCAGGGCCACAAACAGCCCCGGCTCCAGGGAACGATGGCGGTTTCTTGCCCCCTCCGGTTGTTCGGACTCGGTCGATGCCGGATCCAGCAGCGCGGGGTCGAGCTGGGGCAGGGCGCCAACCTCGCCGTCACTACGCCGGACGATGAGCACCGGTCGGCCTGCCCAGCTCACGTAGGCTTCGTTCCCGGTGGCGAGCTCCGACGGGTCGAAACGGGTTGTGGGTTGTGGCAGGTTGGCCGATTTCCGCGGAAGGGACTGGTAAAGCACAAGTATCACGATGGCCAGGGCGCCCAACGCCATGACCTTGAGCGTACGGGTCAAAACGCGCAGGCGCGCCCGTGCCATCGTTCAAGCGCGGGCGGCGCTCAGTGGTCGTAGATCCGGTTCTGAATCCGATCGAGCAGTTGGCAGTTGCTGTCCAAATCGACCTTCAACTCCTTGAGACGACGCACAATGGCGCCGATCTCCGGGTCATTGGCGGCTTCAGTGCCGATGCTGTCGAGTAGGCCGATGGCCGTGTCCAGGCAGAAGCTGGCGTCGGAGAGATCGTGTTGGGCGTTTTCAATACCGTTCATCGGGGGGATCCTCGGTAAACCGCGCTTACTATAACGGTTTACGCCGGATGCGACCATCCGTGTGGATGCCCGTTCAAACATCAATTAGAATCATTTTCTTCTATTCTGACTGGGACGGCGCCGGCCGCTTGCCGTCGTTCCGCATCCAGAAAGATGGAGTTACCCACGTTCATAAAAAATCCGGGTGCACGAACACCCAGGAGGAAAAAATATGTCTCTTACTCGACGTCAGTTCATCAAACTGATGGGCTTCGCCGGGGCCGCCGGAATGTTGTCCGGCTGCCAGCTCGCGGGCGCTGCCCGCAGCGCTTCGGGCAATCCCTATGATCTGCCCAAGTTCGGTAACGTTTCCCTGCTGCACATCACCGACACCCATGCGCAGCTCAATCCCATCTATTTCCGCGAGCCAAATGTCAACCTGGGGCTCGGTGACGCCTTCGGCCGGGCGCCGCACCTGGTCGGCGACAAGCTGCTGGCCCACTATGGCGTGCGCCCGGGCACCCTGGAGGCGCACGCCTTCAGCTACCTCGATTTCACTGACGCGGCCGCGCGTTACGGTCGGGTGGGTGGGTTCGCACACCTCGCCACGCTGGTGAAGCGGATCCGCGGCGAGCGCGGGCATGAAAACACGCTGCTGCTCGACGGCGGAGACACCTGGCAGGGCTCCGGCACCGCCCTGTGGACCCGCGGCAAGGACATGGTCGGCGCTTGCAACCGGCTCGGTGTCGACATCATGACCGGCCACTGGGAATTCACCTATCTGGATGAAGAGGTGCTGAGCAACATCGCCGATTTCGACGGCGAATTTGTGGCCCAAAATGTCCGGGTTTCGGACACGGCCATGTTCGACTACCGCTTCGCCGACTACGAACACTACAACGAGGACACCGGCCACGCCTTCAAGCCGTACACCATCCGTCAGGTCGGCGGGGCCAAGGTGGCGGTGATCGGGCAGGCCTTCCCGTATACGCCGATCGCCAATCCGTCCCGCTTCATGCCGGACTGGACCTTCGGCATCCGGGATGGGGAGATGCAGGCCATGGTGGACCAGGTTCGTGCCACCGAGCAGCCGGATGTGGTGGTCGTGCTCTCCCACAACGGCATGGACGTCGACCTGAAGATGGCCTCGGTGGTCACCGGCATCGACGCCATCCTGGGCGGTCACACCCATGACGGCATGCCGGCACCCTCCATCGTCAAGAATGCAGGCGGTCAGACCCTGGTGACCAACGCCGGCTCCAACGGCAAGTTCCTGGGCGTGCTCGATCTGGATGTGCGCGGCGGCAAGGTGCGCGACTTCCGCTACCGCCTGTTGCCGGTCTTCTCCAACCTGCTGGACGCGGATCCGGAAATGGCCGCCTACATCGAAGAAGTACGCCGTCCCTACCTGCCGCAGCTGACCGAGCAGCTGGCGGTGGCCGAAGATGTGCTGTATCGGCGCGGCAACTTCAACGGTACCTTCGACCAGATCATCTGCGACGCCCAACGGGTGGTCGGCGATGCCCAGATCGCGCTGTCGCCCGGTTTCCGCTGGGGCACCACGGTGCTGCCGGGTCAGCCCATCACCATGGAGCACGTGCTCGACCAGACCGCCACCACCTACCCCGAGACCTACGTCCGCGAGATGTCCGGCGACGAGATCAAGCTGGTGCTGGAGGATGTCCTCGACAACCTCTTCAACGAAGATCCCTACTACCAGCAGGGCGGTGACATGGTGCGGCTATCCGGTCTCGACTACACCTGCGACCCCAAGCAGGCCATCGGCAAACGCATCACCGACATGCGCCTTGACGACGGCACGCGAATCGAAGCCGGCAAGCGCTACAAGGTGGCCGGCTGGGCGACGGTCGGGTCGAAATCGCCGGGCCGTCCGATCTGGGACGTGGTCGCCGATTACCTGCGCGATGTGAAGACGGTGCGGGTGGAGAAGCTGAACACACCGAAGCTCAAGAATGTCGCCGGTAACCCCGGTATCGCCGCCTATGCCGGGGAGACATTGAGCTGATTGGTCTTTCCGATTGGTTGCACACGAACGGGCCCGTCAGGGCCCGTTTTTTTTGTCCGGAACCTTGCCGTGACCGTTGCATGATCAGGGTTGAATCGCCTAAGTTACGTGTGTCCTTCTCGTGGACGCCCCGCTTTGCGGGTTGAGCTCACTACCAAAAACATGGAGAGAACCACATGTCCGAGCAGAAAACCGACGTCAACCGCCGCACCCTGCTGAAGGGGATCGCTGTCATGCCGCTGGCTGTCGCCCTGGGCCACACCGGCACTGCAGCTGCCGAAATGCTGAGCCCCGGCGACGCGACGGCACAGGCGTTGGGTTACGTCGAGCACAGCGCCACCGATGGTCAGAGCTGTGCCAACTGCAAGCTGTACCAGGGCGGTGGCGCCGCACAGGGCGCATGCCCGATCTTCGCAGGCAAGGAAGTGCTGGCGACCGGCTGGTGCAAGTCCTGGGTGGCGGCTTAATTCTCTCGGCTCCACCGGAAAGGCCCGGTCGATTCGGCCGGGCCTTTTTTGTGCTTGCCCGTAAGCCGTAGGACCGGTTGAGCGAAGCGAAAACCATCACTTGCAGCACGGCCGTGATGTGAGTATGCGTTCACCCTGCGTCGTTCCCACAGATCGATGCCGAAGTTCGAAAACGGCGGGAGATGATCGCCCACGGCTTCAAACCCCGCCTCGTCGCAGAAACAGTTCCTCGCGCGGTGGGTTCAGATAGACCTGGCGGTCCATGTAGGGGTGCGGATGACGCCGGAAGTGGTGCTTCAACAAAGTGATCGGCACCACCAGCGGCACGCGCTCTTCGGCGTAGGCGGTAATAACCTCCAGCAACTCGGCCTTGTCTTCCCGGTCCAACTCCCGCTTCAGGTAACCCATGGCGTGGTGCAGCACGTTGACCTGACGCTTGATTGTCGCCGTCTGTTTCAGGGCCGCCATGAATGCCGACAGATAGTCGGCCGTCAGCGCCGCCAGTGGGCGTGTGCCCGCCTCGGCAACCAGGCGGCCCAATGCCCGGTAACGCTCCTGGCCGTGGGCCATGAGGCTGAGCTTGTGCATGGCGTGAAATTCGACCAGTTCCCCCGGGGTCAGGCCGGCGGCGGCCAGCAACTGCCAGCGCCGAAAGGCAAACACCCGCTCCAGGAAGTTGTCGCGCAATCCCGGGTCGCCGAGGCGCCCCTCCTCTTCCACCGGGAGTAGCGGGTGGGCGGTCATCAGCGCCCTGGCGTAGAGGCCGGCACTGTGGCGGAGCCCCTGCTCGCCATAGACCTTGACCCGCTCCATGCCGCAGCTCGGCGACTTGCTCTTGAGGATGTAGCCGCAGATGGCACCGAGCTCACGGACCTGGCGCTGGCTGAAGGTGGTGAGTGCGTCCGTCACATCCAGTTCCGGGTCGCGGACCCCGACCGCACGGGGCTGCTCCGGATCACCCACCAGGTGAATGGGCGGGCGCGGGATTCCCATGCCAATCGCCACCTCCGGACAGACCGGAACGAAATCGAAAAAACGCCCCAACGTGCCGACGATATAGCTGTTGAGCTTGTGGTTGCCATCGAAACGGACCCGTTCACCGAGCAGGCACGCACTGATGCCCAGGCGTGGGCGTGGCGAAGGTCGGGAATTCTCGTGCATCGGTTCCTCCATCGGCCTTGAGGTTCCTCCATCGGCCTTGAAACGGGACGGCCCCGTACCCAGTTTTCGAGGTTGTCGCCGCGCCCAAGGCGCAGTAGAGTCATCCGAAAACCAGTGGAGTCCCCCCCATGCCCCAGCAGCAGCGCCCGCCCGCGCAGCGCTTTTCCGATCTCCTCGAGGTTGTCGACGGGCACCCCCGGTTGCTACCGGAAGTCCACCACATCCCCGAACTGCTTGAACTCGATGTCGAACAGGTGCTGGCCCGCTTCAAGGCTGATCAGCAATCCGATTTCTCCCGCATCATCGCGGAGCTGGATGAACCCGGCAATCCCCTGTCTGCCCTGTTCGACGAGCTGCGCCGGATTGCCGAGCGCGACCCGGACAACCGCTTTGCCGAGACCGCCCTGTTCAAGACCGGAGAACTGGAGCGGTTGTTTCAGGAACTCCACGAGCATGTGATGGAGCACCCGGTGTGGCGCCACCCGTTTTTCATCCGGGTGTTTGAAGGACGTTTCACCACAGAACAGCTGACCGGGTTCGGCAAGCACTATTTCAATCAGGTCAAGAATACACGTCAGTGCGTGGCGCTGGCACTCGGCCGCTTTTCCGGGTTCATGGATCTGCCCTATGGCCAGCTCAATGAACGGGTCTCCGAGCTGACCCAGATCGTGCTGGCGCAGCTGCTGGCCGATGAGTATGGCGTCGGCAGCCACGGGCTGGAAGACTATCCCTCCATGGCGGGCCTGTTCGGCTCGACCACCCACATTGTGATGTACCGCAAGCTGTTCGACGGCCTCGGCGTTCCGTTCGAGCAGCAGGACGTGCCGCTCCTGCAGGGCGTGGCCGACAATGCCCTGATCCAGCGCCTGGTCGCCGGTGACCCCGCCTTCACCACCCTGGAGGCGCTCGCCTCGGTCGGGCTCGGCATGGAATGGGGGGTGCCCGAATTTTTCACGCTGCTGCTCGGCGGCATGATCCGCCACGCCTGGCAGAACGACCTGCCATTGAGCGCCGACCATCTGCTGGTGTTTATCGCCCACGTCAAGTACGACGTGTTGCACGCGATCTCCGTGATGCTGGTGACCAGCTTTTTCGCCCGCGACGAAGAAGCTGTCGCCCGCATCAAAGGCGCCACCAACACGCTCATGGCCGGTCGCTACGGCATGATGACGGATCTCTACCGAGAGGTCTTCGGTGAGCCTTGTGCATCCCTGCACGAACTGGATCTGCCAGCGCAGTACCGGCTGCGCGACCGGCGCATCGAACAGGCACTGAAAGCGGCCCGGGCCCGGGTGGCACCGGCCACCGTGGTGGATTTCGAAGGCTATCGGCAACGGGAGGATGTGCCTTTCGTCTTCGTCTGAGCCGAAAGAGCAATAGAACAGGATTGACAGGATGTTTTCAGGATTAACAGGATGGGATGACGAAAAAAACCGGTGGGGGACCTTTCGAGCAAGTTCTCAACTTGTGGCAAACAAGCCGTTTCTCTGAAATCGTCCTAAACAAATCCTGTCAATCCTGAAAAAATCCTGTTAATCCTGTTGAATACGGATCATTAAGCTGCACCGGAGCCTCGGTTCGGCGTTAACGGAGCCGGTAATCACCGGCGCAAGCCTTGCTATGCTTCTTATGGTAGGACCCTGGGAGGAAGTAGCATGTCTGAGCGGAACACGCCCCAGGTGGGTGAGTGGTACAAGATGCAAGATGGCGTTTCCTTCGAAGTAACGGCAACCGATATTGACGAGGGGATGGTGACCATTCAGTTCTTCGATGGCGCCATCGAGGAGGTCAGCCTGGCTGACTGGGAGGAGATGGCGCTGGAGGCCCGTGAACCTCCGGCCGATGACTGGCAAGCGCTGATTGCACCGCTTGCCGGGCCTGAAGGTGAGGAACCGCCTTCCCCCCCGCTCTGGTCCGGGCCGCTCGACAGTCCCGATATCGAACTTGAATGGGGCGAGTGACGAGCCCCGATTCCGCCCCCGATCCGGAGGAGGTCGAGCGGCTGCTCGCCGATATCCGACGCGAAGCCCGTTACGCCGGCAGCGACGCCGGCCGGTCAACCATTACCGATTCCACCCTTGCCGCCATCGCGGCGGTGCCCCGCCACCGTTTCGTCCCGGAGTACCTGCGGGATGAGGCGTACTCCAATCACCCGCTGCCCATCGGGCACGGTCAGACCATTTCGCAACCCTATATTGTCGCCCTGATGACCGACTTGCTCGAGGTCGACACGGCGGCGACGGTAATGGAGGTGGGCACCGGTTGCGGGTACCAGACCGCGGTGCTGGCCGAACTGGTTCGCCGAGTGTTTACCATCGAACTGGTCCCGCCGCTGGCGGCAGAAGCGCTGGCGCGGCTGCGGGTTCTCGGTTACGACAACGTCGAGGGGCGTACCGGAGACGGCTACGCCGGCTGGCCGGAACATGCCCCCTATGACGGCATCATCGTTACCGCGGCCGCAGCTGGTATCCCCCCGGCCTTGATCGATCAGTTGAAGCCAAATGCACGTTTGGTCATTCCGGTCAGTGAAGGCGGCGGCTACCAAACGCTGACAGTGGTGACCCGAACGGCGGGCGAGCCGAAAGTGGAGTCGATTATGCCGGTGGCCTTCGTGCCGCTGGTCCACGCCTCGCCTTAGTTCGATTTCCGCTGCCTGATTTCACAGGATTAACAGGATCGTTCAGGATTAACAGGATGGAATTAAGCTCCGTAGGATGGGCAAAGCGCCGCCCGTGTCGGTGGCACGAAGCCCGAACCTGACCGGCGCGTGCCCATCGACCCACGCTGATGGGCACGCGCCGTAAGCGATGGTGCCAAACCGAGCGGATGGGCGGCGGCGCTTTGCCCATTCTACGCTGTTCGATCATTTCACAGGATTCACAGGATTCTTCAGGATTAACAGGATGGAAGAAAGGCTGGGTTACTGTGCTTGAGTTGTTCGGGCAGAGGGGGGGCTGTGCTCAATCCTGAGCGAAAACAAGCCTTATCCTGTTAATCCTGAAAAATCCTGAAAAATCCTGTAATCCTGTTGAATCCCTTGTCCCGGCTCAGCGCGCCAGCAGGATCGGAACACCGCTGCGTTCGAGTAGCTGGCCGAGCGCAGCATCGCCGAACGGCGCATCGCCCATCACCAGCATCCCGGCGCGATAGAGGCGGACGGTTACCGCCAGGGACTCGGCACTGGCCTCTTCGAGCGGCACGATGGTCGCGCGAACGCCTTTGCGCTCGAGCTCGGGCAGCACCGTTTCTGCCAGCTCGCCCGGGATCGGTGCCACCAACAGCAGCAGTGGATGGCCCTCAGCCAGGCTGATCGCCGCCTCCAGGGCCCGCATCGAGGCCTCCGAACCATCGTAATAGACCGCGAGCGGTGCGGCCGGTTGGCGGCGCGATTCGCGTGGAGCCAAACCGCGCCGGGCGACGATGATGAGGTCCGCCGCGGGTGTTATCGTCAACACCGCCTCCGGCAACGTCCCGCGGGTCACGGTGAAGGTCCAGCGCAGGGTGCCCCCCCGGGTGCGGCGTTCCAGCAGGCGCTGGATCTCCTGCGCACGGTTTTGCAGTTCCCGTTCCAGCCGGGCCGCCTCCATTCGCCGCCCGACCGCCGAGCCGAAACCGATTTCGGTGGCAAACGGCAGACCCGCGACCTGAAACAGGTCGGCATCCTCCACAAAAAGGGTATCGAGACTGGCATCGAGTAGGGAGGCCAGTTTGAGCGCGGCCTCCAGGGCGGACAGTTCGCGCCCGTCCTCCAGCGCCAGCAGGATGCGGCGTTCCGGTAGAGTCTTTTCCGCTTCAGGGTTCATTCAACTTGATTCCGGGCTCGTCGTCCTCACCCTTCAGTTTCTCTTTGGCCTGTTCGGCAAAGGTCTGGCGGATCAGCGACATCTCGGTGAGTCGCGCCTGGACCCGGCCGTTTATCGAATCCTCGGGATAGTGACCATCGGCGTCCTCCGTGCCGGCGCTGGTGCCGGTCAGCAGTTCGATCGCCTGGTCGACTGTTTCGACCGCAAAAAGCCGAAAACGTCCCTCGGCGCACGCCTGCACCACGTCGTGGCGCAGCATCAGGTGTTTGACGTTGGAGGCGGGGATGAGCACACCCTGGTCCCCGGTCAGGCCGCGCGCCACGCAGACGTCGAAAAAGCCCTCGACCTTCTCGTTGACCCCGCCGATGGGCTGCACTTGGCCGTGCTGGTTGACCGAGCCGGTCATGGCGAACGATTGCCGGATGGGTTCACCGGAAAGGGCCGAAAGCAGGGCACATAGCTCCGCCAGGGAGGCACTGTCACCGTCCACGCCGCCGTAGGACTGCTCGAACACCAGACCGGCCGAGAGCGAAAGCGGATGGTTCTGCGCGTAGCGCGACGCCATGAAAGACGACAGGATCAGTACGCCCTTGGAGTGGATGGGGCCGCCCAACTCCACCTCGCGCTCGATGTCGATCACGTGACCCTCGCCGATGTGGACGGTGGCGGTGATGCGCGACGGCTGGCCGAAGGCGAAATTGCCCACCGACAGCACCGACAGGCCGTTGATCTGACCGACCCGCTCACCGCTGGTGTCGATGTAGATGGTGTTGCGCCGGATCTCCTCCTGAATCCGTTCGCGCACGCGTGAGACCCGGAAGATCTGGTGGTCGATGGCGCGCTGCACGTCCTCGGCACAGACGATGTCGCGCTGCGCCTCGCCGGCCCAGTAATCGGCCTCGCGCAGGACGTCGGCGATGGAGCGCATGTGGGTCGAAAGCTTCTCGGAATCCTCCACCAGCCGCGCGCCATGTTCGATGATGCGCGCCACCGCGCCTCGCTCGAACGGTCTGAGCTTGTCCTTCTTGGTCAGGGTGGCGACGAAGCGGGCGTAGAGCTGGTTGTTGGCCTCCGTGCGGTCGATCTCGCCCTCGAAGTCGGCGGTGACCTTGAACAGCTCGGCAAAATCGGGATCGTAGGCGTGCAGCAGGTAATACAGCATGCGGTCGCCGACCAGCACCACTTTGACGTTTAGCGGGATCGCCTCCGGCTCCAGGGAAACGGTGCTGACCAGGCTGAGCAGCTTCTCCAGCGATTCGATCCGGATCTCGTTGGCGTAGAGCGCACGCTTCAGGCCCTCCCAGGCGTAGACATGGGTCAGCAGCTTGTGCGCATCCACCACCAGATAGCCGCCGCTGGCGGCATGCAGTGAGCCGGGCTTCAGTAACGTGAAGTCAGTGAGCAGTGCACCATACTGGGCGACATGCTCGGCTCGCCCGACCAGGTTGAGGTAGGTGGGATTGTCCAGGTAGGTGACCGGTGCCCCCTTGGTCTTGCTGTTGTCCACCATGACATTGACCTTGTAACGGTGGAGTCCGCGCGGGTCACTCTCCTGTTGCTGGCCCGGGATCCCTTCGCTGCCGTCCTCCGGCTTGAGGAAATCCTTGACGTTGTCGACCACGTCCTGGCGCAAGGCGTCCAGCCATGCCACGACCGGCGGCAGCTCGGCATAGCTGGCCTTGAGCTCGTCGATCAGGTGACCCACCACCGACATGGTCACCTCCTTGTTCAGCGCCTTGACGCGCTCACGGGTCTCGCGGCGCCAGGCGGGGATCTGCTGAAGGATTCGTTGCAGCCGCTCCTGCAGCACCGATACCACCTGTTCGGTGCGGGTCTGTTGCTCTTGCGACCACTTGGCGAACTCTTCGGGGCCGACTACCTCGCCATCGCGCATGGGGGCGAAGGCAAATCCACTGGGGGTGCGGAACAACTTGATCGAGTGTTTGCCGGCCTCTTCGGACAGCTCGGCGAAACCCTTCTCCTGCCGCTCCTTTAGCTCGTCCTCGATGTTCTGGATGTGGTTGCGGTACTCGTCGCTTTCGAATGCTGCCGGAATGGAACCGGCCAGCTCCTCGATGAAGTGCTCCATGTCCTGCCGCAGCCGCTGGCCCTGTCCGGCGGCCAGGCGCAACGCCTGTGGCTTGTCGGGGTGCTCGAAATTGTTGACGTAGACCCAATCGGGCGGCGCCGGCTGGTCCTTGGCGCGCTCCTTCAGGTACTCGCCAATCAGCGTGTGCTTGCCCACGCCCGGTGGCCCCATCACATAAAGGTTGTAGCCTTCGCGGCGAATACCGACTCCGAAGCGTACCGCTTCGATGGCGCGGTGCTGGCCGATGACCTCGGTCAGTTCCTCCAGCTCTGCCGTGGTCTGGAAATCGAACTGGGCGGGGTCGCAGCGGTGGAACAGATGTGCAGCGGTCAGCGGTTCGACGCTCATGACACTCCCTTCGGACCTTGCGTCCCGGAATTATAGTTTTTGAAGTGGGTCGGGCGGGCGTTGCCTGGCCCCGACCGATCCTTGTACCCCTGTCATTGCGAGGAGTGTAGCGAAGCAATCTCGAGCTCGCGGCGCCGGGATTGCTTCGCCTTCGGCTCGCAATGACGGGGTTGCTGGACAGGTACAGCTATTTAGCCGATTTTGGGCAGGTGCTCCAGCGCCTCGTGGATCGCCTCCTCGGGGTAGGCGTAATCCTCCAGTTCACCGGCGAAGTAGCGGTCGTACGAACCCATGTCGAAGTGGCCGTGGCCGGAAAGATTGAAGAAGATGGTCTTCGCCTCCCCGGTCTGCTTGCACCGCAGCGCCTCGTCGATGGCCACACGAATGGCGTGGTTCGACTCCGGCGCCGGGATGATCCCCTCGGCACGGGCGAAGGCGACACCGGCCTCGAAGGTGGCCAGTTGCGGTACCGCCACGGCCTCGACCAGCCCTTCGTTGTAGAGCTGGGAGACCAGCGCCGAGTCGCCGTGATAGCGCAGCCCGCCGGCGTGGATGCCGGGCGGCACGAAGTCATGGCCCAGGGTGTACATCTTCAGCAATGGAGTGAGGCCAACCGAGTCGCCGAAATCGTAGGCGTAATGGCCGCGGGTGAGGGTGGGGCAGGAGGTCGGTTCCACCGCCACCAGTCGCACCTCCTTGCCGGCTGCCTTGTCGGCCAGGAACGGGAAGGCGACGCCGCCGAAGTTCGAGCCACCCCCGCAGGGGGCGAGCACCACGTCCGGGTAGTCGCCGACCTTTTCGAACTGCTTTTTGGCCTCAAGACCGATCACGGTCTGGTGCAGCAGCACGTGGTTGAGTACCGAGCCCAGCGTGTAGTTGGTGTCCGGGCGGGAGGCGGCCTCCTCCACTGCTTCCGAGATGGCGATGCCCAGCGAGCCGGGCGAGTTCGGATCCCGGGCCAGGATCTTGCGCCCGGATTCGGTCCGCTCGCTGGGGCTGGCCAGCACCTGGGCGCCCCAGGTCTGCATCATCGAGCGGCGAAACGGCTTCTGATCGTAGGAAACCTTGACCATGTAGACGCGCACCTCGAGCCCGAACATCTGTCCGGCCATGGCGATCGAGGAGCCCCACTGGCCGGCACCCGTTTCGGTGGTCAGGCGTTTGATGCCCGCCTGTTGGTTGTAGTAGGCCTGTGCCACCGCACTGTTCGGCTTGTGTGATCCGGCCGGACTCACACCCTCGTATTTGTAGTAAATCTTCGCGGGGGTGCCGAGAGCCTGCTCCAGCCGTCGTGCCCGACAGAGCGGGGAGGGGCGCCACTGGCGGTAAAGCTCACGGACCGGTTCCGGGATCTCGATCCAGCGTTCGGCGCTGACCTCCTGCATGATGATCGATTCGGGGAAGATTGCCGCCAGGGCATCCGGGGTGACGGGTTGCCCATCGGGGCCGAGCACCGGTGCCGGCGGATTCGGCATGTCGGCGACCACGTTGTACCAATGGGTCGGTATCTCGTTCTCGTCGAGCAGGATCTTGATGTCGGACACGGGGACCTCGCTGGGAATCAGGCAATGGGAATGCCCGTTTTAACGGACCCGAGGGCCTTGCGTCAATTTGGTGCGTTTGGGGGACTGAATAGATGGATCCGCAAATGAACGCGAAAAAACGCAAATTATTAAATTCGCATTTTTTGCGTTCATTTGCGGATCGTTTTTTATGTGGCGAGGCGTTTGTACTTGATGCGATGCGGGGTGTCGGCGTTGACGCCGAGGCGGCGCTTGCGATCGACCTCGTAATCGGCGTAGTTGCCTTCGAACCAGACCACCTGGGAATCGCCCTCGAAAGCGAGAATGTGAGTGGCGATGCGATCCAGGAACCAGCGGTCGTGGGAGATCACCACGGCACAGCCCGGGAACTCCAATAGTGCCTCTTCCAGGGCGCGCAGGGTCTCCACATCCAGGTCGTTGGTCGGTTCGTCGAGAAGCAGCACATTGCCGCCCTTCTTCAGCAGCTTGGCCAGATGCAGACGGTTGCGTTCACCGCCGGACAGGTCCTTGACCCACTTCTGCTGGTCTGAACCCTTGAAGTTGAAGCGGCCCAAATAGGCGCGGGAGTTGACCGTGTAGCTCCCGACGGTGATGAGGTCGAGCCCGTCCGAGACCTCTTCCCACACGCTCTTGCTGCCGTCCAGGGCATCGCGGCTCTGATCCACGTAGGCAAACTCGACCGTCTCGCCGAGGCGGAGCTCACCCGCATCCGGCTGCTCCTGCCCCACCAGCATGCGGAACAGGGTGGTCTTACCGGCCCCGTTAGGGCCGATCACGCCGACGATACCGCCGGGCGGCAGGTTGAACGACAGGTCATCCACCAGCAGCCGGTCGCCGAATGCCTTGCGTACGCCTTTGGCTTCCACCACCAAATCGCCCAGGCGGGGGCCCGGCGGGATATAGAGTTCGTTGGTTTCGTTGCGCTTTTGGTAGTCCTGCGACGACAGTTCGTCGAAGCGGGCCAGACGCGCCTTGCTCTTTGCATGCCGCCCTTTCGGGTTGGACCGCACCCATTCCAGTTCCTGCTTCATCGCCTTGATGCGCGACTGCTCCTGCTTCTGCTCCATCTCCAGCCGCTTCTCCTTCTGCTCCAGCCAGGAGGAGTAGTTGCCTTCCCAGGGAATGCCGTGGCCGCGGTCCAGTTCCAGGATCCAGCCGGCCACATTGTCGAGGAAGTAGCGGTCGTGGGTGACGGCGACCACGGTACCCTTGTACTCCGCCAGGAACCGCTCCAGCCACGACACCGACTCCGCGTCCAGGTGGTTGGTCGGCTCGTCCAGCAGCAGCATGTCGGGCTTCGACAGCAGCAGTTTGCAGAGGGCGACGCGACGGCGCTCACCGCCGGAGAGTTTGGTGACATCCGCGTCCCAGGCGGGCAGTCTCAGCGCGTCGGCGGCGATCTCCAGGGTCCGCTCGAGGTCCCAGGCGTTGGCAGCGTCAATGGCGTCCTGCAGCTTGCCCTGCTCTTCCATGAGGGCGTTCATCTCATCGTCCGACATCGGCTCCGCGAATTTCATGCTAACCTCATTAAAGCGGTCAATGAGGGACTTTATTTCGCGAATTCCTTCTTCCACGTTTCCCCGCACATCCTTGTCCGGATCGAGCTGCGGCTCCTGCGGGAGGTAACCGATCTTGATACCCGGCTGCGGGCGCGCCTCGCCGTCGATTTCGGTATCGATCCCGGCCATGATGCGCAGCAGCGACGATTTGCCGGAGCCATTCAGACCCAGCACGCCGATCTTGGCTCCGGGAAAGAAGGAGAGCGAGATATTCTCGAGGATGATGCGTTTGGGTGGAACCACCTTGCTGACGCGGTTCATCGTGTAGATGTACTGGGCCATACGCGTGCGGGAAAGCCTCTGCGGTAGGAAAGCCGCCATTATACCGAGCCAGTGAAACCGGGCGCAAAACGGCAGGCGGTGGATGTTGTGATCGGATTCCCAACGTGTCACGCGTTTGGCATCTAGTATTAGTAGTTTAGGATCGCCGCTCGGCCGCATGGCCGAAGGATGGGGGGCATGGATCGAACCGAAGACGCGGTAGCGGAATATCGATTGTTCGGCGGCGGGAGCGAATCGCTGATGGCGATGGCCAGCGAGCCGATCTTGCTCGTACAGGGGGACGGTCGGATCCTGCGGGCCAACCCCGTTGCACGCCGCTGCTTTCCCGGCGCTGAAGTCCTGCCGTTCATCGTCGACGGGCTGCATACGGGCGTTGCCGACAACGAGGTGGACCCGCTCCAGATGGTGGAGGTGCAGTACGGGGGGCGTCGTTACCAGTTGCAGACCTGCCGGGCCCATGAAGACTCCTACTGGGTCTGGCTGCATTCGGCGCCGAACAGCGACTGCTCATCCGCCCTCTCTACCCTTTTCGAGTCGAGCAACGTGTTTACGCTGTTGCTCGATGCCGAGGGGCGGATCCTGCGGGCAAACGGGGCCGCCGAGGATCTGTCCGGTTATCCCTCCGCCGATCTGCAGGGAAAGTTCGTGTGGGACGTGCTGGCCGCACCGCAGGAGGTGGGCCACTGTCGTCAGCAGTTCGGTGAAGCCGTTTCCAAGGGGCGCTGGGAGCACCGGGCATCCCTCCGGACCCGAAGTGGTGAGCATCGCTATATGGCCTGCTCCGCCGCCGTGGTCCCGCCGGGCGATGCGGAAACAAAAACGGTGCTTGCCACCGGCATCGACCTGACCGATTTCCGTCATGCCGAAGCGCAGCTGGCCGAAGCGGAAGAGCGCTACCGCAAACTGGTCAATACGGCCTTCCCCCTCGAAGTCATACAGTGCGACTCCCGGATCGTTCACATGAATCCGGCGGGTGCCGGCTTGTTGGGTGCAGAGTCGGCGGCCGAATTCATCGGCCGGCCGTTGACCGACATCTATGTGCCCGAACAGCGTGAGTCGGTAACGCAGCGTATCCAGGTGGCGCTCGACAACTGGCAACCGGTGCCGCCCGTGGAGCGGCAGCTGCTGCGGAAGGACGGTTCCATTATTGAAATGGAGGCGGTCGCCATCCCGGTGTTCTACCACGGACGGCCCGCCACCCACGCCGTTTTTCAGGACATCAGCCGACGCAAGCGCAACGAGCTTGAACTGGCAAGGTATCGCGAGCAGCTGGAAGAGCTGGTGACGCAACGGACGGGAGAACTGCTGGCGGCCAACCGCGAGCTGGAAGCCTTCAGCCATTCGGTGTCCCACGACCTGCGCACGCCTCTGCGGGCGATCAACGGCTTCAGCAGCGCACTGCTGGAGGACTACGGTGAGCAGCTGGACGCCGAGCCGCGCCGTTACCTAGAACGCATCGGCGAGAACTCCGCCCGGATGGGGCGGCTCATCGAACACCTGTTGGTCCTGTCCCAGGTTACGCGGCAGGAGATGCGTCGGGAACAGATCAATCTGTCCGAACTGGCGGAAGCGGTGGTGGAGGACTTGCGGGCAGCCGAACCGGAGCGCGGGGTGGAGGTCTTCATCGAGCCGGGGTTGGTGGCCTGTGGGGATGCGGCCATGCTGCGCATTGTCGTCCAGAACCTGGTCGGGAACGCGTGGAAATATTCCGCCCGGCGCGAACGGGCCCGCATCGAGTTCCGCCGCCATGGCGCGCCGCAGGGCAATACCTTTTGCATCAGTGACAACGGGGTCGGCTTCGACCCGGTCTTTGCCGGGGAGCTTTTCAATGCCTTCCGCCGCCTGCACGGATCGGGTGAGTTCGAAGGCAACGGCATCGGCCTGGCGACGGTGAAGCGTATCGTGCGCCGACACGGTGGCGAGGTGTGGGCGGAAGGCGCGGAGGGGGAGGGCGCACGCTTTTTCTTTCAACTGCCGGCGGAAGCGCCTAATCCGGTTGATGAAAAATATAAAGAATTTTGATTTACGGCATGCTTCTGTTTTTTCGAGTAAAAAGCTACACGGAAGGGGTTGGGGAACAGATAGCGCTTGAGACTCGCAGGCGGGACGCTTAGCATGGCCAGTCCTGAATGCGGCGAACCATCCAGCCACCCAGGTGGGGGGGGAGTGCTATGAAGTCACCGGCAAACGGTCTTCCTGTTCGCGTACTGCTGGTTGAAGACTCCGAAGACGACGCCTTTTTTCTGACGCGCGAGCTGCGCCGTGGCGGTTACCTGCCGGAAATGCAGCGGGTCGAGCACCTTGCCGACCTCGAGCGGGCGCTCGATCACCCCTGGGACCTCCTCATCTCCGATTACAACCTCCCGGGCTTCTGTGCGCTGGACGTCCTTGATGCCATCAAGGCCCGCGGGCTGGACCTTCCCGTGATCGTCGTATCCGGCGCCATCGGCGAGGAGACCGCCGTGGCTGCCATGCACGCCGGCGCCCACGACTACATCATGAAGGACAATCTCGCCCGCCTGAATTCCGCGGTGGAGCGGGAATTGGCGGAAGCCGAAGGGCGTCGCCAGCGGGAGCGGGCCGAGCGCGCCCTGCGCGAAAGCGAAGAGCACTTCCGGCAACTGGCCGGCAATATCGACGGGGTGCTGTGGCTTATCGACCTGCGGGTCGGGCGCATGATCTACATCAATCCGGGCTATGAACAGGTCTGGGAGCGTCCGGCCGCCCATCTGTTCGAATCGATCGATCGCCTGCTCGATAGCGTGCATCCGGAAGATTACGACCGCATTGCCGGCCTGCTCCAAAAGGAGGGTTGGGTGGCCTTCAATGCCGAATACCGCATTCAGCGGCCCGACGGCAGCGAGCGCTGGGTAGCCACGCACTCCTTCCCCATTCGCGATCAGGACGGGCACGTCTTCCGCTGTGCAGCCCTGACCCGGGATATCACCGAACAGAAACGGGCCGAATCGGAGCGGGAGAAACTGTTCCGAGCGCTCGAGCAGACCGCGGATATGGTGATGATTACCAACCGCGATGGGATCATCGAATACGTCAATGCGGCGTTCGAGGACGTGACCGGGCACGAGCGAAGCGACGTCATCGGGCGGCGCCCGGCACTGCTCAGCTCGGGCCTGCAGGACCATGAGTTTTTCGAGCGCATGTGGCGTACCCTCTCCAACGGCCTGCCGTTCACCGACCTGTTCATCAATCGCCGCAAGGATGGAGACCTCTATTACGAGGCCAAGACCATCACCCCGGTGCGCAACGAGCGGGGAGAAGTCACCCATTTCGTCGCCACCGGCAAGGACGTGACCCGCCGTCTCGCGCGTCAGGAAGCCATGCAGCACATGATCAGCTATGACGCATTGACCGGCCTCGGCAATCGCCTGCTGTTTGTGGACCACCTGAACAAGAGCCTGCTGAAGGCGCGCCGCAACGGCGACGAACTCGGTGTGATGTGCATCGGGATCGACCTCGAAGGGTTGTTGGGAGCCGATCAGATGCAGCAGCTGGGGGAGAAACTGCTGTTTGCCGTCGGCCGTCGCATCAAATCGGTCTTGAGCAATGTCGAGGGGCTGGCCCGCCTGGAACAGCAGCAGTTTGCCGCCATCGTCAGCGGTATCGACGGGCGTGCCGACCTGGAACCGATCGCCCGCCAGCTGATGGACGCCTTCTCCCGGCCGCTGGAGAGTGAAGGCTACCAGCTCTATCTCAACCTCAGCATCGGCATCAGCCTCTTCCCGGAAGACAGTGGGGAGACTGACGACCTCATCCGCCAGGCCGAGACCGCCATGTTGCACACCCGCCTCCACGAGCGGGCCGGCTATGGCTTCTTCAGTCGGGAGATGACCGGCCTCTACGCGGGCAAGACCGCATCCCCCTGAGATTTTTTCCATCGTAACTGGCTGCGCCCGCGTTTCCGGGCAGTGGCAAAGCGCAGCGTGCCCATCAACGCTGCATCGATGGGCACGTCGCTGCGCTCCTTTGCCCATCCTACCGGGCTGGTTGGGGGAGTGCAGTGTTAAACCCGCCGCAGAGGGTTTAAAGGTAGCTCCGGGGGAAGAATGAGCCACGGTACAGGTTTTCGCCATGACGCCGGTCTTTGATGACCAAAACCTCCACGCCTCCGCGTCTCTGCGGCAATTTTTTTCAGCGCTGACTACCTAACTGCCAAGCCGCGTAGGATGGGCAAAGGAGCGAGAGCGACGTGCCCATCAAACGGCCTTCGATGGGCACGCTGCGCTTTGCCCATCCCGGCTTTTCCCATCCTCTTGGGGGGCGTTCCTCAAGTTTACGGATGGTCTGCCGACTCACCTCTTCGAGACGGTGTGCCCGCCGTCGTCCGGGCCCGCGCGTTTGTGCGGACCGGCCCAATCCGAGCTGCAAAGCAGAGGTTGCCGATGAGCCAGAAAAAGGCCGGCAAGTCGCTCTCCATCCAGGCCAAGATCAACCTGAGTCTGGTCGGTGTCTTTTTGCTGGTGATGATCACCCTCATTGCCTTTGCCGCCTGGAGTGAGCGGCGGCTCGTGCTGGAGGTGGTCGAGCAACAGACCAAAGACGCCGCCGACTCCTATTTCGACAGTATCAACACCATGATGCTGACCGGCACCATGGCCAATCGGGGCCTGCTGCGCGACAAGGTGCTGGAGCGCCCCGGTTTTCTCGAAGCGCGCATCATCCGTGCCCCCTATATCACCAACACCTTCGGTCCCGGCCTCGATGGCGAACAGCCGATCGATGACTTCGACCGGCGGGCCTTGCAGGGCGAACCGATCATGGAGCTGATCGAAACGTCGCAGGGGCGCGTATTGACGGTCATCAACCCGGTCCTGGCCGAAAAGGACTATCGCGGTACCAACTGCCTGATGTGCCATCCGACCGAAGAGAACTCGGTGCTTGGCGCCGTTCGCGTCACCTACTCGCTGGCGAATCTGGACCAGCAGGTTGACCGCGGGTTACTGGCCAGCGCCGGTATCCAGCTGGCGTTGTTCGCCTTCGGCCTGCTGTTGATGGTCTACATCCTGCGTCGTCTGGTGATCGCACGGGTCAACCGGTTGCGCGGCCATATGGAGGCAATGGCGCGTGATGCCGATCTCAGCCGTGATGTCGAGGGCGCGGAGGTCGGTGACGAGATCGGCAACATGGCGCGTGCCTTTAACAGCATGATCGCCATGTTTCGGGACGGACTGGGCCAGGTCTCGCAGGCGACCCATAGCCTGGCCCGCGTGGCCCATCGCATCGGTGAGGTTACCGAGGAGACGCTGAAGGGGGCAACGCAGCAGCGCTCCGATACCGACCTGGCCGCCACCGCCATGAACGAGATGACCGCGACGGTGCGCGAGGTCGCCAACCACGCCGGACAGGCCAGCGACGCCTCCAATGCGGCCAACCAGGAGGCCCAGGCCGGTGCGGCGGTGGCGACCGAAGCCCTCGATGGTATCGAAGCGCTGATGAATCAGGTCGAGCAGGCCGCCGAAGTGATCCAGCAGCTGGATGGTCAGAGCAACGACATCGGCATGGTGCTCGATGTCATCAAGGGAATTGCGGAGCAGACCAATCTGCTCGCCCTCAATGCCGCCATCGAGGCGGCGCGGGCGGGGGAACAGGGCCGCGGTTTTGCGGTCGTAGCGGATGAAGTGCGGACACTCGCATCACGGACGCAGCACTCGACCGAAGAGATCCGGCAGATGATCGAGCGTCTCCAGTCCGGGGCACGGCGTGCGGTGGAGGCTATGGAGGCCGCCCGACACAAGGCTCAGGAGGGCAGTGCGAAGGTGCAGTTGTCGGCCGAGGGGCTGGCGACCATCGCCGGCGAGGTGCGCACCATCAGCGAAATGAACCACCACATCGCCACCGCAGCGGAACAGCAGACCAGCGTTGCCGAAGAGATCAATCACAACATTGCCAACATCAGCGAGGTTGCCGATCGCACCGCGGAAGGGGCCAAGCAGACCACCGAAGTCAGCGAAGAACTGGGCCGCCTGGCGGGCGAACTGGAACAGCTGGTCGCCCAGTTCAAGATCTGACCGGGTATTTCTGGTTCCCATGCTCTGCGTGGGAACGCGGCAAGCGGCGCTCCGCGCCGCAGGTGTCGGAAGGCACGAAACCCGGTCGGGCGCCTCGGAAAACCGGTTTACACGTGGGCGCAGAGCGCCCGGACGGCATTCCCACGCAGAGCGTGGGAACGAGCGATTTACTCCACAGTGGCTAACCACTCCCTGTCCTGAAAAGTCGATTTGGTGTCTACTGGGGGTCATGCCCGGACATAAACCACGAGAGCCACTCGCGCTTCGGCAGGGCCATTCCCTTGAAAACCCCGTCGGCGGGACCCATTTGGTCAAGAATATAAGAATTGGCTAATATAGTCCCGCTTAGACGTTCGCCCGAAAGAGGATTTGAGATGTACAGAGCTTCCCTGATCACCGCCGTGCTGTTGCTGGTGCAACTCACGGGTGCCCGTGCGGCCGAACTGCCGTTCGATGTGGCCGACGTCCATCACCAGACGGTGGCGCGCGAGCAGGTGTTCGATGGCGTGATCGAGGCGGTGCATCGGGCCACCGTTTCGGCGCAGACGTCAGGGCGCATTGTCGAGGTCCTGGTCGACGTGGACGATTTCGTGGCCAAGGACAGCGTCATCGTGCGCTTCCGCGACAAGGAGCAGCGCGCTGCCCTGACTGCGGCGCAGGCGCGGCTGGAGGAGGCCAAGGCCAATTTCGATCGGGTGCGGGACCTGCTGGAGCGCAAGCTCGTGGCCAAGGCCGATTTCGACAAGGCGGAGGCGGCCTTGAAGTCGGCCCGGGCGGGGGTCGAGCAGGCTCAGGAACAGCTGGAACATACCGTGGTGCGGGCGCCCTATAGCGGGATCGTCGTCCAGCGCCACGTGGAGCCCGGCGAGGTGGCCAACCCCGGCCAACCGCTGATGACCGGACTCTCCCTGGAGAAGCTGCGGGTAGTCGCCAACGTCTCCCAGGCGTACGTGGATGAGGTCCGTACCCGCAGCCGGGCCCGGGTGCTGCTGCCTTCGCAACAGGCCGGCGTGTCCGGTACCGGCATCACCGTCAGCCCCTATGCCGACCCGCAGACCCACACCTTCCGCATTCGGGTCGACCTGCCGGAGGGCCGCCACGGCGTGTACCCCGGCATGTTTGCCAAGGTGGCCTTTGTGGTCGGTGAAGACCAGCGTCTACTGGTGCCCGCCGCGGCCGTGGTCTCCCGCTCCGAGGTCACGGCGGTGTACGTGGTCGGCGAAGACGGCAAGGTGGGCTTCCGCCAGATACGCGTGGGCCGCAGCCGGGACGGGCAGGTCGAGGTGCTGGCCGGACTGAGCGAAGGCGAACGGGTGGCGCTGGATCCGATTCGGGCCGGCGTTTACTTGAAGCAGGTCGCCACAGGTGAGCCGCGATGAGTGAGAAGTTGGGCATCTCCGGAAGCGTTGCCAAGCGCTTTCTCACCACCGAGATCACCCCGCTGCTGGCATTGGTGGGGCTGCTGCTCGGGCTGTTTGCGGTGTTGGTGACGCCGCGCGAGGAAGAGCCGCAGATCAATGTCACCTTCGCCAACATCTTCATCGGCTATCCGGGTGCCTCCGCCGGAGAGGTGGAGCACCTGGTCAGCACACCGGCCGAGCAGATCCTCTCCGAGATCGAGGGGGTGAAGCACGTCTATTCGACGTCACGCCCCGGCATGGCGGTGCTGACGGTGCAGTACGAGGTGGGCGAGGACCGCACCGACGCCATCGTGCGGCTGTATAACGCCATCTTTTCCAAGCAGGACTGGTTGCCGCAGAACCTGGGTGTCACCCAGCCCATCATCAAGCCGAAGGGCATCGATGACGTCCCCATCGTCACGCTCACCCTTTGGAGCGAGGACGAGCAGGTCGGTGCCTACGAACTGCAGAAGGTCGCCCACGCCATCGAATCGGAGCTGAAGCGGGTCAAGGGCACCCGCGACATCTACACCATCGGCGGACCCGATCAGGTGGTGCACGTCCTGCTCGACCCGCACAAGCTGGCCGGCTACGGCATCGCCCTGGACGATTTGCGGCAGGCGCTTCAGGTCTCCAATGCTACCCGGCCTTCGGGCGTGCTGGTGGCCGACAACCGCGAGGTGCTGGTACAGGCCGGCGAGTTCCTCTCCACGGTGGAGGAGCTGCAGTCCCTGGTGGTCGGGGTCAGAGACGACCGGCCGGTCTACCTGCGCGACGTGGCGAGTGTAAGCCGTAACGCCGACCAGCCGGAGCAGTACGTATGGTTCGGCACCGGCCCTGCCCGCGCCGACAAGGGCGTGAGCGCACAGGGCGAGTTCCCGGCCGTGACGGTGGCCATCGCCAAACAGCCCGGCACCAACGCGGTCAGTATCGCCAACAACGTCATCCAGCGCTTTGAGCAGCTGAAGGGCACCTTCGTGCCGGACGGCGTCGAGGCGACCGTCACCCGTAACTACGGGGCGACCGCCAACGACAAGGCACAGAAGCTGATCTCCAAGCTCATCTTTGCCACCGCCTCAGTGGTGGCGCTGGTGCTGCTGGCGCTCGGTTGGCGCGAGGCCTTCATCGTCGGCATGGCGGTGGTGATCACCCTGGCGGCGACCCTGTTCGCCTCCTGGGCCTGGGGCTTCACCCTCAACCGCGTATCGCTGTTCGCCCTCATCTTCTCCATCGGCATCCTGGTGGACGACGCCATCGTGGTGGTGGAGAACATCCATCGCCACATGCAGATGGGGGGGAAGAGTCTGCTCGAGTCGATTCCGGCGGCGGTGGATGAGGTGGGGGGGCCGACCATTCTTGCCACCTTCACGGTGATCGCGGCACTGCTGCCGATGGCCTTTGTGACCGGCCTGATGGGCCCCTACATGAGCCCCATCCCGATCAACGCCTCCATCGGCATGGTGATCTCCCTGGCGGTGGCCTTCGTCATCACGCCGTGGATGTCGAATGCGATGCTGAAGAACGCCCACATCCATCACGCCGAAGAGGCCGACGACGGTTGGCTGTTCCGACTGTTCAACCGCGGCGTCGGCCCGTTCCTGGCGAAGGACAAGGGGCGCTCCCGGCGCTGGGGCCTGACCGCGCTGGTGCTGGTGTTGATCATGGGTTCGGTCGGCCTTGCCGCGGCGAAGCTCGTCGTGCTCAAGATGCTGCCGTTCGACAACAAATCCGAGTTCCAGGTGGTGGTCGATATGCCGGAAGGTACCAGCGTCGAGCAGACCGCACGGGTGCTCGGCGAACTGGGCCGTCACCTGGCCACCGTGCCCGAAGTCACCGACTACCAGGTCTATGCCGGCAGTGCCTCGCCCATCAATTTCAACGGTCTGGTGCGCCAGTATTACCTGCGTGAAGGGGCCAACGTCGGCGATATCCAGGTGAATCTGGCAGACAAGCACCTGCGCAACCGGCAAAGCCACGAAATTGCGCTGTCGGTGCGTGAGCCGCTGCAGGCGATCGGCAAACGCTACGGGGCCAACGTGAAGGTGGTCGAGGTGCCGCCCGGACCGCCGGTGATGTCGCCGCTGGTGGCGGAGGTCTATGGCCTCGATTACGACGGGCAGATCCAGATGGCCAAGGAAGTACGGCAGCTGTTCGAATCCACGGCCGACATTATCGATGTCGACGATTCGGTGGAGTCGGCGGCCCCCAAGCTGATCCTGCGCGTGGACCAGCAGAAGGCGGCGCTGCTCGGCGTGCCTCAGCAGAACATCGTGCAGGCGGTCTCGACCGTGCTTTCCGGGGAAGACGTCTCCTATTTGCACGGGGCCAACGTCAAGTATCCGCTGCCGATCCGGATGGAGTTTCCGGTGGCCGACAAAGCGGAGATCGCCTCCGTACTCGAGCTGCGGGTGCGCAGTGTCGGCGGTGCCTTGATTCCGCTATCGGAGATCGCCAGCGTGCGCGAAACCGTCCGTGAGCACTCCATTTACCACAAGGATCTGCAGCAGGTGGTGTTCGTGACCGGCGACATGGCCGGCGAGCTGGACAGTCCGCTCTACGGGATGTTCGAGATCTTCGGCAAGCTGACGGACAATCCGCTCTCCACCGGTGCCACCATCGAGCAGTCGCTGATCAATCCGCCGGAGAATCCGTACGAGTACAGCTTGAAGTGGGACGGCGAGTGGCAGGTCACCTACGAGACCTTCCGCGACATGGGCATCGCCTACTCGGTGGGGCTGATTCTGATCTACCTGCTGGTGGTGGCCCAGTTCCGCTCCTATCTGGTGCCGCTGATCATCATGGCGCCGATCCCGCTGACTATCATTGGCGTGATGCCGGGGCATGCGCTGCTGGACGCCAAGTTCACGGCCACCTCAATGATCGGCATGATCGCGCTGGCCGGCATCATCGTGCGCAACTCGATCCTGTTGGTGGACTTCATCAATCAGCAGGTACGGGAGGGCATGCCGCTGGATGAGGCGGTGATCCGTTCGGGTGCGGTACGCGCCAAGCCGATCGTGCTGACCGGCCTGGCCGCCATGCTCGGCGCATTCTTCATCCTGGACGACCCGATCTTCAGCGGCCTGGCGATCTCGCTGATCTTCGGCATCCTGGTCTCCACCCTGCTGACCCTGGTGGTCATCCCGGTGATGTATTACGCCTTCATGCGCAAGCGGGTGGATTTCATCAAGGAGCGGGGTTGATCGCCCGCATTATTGGCGCGCCCGGTCGCAACACCGTGCTTCACCGCACTCAATGCGGTTCGTTCCTCACCACATCCTACAAATCGTGCCGTAGGATGTGGTGAGCTTGCGAACCGCATCATTCGCGCGTTTGGGGGGCAAGCCGTGCTCCACCGCGATCGATGCGGGTTCGTTCCCCGGCAACCGCTCCCTGCGTTGCTCTACCTCCTGTATCAGAGCGGCGTCTCCATCTCCGGTGCAAACAGCCGGTACCGGTTTTTGCCCGCGCTCTTGGCCTGGTACATGGCGATATCGGCGTGCCGCAGCAGCAGGTCCGGACTGCGACCGTCGCGCGGGTAGAGGGCTATCCCCACGCTGGCGCTGAGATCACAGCGGTATCCGTCCATCGGATACGGCTCCGCAAGCAACCGGACAATCTTCTCAGCCAGCACCTGAATTCCCTTTTCCGAGGCATCGCTGGCGACGACGGTGAACTCGTCCCCCCCGAACCGGCCCACCGCATCGGAACTGCGCAGGCAGGTCTTCAGGCGATCGGCCACCTGCTTGAGCAACAGGTCGCCAACGTGGTGACCGTAGCTGTCGTTGACCGGCTTGAAGCCATCCAGATCGAGGAACATCACTGCCACCACCTCCTGGCGCCGGCGGGCGTGCATCAGCGCCTGACGTACCAGATCATGAAACAGCATCCGGTTGGGCAATCCGGTCAGCAGGTCGTGGTGGGCGAGATGATAGAGCCGCTCATCGCTCTCCCGCTGCCTGGTCATGTCGTAGAAGATACCGACGTAGTTCAGCGTCCGCCCCAACTCATCGGTGACGGCGGCCACCGAAAGCCACTCCACATACAGTTCACCATCCTTGCGCCGGTTCCAGATCTCGCCTTGCCACTGTCCCTGACGCTCGATCTGCTCCCACATGGCGCGGTAAAACCCGGTGTCATGGCGGCCCGAATAGAGAAGGTTCGGTGTCTTGCCGATGGCCTCTTCGGGCGTGTAACCGGTGGTCCCGGTAAAGGCGCGGTTGACGTTGAGAATCGTGCCGTCCGGTGCCGTGATGATGACCCCTTCGGCCGCATTCTCGAACACCTTGGACATGAGGCGCGCCACCAGGTGCAGGTTCTGCCGGAACAGGCCGCGTAGGTGGATGACCAGTTCCCGCAGCTGTTCCGACTGCTCCAGCAGCTGCTCGTAGCCGGACTGGGACAGCGGTTCGCCCTTTTCCCGCTGTACCAGAAGTCGATGTGCCTGGATGTGCAGGCGCTGGTGCACTTCGCCAAGGGCACGGAATTCGGGCATGGCGAGCAGAACAGGGTCATCGACCCCTTCGTACCAGCGGCCGAATTGACAGTGGTGCGGTTGCTCCAGCAACTCTCTGCTGTCTGCCGCGATATCGAACAACAGCGCGTGATTGACCTGCCCCAACCACCGTGAATGGCTCTCCAGTGCCAGATCAAGCTCGAGCGTGTGGTGCTGCGCTTCATGGGCGCTCAGCTTTTGTAGCAGTTTTTGATTCACGAGCGAACTGCCTGTGCGAGCAGAACCTGCTGCTCGGTCAGATAGCGATCGAACGCCTGCGCGGGCAACGGTTTGCTGAAATAGAAACCCTGTCCGGCATCACAGCCGCGCCACTCCATGAACTCGGCCTGCTCCGCCGACTCGATTCCCTCGGCCACCACCTCCAGGCCGAGACTTTGGCCAAGGGCAATGATGGTTTCGGCAATCGCCACATCGTCGGAATCGTTGGGGATGTCACCCACGAACGACCGATCGATCTTCAAGACGTCGATGGGGAACCGTTTCAGATAGGTCAAACTGGAATAACCGGTGCCAAAATCATCCACCGCCAGCGACACGCCCCGCGCCTTGAGCGCGTTCAGTTTCGCTACCGTCTGCGCCGCATCCTGCATAACCACCGTCTCGGTCAGCTCCAGCTCGAGGCGATCGGCCGGCAGACCGGTTTCCCGGAGGATGGTATCGACCGTGCCGACGACATCGGTGGCAAACTGGCGAGCGGACAGATTGACGGAAACGCACAGATCATGCCCCGCATCACGCCAGCCCCGGGTCTGCCGACACGCCTCGGCCAGCACCCAGCGTCCGATTTCGATAATCAGTCCGGTCTCCTCGGCAAGCGGAATATAGTTTGCCGGGGCGAGCAGTCCCTGTTCCGGATGTCGCCAGCGCACCAGGGCCTCCATGCCAATCACGTGCCGGTCGCGCAGATGTACGCGGGGCTGGTAGAACACCTCGAATTCGGCGCGCTCGACGGCCCCGCGCAGGGCGACCTCCAGGCGCAGGCGGTCCAAGGCCTTGGCATTCATGTCGGCGGTATAGAACTGGAATCCGTTGCGCCCGGCTTCTTTGGCGCGATACATCGCCGCTTCCGAATTCTTCAGCAGATTGCCGACGCTGTCGCCGTCATTCGGGGCGACCGCAATGCCGATACTCGTGGTGACACTGAGCTGGTGCCCACCGACCTCGAAGGGACGGGCAAAGGCGGTGAGGATCCGCTGTGCCGCCATCTCCACCTCGCCAAGGCCCCGGCTGCCCGAGAGCAGGATGACGAACTCGTCGCCACCCAGTCGCGAAATGGTGTCGTCCTGGTGCAGCAGGGGCTTCAGCCGGGCGGCAACCGCCTGCAGCAAGCCGTCGCCAATCTCATGCCCCAGGGTTTCGTTGATGAGCTTGAAGCGGTCCAGGTCCAGCAGCAGCAAAGATACCGGGTCGCCGGTTCGGGTTCGCCGACGCAGTGCCTGCTTCACACGGTCCTGGAACAGGACGCGGTTGGGCAGGTCGGTCAGCGCGTCGTGGTAGTACTGGTGATGAATCTGCGCCTCTTTGTCGTGCAGGTCGGTGATGTCGGCGAAGACAGCGACGAAATTGAGCGGATTGCCGTCTTCGTCGCGGAAGACCGTGATGGTGCTGCGTTGCAGATAGGCCTCGCCATTCTTGCGGCGATTCCAGAGCTCGCCTTCAAAGCGCCCGTGCTCCAGTAACTCTGCCCACATTGTCTCGTAGAACGCGGGGTCCTGGTGGTGGGATTTGAGAATGCGCGGGTTCTGCCCCAAGGCCTCCGCGCACTCGAAGCCGGTGATGGTGGTGAACGCCGGGTTGACCGAGAGAATCGTCCCGCTCGCGTCGGTGACGAACACCCCATCGTGGGAGGTGCGGTAGACCAGGTCGGCCAGCTTGAGCTGCTCCTCGACCCGCAGCCGTTCACCGATCTCCTGCTCCAGCTGGGTGTTGGAGCTGCGCAACGCCGCGGTTCGCTGCTCGAAACGTTCGCGATCGAGCCGGTGCTGTCGGAGCTCCTGTTCCAGCGCGAAGAGCTGCGGGGCAATCCGGCGCCGGTAAACGACTGCGCCGATTAGGCACAGCACGACCGTGAGGCCGGCCTGAATCGCCAGCGCGCGGGCCAACGCCGTCGACTGGGCGGCGAGCTCGCGGTCGAAAAAGAGCAGGAGTGTGGTAGCGAGACCTACCGCCGCCATCAACACGACGGTGGCGATCCCGGCAACCAGAATCTGTCGGCGTAGAGTGAACACGAGTTCAGCTGTCTTCGTCAGCAAATTCGATCAAGAAGTCCTGCATCTCATCCGCCGAGGCGATCTGATCTTCTGGAACGGCCCAGCCGTGCACCGAGATCCCGGCTTGGTGGACGGTCTCGAAACTGCCGCTGACCAGCGGGTGCCAGGCCGGTAACGGACGGCCTGCTGCCAGCAGGCGGTAGGCGCAGGTCGGCGGCAGCCACTCGAGTTGCGCCAGTGCCGGGTCCACACGCACGCACTCGGGCTGAAGGCGGCTGCGGTTCGGGTAGTCGCGGCAGCGGCCGCGTTCCAGGTCCAACAGCCGGCAGGCGACCTGGGTATAGAACACCTCGCCGCTCTCTTCGTCTTCCAGCTTATGGAGACAGCAGCGGCCGCAGCCGTCGCAGAGCGCTTCCCACTGCTCGGTGTTCAGCGCGTGCAGCGGTGTCCGCAGCCAAAAGGGGGCGTTCGGGTTAGCCGGCGATGGCACGGTCCATCCGCTCCTCGGCCTCACGCCACTGCGGGTCGGCACTGCCACCGCTGGCCATCAGCTCCATCATCCCGTAGGCGAGCTGGCGGGTATCCGGGTCCATCTCCTTCAGCTTGGTGAGCAGGTAGGAGTGGCCGCCCTGTGGGATCGAGAGGGTTTTCATCAGGCCATAGAGCAGCAACGATTGGCCGGAGCGGGGGGCGGCCTCGATCCGCGACAGCGCAGACTGTAGAGGGGTGAAGTCGATCATACGTTTGGCTCGGTGGCGGCGGATGGAGTTGTGGCCATTTTCGCCTTGGAAACTGAATGGTTATCCCCGGTCGCTTCGGGGTAAGGGACGATCGGCGTAAGTGTGTTGTCTGATCGGGGCGTTGCCGTCCCCGCCGGAAGCCGATCCCGATAAGGTGCGATCTTATGCGCTTCGTCAGCCCGTGTGAACGGCTGCGCGTATCCGGACTACCGGCATTACAATCGTCGGACCGAAAACCGATTGCGCATTGCAGGGATCGCTCCAATGACAAGCGCTCTGGTCTGCACCCTTGCCGTCCTGCTCGATACCTGGCTGGGAGAGCCGCGAAGAGCCCACCCTTTGAGCGGGTTTTACCGCTGGGTCGGCATGGTCGAACGGCACGTGCGAGCATATGGCGGCCATTGGTGGTCAGGTCCGGCCATCTGGTTGGCGGCGGTCGGCCCGTTTGCCTTCGCCGCCCTGGGATTGGCCCTGTTCGCCAATCTGGCGCTGCTGGTCGGTGTCCTGCTGCTCTATCTGGCACTCGGAGCCACCGGTATTACCGAGCAGGCGATGACGGTCGCCGACGCCGTCGACCGCGGTGACCATCCACGAGCCGTCGAGGCTGCCCGCTGGATGATCGGTGACGAGCCGGAGGAGGGGGCGCTGCTGGCGCAGAGCGTTCGCGGTGTGCTGGGCCACGGCGCCACCGCCGTGTTCGGGCCGCTGTTCTGGTATCTGCTTGCCGGGCCGGCGGGGGTGGTGGTCTATCGCCTGAGTGTTGGCGCAAAATCGGCCACTGAGAGCCGCTACCGCTTCATCGACGGCACCACTGCGCTGCTCGACTGGTTACCGGCACGACTGGGGGCGGTGACCTACGCCCTGGTCGGCGACGCCGCTGGCGCCTGGCGCAACTGGAAGCGCAGCCGTCGCCAACCGTTGGTCAGTGCCGGCAGCGGCGCCATCGGCACGCCGCTCGGCAAAACAACCGCCGGCCTCGCCCCCACCACCCGTGACCTTCGCCGTGCGGTACAGCTCCTGCAGCACGCGCTCTGGTTCTGGTTGGTCAGTATCGTCGCCGGTGACCTGATCCTGTTTTGAGCCTGCCGTGAGGTCACGCTTTCCTGCAGGGCAACCGCATACTTTAGTCCTTGATCCCGAACATCAATTCCTCGCGGAAGCCGTCGTCCCGCCCGCTGCTTTGAGTTTGCCACGCATTGAGTCCTTGGCCGGGTGTAGGCGGGCGAGGTTCATGCACAGTCGACGAGTGAGGCCGACGTTCTGCGCGCC
>JAWLGP010000042.1:0-27017 GCA_041685045.1 Gammaproteobacteria bacterium
CTGGTTAGTTGTCGACTGGCCGCTTGGCGGCTTAGCGGCTGATTTGCGTGACAATCAATCCTTCGCCAAATATGAGCGGGTTTTCACCGCCATCTACACTCGCCCCCTTGGCTCGAGGCGGTTATCCACAGAAACTGTGGATAACCCTGTGGATGTCGCTGATCAAATAGCGCCGCTGCGGAGTTGGAGCCGGACACCGGCCGGATTGAGCAAAATTTGACCAGTTTGAAGGTGCGCGGTGAAAGGGTGCCGGTTCTTGGTCAATTTGGTCGTTTGCCGCGCGAACGCGTGGGCTATCGCCATGGCAATATGCCAAAAAAGACAGTCGCTTCCTTCCTAGTCGCCCCGGCCCATTGGGGCCCTTTTTTTCACTGGCGCCGCCCCCGCGTATGTAGCTCCTAACGGAGTTTCTTACGGCTGGCGAGCGTGAGCAGGATCCCCAGGACAGCAAAAGCAATGCTGCCCCAAAGAGATCCGACATGCATTGGCTCGACCAGCAGGCCGGCAAAGCCAAGAGCCAGAGCGATCATCCCGGCGAAAACGCCGGCGACCAACATTCCTCTTGATTTGTTGTTCATTGCTGTCCCCCTCGGGAGTTTGCTGTGTCCTGATTCAGCATCGGCGCCCGGCACCGGATCATTGTTACCACATCCGAAACGGACATCCAGGGCGACGCGTTCTGCAGCTGGCGCAGCAGCAGATTGGTCACATAATGGGCATCGGCAGGTCCTATCGGGACGCCGCGTTTCGGTTTGTCGCCTTCCGATACCTCAAAGAAGAAGTGTGCCTCCTGATTCGTCACGCGAAAGCCTTTGTTTCTCGCGGGCCCGTGATGGCTTCCGGAGGCCTGCTTCGTGAACCCTAAAAGCGCTGCGGTCACCTTCACCAGCTCATCCCGGGTGAGATTGACCTGAATCTTGCCCGCCCAATCGAAAGTTCTGCCGGCGCCCTGATTCTTTATCGCCGCGTCGATGGCAACGGTCGGAAACTTGGAGGCGGAGACGGTCGGCTCGAAGCACAAGGCCGCTTGGTTGCCATAGACATGCACCGTAAGAGGCGACCAGGACTTCTCGTCAGTACGTGCCGACGGGCGCGCGCCAGCTGCGGTCTCGCTCTTGGATGCCAGCGATATCAGCCACTGCCGAGAACGCTCGCAGGACATTGCCCGCTCCGCGGTGTCGACCAGGTAAGACGCGCCGAAACGCTCGACCGCTTTCTGGAATGCCGGCGGTGAGAACGGGCGCAGGCCTACCTTCTTGAGGGCGCGGCTGAGCTCCATGTATTCCGGCGGGATGGCATTGGCTGCTTGGTTCATTGCTGGACCCCTAGTGCAAAGCGCTGCCTGCGGGTGTGGTTCCCTTCAGTTTCCACGTCAGGTAAAACGTATCCGCATTCTTCTGCTCATCAAATAAATAGAGCGGGATGTTGCACGCTCCCCGCCGCGCCGCGGCCAGCGCCCCGCGCTCGACGATGACCCACTTGCTCAACCTTGGCGCGTAAAAGGGCTCGAGGTACTCGCTTTCATCTTTCTGGCCCATTCAATCGTTTGCTCCTGTTCTTTGTCTCTATACTCGCCCAGCCGGCCGAGAACGCAATGGTCACTGAACTACGGCGAGAGCCCTCTCGACTGGGTCGACTACCTCTTGCGGGCTGTTGTTATCTCCGAGGCGTAGAACCGCAGTACCCGCCAACCGCTCAAGAGCAGGAGTCGATTACCTGCTCTCGATCGTGATTGAACCGTCCAGATACTTGCCATGGTATTCCCAGCCATCGCACTCTCGACGGCCAACCGTACGTGAGGGAACCCGACGTCAACGCGGAAACGCCTGCCCGGTACTGCCCGGTACCGCCCGGTATACTCTGGGACCGCTGCATCACCCCAGCGCGTTTGCAGAAGTCGCTGCAGTATCGACTGGGGGCTGTCGTTAGCGACCGCTCGCTGGTGCTTCCTGCGCGGGTTTGCCCGCCGTGGCGCCCGTTGCATGATCTCCGCCTCTTTCGCAGAGATTGCCCCGATGAGCCTGCTTTGGTGTCAGGCGGAGAACCATTTCGCGAGCTCCACAACGACCTGGTCCAGGATCTCAAGCCGAACGGGGCGGCCGAAGAGCAGTTCATCGTGCCCAGCCTGGCGGTCAGCATCAGATCTGAGGCTACCGTACCCGCGCAGTTCCAGGTCGCGCTCGGCTATCTCGAATCCGTCGGTCGTGTCCAGGAGGACCTGCAGCCGCTTCATCGTCGGTTCTTTGACCTCGCGTCGCAGGTACATGGAGAAGTAGCCTGAGCCTCCGTTGCGGGCGACCCGACCGCGGATCTGATGCAGCTGGGTTAAGCCCAGGCGCTCGGGCTCGACGACGACTACATGGCGAAGCCGCGGGATGCTGATGCCAACCTCCACTACTGTCGTCGACACGAGGATGTCCGCCCGGTTGGCCTTGAGATCCGCGATCGCCCGCTCCTTCTCCTCGTCGGACACGTTGGCGTGAACCAGCCGAACGCGGCCCGGGAACCGGCTCTCCCACATCTGAAAAGCGGACTCGGCGGAATTGCGGCCCTCCCCTTCCTTAAGCGGGTATACCACAAGGACCTGACCGCCCTTCTGGACCGTGGCCTCGACGGACTCGAGGAGACGGGCGCGCTCGAGCGGTAGCCACAGGCGGCTGCGGATCTTCTTTTCCGTATGCGCCTTGGTCAGGCGCGAGACCTGCACTACCCCGTAACGGATAAGCGCCATCGAGCGTGGGATACACGTCCCCGAGGCCTCCAACAGATGCGTGCCTTCCTGCGCCAGCTGCTCCCGCTGCTGGCGACTGAACTTCTGCTGCTCGTCTACCACCAGGAAGTCGATCTTCCCCACGTCCCGGAACAGCAGGGCGGTCGTCCCCACCAGAATCTTGTGCCGATAGGACTCAGCGGTCTCGTCACCGCCGACAAGGGCGACGTCCAGGTCCGGCCAGTGGGTGCGGAACTCACCAGCGATCTGGGCTGCGAGCGGCTGAGTCGGGGCCAGGACAGCCACCCGACCATCGTGGTCGGCGACGGCCGCTGCGGCGACCGCGTAGACGAAGGTCTTCCCGGTTCCTACGTCTCCCGAAAGGATGCGCCGCGTGGGTGAGATCCGCTGTAGGTCCTGGAGGGTGTCATAGATGGCCCTTCGCTGCTCATCGGTAATCGGACAGGGCAGTGCCCGCACCCGGGCAGCCACTCGGTCCCAGTCGAACGTGAAGGCCCGTGCGGTGCCGTCGGCCGAACGGTTGCTCCATGCGGCAGTCACCGCGTTCATGGCCGCGAGGCGTTCGATTACCTCTTGGGCCGCCCTCCCCTCGCCCTCCGTCTCGGGGAGGTGGGCGAGATAGATCAGCCGAGCCAGATCCTCGCCTTTAGCGCCGGCCGCCTGCAGCACGACCTCCGGCGATCCATACACCGTGAGGGCTTCCAGCAGTTGTGCGGCGGCTTCACTGCAGACGGATGCAAGCAGTGCCAGCACTCGCTCCCGTACCGTATCCGGGCGAATAACGCGGGGTTTACCCGGGTACTTCGGGCACAGTCTCCCTAACCAGTCGGTGGGAACCAATTCCGCGTTGTTCAGGTAGAGCCGGCCGCCGTAACTGACGGGGACACCGGCGAGCGCAACTTCGACTCCCTGTTTGAGGGTTTCCGCGGTCGAGCGATGGTCGCCGAAGAGAGTGAACCCAACCGAAAGGCCGTCGTCCGCCTCGATCGTTCCCTGAAGCCGCGGAATTCCCCGGTGAAAGCCGTGCGAGGCATTGAACACCATGCGTCCGGCCAGGACTGTGGGGGCCCCGTCGCTGGGAAGTTCGTCCACTCGGCGACAGACGTTACGGTAGTCGGTCCAGCCGGTCGGCAGGAGCAAGGCCACCTGCCACGGCTCCTGGAGGCCAAGCGTGCTCAGGCGGCCAACTTCGTTCTTCGCGCGAGCGTTCATGCGTTTCTATTGTCCATGTGCCGGCGATAACGCAACCGGTGTCGGCCAAGGCGCCCCTCTTACGCAGCCAGTCTTAGGAACCCTGGGGTGATTGTCAGATCCCCATACTCCCGAATACGCTCCATTCCCCCACGCAAGTATTCCCATATGACTTCGCTCGGCATGCGGAGGTTTTTCCCGGTAGGCATCGGTGACCGCATCAAATAGGGAGAGCTGCTCGGTCATGCAGTGTGCCCCCTGGGTTGGTGAGCAATTGCGCCCCGGCGTGCCGAGTCCAGCGTTGCGTGGACGACGCCCGGGTCTTCCGTCCCTTCCGTAGTGGCCGCCTCGAACAGGAAGAGCATTTGCAGCATCGCCGCCGCCGCCCGTCGCTTCGTAGTGCCGGGCCCGTAGACGAATCCCTTTCCACTGAGGCTCAGGCACAGCGCGTGGGTCCCACTGGTGATGACGCGGTCGAATCTGAACCCAGGCCGGTGTTCTGCGAGTCTGCGGTTCAAGGTGGCCAAATGCGGATCATCGCCGTCCGTGTACCAGCGCCGTAGCAGCTGCGCTACCTTCAGGGCCTCACTGCTATACGCGAGCGCCCACCTGCGGCGTTCGACCTCAAACGCGGCCTGATGCTGAGTTCTGGCCTCGATCACTTGCGCGACCGTGCCCTTCCCGTTCAGGACATGATAGAAGGAGGGTTCCCCTTCGACCCTGGAGCCGAAGCGGATATCGAATACTCCCCGCAGGAGCGGTTCGACGTAGAATTGCGCCGACGTTCCTCGCAACTCATCTACCAGCTCGTCCGGGCGGCGCCTCGGATCGTAAAGGCGCGGAGGAGAGAGGCGGTCGGTGGCATTCAGCACGTTGGCAATCCAACCCTCGAAGGTTACTGCCTCAGCCCGCAGCTGGGTCGGCGTGCGCGAATTGATGGCAACACGCCCCAGGTCATGAGAAAAGGATTCTGCGGTGGATACCAGTGCTGAATTGGGGTGCGGCCCACCAACACGGAAGCAGGCGGCAAACCGCTGTGTACCGATCTCCGCTCGGAGCGTGCGTTCCCATGAAGCAATGCGCTGGGCCGCAGCACGGTAAGGTGGATAGGACTTGGTCCACTGGAACCTGATCGCGGTCCATTCAACTCGGGAGTAACATCCGCCGCGCGTTGGCAACGGGAACCGCCCTTCGGCGTCATCGCGCACCAGGCTGACTACGGCTGCTTTCGTCGATTCTGGGAGCCGTCTCCCGTCGCGGTCAGCCTCGAGGGCGACTCGCAGACGAAGATCACCCGGCGTCTGTCCCCCGAGGCGTCGCCGGATTCGGCGGGCAATGAGTATGTGTTTGTACTCGTCCATGAGCACAATGGTATTCAGAACCCGGAAAACGCAAGCTTGGGCTCCGCGCCAGTTGCACCAACAATATCCCAGCCCCTCTATCCATGCCCGGCTTCTTGCCTTTTGCGCCAGTTCTGGTAGGCGACGCCGCCGGCGCCAAATGCGAAAAACACCAATCCGGCAAGGATACCGAACCCTGCCGCCTGGCTATCGCCGGGGCGTAAGACTGCTTCCCCGGGGGCGCGCGGATCATAAAAGACCCGGACCTGCTGACCTGACGAATAACCCGCTACGCAATCACGCGTGGCGATCTTGATTCCGAAGCGTTCGCGTTCGCCAACGTAATGCTGGCCGCCCACTGCATATTCGTAGAGGACGTGGGGTGTACTGGTTCGGCTGCCGCTGTAGCGGCATTCTGCCGCCAAAACCCGCCCGGGTGTGGTCGGCCACGTCGATGCCGCCGACCCGTCGCGCATCGCCTTGACGCTGTCGACGGCCAGGTATGCCCCACCGAAAGCAAAAACCACAAAAAAGAGAGTGCGAAACACGGTCAGACGTTTCCCTATCCGTTCTTGCCTCGGCTGTATGCTTCGGCCGCCTGCCTTGTTAGCTCTTTCTGGGCCGCGCTGACCTCGCGCACGGCTTCTTCATAAAGCCGCCAGGTTACCGTAATGGATTAACGTTAATCGTGGACGATGGATGTCGATGTGGTTGCCGTCTCCGACAACCTGCACCACGATTATCGATTGCCCTGCACGATGGCGCGCTGTGTCAAATCGCTCATAACCGATCCCCAACCCATCCGTTTCCCTAGCGTCAGCCTCCGATTACTCGGTCCGGTGTTCGTCGCACCCCAACCTCGAAAGGCGCTCCCCCTCGGAGTGGGCCTGTTCTTCGCTGCGACACGCCACTGCGAACTTGTCACCGCTGAAAACACGGTAAACTTGGTCCCTACCCTTCTCCACCGTGACCGCCCCCTTCTGCCACGTCACTATCGAACCCCGCATAAAAGGCAGCCTCTTAGGCTCAGCCTGCACTTCTCCGAACAAGTGAATTAGCTTTGTTTTATCTGTTGTTGAATTCAGCGCTAAGCTTTCCATGTCGATGAAATGCCTAACTCCGCTCACGAGTTTTCGTTCGTCATCCCAGTCGAGAAGAACATCGGCCAAACTCGTAAACATTCCGAACGCTGTCCCCTTTTTGACAATATTCCAGGTTCTTCGCAACCATGATTTAGCTGAACGATTTACTGCATTTTTCAAAATCTGTTCGCGAGCACGCTCAAGTTCCGCCACTGCGTCCAGCTGCTCCCGCATGCTGTTGCCAGGACGCAAATTCCGGGAGAGCGACTCCATTTCATTTCGCAAGTCCGCGTATTGGCACCGCATTTGAACTAGAGTGGGCAGCATTTCCTCGCGCGCTTTGGTGCGCGATAGCAGAATGGAAAACAGAGGAGGCAAGTATATGGGTGCTGTCGTAGTCCAATTTGCGATCCGATCTACTTGCTCCCGATGAATCCGGCTCACCTCGCTGTAGAGCATCGTGGCGAGCGCGGACTGAGGCCCTACCTTGAAATGACTTTTGGCGCGAGACCCAGCTGCTACCGAAATACCGAACGCATCGCACTTCGCGGAAAGCTCGGAGTAATAGCTGTTCAATGCGGACTTCTCGACCTTGTCGCCCCGAATACCGTCCAGGACGAACAGACCTCCTCTGTCACCACACCGCAGACGCGTCTCCACCGAATCGAGCGGCGCGAATAGCTTCTGGAGATAATTTGATACAATGGCGAATGGCATCTCACTCCGAGATTGATAATGTTCGAACAAATACGGGCCTACAGAGTGCCCGAATCGCAGGGAAACGCCAACTTCGTTACACAGCACGAATTGCTCAACAAAAAGCGCCAAATCATAGAAATCGTGATGACTCCAAACTCCCTTTGTATCTGAACAAATCATTTCGAAAAAGCGGACTAAGTCGCTGGGGAAGTACCACGCGACCGAAAACCCCGAGCTGATCGGATTGAGGCGATCCCCAGGAATATGGTCTCTGATTGTATCCCAGTCGCTCATTCCGTATCGCTCCGCCAGTCATTCCAAATCTGTGTGCCGTTTCCCTATGATCGCGTCCGGCTGGTAAAGCTGACCACCAGAGTGGAAAAACGCCGGTGGGGCCGACAAACTTGAACCAAGTTATCGCCAGTTTCCGCAGTTAGCAACTACGCCAAAGGCTCGAAAAACCCTTCCAGGCGCTTCGGGGCGCTTCCGTAAATCAGCCAGGTCCTGGCTATTTCGTCGCACGGGACCACCCGCGAGGGAACACTAACAAGCATTTACGCGCGCAACACAGAAACCGTTATAACTGTTAATGCGCTATAGGTCTTTGTTTTTATACAAGTTATTTTGTTTCTCCGCGCTTGACGCCGTCTTTGAACCGGATAATACTGGAAGTCAATCACCGGAACACAGAGGGTAAGGACGATGAAACTGCTAACCGAACTGCTGAGGCTGTTTCTGGGAATGTTCGCTGCCGATAACGAGGCGATCGAAGAGGAAGTGAGCAACGGTGTGACCGGCCACTTCAATACCCTTACAGGGGAATTGGATGGTATCAAGGACCCCACTAATCCCTACTATCTGTGACAAGGGGGGCAAGTAACTTCTCCCCTCTTTTCTTCTCTAAGGCAGCCTGCGCCTAGGGCTGCTTCCGCCACAGCTTGGGCAGGCCCGACGTAAAGCATTTCTCGCATAACCAGACTGGACCGCCACTATCGGTGCCCGCTCCCACTAGTTCGACCCTGCCAAAGTCCTTAGTATCGAACGCGAAATGAGACAAACGCCTTTGGCCATCGAGGTGAACTATGGCCGAATTGACGGTCTGGCGCCCTTGCCCTTCAACGAACTCCACGCTCAGACTAACGGAGTTCCCGGTAATTTCGATTACACCTTTATTGCGTTCATCCTGATCCGAAACAAACACATGCTGCCCCCCTTCGCTGCATCCGGCCAATAGGTGCAGCAGCGCAAGAAGGCCTACGACAACAACGCCGAACCAGGTTTGAAACCTCTGCATACTTTCTATCTCCATTTTCCGCAATCAGTTCGTTATTGCCCTGCGCCGGCGCCCCGGCGCTCTCAATTCGTGCTGAATGCGCTCCACAAGCTCCGGCGCCTGCTCACTCAGCTCACCCAACATCACGCGCGCGCGATAGGTCCCCTCCGACCGCTACGGCACTCGGACAACGCGATGTGACACCCTGGGCCGTTGCGTCTGTCGGGCCGCTTGAGCCGCTTCACGGCCAGGGCGGTCAGGTTGCCGTGGGTTAGGTCCCCCGTCTTTGCCTCAATTTCTCCGCCGCTTCACACAGTGAGCGCCCGCGAACCCTCGTGACCTCGTAACCCTGCTCAACAGCAGCGTTTTGAAGGTCATCCAGTGCTGCGCGCCACTGCTCCGACGTCGGTGCTGGCCCCTCCATGCTCCCCACACGGACCAGCGCAAGACACTTGCCGGTACCAAGATCGCCTCGCAGGAGCGAACCGTTGCGCAGCGTGGCATTTAACTCAATGCAGGCTTTCTTGGTCACCTCGATTCGTCCTTCGATGTAATCAGTCAGTCAGGAACGCCATTCGGAACCGCTCGGCCGGACACATGAACTTTACTGCTTCCGGGTCGAACTCGTCGGGCCGGTACGGCCAATAGCTCTTCGCGTGCAGATCGCGGAGCCACTTACAAATCTCGTTGTATTCTTGCGTCCGCGGCCGTTTCAGCACTTCCAGTAGGTGTTCGTAACCGGGAATGCCCCCGCAATCTTCCGGAGGACATGCCCTAGCTCCGCTCAAGCAAATCGGATACGCGACGCCGGCCTCGCGAACCGCCTTACCTTCAAAGGTGACTTCGTGAACCCAGCCATCCCCGAAATCATATTCGTACGAGAGGGTATCCCGGGGCGCACGGAAAAAATCGCTGATTGGCACCGCCCATCCTGCTTCGATGCGCCCTTCGTCGAAGTCGTGAGGTACGCCAATCTCGCGTTTCGCCCTCTTCGATGTCGTCCGGAACACGTGAAGGTGGTAGTCGAGCCAGCCCATTGCGTCTTGAATTGCGACGTGCAGGTCCCACATCGAGTAGTCGTCCGGCACCAAGATGGAACGCCAGATTGGCGGCGAAATCCCCATCAGGGTGACCTTGAAGCGACATAACCGTCTGGCCCTCGTCATGCGTCCTCCACCTCATAATACCGCGACCGATAGTCTTCGCTCGCCGAACCGTACGGGACCAACTCTTTGCGTGTCCATTGGTACGACGCCTTCCGGACCCACGGCTTCGGCGTTGGACTGAGGCGCAGCGTGCCGCCTCGTCGCGTCCACGGCGGTATTGATGCGCAGGTCATGGACCTTTACTCGCTGCGGCCCGCTGGAGGTCGGTCCCCAGGCTGACCAGTACGCGACTCTCGGCCTCGACCACGCCAGCGAGCGTTGGGTCCAGGTTCTCCCGCACCCACTGGGCGACGGACGCTACGGTGACTGCCGCCGCATCGAGCTGTTCCGCCTGCGTTTGCGCTTGGCTCGCTAGCGGCGGTGCCGCATCGAAATCAGGGATACCAGCATCGACCGCCGCCGCTGCCTGGTCGGCCAGCCCCTCCAGGCGCGCAATGGCCTCAGCGAGGTCCTGTGTGCTGCGCACGAGGGCCAAAGCTTCGTTGATGCCGTCGAGACGGCCGAAGGCTTCGCTCTCCTGTGGTCCGGGATTCACCTGTGGACCCTCCTCTTCACTGGCTGGATGCTCACGGCCAAATCTCATCTTTGAGCTTGGCGATCACCCGATCGAGCTGGTGGCGCTCGTCCGAACTCAGGGCCTCGACGCCACCGTCGTAGGCATGCAGTACCGCGGCTTCCTCCTCCTGCGTCGTTTCGATGGTCCGCTGACCACCCTGGGCAAGGTTTCTGTAATGTTCCTGCATCCCGCTACCCTCCTGTTTCACCCTCGATCTCCGCCTCGCCCACGCGGAACTGCGTCCGCTGACTCAACGGTACCCCCGCCTCGAGCGACTTGATTTGCAGGAGACGATCCCGAATTGCCCCGCACCGGCGTGTGCACACCGGCACTATCAAGCACCCGGTGCGGAACATCCTTAAAGGTGTGGCGTTCATGCCAATGATGACGAGGCGAGCCGGAGAGCCGGCCTGGACGTGGCCTGACAAGCAGATCACGGACCCCGAGCCGTTCCGCACACGTCATCGCACTGGCCGGGAGACTTGGTCACTGTTTCCGGTTAAGCACTTCTCGCGTACGCACAACCCGGGAACACTAAAGCCGCTAGTGTCGGTGCGCATCTGCACCAGCTCACCGGGGTCATTTACCGCAACGGGCACCTTTGCGCCCCTCACCATCACCCGTGCCAGCTCTTGCCCTCAGTCACACCATCCCACAACCCGTGGAATCCGCAAGCATGCTTCGAAAGCGCCGTTTACCTAATGTAAACGCCGAAGAGATTCTCCCCCAGTACTCGCCCGTCGGTTACTACTATTACCCGCATGTAATGAAGCCCGCGGTAGGTTGCTCCCTCAATTTTGAAGGCTTCGTAGCGGCCGCTTAGTGTCTTCACAAAGGGCTTGTCGGTAATGTGGTTTCCGTAATTCGTGCCTCCTAGCTCGCGGGCCTCCTTCCCGTGGTTCTCGACCGCGAAGCGGACAACCGTTCGCGGTGGTCCACTTCTCGGCCTTGTCGGTCACAAGAATTGCGAGTGCCTGTTTAAGAGGTCCCATGGCCGTTGTCATTCTGTTCTCCCGTTTTCCAAACTGATTTCAGTTTATGGTCTTGCCCCCAGCGAACCGCCGACCATTCCCTCCAGGGTCTTTACTACGGCATGCAAGTCCGCCGTTACCGTCCCGACGTTCTTTCCCGGTACATGGACCCACTTCACGAAGGCGGCCATCGCCGCCACTGGATCTGTTGTCTGTGCATCCAAAGCCCTTCTCACCGCTTCTGTTCCCTCAGCCAACGTCAATGGCCGACCTCGCTTCTTGTCAACGGTATGGGCGACGTACTTGTTGCGAAACTGTGGAAGTCCCCTCCGGTGGATCTCCTTCCTGAGCGCGCTCAACTTACCAGCTGCATCCGCCGGTAGGCTGGCCAACTCAGGACGATAGTGAACCAAGAGATCGTTCACCTTGCACAAACTGACCACCGCCGCCTGCAAGCAGTGTCGGTTTAGGCTCATCGCCTGAACCTGGTCCTCAAATGCACTCGTGCTTCGCTCTAGCCATATCGTTGTCGAAGTCGCAAGGTCTACTACAAGGTCGTTCAATACCCACGCAAAGTCGGACAGTCTCGCGTTCGAGCTTTCATCGATGTTCCGGCCTCCCTGACGACCTGAGGCCGCCTTCTCGTCCACCTCGCTCATGTCCATGTCAATCTCCGATCTCGATGATGATGTAGCGACCAGTGTCCGTATCGAACGAAAGACGATCTCCCGCGTTGATTCGGTCAAGGATTTTCGTTTGAGCACGGTTTGGTTTTGCTATGGACTTTGTAACTACTCGCCCCCTTTCGCTAGTGGCGGCGATCAATTCTGCTTATCCGTCGATCGAAACAACTGAATAGCATCAAGTTGCGAGCCATGATCAAATGTGCGCCACAACCCTTGGCGCTCCTTTTCATGGCCTCACTCGACAAGACCTCCGTTCGGGAAGAGGTCGGCCGGCTCAAGGCCGACTTCGAGCAGCTCTGCCGCGAAGGCAAGATCGCCTCCGAGACGGTGGCGCTCTTCAAGAGTCTGTTTCTCATCGTCGAGTTGATCCTGTCCATCTTCCTGGAGCGCCAGACCCGGAAGACCAACAAGAACTCCAGCATCCCTTCGTCACAGACGGACCACGACGAGACCAGCCTGTCGTCGGGCCGGAGCCCCGCCAAACGCCGGTTCAGCACCACAGCCGTGGCCAATCACCGCAGCGTCGAGACCATCACTGTCTCCACCGTCGATAACTGCGACATCTGTGGCTCACCGCTCGACGGCGTTGAATGTGTCGACCACGAGCGACGCACCAAGATCGACATCGTGTTCGAGAAAGTCGTTGAACACGTGGACGCAGAAATCAAACAGTGTCCCGAGTGCGCCAGCACCGTCAAGGCCACGTTCCCCGCCGATATGCCCGGCCCTCTGCAGTATGGCAACGGTCTGAAGGCCTACCTCGTCAATCTGATGATCGGCCAGATGATGCCCCTGGCCCGCACCCAGTCCCTCACCGAATCGTTGCTCGGTGAACGCCTGTCCGAATCGACCCTACTCGGCGCCATCGCCAAGCTCGACCAAGCGCTGGAGCCCTGGGAGCAGCAAGCCAGGGACTACCTGCTCCGACAACCGGCCATGCACGTGGATGAAACCGGTTTTCGGGTCGAAGGCAACAACCATTGGATCCATGTCCATGCCGCCGGCAACGTCACTCTCAAACTGCTGCACCGAAATCGCGGCAGGGCAGCGATAGAGGACATCGGGCTCCTTCCCCGTTATGGCGGGGCCATTATCCACGACTGCTGGGCCTCGTATTTTGCCTATGACGACTGCACCCACGGCCTGTGCGGCTCGCACCTGCTACGGGAGTTGACCTTCGTGGTCGACGCCCACGGCTATAGCTGGGCGCGCAATATGAAGCGCCTGCTCAAGGACACGGCCGCGACTGTCGCCAAGCGCCAAGACAAGTGCCTGAACGCCAAGGAATTGGTCAATCTGCAAAAGCACTACCGGGCCATCCTCACAAGGGGCGAGAAGCAGCTACCGCCCATCCCGCCCAGGCCTTCCGGCAAGCGGGGCCGGCTGGCCAAGTCGGAGGCTCATAATCTATGGGAGCGTCTCAAGCTTCATGAGCAGGCCGTGTTGCGCTTTGCCAGGGACCCTCATGTCGCCTTCACCAACAACCGGGCTGAACGTGATCTCAGAATGGCCAAGGTCAAGCTCAAGGTCTCCGGCTGCTTCCGGACAACCCGCTACGCCCAAGCCTATTGCCGCATCTCCAGCTACCTGCAAACGATGGCCAATCTCGGACATAATCCTCTCATCGCAATCCAAATGGCTCTCGCCGGTCACTCTGTCAGCATGGCAGGGGGCGAGTAGTTACTGGACTTTTTCCTATAAGACCGTGCGTTGCGTGCTGCTCACCGGATCTTAATTTGATTGTGGTCACCAGCGACTTGAACGCCGGCAGCGTGATCGCCAGAGACCTCTTGCGTCTGGTTTACCTCCACCGCGGTCGGCGCCGCCTCGCCGAGCAGGCGGGTCAACTCTTCGGACAAGCTCGGCTCCGACGCCAACCGCTTGCGTAACTGGACCCGAAGTGCCGCTTGCAACTCGGCATCGTCCGGCCGCTGCCGGAGCTCCTCCAAGGCCTCGGCAGCGGAGGGGGTCGCCAGCTTCTCCCGCAACCAGTGGTACAACCGGCCCACTCCCTCCGCGCTGTATTCTCCGAGCTTTGTAGCAGCCCCATCGGCCATTTTGCCAAAGTAGGGGGTCAATGCCGCCACCGTCGCACTGACCAATGTCATCAAATCCATCGCCTTCACCTCTTTGTGCCCACCCGCAGCAGCGCGGCCTTCACTCAAGACTGCATGCCTCGCCTTCCATCTCGTTGAGCTTGGCCACCAGTGGGCCGAGGAGTTCATTGTCGGGTTCCGTATTGGACTTTGCACAAAGCATGAGATAGTTGAAAACGATTATTGCCATCCATTTCGCGAAAGCATGGGGCCAACGGAGGAAATATGGCCCGAGCGCCTCCACTGCCTCGCGCGCCGGCGTCGGCGCACCCTCCCGGTCTCCCGCCTCGCTCAGGCAGTTGGCCAGATTGTTGAGCGACACCGACAGGTCTGGGCGGAATGCATCAGGATTCCTCGCGTCCAGCCCCCGGTAAATCGCTACCGCTTCACGCGCAGTCGCCAACGCACCCCCGCGGTCTCCGGTGTCGAAAAGACGGATTGCCAAATTGTGAAGCGATACTGCGAGATCAGCGCTGACGGCGTCGGGGTTTCTCGCAGCCATGTCCTGGAAAATTTCCGCCGCCTCCTTCGCCCGCTCAAGCGCATCCTCGCGCTCTCCCGTGCCGCTCAGGCAATTCGCCAACGTAGTGAGTGACTTTGCCAAATCCGCGCGGAAAGCGGCGGGGTTTCTCTCTGCCAGTTCCCGGCGAATTGCTACCGCCTCCTTCACCACCCCCAGCGCAGGTTTGTGCTCTCCGATATCACTCAGGCAATTCGCCAAATTGTGGAGCGACGTTGCCAAGACCGGGAGGAAGGCATCGGGGTTTCTCGCCACCAGCTCCCGTCGAATTGCCACCGACTCCTTCGCTGATGCCAGCGCATCCCTGAGGTTTCCAGTGTTGCGCAGGAGGATAGCCAGGGAATTCAGAGACATTGCTAGATCAGAGCGGAAGGCGCCAGGGTTCTTCGCGGATAGCTCCCGGTAAATTGCCACTGCCTTCTTCGCCGGTGCCAGGGCACCCTTGCGCTCTCCGGCATCGCTCAGGCAGTTCGCCAGGGTGTTGAGTGACTTCGCCAAATCAGGTCGGAAAGCGTCCGGGTTTCTCGCGGCCAGCTCTTGGAAGATCGCCACCGCATCATTCGCCAGCGCCCGCGCCAGCACACCCTCGCGGTCTCCGGCCTCTCTCAGATGCTTGGACAAGTTGTGGAGAGACGCTCCCAGATTAGGGGAGAAGGCGTCGGGGTTTCTCGCTGCGAGCTCCCTGTAAATCGCCACCGTTTCCTTCGCCGGCGCCAGCGCACCGTCGCGCTCTCCAGTGTCGCTTAGTCGGATAGCTAGGGTGTTGAGTGACTTCGCCAAAGCGGGTCGGAAGGCGTCCGGGTTTCTCGCGACCAGCTCTCGGTAAATCGCCACCGCCTCCCGCGCTGAGACCCGCGCGCCAATTCGATCTTCATTATGGCTCAAGTGGTTCGCCAAGTTGTTGAGTGACATCGCCAACTCAGGGTTGAAAGTGCCGGGACGCCTCGCAGCCAGCTCCCTCCAAATCGCCACCGCCTCCTCCGTTAACTCCAGCGCACGTTCATGCTCTCCGGTGTCGCTCAGGCAGCTCGCCAGAGTCATGCACGACCTTGCTAAATCAGAGCAAAATGCGTCGGGGTTTCTCGCCGATAGCTCCCGGTAGATCGCCACCGCCTCCTCAGCTGCCGCCACTGCATTGTCGCGGACTCCGGCACCCATCAAGCGGCGCGCCAGTTCAGCGAATACCCCGGCCCGCGCTGCTCGCGACGATTCTGATCCGTCGTCTGAAAGCGCATCCTTAACGCGGAGGGTGAGCCGGAGCGCAGGGACTCGAAGAGCGACGCTAGATGCAGGCAGTCGATTGAGGAGGTCCTGCAATCTGGCAGGCTCTTCCAGCGCATCGACAATTGCGCACAGCCACGTCAACGGTGGCCGATCATCGGTTTGCCCGAAGTCCTGCGCACAGCGGATGAGCGTGTCCTCAACTGCACGTCCCTCCAGCGCCCACGCACGGGCCACCACCTCGTCCCCCGCATTGTCCGTACCGAGCACACTGAGCAGGAACGCCTCACCGATGGCATCAGGCAAGACCGGAGCGACCCGCCCATCTAGGCCCGGCAAAGCCTCACGGACGGCGTTGGCAATCGCACCGGGATCTCCAGCCGAGGGGAGGCGTAGCGCCTGCAATTCCCCCGGAACGCTGTCAGCGACCTGCTCCCAGGACAAGCCTCCGCAGAGAGTCACCAGCGCGGCCATGCGCCAGAGTACCTCTTTCGGCAGTTGTCGGCTTTCGCCCAGTCGCGCCTGGCGCGCCCGCTCGGCTTCGGCCACGCTCATCACCAACTCGGTCCGGTTGAGGGCTAGCAAATGCCCGACCCCAGCTTCAGCAGCCCGGCTAGCGGCGAGCATCAGATAGAGCGGATCCCCGCCCCAACTCAGCTCGGAAAGCTGCTTATCAAACGCCTCCGCCCCCTCTGTGGGCATCCGCTCGGTGCCGCCAAGTTGGTCCAGCATGGCCTCGAAGACCTGTCGGCGGGCGGGGGGCGCGAGTGGCAAAAGGGGGACCGGCATCGGCGGGTCAAGCATTCCTTGCAATTGGTAGGTGGTCGTTCTGCCGCTAACGAATGCGTCCTGCCACCAGCCACCGTTCGGGTCCGCGTGACGCTCCAGCAGCAGCAATCTCAACGGTCGGCCGGGGGCGCCGGGATTGTGCGCGAGCTCGGCAAACCACGTGCGAAGTTGCGTGCTCTGGGAAGCCGCGTAGTCGACCACCACCAGCGTTGGCTTGCTCCAACCCCAACTGGCAAGATTCTGTTGGCTCACGAAGCGGCTCAGTTCTGCGCTGGTCAAAAAGCCGGCGTCCCAGCCGTCATCGGCCAGCAAGTCACATAGCTCCAGGCTCAGCCGGGTCTTGCCGCTACCGCCTCCTCCGACGACAACCCGGATGGCGATGGGAAGTTCACCATTCGCCCACTCTCTTAGACCGGCTAGGGTATCTTCTCGGCCGAAAACCGGAATGGCGCGGGCTTGGGCATAGAGCAGGCCGATATCGTCCCTTGCGGCCAAAATGCCGTGATGGACTAACGTTAATCGTGGACGGTGGATGTCGATGTGGTTGCCGTCTCCGACGACTTGCACCACGATGTTTTGATTGCCCCACACATCTGAGCGCTGTGCCAATTCGTTCATAGCCCCAGCCCTATGGTTCCACTCCGCGGCCATGTGATTGGCCAGCTTGGTCTTCTGCTCGCCCCAACTCCGATGCGTCCGGGGTTTCGGCACCAGCTTTACTCCTTGCCTTCGCTGAAAGCCAAGCCGAGTACGCCGACAGTGCCGCCACTGTTGCGCCGAGCACGAACAATGCCTCGGCACGTGAGTACGCCACATACTCGCCTTCGCTATCGAGATGGTGTGCTAGGTGCGTAAACTTTGATACACCTTCGACTGCCACAAAAAACCGATCGTTTTTCGGCATGGCCTTGTGGTCGTCGACAGCTTTTCTCAGCAACCCAGCCCGTGACCCGGGCTCGGGCGTTACAACGTCCAATGCTTTGCGACAGTTTGCCACTACATCGTCGTAATTGCCCCAATAGAGAAGTTCCTGTGCGCGAGCGACTGCATCTTGAGCCGCTCGCAACTGTTCACTTGCTTCAATGTCCATCGGATAAACGAACAGGATGCTTCCTCGATAGTTGGCCCCCTTCATAACGCGAGCCCACTCGCTTTGAGTTACGTGGTAGGTAAGCTCGGTAGAAGCTGGATAGACGTTCCCATTCGAATCCACAACTTGACCGCGCATCGACATCGCGAAGGAAAAGTCGCTGCCGGCTCGCAGCCTTTCAACCTCCTCGAAAGCTGCGGTCGAAATGAGTGTTTCGTAGAGGAGACCTTGACTCTCCGGAAAGCTTGTAGGGCGAAATATCTTGTCTTGCTCGGGAGCTGCAACGCCAAGGAACAGTTTTTTCGGTCCAAAATGGACGAGCAGCAAAGAATTCTGGAATTGGCCTGTAAACTTATCCGAACACGTCACCGAATAATTGACGGAAAATCGGAGTAAGTAGCCACCGATTGCCTCCCGCCCGTAAACGCTCACAACATTGAATTCGACCAACTTTGGGCCGTTCTCAGTGGATATTGAGCCCACAAGTCAACCTCCCGGTGCCGGCGGGAGCGGCTCATTCACAAGGGTATCCAGGATCCCTGCGTCCACCGCAGACGCCGCCTGTGTCTCCAGGCCCTCCAACCGGGCAACCGCCTCCGCCAGCGTCGGCGCACGGCGCACTGTCCCCAGAGCTGCCTGGACGCCACCCAAAAACCCGAAGGCGTCCGACTCTGCAGGGCCTCTGTCGTTTCTCGGAATCAAGGCACTTCTCCCGATCATTACGCTTTTTGCGAAAGCGAATACAGACTGCCGTGACCCCAACCGAAAACCAGGCCGCAGTCGCATTGGAACCGGTACGCCTGATTGCTGGGCGCCAACGGCTTGTTGCATTCCGGGCAGACAAAATACTCAGCCCGATACGCATCATCTGCCTTCCCGTAAGGAACCAGCTCTTTCCGCGTCCACTGCCCGGACGGCTTTCGCGTCCAGGGCGTTGGCGTGGGCGAAAGGCGAAGGCCGCCGCCGCGTGTGGTCCAGTTCGGTACCTGTTCTAACGTCACGTACCTACCCCACTCCCCGAAGTTCCTGTATCGCTGCAAGCACTACGCCGGCGAAAACCAAAGCGACCAGAAAGACGTACAGAACCACTCTCAACCCCGCCTGGGCGCGCAGCCGGTCCAGCACGAGCTGTTCAACGTACCGGTGCCTCGCGCCGGCAGGGCCGGAGCCAGTAAGGCCCCGAGCAGCATTCCCCCCAGTACACCACCGATCACCGAATCCAGCCACGCCGCCGTGTTCGCCGCCAAGAGGACTTAAGACAACGGCGAACCAGCCAATTCGTGCGCTGGACCAAAACCACGTCGTTCGATTTTACCGGCCAGACGTTCACGGCCAAATCTCGTCTTTGAGTTTGGCCAACACACGGTGGAGCAATCCGCGCTCACTGCTGTCCAAGGCCTCCACGCCTTCGTCATAGGCATGCAACACGACCGCCTCTTCCTCCGGGGTCATCTCAATTGTCCGCTGGCCACCCTGCAGCCCCAAGTTACGGTAGTGCTCGCGCATTCTGTCTACGTCCCTCACTCTTCGCTCAGGTGTGACTCCCAGCCGTGTCCATCGATGACACGCTGCATGTTCGCCCCTTCCCAACTGTCCGGACGAGTGTTCGCCAGGGTTTGAATGACCTCTTGGGTAGTGAGGGGCGAAGGACCGCAGCCTGATTCTCACTCGGTTCCAGCAGTCGCTTAACAAGCTTCCTGGGGCTCACTCAACAAACTCTATCGCGGAATGGTCGGAACATTTTCCCACATAATACACCCATCCAAAACATGGGTAAGCAGGGCCGCGGCAGAACGCCACTTCATGGAAATTTCCCCGCCGTGAACCCGCTAGGTCATCGTGCAGGGGCTCACCGTTACCAATGCCGTTACCAGATTGGCTCAGGCAAATTCGCAATGAAGCGGGCGGGTGAAGTTCACCTTTGTTACGTACTGGCGTGCGAACGTACTAACACGGACAGGGGCAGTGACGGTTGTAAACCGGGGCGCTCGGCGTTCCGGCAAGGAGCGCCGCTGGCCACCCCCTGAAACGCTTCAGTCTGACGACCGCTGCGCTGGTCGGTCTCAATCTCGCAACACCTCTCAAAACGTCACTTGAGGCAAGCCCATGATCGACATGGTTCACCTGATCACCCTGATCACTGCCCTGACAGGCCTGGTTACCGCCGTTGCCAGCTTGGCCCGGGCCGCCCGCTCGTTGGCCACCTTCATCCGGGATCGGCCGAAAACAAACGAGCCCGGCCGCCCCTGATGGGAAGGTTCCGGGGTGATGAGCGCCAAGAAGAGCGGCCTCAGCAACGAAAAAGCCCCAGGCCCACGAGGGCGCTGGGGCTTTTTGGCGATAGCAGGTACTCACCGGGCACCTTCAGTTTTGGATACCGCATTGACCTCCTCTAGGGTCGTGCCCGAGAGGGGCCCCAGCCCGGAGGCTGGAAAGCCCCCGGCGGGGTTGAAGAGGACCGTCCCGCGCGAGCGCGATAGGTCCGGTTAGAACATGGCCAACTGGGCGGCGGCGGGGCGCCGAACGGCCGGCGCCGGTAACACCGGCTTTGGGGCTACCCGTCGCTTCCACTCCGCTTCCCCGATGGACCGTGCCGTCAGGTTCTCCAGGTCACCGTCTCCGACGAACCCGTGCCGTGACTTGTGAGCCGTGCGGCGCAAGATGTCGTCGTGTTCCGTGACCTGGCCCGGTGAGAGCGTGAGCGTTCCCACGCGGACGTAGTACTTAAATCCCTCGGTGACCGGGATGAGGGGATTGTCGTGATACTCCGCAAGCAGGCGCTCCAACTCTAAATCGAGCACCAGGTAGGCGGACTCCATGTCGACCGAGAAGAGCTCCTCGGTCACCACATCCATCACCACCTTGCCCCTGACCGCTCGCGTGCCGATGCAGTCGCGCTCGCCGAGCAGTTCCAGCTCCGGCGTCCGCAGTCCGGCATAGGCCCAGTCGACGCCCCCATCCCAGTCGTCTCCGACATGGACATAACGGGGCGCCGGCAGAGGCGTGCGCGGGACCGGTTCGGTTTGCGGAACGTGGTGACGCTCGCCTTTGACGTAGACCCGGCGGAAACAGTGAAGCGCGTGAAACGGTCGATGGTGTCCGTACAGACTCCACATCGCGTCCACCGCAATCAGTTGGTCCACCGTGAGGATCTGGAAACGCAGGTCGCGGCCCTCCCGGGCGGCGGCTTCTGCCTCCTCGACGTCGAGGGTCAGGCAGTACAGCAACAGCGCCTCAAGCATCGCCGGCGAATAGGTATCCGGCTGTAGCTTGATGAAGCCATCGTTGATGGTCCGCCCAACCGGCGAACGCCGGCTCCAGTCGTACTGTGAGTTGACGAGAAAGCGCTGCAGCCGATTAAGGCCCGCAAGATAGGCATATCGCGGATCGCCTGCGATCATGTTCTCCAGCGACCGGTCCCGGCCCACCGCGCAACAGCTCCAACAGCCCGTGCGGGCCCCGCATGCCCGAGACGCCCCCATGTCGGCGAGCATCTCGTCGGCGACCACCGCACAGCTCGTCCCCGCCGAATCTGCGTAGATCCGGAAGGTCTCCTCGAAGTTCGAGTAGCCGTCAAACTCCCCGGAGCGGGCGCGGCCCAGGTATTCCCACACGTCCGAATCGGACCAGTGGCAAATCAGGCTCAACCGCCGCTCACCGAGTTTCGGGTCGAAGCGGACCTGGTCGGATTCCCCACGCTTGTTCATGCGCTGGGCCCGGACCTGGCTTTCGTCAAACCGAACACCCGTAATGAGCACCGGGGGCGTCGTCGTGCTGCCCAGTTCCTTCATCAGCCGTTTGCGTAGCCGCAGCATCGGGGCGATCTTCCAATCCACCGTGCAGTCACGCTTCTTGCTGTTCGGGAAGATGGGCAATCCCCTGCCGCCGATGACCCGGGTCACCCAGGTCGACGACAGATTGGGCACCGCCGTCTCGATGCGAACGTTCAAGCCATGCTCCTCGGCGTAGCGCCGGATCGCCTCCATCTCGCCCTGCGCATACGCCGTGATCTCCGGATTTTCGACCAGCGTGTCGGCGTGCAGAAACACGATCGGGGTGCGGGTCTTCAGCTCGGCCGCGGTGGTCAGCACCAGGCTGCCGCAGCACGAGCTGTCCTTGCCGGACGACCAGGCCACACAGACGGGAGTGCTCCTCTCGAACAGCTTCCGCAGTGTGGCCTTCGCCCTTTCGATTCGACGTTCGACCATGTGTGCCTCCAGATTGGCGGCACACACCCCCGTCCGGGTGCGTGCCTTGAAGCAGAACCCGGACGGGGGATTACGGTGTAACAGGTTACTGGCCGATGTTGTTGGTGACTTGGCCGGTGATCTTGTTAAGTGCGGAGCCGCGCCGGGTTATCCCCGAGGACGGCGGCTTTGTTGCTGGGCTTACCGAGCCCGCAGTTCTTCGTCAACCAGACGAATCCCGACGTGGATATGGCCTACCCTTGGGGCGCGGCAGCGCTGACCTCCATCGCGTTCTCTCGCCGGCGCTGGATTTCAGCTACCGAGGCAGTTTCGAGACGCGACCAAGGTTGCAGCCCCAGCCACGCCGCTGTTTCATAAGTTGGCGGGGGGTATTCCACCTGAAGTCGGAACGCACTCCCCCGTCCGGGAGCGACGCAAGACGGATGCGCCCGAGACGGCGGGTTGTTGTTTCTTGGCCAGGGTCCGATACCATTGCTAGTTAAGGAGTCCTGCCATGAACGCGCGACAGCTCTACATCGAAGACCAAGCCACCGGCCGCATTCGCTTTACCCAAGCGGGGCGCGATCGGTATGCCGCTCGGTTCGCCCGGGCCGGTTACCGTATCGACGATATCCGGACCAGGGCGACCTTCGAGGCGGCCGTCGACGCCATGTTCCGATCCGAGATGAATCGGTTGGCCGCCGAGAGCCGCGGTCAGAATGCAGAGCTAGACACGATTCTTTCAGGCCTTCCCGGCTGGGAAGGCGCTTAGAACAGCTGCTTCAGCTCGATGTACTCCCGGAGCACCTCCAGGACGTGACGCGCATTGGTGGCGGCAAGTTTCCCCTGCTCGACCAACGTCTGAAGCTGCTGCTCCTTCTGCTTCAACTCCTCAAGCGAGGCGGTCTCCGCAAATTTGTGGATCTTCCACAGTTCCATGTTGCCTCCAGTGGTTGTGGAGGCACCACGCCCCTTTCGGGGCAGTGATGCCCCGATGGGGTTGTTAAACGGCTGCTTGTTTCGAGCGGCCAGCTACCGCCTTTTGGCCCGATCGCATTGACCGGACACCAAAACACCCTTTCGGCAGCGGCTTTTTGCAGACGCTCCAGAAAGGGTACTTTCGCACGCTTGCCATGGTGACCACCCCGGCTTGCGCCGGAGTGGCCCCCGTCCGGAGGTGTGCCAGAAGCTCACCCAGGACGGGGGGATAGGGCCGGTCAGAACAGCGTGAACTGCTCGCGGCAGACCGGTTTGCTTGGCGGAGCGACGACCCAGTCCGAAGGTGCCGACAACTCGGCGTCCTCGGTCAGGGTCAACTCCTCGATGTGATCACCGTAGCGCCAGAACAAAACGGCGGTTGTATCGCCATCATCATCCTGGTACCGGGCGACCGGGTGGCCCACGAAGGAGAACCACTCCGGGGTTCGACTGCGGTAGTGCAGTGCCCGCCAACCCCAACGCCTTCGCCTCTCGTCGACCTCTTGGGCCTCCGAGAGCGCTATTGGCGAAGTAGTCGGCAGCCCCTTTTCAAAAGCTACCGCCTCGGCACAGACCATGCGTTTGCCTGTGACTGAGACGATCAGCCCCGTGTGGTCTCCCCGCTCGCGGCGGCCGGTCCGGATTGCCTCATCGTCGTGGTACACCAAGGTCGTTTCCCCGTTGTACATGGACTCCGGCAGCAACCGGTATCCGAACGCAGTTGGTTTGAAGCGGCCGCCCCAGGGCCCGTAGTGGATCCCAAAGACGGTGTAGCGGTGGCCCCGAAACGTTGTTGTCTTGACGCTGATCGGGCCTTTCCCTTTGTGCTCGGCTGCCAGCTGCGCCGAATAGGCCTCGCGAAGGGTTTCCCAATGCTCGGCGGGCACTTCGACGCGAGCTTCAGACTTCATCGGCCTTCACCTCCTCGCCGATCTCCAGGAGGGCAACCCCCGGGATAGCCTCGGCGTCCGCATCGAGGTTGAGGACATATGCCCCAGCGCGCCCACCAGCGGCGAGCAGCTGCAGCAGGCCTTCGCCCGCTCCTTCGCTACGGAGGGTGTCCACCTGGCTTTCGAGCACTTCAGACTCCCCCGTGAGGAAGATGCACCAACCGTACTCGTGAGCAACCACCCGGGGCAGCGACGGAAGTCCGGAACGATCGTCGCGGACCATGCGGTCGAGCAGGCACTTGTCCGAATCGGACAGATGTCCGGTGGAGGCGTCCACCATCACCCGCAACCCATCGACCCCTTTCAGGGCCTTCTGGGCGTCGGCCACGGCCGCTTCCTTCGTGGGAAAATCCGCGTTTTCGGACGGGTCATACAGACCACAATCGTCCAAACCGGACCGGATCTCCTCGATGTGGCTGTTGGCCATTTCCAACAGCACCTCGAGAATGGATTTTTTGATAGTGACATGCGTCATGGAAGGTCTCCCGTTGACGCACCTTCCCCGGCCGCTCGGAGAAGGTGCCTAGACGTTCACCCAAGCGGCGGGTTTATGCAGCAGCCTCGCGTTGAGGCGATTGACGATACGGAGCCATCGCGATGCCGATGGGATCAGGCAGTTCCTCCCAGTCGACGAAGCCGTGGCCCCGCTGGTGAATGAGGATGGTCGTCCCACCCTGCACGCCCCAGAAGTGAAGTCGCTCGCCTTCGGTCTCAATGACCTGGTTCGCCACGACCCTTCGGTTTCGCAACCTGCGTGCGATCTGAAACATGATCGACGCCATGCCGGCCTCCTTCCCCCAAAGGGTGGAGATCGACCCAGAGGGGTTGATCTCCCCTCTGGGCGGCGCAGACGCACCTCCCCCCCGTCCAGGAGAAGCGCAAACAAGGTTGGCCCCGTGGACGGTGGGCGGTTAAGGCTGATTGTTTCGGGTGGCCAGCTACCACCTTCTGCAACAGCTGCACATTGCAGCCGCGAGAGAACCGGCTTTCCGCAAGACCCGCTCGGCAGGCCTCGGGGAAAGCCCGGCCGGTAACCGGCCAGGCTCTCACTCACTTCGGTTCATGCGTGTACCCGAGCGGGTAGCCCTGGAACACAAACTGGCGCTTGGGGATGTCTTGCGCGGAGCAACGCTCCAGCGAAACCGGGTGATATTCGTACTCGGTGCAACGCTGCCAGGACCGAAGGTTGCTGAACGCGGCGTTCTCATCCGTCGCGAACATCTCCCCTCGGTAGGGCTTGCCGATGCACTCCGGGCGGAACATCGGCGTGCCGTTTCCGGAGTACCTGCCTCGGTACGACGCGTACATACTTCAGCCTGACCCTGTCTTGCCTCCTTGGTCGAGCCGAAGCCCACCCCTGCCGGGGTGAAAGCCCCGGCGGGGGTTGGGTGTTCCACTGGGATATCAGTGGCGCGATTCGTTGCTGTCGCATTCCGCTGCTTCGATTTCGTGAAGCCGACATTTGAACGCTTCCGTGACCTGGGGCCACTGCGAATCGGCGATCGGTAGCTCACTTCCAACGAAGAGGTGATCCAGCTTTTCCGAGACGGCAGCAAGCCTCTTTGGAATGGCACTTTGCGATCGCGGCTGTCACGTCGGCAAAGGTCGTATTGGAGGCTCCTGCCCGGTTCAGCGCCGTCGATTGCGGCTAACGGCATTCTGCTTCCTCAGCCAGACGCGCCTCGACCCATTCCCAGTAACCAAGACGGGTGTCGTCGTTTTCGACCTCGAGCTTCCAGTCCTCGACGGGGTACCCCGGGTGCTGTTTCCAGTGCCCACCGTACGTGTCGGATAATTTCTGCTGTGTTTTTTCCATTCGCGGGACCTCCTGGTCGAAGGGGCCGCCTCCCCCACCCGGGGAAGTCGGTCCCGGTTGGGAAGGTGCTACCAGGCGTAGGGAGCGCCGGTCAGCACCGCTCGTGTCTTCTCTACTGTCGCTGTGGTGGGCAGATTTGGGGCCAGATCGTCCGGCTCCAGCTCGTACAGTGGGGCATCGACCGGGTGAAAGTTCCGGTTCCAGATCGTCACATCACGATCGACATCGAGGTAGACATGCCGGCCGCTCCGCGGGTGGTAGCAGTACAGCCAGGTCCGTCCGTTTACGACGAAGGGCTGTTCGGTACCACCGCAGGCGGGAATGAGCTGGCCGGAGTAGTAATCATCCAGGGTGCGGATGGGATCGCCGGCAGGTGCTCGTGGTAAAGGACCAGAGAAGCGCACCTGATCGGGCGCCTCACGGGATTCGGTAGGGTGCTGCGGGTTCATTGGGGCCTCCTTGGTCTAAGCCGTAAGGAGACTCCCCAGCCACGCGCCGGGAATGCCTCCCCGGCGGGGTTTTCTGAATCATCAGGGCTGATTTAGAGCGGCCAGCTACCGCCAGGTCGCCAACGACCTGAGTAGAAAATTGAATCTACCCCATCCCCCCGTTCGATTCAATAAAACGGGGGCGCCCCGCGCCGAGGCGCAGGGCCTTACCCGGGGTTAGGCCACCGCCTCCGGAGCCGCCTTCTTCCGTCGGCCACCCTTCTTTTTCGGCGCCAGCTTCGCCTTCACCTTCTTCTGATGAGAGCGCTCGGCGGCGCTCAACTCCTTCTTGAAGGTCTTCTCCGCCTTGTTGGCCAAACGCTGCACGGTATTGGCCCAGTCGGTAGCGGCCTTTGCCTGGTCGCGAGCCGCGCGTTCGGATGCCTTGGCTTCCCCCAGGGCGGCCCTCGCCTCTTGCGCCTTAACCCGGGCATTTTTCTTCGCAGCCGGTGTCTTTGCCTTGGCGGCCTGCTCCTGCGCCTTGTCGGCACGGCTGGCAACCTTCTGCACGGCAGCTGCCGCCTTCTCCAGTTCGCGGTTGGCGGCGGTCTGCGCCTTGGTGGCGGCGTTCACTGCTTCGGTCAACATGCTCATTGACGGTCCTCTTTACAGCCTCGGTTATGGTTCGCATCCGGATCCGACGGGACGCGGTCCCGCCGCAAAATGCCTTTAGAGATATCAGACCGTCTGATTATCGTCGCGATAGGTGGTCAGTCGCAAATGAGCCAAGAAAAGAGGCGCAAAAAGCGCCTCAACAGCACTGTCCGGTCAGGTCGGGACCTGAGGCTCTTTAGCCTCCGGCCCAATGGCGGCCATGCACTTGGGATAGGCGCTACACCCCAGGAATGCGCGGCCCGCATTCACGCCCTTTTTCGTGATCCGACGGACCATCGGCGAACCGCATTTTGGGCATATTGGACGTTCCGCCGCCTCCGGCATGGGATTGGCGATCGCGTCCGAATTCGGCGTCTCGCCAAAGGCGCTCCGAATGAGTTCACGGATCTCTTGCACCGAGTAAGCCCGCTTCGCCGGGACGTGGACCAGCGGAAGCGATACCGATTGGCAAATTTCTGACACGAACGCGTCCCGTGTTAGCGGCTGAGTAAAACCGCGCATAAATGGCGAAGGTTGCGGGCACGGGGGTGGGCGGCATCACTGGGCCTCAGCCAGGGGGGTAGGCTCGACCC
>JAWLGP010000061.1:0-4600 GCA_041685045.1 Gammaproteobacteria bacterium
CGCGCGCACGGCAGCGATCGCGGTTTCCACGTCGCCCTGGTCCGCGAGCAGGATCACCTGCGCCTCGACGCCCTGCTCCCGCAGGGATTCGACCCAGGTCAGTCCCGAGCCGTCCGGAAGCTCCGCTGCACTGATCAGAAGGTCGAACGCGCAGCGCTGCCGCACCTTTTCCGCCTCGGAGATACTTTGCGCAATCTCTACCAGAGCGAAGCGACGGCTCAATGAGCGCTCGATACGTCGGGCAAGCGCAGCCTCTGCATTCACTACCAGAATGGACCCCAGTGCGGGCGACGACCCACTGAAGGGCCCGGGCGGTTTGATTCGTCGGTGCTTCAGACTCGCGTTCATCGTGCCGACCCCTGCATGAGTCTCCCGACCGGGGCGCCTTGAAGGCGGCAGCCACCCGGCCTCTTGGAGGGGATCGAGTGTATCAATCTGGCCTGACCCTGACTATCCAGCGACAATTACTTTGGCCGGTTGACGACAACTATTTTGGCCGGTTGCCCGTAACCTTGATCGCCTTTCCAGAGGACCCAGAAGGGGCGGGATGGCGGTCACCGAGCAACAGGTCAAAGTATTCATGGCAAAGCGAGCAGAAGGACAGAGTCAGGCGACGGCCGCCGCGCAGGCAGGGTTATCCGAACGCACGGGGCGGCGGCTGGAGAAGGTTCCACGAGCGGGGGCATCGCCGCCACGGCACTGGCGGACGCGTGAGGACGCCTTTGCCGAGGTGTGGGACGAGGTAGCCGCCAAGCTGGCAGGCGATGCGGAACTGCAGGCGTTAACGCTGCTGGAGGATCTGCAGGAGCGCTACCCGGGGCAGTATCCGGACACGCTGTTGCGCACCCTGCAGCGGCGGGTCAAGGCATGGCGGGCGGCGTTCGGGCCGGACAAGGAGGTGATGTTTCCGCAGCGGCACGAACCGGGGCAGCAAGGCCTGTCGGATTTCACCAGCCTCAAGGGTGTGACCATCACGATTCGGCACGTTCCGCTGGATCACCGACTGTTCCATTTCCGGCTGGCCTACAGCGGGTGGTGCCACGGCCGGGTGGTGCTGGGTGGCGAGAGCTACACCGCTCTGGCGGAAGGCGTCACCGAGGCGCTGGAGCACTTGGGCGGGGTCCCGCGGGAGCATCGGACCGACAGCCTGTCAGCGGCGTTCCGTAACCTCGATGCCGCGGCCCAACGGGACGAGACCGAGCGCTATAGCGCCCTGTGCGCCCACTACGGGATGCAGGCGAGCCGCAACAACCGGGGCCGCGGGCACGAGAACGGCAGCATCGAGTCTCCGCATGGCCACTTCAAGCGCCGCCTGCGGCAGCGTCTGGCGCTGCGGGGCTCGACCGACTTCGACAGCCTCGAGGCCTATCGCGCCTTTGTCAGTGAGGTCGCCACCAACATCAACCGTCGCAACCGAGCCCGGATCACCGTCGAGCGGGCCGCGCTGGCACCGCTGCCCTGTACCCGTGGCATGGACTACACCGAGGCCGTGGTCCGGGTCACCACCTCCAGCACGTTCACCTACGGCAAGGTGCTGTACTCGGTGCCAGCCCGGCTGATTGGCGAGCGCCTGCGCGTCCATGTCTACGACGATCGGTTGGTGCTCCACCGCGGTGGGCGCGAACTGCTCACACTGACCCGGCTGCGCCTGGATCCCCAACGCAGCCGACGCCGGTGTATCGACTACCGCCACGTGATCAACTGGCTGGCCCGCAAGCCGCGCGCGCTGGCGGGGCTGGCCTTTCGCGACGAGCTATTGCCGGATACCGCCTGGCGCACGATTTACCCCCGCCTGAGCCAGCAACTCGGGACCGATGCCGCCTGCAAGCGGGTTGTGGCCGGTTTGAAGCTGGCTGCGGAACAGGACTGTGCGCACGATATCGGTGCCTATTGGCTGGCTGCCCTGGAGCGCGGCGAGTGCCCCAGCCTCACTGACCTGCACGACCGTTTCGGCCCCACCCACACGCCGTTACCGCCACCGGCGCCGGGTTCCGCGCAGCATGCCCTGGCCAGTTACGACGCACTGCTCCAGGAGACCGCTCATGGCTGATGCTGCCACCCTTCCCCTGTTGCTCCGCCAGCTCCGCCTGCCCACCATGGCAGCGGCCTGCGACGACCTCCTGGCGCAAGCCGTCGATCGCGGCTGGAGCATGGCCTCGACCTTGGCCACACTCTGCGAGTACGAACTCGCCGAGCGCGAGCGCCGGCGGTTTACGCGGCACCTCACGGAGGCCCGCCTGCCAACGGGCAAGACCCTCGAGGCCTTCGACTTCAAGGCCATCCAGGGCGCCGACCGAAGCCAGCTCAGCGCCCTGGCCTGTGACAGCACCTGGATCGATCAGGCCCGCAACCTCCTGCTGTTCGGTCCTTCCGGTGTCGGCAAGAGCCATCTGGCGGCCGCCATCGGCCATGCCCTGATCGAGCAGGGCTTGCGGGTCCGCTACTTCGCGGCCTCGGCCCTGGTGCAGGAACTCCAATCTGCCAAGCAGGCCCTGCGCCTATCCGATGCCCTCTCAAAACTGGACAAGTATCGGCTGCTGGTCATCGACGACATCGGCTATGTCCAGCGCAGCGAAGCCGAGACCTCCGTGCTCTTCGAACTCATCGCCCATCGCTACGAGGCCGGCAGCGTGATCATCACCTCCAACCAGCCGTTCAGCGCCTGGGATCGCATCTTCCCCGACGACATGATGGCCGTCGCTGCCATCGACCGGCTGATCCATCACGCCCACGTCATCGAGCTCAGCGGTGAGAGCTATCGGAAGAAGACCCACACACAAAGACTCCAGGAGGCCACCCACAAGCCCAGACACTGACGCAAATCATCCATCACCGACCGGCCAAAGTAATTGACGCCGACCGGCCAGAATAATTGACGTCAGACACCCTGACGATGAGATTGCATCAGAATGTCCCATGTGAACGGAACGAACGGCCGGGTTTCGAAGGTCGGCGCCCCGGAGAGGCGGGAACCCGGCACCGGTGCCCAAGGCTTGCCCGGTTGATCGAGTGGCTTCGCGTGTTGGGTCCGATCAATCACTTGCACACGCATGCGCCGCCGGGGTGCACTGGAGCCGGTTCAGACCCCGGACGCTGCCGGGACGGCCCCGCCTACTGCGGAAAATGCCGCGGTCCCCAGCGTGCCGGAAACGGGAGTCGCATCGGATTTCGCGTTAAGCTATGCGTGAATTTCTCGCCGCGCACGACCCTGGTTCGGGGCGTAGTCGGCCGAAAACTACGGGAGTCAGCGATGACCGTACAGCGGAGCAGCCAGACCCGGGGACCGGTGGCCGGACTGATCCTTGCCCGGGGGGCGTGCCCGACGGATGGGTGGACAGGACAAGGGACTGGTACCGCTGGCCCGAAGACCCATGATCGAACACGCCCTGCACCGGATACGACCACAGGTGGACGAAGTGGTGATCAGCGCCAACCGGAATCAGGACGTGTACGCCCGGTAAGGACATCGTGTGATCGAAGACGTGCTCGATGGCTACTCGGGACCACTGGCCGGGATGCTCTCGGCCCTGCTGGTGGTGAAGCAACCCTGACTCGCCGTCGTGCCCTGCGATAGCCCCGTTGCCGGGCGACCTGGTCGAACGACTGCTCTCGACGGTGCTCGCGAAGTCGGCGAAAATCGCAGTGGCGCATGACGGCGAGCGCCTGCAACCGGTGATTGCCCTGCTCCACCGTTCACTGCTGAAGCCGCTTCGGGCCTTTGTGCAAGGCGGTGGTCGCAAGATCGACACCTGGTATCTGCAGCACCGCATGGTCACGACGGATCTCTCCGATCATCCGGAGGCCTTCGTTAATATCAATACGCCCGAGGACCATGCGGCGCTCGAGCGGCAGGTCCTCGCGCAACCGCCTTTCCGAACCCTGTGACGGTTTTGGGAACCCGTCAGGATTACCATTCCTTCCAAGGCCCGGCAGCCCGACATCGATCCGGTTAGCCATATGTCAAACGAAAACGAGACCCCGTACACCGGCGCCGGCAACCTGCTGCATCAGGCGGAGGCACTGCAGCGCATCCTTGACACCTGCGACCTCATCCGGGAGGCCGAGCAGGTTCCGCTGGAGGCTGCGCTTGGACGCGTGCTGCACCAGGACATCATCGCGCCAATAAACGTGCCCCCCGCCGACAACTCGGCGATGGACGGCTACGCGTTGCGTGCCGCGGATCTCCCAGCTTCCGGGTCCGGTTCGCTGCGCCTGACCGGCCGTGTACTGGCGGGACACCCCCTCGGTTCGGCCGTCGCACGCGGCGAATGCGTCAGCATCATGACCGGGGCACCCATCCCGGACGGCGCCGATACCGTGGTCATGCGGGAACAGGCGCAGGCGGCGGACGGCCTGGTGCGCATCGGTCCGGGGCATCGGCGTGGCGACAACATCAGGCGCCGAGGGGAGGACCTGCAGCTGGGCGAAACCGTCCTGGCTCGCGGCCGCCGGCTTCGGCCTGCGGACCTCGGTCTGATCGCCTCGCTGGGCATCGCCCTGACCCGGGTCTTCCGCCGCCCCCGTGTCGCGCTCTTCTCTACCGGCGACGAGGTCTGCAACCCCGGCGATTCCCCGCGCAGCGGGCAGATTTACGACAGCA
>JAWLGP010000010.1:0-148436 GCA_041685045.1 Gammaproteobacteria bacterium
CGCATTATACGCGCCGGGTGCCTGCGGTCAACTGCTTTCTCCGTACCGCCCGACCTCTTTCGCCGGCTCCCGTGTCCCTGGAAGAGGTGCGCATTCTACTCGCAAAGCTCGGGCGGTCAACCGATTTGATAAATTTTTTTCTGCTGCGATAAGCGCGCCAAATGGATCAAGGGCTTAGGCGAGTTTAATCCGGGCAAACCGCCGCTTGCCCACTTGGACCACGCTTATGGTGCCGGCGCTCAGGGTCCCTTCGACATGGGAAACCCGTTCGCCGTCTATACGAACTGCGCCCTGCTTCAGCATGCGTCGGGCTTCCGAAGTGCTCTCCGTGAGCCCGGCCTCCTTGAGGATCGTCGCCAAAGACAGGACCCCGTCGGTGGACTGAAGTTCGAGCTCCGGCATCTCGTCCGGCATGGCGCCTTTTTGGAAGCGGGCGATGAAGGCCGCTTTGGTCTGCTCAGCCGCCGTGCGGTCATGGAACCGGGTGACGAGTTCCAGTCCGAGCTCAAACTTCACGTCGCGAGGGTTGAGTCCGTCGGCAATCTGCCGCTTGAAACCTTCGACCTCCGCCATTGGGCGGAAGCTCAACAGTTCGAAGTAGCGCCACATCAGGTCATCGGATATCGACATCAGCTTGCCGAACATCTCCTCGGCGGGATCAGTGATCCCTATATAGTTACCGAGCGACTTGGACATCTTCTGAACGCCATCGAGCCCCTCCAGGATCGGCATGGTGATGACCACCTGGGGCTTCTGCCCCCAAGCCTCCTGCAACTGACGCCCGACCAGCAGGTTGAACTTCTGGTCGGTCCCGCCCAGTTCGACGTCCGCCTTCATGGCGACCGAGTCGTAGCCCTGGATCAGCGGATAAAGGAACTCGTGCACGGCAATCGGCTGACCGTTGTTGTAGCGTTTATGAAAATCGTCCCGCTCGAGCATGCGCGCCACAGTGTGCTTGGCGGCCAGCTGGATGAGCCCGGCGGCGTCCATCTCGTTCATCCAGCTTGAGTTGAACATGACCAGGGTCCGCTCAGGATCGAGGATCTTGAAGATCTGATGCTCGTAGGTCTGAGCATTCTCGATCACTTGGTCACGGGAGAGCGGCGGGCGGGTGGCACTTTTGCCGGTGGGGTCGCCGATCATCGCGGTGAAGTCGCCGATGAGGAACATCACCTCATGGCCGAGTTCCTGGAATTGGCGCAGCTTATTGATTAGCACGGTGTGGCCCAGGTGCAAATCGGGTGCCGTCGGATCGAAGCCGGCCTTGATGCGCAGAGGCCGCTTCGATTTCAGCTTCTCCGCCAGCTCCGATTCGACGAGGATCTCGTCGGTACCGCGGCGGATGAGGTCTAGCGATTCGTCGAGCGAGGGCATGGAAAACTCCAGAAATGCCGGTCCGAAAAATGGCGCATAGATTACCACAGCACCTTGACAGGACAACGACTTACATTGACCGACTTGCCACCTAACGGTATCTTAGGACAACGATTTCAAGCGTAACTTTCCGTGGATAACGACCTTCTCAAGCGGGATTTCAAAGACCGCCCGAGCCTTAGCGGGAGGCGCCGGTTCCGTCCCGTTCACTTCCATGCAGCAGCCGGACTCGGGGTTGCGGTTGCGGTGTTGGCCCTGTTCTGGCCCGGCCCGGAGGCGGTGGCGACCCGGCACGATCCGGTCGAAGTGGGGCATCTCCCGCTGGGTGAGCTGACGCTACCTCTGGCCTTGCCGCGCTCGACCCTGCTCGCTCCCAAAGAAACGGCGCAGGAACCCGTCATCCCCTGGCAAGAGGTCACGGTAAAACGGGGGGATACCCTTTCCGCCATTTTTGATCGGCAGGGGTTAACGGCCGTGCAGATGCTGGCGGTACTCAATGCCGGCGAGGAGGCCTCGAAACTGCGCCGCCTGGTGCCAGGGCAAAGCCTTCAGTTCCATGTTATTGACGGCCGGCTGGAGGCGCTGCGCCAAAAACTATCCACGGAAAAGGCCCTGGTCATCCGCCGTGAAGGCGAAAAATTTCGGGTCAGCATCGATGAACGCCCGATTGAGATCCGGATGGCGTACGCCGCCGGTGAGATCGATACGTCTCTGTTCAACTCCGGCAAGGCGGCCGGACTCTCGGACCGGCTGATTATGGAACTGGTCGGCATCTTCGGCTGGGACATCGATTTTGCCCTGGACATCCGCCAAGGGGACCACTTTACCCTGCTGTTCGAGGAGCGATTCCTCGAAGGCGAGAAGGTCGAGGAGGGCGAAATCGTTGCCGCCGAATTCGTCAACCAAGGGCGGGTTCATCGGGCCATCCGCTTCACCAGCCCGGACGGACGCAGTTCCTATTTCGACCCGGACGGCCACTCGATGCGGAAGGCGTTCCTGCGTTCTCCGGTCGACTTCCGCCGGATCAGTTCGAAGTTTCAGGCGGAGCGCTACCATCCGGTCCTCGGTCAGAAACGCCCGCATCGCGGCGTCGACTATGCCGCCGCGACCGGAACCCCCATCAAGGCGGCCGGTGATGGCAAGATCGTGACCCTGGGCTGGAAAGGTGGTTATGGTCGGACGATCGTGATCCAGCACGGGGGCCGCTACAGCACGCTTTACGGCCATATGTCCCAGTACCGCTCCGGCTTGAAGGTTGGCAGTCGCGTCAAGCAGGGACAGACTATCGGCTACGTCGGGGCATCCGGTCTGGCTACGGGGCCGCACCTTCATTACGAATTTCGGGTCGACGGGGTTCATCGCAATCCGCTGACGGTCAAATTGCCTCAAGCGGAACCCATCGCCGCCCAGCACAAGGCGGCGTTCGACGCCGTCGCGGCCAACCTCCTCGGACAGCTCGACGTATTCAATCGCACTCGCCTGGCCCTCGGGCAGTAGCGTGAACCGCGAAATCTACGTTGGCCTGATGTCCGGGCCGGCATGGTCACCGGTTTCGATACCGGCCCCGGCAACGTGCTGATGGACTACTGGTGTGAGCGGCATTGCGGCCGCTCGTTCGACAGCAACAGAAAGTGGGCCGCCGGCGGCCAAGTCGTTCCGGCCCTGCTGCAGCGACTGTTGGATGATCCCTATTTCCACCTGTCTCCGCCGAAGAGCACCGGTCGCGAATATTTCAATGAAGCGTGGCTCACTCGCCTGAAGACGGAAGTGCCACAGGACGTCCAGGCCACCTTGGCCGCTTTGACTGCGCAAACGATCGCGGCGGCGGTCCGGAGCAATGCCCCCGAAACCGGGGAGCTGTTCGTTTGTGGTGGCGGTGCGCACAATCGCCATCTGCTGACCCTGCTCGAGCAGGCACTCCCGGAAATCCAGATCAACACCACGGCGGAACAGGGGATCGCCCCGCTGCACGTGGAGGCCACCGCCTTCGCCTGGCTGGCGCTCGAGACGCTGGCCGGCAGGCCCGGGTAACGTGCGGCGGTCACCGGGGCCAGTCGCGCGGTGGTGCTCGGCGGGGTGTATGCCGGAGGTGCAGGGCTTACGGGAGGTCGGGGCGAACAAGCGCCAGCGTAACCCACCAGCGCCGTAGCCCTCACAGAGCACCGGGAAGCGATCCCGGAAACCGCCCCAGTACTCTGGGACAATCCGCTACCGCCTGATGATGGGGATATAATCGCGCATCGGCTCGCCGGTATAGACTTGGGTCGGGCGGAAGATGCGGTTGTCCGCCAACTGTTCGCGCCAGTGGGCCAGCCAGCCGGCCGAGCGCGCCACGGCAAAGATGGGCGTGAACAGGTCGGTACTGATCCCCATTTCCGAGTAGAGGATCCCCGAGTAGAAGTCGACGTTGGGGTAGACGCCCTTCGCCCCCAGACGGTCGGCCGCCGCTTCCTCCAACGCCACCGCGGTCTCGAACAGCGGCGTGACCGCCCCGTCACGCCGGACCGCCAGCCGCTCCATCATCCGTTGCATGATGGATGAGCGGGGGTCCTTGACCTTGTATTCGCGATGGCCGAATCCCCACACCTTCTCCTTGTTTTCCAGCCGCTGCTCCAGCCAGCGCCCGGCATTCTCCGGCCGCCCAATCTCACGCAGCATGTGCACCACTTTCTCGTTGGCGCCGCCATGCAGTGGGCCGGACAAGGTACCGATTGCCGCGGCAATGACCCCATAAGGGCTGGCCAGGGTCGAGCCAGCGACCAGGGCCGCAAACGTCGAGGCATTGATCGTGTGCTCGGCGTGGAGGATCAGGCAAGTGTCGAGGATCCGGGCCATCTCCGGGTCCGGGTCCTCGCCCGAGAACATATACAGAAAATTCTCGGCGTAGGAGAGGTCCTGGCGCGGTTCAATAGGGTCGTAACCGGCCCTGATGTGGGACCACATGGTCACGATCGCCGGCATGCGGGCGATGATCTTGACCGTCATGTTGTGGATGTAATCGAGGTCCTCGCAGAGGTCCGAGCCCACGAGGCATTCATTGCTGGGATAGAACATGCCGAGACTGGCGGTAGCGGTCTGCAGCGCCTCCATCGGATGCCCGGTAGCCGGCATGTGCTTCATCATCTCGCGGATGTTGTACTTGACCCGGCGATTACGACGCAGCTGATGATCGAAGTGGTCCAAGCCCTCCCGGGAAGGCAGTTGGCCGTCGAGCAACAGCAAGGTGGTCTCTTCGAAGGTGCTGTGCTCCGCCAACTGGCCAATCGGGTAACCCCGGTAGGCCAGAATCCCCTTCTCCCCATCAATGCAGGAGATATTGGAGCGCGTGGCGGGCACGCCCTCAAGACCCGGCAGGTACTCGTTCATGCTTTCTCCACCCAAATCGCGGAACGGTTAGGATACCAGAAAGGTTCTGGCGTGGTGCAGCACCGCTCTTTGCGCTTGTAACATCTTGTAAACAAATAAAAAAGCCCCGACGAAAACGCCGGGGCCGGATTCGCGAGCGGCAGATTCGGATCAGGTCGAGAAGGAGGAACCGCAGCCGCAGGTGGTGGTCGCATTCGGATTGCGGATCACGAACTGCGCACCCTCCAGATCCTCCTTGTAGTCGATTTCGGCACCGACCAGATACTGGAAGCTCATGGGATCGATCAGCAGTGTCACTCCATTCTTTTCGACCGAAGTGTCCCCTTCGTTGACATTCTCATCGAAGGTGAAGCCGTACTGAAAACCGGAACAGCCGCCACCGGTGACAAACACACGCAACTTCAGATCGGCATTGCCTTCTTCCTCAATGAGCTGCCGAACCTTGTTGGCTGCACTGTCGGTAAAAATCAGCGGGCTTTCAGCTTCACTCATGTCATGTCTCCAAAAGTCATTGGGCTGCAAACTAGGCGAATTATCGATTTCCCTATCGATTTAGTCAAGATTCACTCTCTTCCAGCAGGAGCGGTTTGGGTGCGCTCGGGCTTTTGGCATTCGTCGGCTCCCCGTCGCCGCAGTGAACCAGGTTGCCGTTGACTTCCGCGCCGCGAGCCATCTCGATCAGGCGGTAATAGACGTTGCCGGTGACGCGGGCCTGGGCAGCGAGTTCGATATGCTCACTGCAGTAGACATCGCCCTGGACGGAGCCATTCAATACGACGTTCGGAACCCGGATCTCCCCTTCAACGAGCCCCCGTTCGGAAAGGCTCATGACGGAGTCGCTCTCGGGTTCTGCATGGACATTGCCGCGGATCACGCCGTCGACATGCAACCCGCCCCGGAACATGACGTCACCGTGGATTTCGCTATTTTGGCCGATCAGCGTATCGATCTTGGTGCTCTTGCCGCCACCACTCTTTTTGCTTCCGAACATGCGTCTCAACTCTCCTCAGCGGGCCAATCGTAACTCTCTTCCAGACGCTGATGCTTGCTGCCCCGAGGATCGACCACCACCAAAATCTTGGCAGGCTGAAATCCCTCCGGCAACACAAATTCCCCTTGCATGTCCTGGAAGTACTTGAATCTGAAAGCCGTTTGCAGTTTCCCAGCCTTTGCAAGCGTCTTTATGGGCAGTCGTGCCGGCTCACCGGCCTGGATGCCCTCAATGGTCATGTCCACCGATCCGATGGCTACGGTATCATTCTTGCGAACCTGCGTTAACACCAGTTTGTAGCGCCAAGCGCGATCGCCGAGTGCCGGCGTGACGCCGAACTCCTGCAGCGTCAGTCCTTCGCGCCCGTCACTGGGTGAAACGATTCCCCGATAGAACGCCAATTCGCCCTTGAGTTCCTGAATTTCGTCCTGCAGGGTGGCTACGGCCTGTTCGAGGTCGTCATACGCCTTCCGTTCGACTTCCCGGGTGCGTTCGAGGATCACCAACTGTTCACGTGACCGCTCCGCCAGCTTGCGGTCTTCGGCGCTGGCCGCCAGCAGGGCGGCTTTTTCCGAAGCGGTGGCGACACGGTCATAGCCACCCCGAATCCGCCCGTATTCGAACAATCCCCAGCCGGATCCTACGACTGCGACCAGCGACAGCACTGCGAACAGGCGCACACGCCACGGCTGATGGGCACGAACGATCAGCCGGGTCATGGCAAGACCGGAATGGCGTCGATCCCATCGAGTTCCCTGAGCCCGAACATGATGTTCATGTTCTGCACCGCCTGCCCGGCGGCCCCCTTCACCAGGTTATCAATCACGGAGAGGATCACCACGGTGTCAGCCCCCTGGGGCCGGTGCAAGGCGATTCGGCACATGTTGCCGCCGCGCACACTTCGGGTCTCCGGATGGGAGCCGCTGGGCATGACATCGACGAACGGCTCTTGGCCGAAACGCGTTTCGTAGAGCGTCTGGAGATCGGTGTTCCGGTCCTCAACCACGGTATAGAGCGTGGCGTGGATGCCGCGAATCATCGGCAACAGGTGGGGAACGAAGGTTAATGCCATCCGTTTCCCCGCTACCGCCGAGAGGGTTTCCCTGATCTCAGGCAGGTGCCGGTGACCCGCCACGCCATACGCCTTGAAGCTGCTGTCGACTTCACACATCAGCATCCCGACCTTGGCTGACCGGCCGGCCCCGCTGGCGCCGGACTTGCAGTCGGCGACGATCCCGGACGTCGGAACCAAACCGCGCTCGACCAGCGGCAGCAGACCGAGGGTAACCGCCGTGGGATAGCACCCCGGGTTGGCGACCAGACGCGCTTCGCGTACCGCTTTACGGTTGATCTCGGGTAGGCCATAGACGGCCTCGGCAACCAACTCGGGGCAGGCATGCTGCATGCCATACCACTGCTCCCAGAGGGAAACGTCCTTGATGCGGAAGTCCGCGGCCAGGTCGATGACCCGTACGCCGGCCTCGAGAAGTTCCGGCACCATGTTCATGGCCGTGCCGTTGGGGGTGGCGAAGAAGACAACGTCGCAACTCTTCAGTACCGCCACGTCCGGCGCGCTGAAGCGGAGATCGAGGCGACCGCGCAAGTTGGGGAACATGTCCGCCACGGGCAGCCCCTCTTCGGAGCGCGACGTGATGACCTTCAGTTCCACCTCGGGGTGGGCGGCGAGCAGCCGCAACAACTCGACCCCGGTATACCCGGTACCGCCGACGATACCCGCAGCAATCTTTGCCATTGGTTCCAATCTGTCTGGTTTGGGAGTAAAGCCGGAATGATAAGGAGTGCGTCCGCGGAACGAAAGAGCGCAAGTCGCAAAAAGAAAAAGCGGCCGAAGCCGCTTCAAGCTGGTACTGGATACGTTGTTGTTCTTGTATCCTGACCTTGACGAACAGCGTAAGACCCCTGGTTAGGTGATGTCAATACCGGCGCAAAAAAAAGTGCTGTGGTAAAGTAGCTCTTCTTTTCCCGCCTTTTTGCACTTGCCCCCGATTATGGGCCACCCGATTCTCTCCAGACGCAAACTGTTTTCCACCACCGCCTGGCAGATCCGCGCCGCTTTGTGGGGCGGCGCCGTGCTGGTGGGGCTGGTGGCGACCTTTTTCGCCACCGCCGCCGAACACGCCAACGGCCTTTTCGCCGACCTGGTGTCGGACTATCCACTGGCGGCCCTGGTGGTCTGCCCGGTCGGGCTGATGTCGGTCACCTGGCTGACCCGTCGTTTTTTCCCCGGAGCCCAGGGCAGCGGTATTCCGCAGACCCTCGCCGCGCTGGACAGGCGTGCACGAGGCGGGCTCCGCGACAGCATGCTGTCCATCCGCATTGCCTTCGGCAAGATTCTGCTGTCGCTGCTCGGTCTTCTCTCCGGCGCCTCCATCGGCCGTGAAGGTCCGACGGTGCACATCGGTGCCGCGATCATGTATTCCCTTGGGCGGATCGTGAAATATCCGCCCCACTACATGCAGCGCGCCCTGATTACGGGGGGCGGCGCGGCGGGGATCGCCGCGGCGTTCAATACGCCGCTTGCCGGGGTGGTATTCGCCATCGAGGAGATGAGCCGCTCGTTCGAAGAACAGGCAAGCGGCGTGGTGCTGACCGCGGTCATTTTCGCCGGTATGACCGCTCTGGTGGTTGCGGGCAACTACAACTACTTTGGCAGCAGTGCGGTGCACTTCACCTACGGTGCCGACTGGCTGGCCATCCCGGTGTGCGGTGTCATCGGCGGCCTGCTGGGCGGAGTGTTCAGTCAGACACTGATCTGGGGTTCGGGGCGTGTAGCCCCGCTGCTGGCTCGGCGGCCGCTGCTGGTGGCCGGGATCTGCGGGCTGTCCGTGGCGGTGGTCGGTCTGCTGTCCGGCGGTTTGAGTTACGGCACCGGGTACACCGAGGCAGAGCGCGTGATCAGCGCCGGCGCCGATATCGACCCTTGGTACCCGATATACAAGATTACCGCGACCATCGCCTCTTACCTAAGCGGCATCCCCGGCGGCATCTTTGCACCTTCCCTGGCTACGGGCGCCGGCCTCGGCGCCGACCTGTCGGCCTTGATGCCCGGCATCTCGAGCACCGCCGTCATCATTCTCGGAATGGCCGGCTACTTCACCGGTGTAGTGCAGACGCCGATCACCGCCTTCGTGATCGTGATGGAGATGACAGATAATCACGACATGCTGCTGCCCTTGATGGCTACCGCCTTTATTGCCCAAGGGATGTCCCGGCTGGTCTGCCCGACCCCAATCTACCGTGCCCTTGCGGAAACGTTCCTGGGCCAGGGTCCGGCTCCCCCGGCACCGGCACCGACATCGGGTGAATTCCGGCCGGATCTGGAGGAAGAGGCGACGGAACCGCGAGAGAAAGGCGCCAGTCTACGGGACTGACGGCCGTGGCAGGTTAGAATGTTCCCTGATCATGAACCAAGAGCCCAACCCATGAAGACCAAGGAAATCGCCATCGTCGGCTTTGCCGTCATACTGGCGGGACTGCTCGGCTATCTTTGGATGAGCCCCAGTGGGGCGCAGCTGGCGCCCGACGTCACCATCGAGACGCTCGATGGCAAGCCGGTGAGCCTGACCGACCTTCGTGGCCGGCCGGTTCTGGTCACGTTCTGGGCCACTACCTGTCCCAGCTGTGTCAAAGAGATCCCGCATCTGGCCGAACTGCACCAGGAACTGGGGCCGGCCGGACTTGCCGTGCTGGGGGTGGCGATGGCCTACGATCCCCCGGAACAGGTCCGCGAACTGGTCGAACGCCGCTCACTTCCCTATACGATCGGGCGGGACAACGACGGCCGCGTCGCCCAGGCCTTCGGCAACGTCAGCGTCACCCCGACCAGCTTCCTGATCGATCCGGAAGGCCGCATCGTGCAGAAGAAGCTCGGCAGCCTCGATATTCCGGCCCTGAAGGCCCGCATTCGCGGCATGTTGACGGCAGGCTAGACCGATGCTCTGGATCAAGGCCTTTCATCTGATCGCGGTGGTGACCTGGTTCGCCGCCCTGTTCTACCTGCCGCGGCTGTTCGTCTACCACGCCATGGCCGACGACGCTGCCAGCATCGAGCGTTTCAAGGTGATGGAACGCAAGCTCTACCGCGGCATCATGACACCAAGTGCAGTAGTCGCCACCGTACTGGGGCTCTGGCTGCTCTACGAGTACGCGTGGGCCGCCTACAGCTCGATGGGCTGGCTGCATGCCAAACTGGCGCTGGTGGGAGTACTGCTGTTCTACCACGTCTGGTGCGGCCGTCTGCTGCGGGTTTTCCAGGCGGATGCCAACCAGCGCAGTCACGTGTTCTATCGCTGGTTCAACGAGTTCCCGGTACTGGTACTCGTCGGGATCGTGGTGTTGGTGATCGTCAAACCCTTCTAAGCTCTGCCTACCTGCCTGCACCAACGCGCAACTCCGCGCAAGCGTCTACCTTTTCGATTACAGGCCGCGGTCGGACATGTTCCGGCCGCTCGCCTGTGCCTGTCACGCTTCCGCCGGGAGACGCAAAATGGCCGCCAGTACCAGCTATCACGAACCCCTCGAAAAACTCACTTCGACCACCCAGGACCTCCACCGCGCCCTGACCTCCGTCCAGGAGGAACTCGAGGCGGTGGATTGGTACCGGCAACGGGCCGACAGCTGCGAAGACGCGGAACTGCGGGAGATCCTGCTGCATAACATGCGTGAAGAGATCGAACACGCCTCGATGCTGCTGGAGTGGCTGCGCCGGCGGGATGCGGACTTCGCGGCCCAGTTCCGCACCTACCTGTTCAGCGAAAAGCCGATCGTCGAGGTGGAAGAGGAGGAGGCCGGCGAGACTACCGGCCGCCCGGAATCCAGTGAACGGGGGAGTCTCACCATCGGCAGCCTGAAGGGGGCCTGACCCATGCACTACCTGAATCGGGAAGCAGCCAGCTTCGAGCCGGCACTTTGGGAACGGATCGATGCAGAAGCCAGTCAGGCCGCCCGCGCGGCCCTCACCGGAAGGCGTTTTTTGGACGTGGACGGTCCGTACGGGGTTGGCCTGACCGCGGTCGAACTGGGCGAGGACCGTTACTGCCGGCAACCGGAGGCGGACGAGGCCGGTGCGGTACTCAGCCGGGCGATTTCGGTGCCGATGCTGCGTCGGGGCTTTCGCCTCAGCATCCGCCGCATCGAGGCAGCCCTGGCGGGGGGACAGCCACTCAACCTCACCGCGGTTGCCGATGCCGCCGAGGCAGTCGCCCGCCGCGAAGAGCAGTTTATCTACTACGGCCAAAAGGATTTCGGCCTTGCCGGACTCCTGACCGCCGATGGCCACAACGAGCATCGCGGCGGAAACTGGGGCAGCACCGAAGATGCCCTGAATGACGTGTTGGCGGCAGTCAACCTGCTCGACAGCGCCGGGTTCCACGGCCCCTATGCGCTTGCACTCTCTGCCGGTCACTACAACAGCCTTTTCCGGCGATACGAAGGGACCGACATGCTCCAGCTGGAACATCTGCGCCGCTTGTGTGAGCTGGGCGTGTTCAAGGCGGGGATTGAGGGCGGTGTGTTGGTCGATCCCAGGGTCGGCCGGCTCATCATCGGGCAGGATCTGATGACCGGCTACTCGGCCCAGGACGGAATCCACCACGAGCTGTATGTCAGCGAGAGCCTGGTGTTGATGGTCGAGGAGCCGAAGGCGATCTGCACCATCGTCGGCGACTGAGCGGCGATTGCACACGTCCCCGGTTTTCGGGGACCATGGGCCGATGTCGCACGACCATCCGACCCTCTACATCCATGGCTTCGGCAGTTCGGCCCACTCGGCCAAGGGCCGGCTGCTGAGCGCCCACCTGCCGCACGTCTTCTCGCCCAGCCTCAGCCACATCCCACAGCTCGCCATCGAGACACTGGAAACGCTGCTCGAAGCGATGGGCCAGGCGCCGTTGCTGGTCGGCAGTTCGCTCGGCGGCCTCTATGCCTACCATTTGTCTGCCCGCCGCGGGTTGCCTGCCGTGCTGATCAACCCGGCCCTACAGGCCGGTGCGGTACTGCGGCAAGTGCTCGGCCTCAGCCGGCACTCCTTCGACGGCTCCCTTTTCGAGTGCACCGAGGCGCATTTGGATACTCTGCGGCGCTTGCTCATCCCCCACCCGGAGCCCGCTCGACTGCTGGTGCTGATTCAGTCCGGCGACGAACTGATCGACCACAGCAAGACGGTGTCGGTACTATCCGGGGCCGAGTTGCTGGTCGAAACCGGCGGCTCGCATGCCTATGATGACCTCGAGCACAAATTGCCGGTCATCCGTGACTTCGCCGAACGGATGCTCGGCCGCATCGAACAGGCTTAGCTGCTTACCTCCGGGCTCATGAAAGGCACTCCTCCAGGCTCAGCGCCAGCCGCTCGAGCAGTCGGGGGTAAAGCCCCGGGCCGGGCGTCAAACCGGCGCCCAGCGGATCCAGCTCCCCCGAACGCGCCCCGGTGTCCTCGGTCACCACCCGTACCATCGACGGCTCGAATTGCGGCTCGGTGAACACGCAATGGGCCCCCGAAGCGCGGATGCTCTCACGAATTTCGGAAAGACGGCGCGCGCCCGGCCGTTGTTCGGGACTGACGGTCACCGCGGCCACGGCGTTCAAACCGAAGTGCTGTTCGAAGTAGCGGTAGGCATCATGGAAGACGACGTAGGGCCGCCGCTTGATCGGAGCGAGCCGACGCTCGATCGTGTCGACCGTTACCGCGAGTTCGCGTTCGGCTGCCAGTCGGTTGGCATGGTAACGGGCGGCGTTGGCGGGGTCGATCTCCACCAGCGCCGCCGCGACCGCCCCCAGCAGCACACGGGCATTGTCGGGATCGAGCCAGACATGCGGATCGAGCCCGTCGTGATGACGGTGATCGCCGGGCGGCTCATGGTCGTGTCCGGCGCCTTCGAACTTGCCCCCGTGTCGGGCTGGTAGTCGGAGCAAGCCCGGTAGCGCGGTCATTTCCAGGTGCCGGGCCCGGGAGCCGCTCGCGAGTGCCTTTTCCAGAAAGAACTCCAAATCCGGCCCGACCCAGACGATCAAGTCAGCCTCGCTCAACGCCCGCCGATCCGACGGCCGCAGGGCATAGGCATGCGGCGAAGCCCCATTGGGCACCAAAAGGTGCGGTTCGGTGACGCCCGCCGTGACGGCCGCCACCAACGAATGCAACGGAGGGATGCTGGTAACCACCCGCGGCTCGGCCATGGCCGAGCCTGCCGCCACCAACAACCAAATCGAGACAACCACTGCTTTCACGGGTGAACCCTCTTGCGCATGAATCGTTATAATGTTTCATTCTATCGAAACATCGAACCGGGAGAACCCCCGTCGTGACTGCAAGCACCGCGGCCTTCGCCGAGCACGATCATCAACGCTGTCTGCAGCAGGCACTCCGGAAGGCCGCGCTCCTCTGCCAGGAGCGCGGCCTGCGCCTGACCGAACAGCGGCGACGGGTACTCCGACTGGTTTGGTCCAGTCATCAACCGGTCGGGGCCTATGAATTACTGGATCGCCTGCGTGACGAGGGCATCCGTGCGGCTCCGCCCACGGTGTACCGGGCGCTGGAGTTCCTGCTCGAGCACGGCCTGATCCACCGCCTGGAGGGACTGAACGCCTATGTCGGCTGCACCCGACCGGGTGAGGCGCACCGCGCCCAGTTCCTGATCTGCGACCGCTGCCACCGGGTAGCGGAGGTCAGTGCCGACTCGGTGAGCTCCGCCATCTCGGCATCGAGTGCACGGCTCGATTTTCAGGCAGCCCGCCAGACGGTCGAGGTACACGGCTACTGCGCGCACTGCCGCAACGAGTGCCACGATCATGCCTGAGTCCCCCCTGGCCTACGCCAGCGACATCACCGTGCGGTACGGCGCTCGCACCGTACTCGACCAAGTGTCACTGACGGTGTCCGAGGGAGAGATCGTCACCCTGATCGGCCCCAATGGCGCCGGCAAGTCGACCCTGGTGCGGGTGATCCTCGGGCTAATGCGACCACAGGCCGGGAGCGTGGGTCGGCGTAAGGGGATCACGCTTGGTTACGCGCCGCAGCGCGCGCTGATCGACCCCGTCTTGCCGCTTTCGGTGGAGCGCTTCCTGACGCTCGGTGTCAGGGCAACCCGTGCCCAGCTGGAGGCTGTGCTGGTCGAGGTGGGCGTGGCCCATGTACTCGAAAGCCCGGTCCAGGCCGTCTCCGGGGGGGAGTTCCAGCGGGTGCTGCTGGCGCGGGCCCTGCTGCGGGATCCCGACCTGCTGATCCTCGATGAGCCGGTGCAGGGAGTGGATGTTCGGGGTCAGGAGGAACTCTATGCCCTCATTCGACGGGTGCGCGATCGGCGCGGCTGCGGGATCCTGATGGTCTCCCATGACCTGCACCTGGTGATGGCCGCCACCGATCGGGTCGTCTGCCTGGATCGCAGCGTCTGCTGCTCCGGCGAGCCGGGCGCGGTCAGCAACGACCCGGCCTATCGGGCCCTGTTTCCGCGCGCCACCGCGGAACTCGCCCTTTACACCCACCACCATCATGAGGCCGGCAGCCCCTGCGCGATCTGCCACCTGCGGGAGGAGAAGGACCATGGATGATTTTCTGGTGCGTGCGCTGGTCGGGGGCATCGGCGTCGCCCTGGCGGCAGGGCCACTGGGGGCCTTCGTCGTTTGGCGGCGCATGGCCTACTTCGGCGACACCCTCGCACACGCCGCGCTGCTTGGGGTGGCGCTCGGTTTCCTGCTCGGGATCCACGTCAATCTGGGGGTAGTGCTCGTCTGCACCTTGTTGGCCACGGGCCTGGTGCTGATGCAGCAACAGCGGCGGATCGCCTCTGACACTCTGCTCGGAATCCTGTCCCATGGCACTCTCGCGCTGGGGTTGGTGGCGCTCGGCTTTTTGGAGGGACTCCGGGTCGACCTGACCGGCTATCTCTTCGGGGACATCCTGGCGGTCACGACGGAGGACATCCTCTGGATCTATGCCGGCGGTGCGTTGGCGCTCGCCATGCTGCTGTTCATCTGGCGTCCGCTGCTTTCGCTCACCGTGCACGAAGAACTGGCGCGAGTGGAAGGGGTGCCGGTGGTCGGGGTCCGCCTTGTCTACATGCTGCTGATTGCCTTGGTTGTGGCGTTGGCGATGAAGGTGGTGGGCGTGCTGCTGATCACCGCTTTGTTGATCATTCCGGCGGCGGCCGCTCGTCCCCTCTCCCGAACCCCCGAGCAGATGGCGCTAATGGCCGCAGGGGCGGGCACCCTGTCGGTGTCCGGCGGTTTGTGGGGTTCACTACAGTGGGACCTACCCGGGGGGCCGGCCGTAGTAGTGGCGGCCATGCTGCTGTTTGTGCTGACCGCCGGGCTCCGAACGCGCGAGGGTTGAGGGCAGGTGCCCCACCGGGGGGCGGGGCACCGGTCCCTGATCAATAGACGGCCGAGCCGCCTTCGATCTCTTCCTTGCGCTGCAGATACTCATCGCGACCGATTTCGCCGGCCTGATACTGCTCCTCGAGGTCATCGAGGGCCTGTTTGTTCTGGTACTCGTAGGCACCGCCGGCGACGCCGGCACCGACCAGGGCCTCACAACCGGCCAGGCCGAACACGAGCATACCGGCCAACAGCAGCTGAAGCAGCTTGTTCATGGCGCACCTCCATATGGCCAATCAAGTCACTTAAAGGATAGAGTGGCGCGCGATATCGGCCAGTCTCCGGCGCGGAGGCGAGCCGAATGGCCGAAGTGAAGCCTTACGGTTTTGATCACCGAACCATTCCATGAAGGATACGCCACCCATGACGCGTTTCAGTCTGCTGCCGGTCGGCGCCCGCTTCGCGTGGGAAGATGCCGTGTATATCAAGGTCAATCCACTGCTTGCGGCGGAGGAAAAGAGTAACCGCCAGCGGATGGTGCCGAAATCCGCGGTGGTGGAGCCGCTCGACGTCGGGGCAAACCCGGCCCCGGAGGCGACCGGGATTGCCCGACTTCGCGGCGCGGTTGATGACTATCACGCCCGCTGTCTCGAATTGCTGGAGGCGGGTGCCGACAAGGAGACAATACACCGTGAGCTGGAGACTGCGCGGACGCAGTTGCTGGCGCAGTTGGTGGGGGGAGCCGCCGACTGAAGGGCCGTCGCGACCCCGTTCTCGCTCCCCTCTACCGGCGGGAGAGGGGAGCCTCGTTCGATTACCCGGAACGTCTAGCCTTCGGCCGGGCGTCGGCCGGCCAGATAGGTATAAACCACCGGGACCACGAACAGAGTCAGCAGGGTGCCGAAGGTCATGCCGCCGACGATCACCCAGCCGATCTGCTCACGGCTTTCGGCCCCCGCCCCGGTGGCGAGCGCCAACGGCACGGCACCGAGCACCATGGCCGCGGTGGTCATCAGGATTGGGCGCAGGCGCAGTACGGCGGCCCCGACCACCGCCTCCCGCGCCGCCTTGCCCTGGTCCCGCAGCTGATTGGCGAACTCCACGATCAGAATGCCGTGCTTGGTGATCAATCCCACCAGCGTGATCAGCCCGATCTGGCTATAGACGTTCAAGGTGCCTCCGGTCAGCTTCAGCGTCAGCAATGCGCCGGCCATGGCGAGCGGCACCGAGAGCATGATGATGAGCGGCGCGCGGAAGCTCTCGAACTGGGCCGACAGCACCAAGTAGATGAAGCCAAGCGCCAGGATGAAGGTGACGAACAGGGCGTTGCTCGACTCCTTGAACTCGCGCGAGACGCCGCCATAGTCCACCTGGATCCCGGCAGCGCCGACCTCCTCCACGGTCTGCTCCATGAAGGCCAGTGCCTCTTCCAGGCTGTAGCCCGGCGCCAGATTGGCGTTGAGCTTCACCGCGCGCAGCTTGTTGAAGTGGTTCAGCTCGCGCGGTGCGACCGTCTCCCGCAGGCTGACCAGGTTCGCGAGCGGCACCATCTGCCCCTCCGGACCGCGCACGTAGATGTTGGTCAGGTCCTGGGGATCGCGGCGGTCGACGTCAGCCACCTGGACGATGACATCGTACTGCTCGGCGTTCTGCTTGAAGCGGGTAACGTTGCGACCACCGAGCATGGTTTCCAGGGTACGGGTGATGGTGGCGACATCGACACCGATCATGGCCGCCTTCTCGCGGTTCACCACCACCCTGAGTTCCGGCTTGTTGAGCTTGAGGTCGGTGTCCGGATTGACGAGCCCCGGGTTGGCTCGCACCTTTTCCATCACCTGGTCCACCACCTCCTGCAATCGCTCATAGGACTCGCTGCTCTGGATGTAGAACTCCACCGGCCGGCTGATCACACTCTGACCCAGCGAGGGCGGCAGCACCGGAAAGGTCATCAGCCCGGTGACGCCAAACAGCTTGGGCCCGAGTTCTCCGGCGACATCACCGGCGTTGCGCTCCCGCTCATTCCAGTCTTCCAGACCGACGAATGAGATCAGCTGATTGACCACCGGAAAGCCGACCACCATGAAGAAGCGCTCCACCTCCGGGATCTCCTTGTAGATCGCCTCCATCTGGTGGGCGTAGGTGTCGGTGTAGGCCGGGGTGGCGCCGTCCGGTCCGATGCCGACGCCCAGCACCAGGCCGCGATCTTCCACCGGCGCCAGTTCCGATTTGATTTGGCCGAACAGCAGCACCATGCCGACCGCTGCCGCTACACCGATGCCGAGCACCGCCCAACGGACACCGAGCGCACGCCGCAGTAACGCCTCGTAGCCGCTGTTCAGGCCGTTGAGAAAACGCTCGCCCATTTCGTACAGCTTGCCGTGCTTCTCATGCTTGAGCATGCGCGAGCACATCATCGGCGACAGCGACAGGGCGACGAAACCGGATACGATGACGGCGCTGGCCAGGGTCAAGGCGAACTCGGCAAACAGCTGCCCGGTGCGCCCCTCGGTAAATGCCACCGGTGCAAACACCGCCGCCAGGGTGAAACTCATCGCCAGCACCGCAAAGCCGATCTCCTTGGCCCCCTTGAGCGCCGCCTGCATCGGTGGCAGGCCCTCCTCCACGTGCCGGTAGATGTTCTCCAGCATGACAATGGCGTCGTCCACCACCAGTCCGATGGCGAGCACGAAGGCCAACAGCGTCAAAGTGTTGATGGAGAAATTGAACAGGTACATGAAGGTGAAGGCGCCCACGAGCGACACCGGGATGGTCACCATCGGCACCAGGGTGGCGCGGACGCTACGCAGAAAGGCGTAGATCACGACGATGACCAGCAGCACCGCCTCGCCGATGGTGGTGAACACCGCGTCGATGGAGCGGTCGATGAATACCGATTTGTCGTAGGCGATCCGCGCCCGCATCCCGTCCGGCAGGGTCTGTGCAATCTCGGGCAACAGGTTGCGTACGCCTTGCGAGACCTCCAGTGGATTGGCCACTGATTGCTTGACCACCCCGAGCGCCACCGCGCTCTCGCCCTTGAAGCGGGTGATACGCCGCTCCTCCTTGGGTCCGATCGCCACCCGTGCCACGTCACCCAGGCGCACCAGGTAACCCTCGTCATTGCGCAACACCACCTGTTCGAACTCCCCGGGCGTCCGCAGGTCGGTCTCCGCCAACACGGTGAATTCACGTTGGGCGCTTTCGATCCGCCCCGACGGCACTTCCAGGTTCTGCGCCCGGAGGGCGTTCTCCACATCCTGCGGTGTCAGTCCGTACGCCGCCAGGCGGGCGCGGTCGAGCCAGACCCGCATCGAATATCGGCGTTCACCGAAGATCATGACGTTGGCCACGCCCGGAATGGTCTGCAGCCGGTCCTTCACCAACCGGTCGGCGACGTCGGTCACCTCCAGCGGGTCATGGCGGTCGGAGGAAAATGCCAAGTAGATGATCGGCTGGGCGTCCGCTTCTTCCTTGGAGACGATGGGCTCCTCGATCTCGTCGGGCAGCTGGCCGCGCACACGGGCCACGCGGTCACGGGCGTCATTGGCCGCGGAGTCCGGGTCGCGGTCGAGCTTGAAGTTGACCGTAATCTGACTCGACTCGGCGCGGCTGACCGAAGTCATAAAATCGATCCCCTCGATGCCGGAGAGGGAATCCTCCAGGATCTGGGTTACCTGGGACTCGATGATCTCGGCATTGGCTCCGGGGTAGGTGGTCTTCACCGTCACCACCGGTACGTCGATGTTGGGGTACTCGCGCACGGTCAACCGGTCCATGGCGATGATGCCGACCAGCACGATCAGCAGGTTCATCACCGTCGCCAGCACCGGGCGACGGATGCTGATGTCCGAGAGGATCATACGTCCGCCCCTGCCGGTCCGCTCGCGGGTTGCTGCTCCAGGTTCACCGGCACCACCGCGGCACCCGGCTGCACCTTCAGCTGACCGGCGGTGATCACCACGTCACCCGGGTCCAACCCTTCCAATACCTGCACCCGCGCGCCGCGCCGGATCCCCAACTTGACCGCGGTCATCTCCGCCTTGCCATCAACGATGCGGTAGACGAATTGATCGCCGCCGCGCGGCACCACCGCCTCCTCCGGCACCTGCACCGCGTCGGCGAACCGCTCCAGCACCAGTTCGACCCGGGCGAACAGGCCCGGACGCAGGCGCGCGTCGGGATTCGGCACGGTAGCGCGGATCAAAATGCTACGGCCCTGCACATCCACCTGCGGGTCGATGGCGTAGACCTGCCCGCTGAAGCGCTCCCCGGGAAAAGCATCCAGCACCACTTGCAGCGACTGCCCCGGCTGCACGGCACCGACATACAACTCCGGCACGCGGAAATCCACCTTAATCGGGTCAATGGCGACGATGCTGGTCAGTGCCTGCCCCGGGCTGACGATATCACCGACGCTGACCTCGCGCAGTGCAGCCACGCCATCGAACGGTGCCGTCAGCGCCGTCTTGCTCAAGGTTTCCTGATGAAGCGCGACCCTGGCCTGGTTGGCCTCCAGTTCGGCGGCCGCCTTGTCGCGGTCGTGCTCCGAACCGACCTTGCGCTGGATCAATTGCTCCGCCCGGCGAAAGTTGACCGCGGCGAGGTCGCGGTTGGCCACAGCCTCGTTCAGTTCGGCCCGATAGCGGTCGTCGTCCAGCCGGATCAGCGCCGCACCCGCCTTCACCGGCTGCCCCTCCTCGAACAGGATCGATTCGACCCGGCCCTGGATCTCCGGACGCAGGGTCACCGATTCATTGGCGCGCAGGGTACCGACCGCCTGCACGATCCGCTGCACTTCGCCGATGATCACGGGCTGGGCCTCCACCGGCAGCGCGGGTGCTTCCTCTTCGGCGACCGACGACATCGGCACACCGGCGCACCCGATCAGAATCGCTGCCCTGGCAAAGGACCTCAGGCAACGACGAACAATTACGCTGTACTGCATTCTTTGCTCCCGGAAATCTAAACGCAGGTAAAAAAGGGACAAATTGCCTAACTTCGGCACTCGACCAGTGCCACAACCGATTGCAAGACCTCCAGCACATCGGGATCCTGCAGCGGGTCTCGCCAGGGAACACTGTTGATCAGCACCACCGAATTACGTACCAGCGGACTGCCGGGCTGCAGTGAGTGATCCAAAGAGCGGGCGACGTGTTCACGCACACCGCCGAGATCGTTCAGTCCCGCCACCAGCCCCCATAGCCCGTAGTCGATGAGATCCACCCAGCCCGGTGCCGGCGCCGTCGCAAATTCGCCGGCCGCTTCGGCGTCCCGCATCAGGTTGCGTACCCCGTTGCTGACGCCTTCGATACGGCTGCGTAGTTCCGCTACTCGTGAACGGGAGGCGCGTCGCCAAATACTGGCGTTCAACACCAGCTGCTCCAGTTCCGCCATCTCCGGCCGGGCCTGACGGCGCAGGAAGTCAGCCGCCACGATGCCGAGCAGACGGGCCGGTGTCCGTAGCGGCAAAGCGGCCACCCGCTCGGCCAGCGTTTCGAGGCAGGTCACCGACTCCACCGCGACCGCCAGGATCACATCCTCCTTGCTCTCGAAATGGGTATACAGGGTGCCCACCGAACAACCGGCGCGGCGCGCCAACTCGGCCATACGGAACTCCAGAATGCCCTCATCGGCGATAACGCCGCGGGCGGCATCCAGCAGCTCCCGTTCGCGCGCATCCCGTTTCTGCTGTCGACTCATGTTAGGTAGCGTAGCCAAAAATGAATCATATTCGAATCCAGTTTATCGCCACAACGGGAAATTGCCTCAGCGGGTAGTTTTGCGAATTTCACTTCCTCGGCATGCCGCTCTAGTAGCCGACGAAACCAAGTTGCGGGCGATCGACGGCCGCTTCATCGAGGGCGAAAAGGAGTCGGAGAGCAAGGCGACCATTGCCTACCGCAGCCAGCCCAATGCCGAGGGTTCACCGTCGGATAATGTCGCCCGCCATTACGTCTGGGCGCCCGGCACCGAGGTCAGCCGCTGGCATGCGGTCAGCCAAGTGATGCCCGGTAAATGGCGGCAACCACACCGCGGCATTCCCGGGAGGCGCTGGCCGAGGAGGATGGTCACCTGAAAAGCGTCCATGGGCTGGGTCTCCCAGCGGTCGCCCAGCAGGCGCGGGGCGAGATGCATTAGCACGGATGGCTGCGGTCAGCAGACGGAAAGCTGGCCGCACGCCGCACTACGGGCCTGTTTTGATGCCTGTCGCGAACCGTCTTGGCTCTCAGGCCCGGTCGCAGCAGCGCTTGAACTTGCGGCCGCTGCCGCACGGGCAGGGGTCGTTGCGTCCAATCCTGCCCCCAGTGGCCGGATGGATGGTGCCATCGACATACCACCACCGCCCCTGCTCCCGCACAAAGCGGCTGGTCTCGTGCAACACACCGGCATTGCTCCGGTCCAAAAACCACGCCATGAATTCAACCGTTCCCCTGTCTCCGTCTGACCGGGCATCGATGATCTCGAGCCGCAACCATCGCGGCCCCCCTTCCAGGTGCAAGACCGCTGGGCGCGTCGAGGGGTGCCAAGTAAGTGACAGATAGGCGGCGTCACCCCGGCCATAGGCGGTGAAACGCGAACGCATGAGCGCCTCAGGGGTCGGAGCCGGCTTGCCGGACAGCCAGCGATCGCAGCATTCGGCGTAACTTGCCTTGGAGTCGCAGGGGCAAGGTTGGGATGTGGCCGTTTTGTTCATTGGGTGACGCGCACAGGACGGGGCCTGAAAGGATCGCGCGGAACAGCCCCGGGGTCCAGTCGACGAAGGTTACCCGCTGGGTAAACGCATTACATCAAGGCTGTGCTGGGCGTCGCGACCTTCTTTCAAGGACTTACAACACGCCTTTGTGAGTCTGCGTTCACCCTGAGGTTACCAGCCGGGTGAACACATCCCGATATGGAATCCGTGCTTCGGAGCGATGTAAGTATGCGCTCACCCTGAGGTCACTTGACCCCGGGAATTGCGTCCCGCCTAATAGGGGCGTCGGCGCAGGCCCCGACGCCCATTACAACAACGCTACCGAAGTCGCGGACCTATCTTGATGGACACCCTGGTTTACGAGTACCGCTTCCATTTCCCCAGCGGACGCAAAGAAGTTTTCAATGTGGAACTCAAAGGGGGGACGATGGCCCCCGCCGCCCCATTGCCGTCGCCGTTGCCGGACTGGACCCGCCTCACCTTCAAGCAATGCGACGGCTGCCCGCTTTGCGACATCGAATTCACCCACTGTCCACTGGCGGCACGATTGGCGCCACTGGTCGACCACATGAGCGATGTGGTCTCCATCGACGAGGTCGATGTCACCGTGGTGCTGGACGAGCGCATTGTCACCCGCAGTGCCACCGCCCAGGAGGGGATCAGCTCGCTGATGGGTATCATCATCGCCACCAGCGGCTGTCCCCGAACCGAATTCTTCAAACCGATGGCCCGCTTCCACCTGCCTTTCGCCAGTTTGGAGGAGACCTTCTATCGGGCGGCCTCCATGTACATGCTCGGCCAGTATTACCGCTGGCAGAGAGGGCTTTCCGCCGACCTGGATATGAAGGGGCTGGGCCGCTACTACGAGGGCGTGGCCAAGGTGAACAAGGGGATGGCCGACCGCATCCGCTCTACCAAGAGGGAGGACGGTACCGTCAACGCCATCGTGCTACTCGACATGTTCGTCAAGAGCATGCCGGACCACATCGAGGTCACGCTGGAAGACCTCAAGCCGCTGTTCCGGTCCTACCTGCTCGAGACCAATTTCTTCTGAGCGGGGTTACGCCAACCCGGGAAACAGTTGCCGCAGGCCGTTGGCCATGATCTCGACGGCGATAGCCGCCATGATCAGCCCCATGATGCGCGTGACCACGTTGATGCCGGTCCGCCCCAGCCGACTGCCGATCAGCGGCGCCGCCCGCAGGCAGATCCAGACCAGCCCCGCCACCAGCCCGATTTGGAGCGACAGGATCAGGTAGTGACCCCAGTCGCCACTGCGGTGTGCGTAGAGCACGACGGTGCTGATTGCGCCGGGACCGGCCAGTAGCGGAATACCCAGGGGCACCACCGCGATGGAGTCCCGCTCGGCGGCGTCCTGCACCTCTTCACGGGTCTGCTGGGCGCCGCTGAGACGGGCGTGCATCATGGAGATCGCGATCAGCATCACCAGGATGCCGCCGCCCACCCGGAACGAGGCGATGGTGATTCCGAAAAACGTCAGGATGGCCTCACCGGTGAGGAGGGCGGTCAGCAGCACCAGCCCCACGGTTGCGGCTGCGCGGATCGCGGTACGTCGTCGTTCCGGCTCCGAGTGCTCGGAGGTAAAGCTGATGAAGGACGGGATGATGCCGATCGGATTGACGATAGCCAGCAACCCGACGAACAGCTTTGCATACTCTTCCCAACCGCCCATCGATGACTACCCGGTTACCGAGTGGCGCGATTGTATACCCAATCCACACCGCGGCCACCCGCTAATGGCAGCATCCCGGCTCAGATTTTCCGGTACAGCTCCGCCCCGTCCTCGGCGAACTTGACCGCCATTTCCTGCATTCCGCTCCGGGCATACTCCCGCACCTCCTGGGTGATCTTCATGGAGCAGAACTGCGGCCCGCACATGGAGCAGAAGTGAGCGACCTTGTGCGCGTCCTTCGGCAGGGTTTCGTCGTGGAACTCCCGAGCCCGATCCGGATCCAGCGCCAGGGCAAACTGGTCGTACCAGCGGAATTCGAAACGCGCCTTGGACATGGCATTGTCCTGCACCTGAGCGCCGGGAAAGCCTTTGGCCAGGTCGGCCGCGTGGGCGGCAATGCGATAGGCGATGATGCCGTCGCGGACGTCCTGCTTGTTGGGCAGGCCGAGGTGCTCCTTGGGCGTGACATAGCAGAGCATGGCGGTGCCGTACCAGCCGATCTGGGCGGCGCCGATGCCGGAAGAGAAGTGGTCGTAGGCCGGCGAAATGTCGGTGACCAGGGGCCCTAGCGTGTAGAAGGGTGCCTCGTAGCAGTCGGTCAGCTCCTTCTCCACGTTCTCCTTGATCATCTGCATCGGGACGTGGCCGGGGCCCTCGATCATCACTTGGCAGTCGTGCTGCCAGGCGACCTTGGTCAGCTCACCCAGGGTCTCCAACTCGGCAAACTGGGCACGATCGTTGGCATCGTAGAGCGAGCCGGGGCGCAGGCCGTCACCAAGGGAGAAGGCCACGTCATAGGCCTTCATGATCTCGCAGATCTCCTCGAAGTGGGTATAGAGGAAATTCTCCTGGTGATGGGCCAGGCACCACTTGGCGAGGATCGAACCGCCTCGGGAAACGATGCCGGTCAGCCGCTCGGCGGTGAGCGGCACGTAGCGCAGCAGCACCCCGGCGTGGATGGTGAAGTAGTCCACCCCCTGCTCCGCCTGCTCGATCAGAGTGTCGCGGAAGATCTCCCAGCTCAGCTCCTCGGCCTTGCCGTCCACCTTCTCCAGCGCCTGGTAAATCGGCACCGTGCCGATCGGCACCGGGCTGTTGCGCAGGATCCACTCGCGGGTCTCATGGATGTGCTTGCCGGTGGAGAGGTCCATCAGGGTGTCGCCGCCCCAACGGCAGGACCAGACCAGCTTCTCCACCTCCTCTTCAATGGAAGAGGTCACGGCGGAGTTTCCGATGTTGGTATTGATCTTGGTTCGGAAGTTGCGGCCGATGATCATCGGCTCCAGTTCCGGGTGATTGATGTTGGCCGGAATGATCGCCCGGCCGGAGGCCACCTCGGCGCGCACAAACTCGGGGGTGATTTCGTCGGGAATGCTGGCGCCGAAGGCCTGTCCCGGATGCTGGCGCAACAGCTTGGCGTAACGCGGGTCGTCACGCATGGCCTGCAGTCGGCAGTTCTCGCGGATGGCGACGAACTCCATTTCCGGGGTGACGATACCCCGGCGGGCGTAGTGCATCTGTGTGACATTCGCCCCGGCACTGGCCCGGCGCGGCTGGCGAATGTGCTCGAAACGCAGTGGCTTCAGCTCCGGATCTTCGAGTCGGGCGCGGCCGTAATCGGAGGTGGGGCCGTCCAGCCACTCGGTGTCGCCTCGCTCGTCGATCCAGCGTGCACGCAGCGCCGGCAGCCCCCTGAGCAGATCGATGTGTGCCTCGGGGTCGGTGTAGGGGCCCGAGGTGTCGTAGATGTAGATCGGCGGGTTCTCTTCCGTCCCCGCACTGCTTTGGGTAGCGTCCTGCTCGACGCGGCGCATGCCCACCTGCAGGTCGGGACGCGAGCCGGGCTCGTAGATCTTGGCAGACTTGGGAAACGGTCGGATGACCTCCTCGGACAGCCGGGCGGTCTTTTTCAGAAACTCGTCGGGAATGGCGCTCATGGACGTACCCTGGGTTGATTCGGAGGCGGCCGGACGGGACAGGGGAGCGCAGACGGGCTGCACCGCTTCCCTACGCCCGTATGAACGGGATCAGGTTCGAAGGGTCTTTCTCAGCCCCGCGCGCTGCGGGACACCCCCAGCCGGTGTTGCGGTAAAGGTATCGGAACCCCTCCCCACTTGCAAGGTAAGCTATTGGAGGCACGACAGATTTCCGGACTGTATAATGGGACCGTTCCGGTGGGTGGGCATTCACTAACGCCCGCTGCCTTGCCGCCGGTCGGCAAACGGCTTAACCTTTGCGCCGGAACTCCTGCCTAAACAGGGACATATCTAATGGTCGACATGAATCTCGAACAGGCCCGCCACAACATGATTGCCCAGCAAATCCGCCCGTGGGATGTGCTGGACGAACGGGTGCTCGAAACCATTATGCGGGTGCCGCGCGAGTCGTTCGTGCCCGAGGCGTACCGAGCCCTGGCCTTCGCTGACCTTGAAATCCCGCTGGCCCACGACCAGGCGATGATGGCGCCGAAGATCGAAGCGCGCATGCTTCAGGCACTCAGACTGAAGCCGGAAGACACGGCGCTCGAAATCGGCACCGGCAGCGGCTATGTCACCGCCCTGCTGGGACACCTCGTCAAGCAGGTCTGCAGCGTCGACATCTACCCGGAATTTGCCGATGCCGCCGCGGCACGGCTGCAGCGCCACGGCATCGGCAACGTCACGGTGGATACCGGTGACGCCGCCCAAGGCTGGTCGCAGCGCGGCAGCTTCGATGTCATCGCCGTCACCGGCGCGTTGCCGGTGGTTCCCGACGAACTGCGCCAGCAACTGAACATGGGCGGCCGGCTGTTCGTGGTCAGCGGTGATGCGCCGGCCATGGAGGCGCGCCTGATTGTGCGGGCAGCGGAAGACGAGTGGCACACCGAAACCCTGTTCGAAACCGAGTTGAAGCCGTTGGTCAATGCGCCGCGGTCCAGCAGGTTTGTACTGTAGGAACACGAGTCCCGGGGAAAGGGAGATACGAGGGGTGTCGCGGCGCGGCCCTCTCGAAACCGATAGCTGACTTCCCGTTCCTCACCGCGGGGCGGTTGATCCCGCTTTGTTTCAGCCCCATTGTGGGGCGTTGAAGCGGCGTCTGTGCGCTGCGCGCCCCGTATGCCTTTTTCCGTCCACGTCTTTTGGGACAGGTCCGTATCCGATGAATGTACCGTTTCGCAAGCTGCTCGCCGGCGCCGGCCTCCTCACCCTGACCACGGGTGTGTACGGGGCCGACCTGTGGCGAGTCTATGAAATCGCCCTGGAGAGCGATCCCCAACTGGCAGCCGCCGAGGCCGCTTATCAGGCCGTGCAGGAGGTCATTCCACAGACCCGTGCCGGACTGCTGCCGATCCTTTCTGCCGGCGCCAACTGGAACCGCACCAGCACGGATATCAAAGAGACGACGATCGGCACGACCGGCACCAGCGATTACGACTCCAACGGCTACTCCCTCACCCTGACGCAGCCGCTGTTCCGCTACGAGCGCTGGGTCCAGGTCAGGCAGGCCGACTCCCGGGTAGCCCAGGCGGAGGCGGAATTCGGCAGCGTGCAGCAGGGGCTCGCCCTGCGCGTCGCCCAGGCCTACTTCAATGTGCTCGCAGCCCGCGACAACCTGGATTTTGCGGAAGCCGAGGTCAAGGCCACCCAGCAGCAGTTGCGCCAGGCCGAACAGCGTTTCGAGGTGGGCCTGTCGGCGATCACGGATGTCCACGAGGCACGGGCGGCGTTCGATGCCGCCGTGGCTCAGGAGATCGCGGCGCGCAACCAAGTGGCGGTGGCGCGCGAAGCCCTGCGCGCCATCACCGGTGTGAGTTTCGAGACACTGGCTCCGCTGCAGGCGCAGATCCCGCTGGTTGCACCGGAACCGCAGGACATTGACGCCTGGGTGGAGACGGCGACCCAGGGCAATCTGGAGCTGCTTGCCGCCGCCTCGGCGGCCCGGGTAGCCAACTTGGCCATTGATGAAGCCCAGGCCGGTCACTATCCGACGCTGGACCTGCAGGCCCAGCACGCCTATACGGATGCGTCGGACAATCCGTCGCGCGGGCTCCGGGCCACCGACGACACCATTGTGCTCAACCTGAACCTGCCGCTTTATCAGGGGGGCCTGACCTCCTCACGCGTGCGCGAGGCGAACTACCGGTACAACCAGGCGCGGGAGTTGCTGGAAGACCAGCGGCGGTCGACCGTCCGCCAGACCCGAGAGGCGTATCTGAACGTAGTAGCCGGGATCAGCCAGGTGAAGGCCCGCGCCCAGGCCGTATCGTCGGCGCGCACCGCGCTCGAGGCCACCCAGGCCGGTTATGAGGTCGGGACCCGCACCGCAGTCGATGTGCTGGCCAACCAGCGCGAACTGTTCCGGGTCCAGCGCGATTTTGCCCGTTCCCGCTACGATTACATCCTGGCGACCCTGAACCTGAAGCAGGCCGCCGGCGCCTTGCTGGCCGATGATATCCGTGCGATCAACGGCTGGCTTGACCAGACCAGCGACTAAGGACGGAAGCCATGACCAAGCCGGCACTGGAATCCCATCTCTGTGACGCGGCCAACAGCCACCTGGTGGTGGTGGATATCCAGACCCGCCTGGCTGCCGCCATGGACGCGGCCGACCGCGAACGAGTGATCCGCAACGCCGGTATTCTGATCCAGTCTGCCGGATTGCTGGGCGTACCGCTCATCGCCAGCGAGCAGTACCCCAAGGGGCTTGGCCCCACGGAGGAGGACGTCGCCTGGCACTTCCCAAAGGAACTCACCGTCCTGGAGAAGACCTGCTTTGCCTGCGGCGGCGAGCCGACCTTCCGAGATGCCATCAGCGGCGCCAACCGTCGCCAGATCGTTATCGCCGGCATGGAGACCCATGTCTGCGTGCTGCAAACCGCGTACGAGCTGCTGGCAGACGGCTATGCCGTGTTCGTGGTCGAGGATGCCGTCAGCTCGCGCAATGAGGCGCACCACCGAAACGCCCTGCGTCGACTGGCGCAGGCCGGAGTGGTGGTTACCAATACCGAATCGGTGTTGTTCGAGTGGTTGCGCGACGCGCGCCACGAACACTTCAGACAAATATCGGCCCTGATCAAGTGACGTCCGTACAATGAACAACCCCTTTCCGTCTGCGGCCCCCGACTTCAGCGATCCACTCGGTCTGCTGCGTGCCTGCCATCAGCGAATCCTCGCCCATGGTGCGACGCTGGAGCGTTTGGTCGAGCACCTGCGCACCCACGGGGTCGACAGCGATGCCCGCAAGGCTGCCGGGCAGGTCCATCGCTATTTCAGTACCGCCGGTCGCCACCACCACCAGGACGAAGAGCAGGACCTGTTTCCGATCCTGGCCCGGCAGTCGCTCAAGTTGGCGGACCGGGTTCACCGCCTCCGCCGCGAGCACCAGCAGATGGATGCACTCTGGGCGCGGCTCGGGCCGGAGTTGGAACGGCTGGGCAATATCTCCGATCTGGACGCCTTTGGGCGGTTGGTGGACGAATTCGTCGAGGCCTATCGTGGTCACATCGAGCGCGAAAACGAAGAGCTGCTCGACGTCGCCCAACACGTCCTGAGTACGGAACAGCTAAAGAAGCTGGGACGCAGCATGGCCGAACGTCGCGGCCAGCACGCCAGCTACATCTAGTTCGCCCGTACCCGTACCCGTACCCGTACCCGTACCCGTACCCGTACCCGTACCCGTACCCGTACCCGATCCATGTTGATCGGCCGGGCCTGCCGCGTATGGCATAATAGGCGCGCTTCCGTTGTGCGCCGATGATGAAAAACGACCCGCCGTTCCGTCGCTCCCGCTTCCTGCACCCGCGCCACTGGCCTACCTGGTTCGGCGTCGGCCTGTTGCGCGCCTGCACCGGGTTGCCCTACCGCGCCCAGCTCGCATTGGGCGCAGGTCTTGGCCGGCTGATGTACTGGGCACTGCCTTCACGACGCCAGATCGCGCGCATTAATCTCACCCTCTGCTTTCCCGGGCTGGAGCAACGGGAAAGGGAGCGCATGATGAAGGCGACCTTTCGCTCGATCGGCATCTCCGTTTTGGAAAGTGGGCTCGCCTGGTGGGGCGCACGCGAACGGCTGGAACCGCTTTGCCACCTGAGCGGCCTCGAGCATCTCCAAGCCGCTCAGGAGCACGGCAAGGGCGTGATCCTGCTTTCAGCCCATATCACCTGCCTGGAAATTGGCGGGCGCCTGCTCTCGTTCCACCAGCCGTTTCAGGTCATGTACAAACAGCAACGAAATCCCCTGTTCGAACGACTGCTCAAGCGCTCCCGCGAGCGTCACTACCAGCGGGCCGTGCAGCGGCACGATGTGCGCGGCATGCTGAAGGGACTGAAACAGAATCTGGTCTGCTGGTACGCCCCCGATCAGGACTTCGGCAGCCGCAATGCGGTGTTTGTACCGTTCTTCGGCGTTCCCACCGCGACCGTCACGGCCACTTCGCGATTCGCCGCCCTGAGCGGCGGCGCCGTGGTGCCGTTCTTCCCAAGGCGGCGGGCGGACGGCAGCGGTTACGAACTGACGATCCAGCCGGCGCTGGAAAACTTCCCATCCGGCGACGACGCCGCGGACACCGCCCGCATCAACCGGCTCATCGAAGAGCAGGTTCGGCTCGCCCCCGAGCAGTACCTGTGGCTGCACCGGCGCTTTCGGACCCGGCCGCCGGGTGAAAAGAACCCCTACCGATGAGCGCACGACGTGCGACGGCCTTCGACCGTCTGCGCTATCGGGCGCTGCTGCTGACGCTGAGCCCGCTGCTGCTGCTGCACACGCTCTGGGCCGGGTGGAGCCGCTGCGGCGGATGGCGCTTCGTACGGCAACGACTTGGCTGGTTCGGCAAGACCCGTCCCTGTGATATCTGGCTGCACGCCGCCTCCGTGGGTGAAGTGAACGCCGCCCTGCCCCTGCTGCGGCGTCTGCTGGAGCGTCACCCCGACCGGCAGGTTCTGGTGACGACCAACACGCCAAGTGGGGCGAGCGCGCTGCAACGGCGACTGGGCGGCAAGGTTGCTCACGCCTATCTCCCTTTGGACTGGAGCGGTGCGGTCGCCCGCTTCCTCACGCGGTTCCGTCCGGGCTGCGCGCTGATCATGGAGACCGAACTCTGGCCCAATCTGTTTGGCGCCTGCCGACATCGCAATGTGCCCCTGCTGGTCATCAATGCCCGCCTGTCACGGCGCACCCTGAAGGCTGGCCCCTGGGTACGCCGCCTCTATGCCGAGGCATTGGCCGGCGTCACGGCCGTGCTGGCCCGGGCTGATTGTGACCGGGCCGCCTATCTGCGCCTGGGTGCACCACCGGAGCGCTGCCGGACCATCGGCAACATCAAGTTTGCGGCGATGGACGAGCAGACGGTGGCAGCGGTCCCGTTACCGCGGCCTTATGTGCTGGCGGCATCGACCCGGGATGGGGAGGAGGTTCTGATCGCCTCCGCCTGGTTACAGATGGAGAGCGGCGGTCGGTTGCTGGTGCTGGTCCCGCGCCACCCGCAACGGCTGCCCGCTATCTTGCACGACCTTGAGGGGCTCGGCGTTTCGCCGGCGGTACGCAGTCGCGGTGAGCCGGTGGAAGATGCGACCCAGGTCTACATCGCGGACACCTTCGGTGAACTGACCGGCTTCATGGCCGGCGCCGACCTGGTACTCATGGGGGGGTCGCTGGTGCCCAAGGGCGGACAGAACCTGCTGGAGCCGGCCGCCCTCGGCCGTCCGATCGTGGTCGGGCCGCACATGGAAAACTTCAGCACCGAGACCTATCTGCTGCGCGAAGAGGGCGGATTGGTGCAAATCGACTCCGCGGAAGGGCTCGGGGCGGCCTTGGGTGCATTGCTGGCAGACCCGGGCCGGCTCGGCAGGCTCGGCGACCATGCACGCGCCGCGGTGATCGCCCGCCGCGACATGGCTGAGCGTTATCTGGAGGCCATCGACAATTTCTGTGGCAAGCCCCTCGTCCAAGCCGATGGAAAGGCTAGCGATAGCCCTGAATCAGGACATCCCAGTCGCTCTCATTGAACGCGAAGCGCACATCGAGACTGGCGAGCTTGCGGAGCGAACGCTGCAACCGGTCCAGGTTGGACTGACGCCAGTCTCCGGGGAGACGAAAGCGGCCCCGGTCGAAGTCGACCAGGAAAACCCGCCCGGCCTCATCGAGAAGAATATTGTGCGCGTTCAGATCAGCGTGATAGACGCCGGCTTCATGGAAGCGACGGATACACGCGCCGACCTCTCGCCAGTTCTCGCGCGGTAGCGGTTCCCGCCCCAGGATTTGGGCCAGCGCCTGTCCGGCGATGCGGGCGGTGACGATGTCGGCCCGATAGCAAAGACCGCTCTGCACCACGCGCACCGCCACTGGCCGCGGCGCCGGAAGGTCATGCGCCTGCAAGGTGACGAGGAGATGCCACTCGTGCCACGGGCGACTGCGCTCCAATCCCGACCACAGGTAACAGTCGTCGGAGAGCTTGGCGGGCAATCCGCCGCGCCGGTAATGACGCAGGACATAATCGCCACCTTCGCCACGCACGAACACCGCCGCACCGCGCCCCCGTGCGGTCCCGAGCAGGCGCTCTCTGCGCTGCCAGGTCGCGGGGTCGAAGAACGCTCCGTCCATTTGGTCGGGCACGCCGGCATCGTATAGGATGTGTTCCTTTCCGTTCCTGAGATATCTGGGATTCATGAACAAACTGCCGTTAGGGTCGCCACCACAGCGGATCTGTCTGCTGCGACTGTCCGCGATCGGCGACGTCAGCCACGCCCTGCCCGTGGTGCGCACCCTTCAGCGGCATTGGCCCGGGACGGAGCTGACCTGGATTATCGGCCGTAGCGAGCACGGCCTGGTCGGCGATATCGAGGGCATCGAATTTATCACCTTTGACAAGTCGAAGCGATGGAGCGGCCTGCGCGATCTCCGCCATCGGCTGCACCGTCGCCGCTTCGATGCGCTGCTGCACATGCAGATGTCCCTGCGCGCCAGCCTGGCGAGCCTGGCGGTCAGTGCCGACATTCGCCTCGGCTTCGATCGTCAACGGGCCAAAGACCTGCAGTGGCTGTTTACCAATCAGCGCATCCGCCATCGGCCTGCAGAACACGTCATCGACAGTTTCTTCGGTTTCACCGAGGCGCTCGGCATCGCCGATCGCGAATTGCGCTGGGATATCCCGCTTCCGGACTATGCGCGCGAGTGCGCGGCAAAGGTCATCGCCGACACCACCCCAACCCTGGTCGTCAGCCCTTGTTCGGCCCACGCCTACCGGAACTGGAGCGTCGAGGGCTATGCGGCGGTGGCCGACTATGCCATCGAACGCTACGGCATGCGTGTACTCCTGACCGGCGGCTTGAGCGCCATCGAACACCAGTACGGCGAGGCGATTTCCGCGCTGATGCGCCACGACGCGACCAATCTCGTCGGCCAGACCGATCTAAAGCAACTGACGGCGATTCTGGAACGGGCCACACTGGTGCTGGCCCCGGACAGCGGCCCGGCCCATCTGGCCAATGCAATGGGTACACCGGTAATTGGGCTCTATGCCGCGACCAACCCCGACCGGGCCCGTCCCTACCTGAGTCCCGACCTGGTGGTCAGTCGCTACGCCGAAGCGGTTGTGGACCGTTTCGGCAAGCCGCCGGAGCAGTTGCCCTGGGGAATCCGGGTTCGCCAGCCCGGCACCATGGATCGCATCCAACCCGGTGATGTCATGGAAAAGATCGACCTCGCCTGCGCACGATATCTTCGCTGACCACCCGCTCACCCCCGCACAAAACCGAAAAAAAAGCGGTTGCTATAATTAGCCCTGCCGACCCGCTCCGGCAATGTTTTCCTGTTGATAACAGGATACGGCGACTGCCACGGAAAAGGCGTTCGCTTCTGGAACGGGGACCAAGAAAATTACCGGTCCTGTCGCTTTTTCGTGCCAAGTGCAGCCGGTTTTCTTACCAACAAGCATTCGAGGGAAGCGAACGTGGATATTGTCGTAGTGGGAACCGGCTACGTCGGATTGGTAACAGGCACCTGCTTTGCGGAGATGGGCCACTCCGTCACCTGTGTGGATATCGACGAGGCCAAGATCGACGGCCTCAAACGAGGCATACTGCCTATCTACGAACCGGGGCTGGATGCCCTGGTCGCCAGCAACTTCCGCGCAAGACGACTCCGCTTCACCACCTCCATCGCCGAGGCGGTCGAACACGCCAACGTCTATTTCATCGCGGTCGGCACGCCACCCGGCGAAGACGGATCGGCGGACCTCCGCTACGTGCTGGGTGTGGCACGCGATCTCGGGCGCCAGATCAAGCACGACTACAGCTTGATTGTGGACAAATCGACCGTGCCGGTCGGTACCGCGGAGAAGGTAAGAGCCGCCGTACAGGGCGAACTCGATGCGCGTGGTATCGGTCTGCAGTTCGACGTGGTCAGCAATCCCGAATTCCTGAAAGAAGGCGCCGCCATCGAGGACTTCATGCGGCCGGATCGCATCGTCGTGGGCGCCGACACCGAACCTGCGCGAGAGTTGATGCGCGAGCTCTATGCGCCCTTCAATCGCAGCAGCGACCGGACCCTCTTCATGCGCGTTCGCGATGCGGAAATGACCAAGTACGCCGCCAATGCCATGCTCGCCACCAAGATCTCGTTCATGAACGAAATCGCCCTGTTGTGCGAAAAACTCGGCGTCGACGTGGAACACGTGCGTCAGGGCATCGGCTCGGACCAACGCATCGGTTTTCACTTCATCTATCCCGGTGCCGGTTACGGCGGCTCCTGCTTCCCGAAAGACGTCAAGGCGCTCTTGCGCATGGCCCAGGAGAGCGAAATCGATCCTTACGTTCTACGGGCGGTGGAGAGTCGTAACGACTGCCAAAAGCAGCGGCTTTTCGAAAAGATAACCGCCCGTTTCGGCAACGAGCTCAACGGCCTCACGTTTGGCATTTGGGGGCTTGCGTTCAAGCCGGGAACCGACGACGTGCGCGAAGCGCCCGCACTGTCACTGATACAGAATCTGGTCGGAGCCGGCGCCAACGTCCAGGCCTACGACCCGGTGGCCTCCGAAACCACTCGCCGGGAGTTGCCTGCGGAGTGGTTCGACAGCGGACGGGTGCATCTGGTGGGCGATCAGTACAGCGCCGTCGAGGGCGCCGACGCCATGATCCTGGTGACCGAATGGAAACCGTTCCGCAATCCGGACTTCGGCAAGGTCAACACGCTCCTCAAGAAACCCGTCATTTTCGACGGTCGCAACCAATACGACCCCCATGCACTGCGTAAACTGGGATTCGACTATGTGGGAATCGGTCGCCACGCTTGAGGGAGCTTTGAGTGCAAACGCGGAGCCAGGTCCTGGTAACCGGGGGAGCCGGATTCCTCGGCTCTCATCTTTGCGAACGTCTACTCCAGGAGGGTCGTGACGTACTCTGCGTCGACAATTTCTTTACCGGTAACAAGAAAAACATCCGTCATCTGCTCGACAACCCGCGCTTCGAGCTGTTGCGTCATGATGTGACTTTTCCGCTCTATGTGGAAGTGGACGAGATCTACAACCTGGCCTGTCCGGCTTCTCCGATCCACTACCAGCTGGACCCGGTGCAGACCACCAAGACCTCGGTGCACGGCGCCATCAACATGCTGGGGCTCGCCAAACGGACCCATGCCAAAATCATGCAGGCATCGACCTCGGAGGTCTACGGAGATCCCGAGGTGCATCCACAACCGGAACAGTACTGGGGACACGTCAATCCGATCGGATTCCGCTCCTGCTATGACGAAGGCAAACGCTGCGCCGAGACCCTTTTTTTCGACTACAACCGCCAGCACAAATTGCGCATCAAGGTGGCTCGCATCTTCAATACCTACGGCCCACGCATGCACCCGAATGACGGTCGGGTGGTCTCGAACTTCATAGTCCAGGCGCTCAAGGGCGACCCGATCACCATCTACGGTGATGGGCAGCAGACCCGCTCCTTCTGCTATGTGGATGACATGGTCGATGCATTCGAACGCCTGATGGGTTCGGCAGACGATCTCACCGGTCCCGTCAACCTTGGCAACCCGGGCGAGTTCACCATTCGCGAGCTGGCGGAAAAGATCGTTGGGATCACCGGATCCCGTTCGGAGATCGTGTACAAACCGCTCCCGCACGACGATCCCAAACAGCGTCGGCCGGACATCGGGCTTGCCTCGGCGGCACTCGGATGGCAGCCCACGGTGAAGCTCGACGAAGGCCTGAACCACACCGTTCAGTACTTTGATCGTCTACTGAGCCACTAAAAGCCGATTCGGTGGGCATCATGTCGACGTCAAATGGCACCGGATCGCCTCGGCGACATCGGCCACCGGCGGGGCACTGCCGTCGGGCCGATAAACCACACTATGGCAACCGAAGCGCGGCCAATAACCAAACGCAAACGGCACCAGCAAAAAGATGCCGACAGTCGGTGTTTCCGTGGCAATGGCGAGGTTCCGAATACCTGTGTCATTCGCCACGACCAGTTCGGCACCGGCGAGAAGTTCCGGCGTGTGTTCTCCCCCTTCCTCCCGGGTGATCGTCGCGACCTCACCGACGGCGTTGGCGATTTCGTCGCAACGTGCCTTCTCCCAATCCGCTATCCCGCTCAGCAGGATGTGTTCGTGCCCGGGGAACTCTCCGGCCATTTGCCGCAGCAGCTCCGCAAAATGGTCGGGCGACCAGCACTTGTAGTCAACGGATGCCGTAGGGAAGTAGACGATATAAGGCCGTTCACGCTGGTCGGGTACGGCAGGGTAACCGAACGGAAGCGGCCAGTCGTAACCAATGCCAAGCACATGCAGTTGCTCGAGGAATGTTTCGGCCTCGAACCGGAAATGCGAGCGCGGAATTGCCACGTCGTAGAGCATGCGGTGCCAGATGCGATGAATAAAGCCGATCTTCAATCGGGCCGGATTCAGCAAACTCACCCAAAACGAACGCGTGGTCGCGGAGATGTCGAAAATGATGTCGTGCTCACCGAGAGCCTTGAAGCTCGACTTGACCTCGGCAAAAGGCGCCTTGCGATCATTGCCAATCGCCACGTGCACGCGATCGACCAGATCGGTGGGTGCCCCGGCCATGTACTGGCTTACCAGACTGAGCGTCAAGCGGGCCTTGGGGAACTGTCGACGCAAGGTGATCAACATGGGTCGCGTCAACACCATATCACCCAGCGCACCGTGCTTGATGACAGCGATGCTGCGAATGTCCTCCAGGTCGACGTTCTTCAGGCGTTCAACGGCCGAAGGTCTCAGCCAACAGTTCGGGGTAGTCCAAAGTTTCATGCTTCTACGAACTCTTCCTGATGCGACACTCAATCACGCTGGTTGACGTGAAGCGCCATCTGCCCCGTCTCACAGCTCTTTTCGAATTCCACAAATAAGTGACGGCCGAACAGGATTGTCGGGTGGATGTTCAGGCGCAGGATTTCACCATACACCCGGCGCTTTTCAGCTTCATCCAGACCATCCTTCCTGCGAAGGTTGCGCTGATATGCCAGCCAATTGGTCAGGACGATGACGGGATAAAGGAAACCGAGCAACAGCGCGCTCGTGCTCGCCTTGACCGTATGCACCCGTGCCAGGCGAAATCCCGCCGCGACCGCCAGCACGCGTAACTTCTGAATATTCACAAGGAAGATGTGGCCAAAATAGGTCTTGCCCGAATCGGCGTGCCAGACGGCATCCAGCTCGTTAGGTGGCATTCGCTTCCACAACTCGCTCTCCGTCAACAGGTAACTCATTCGTGCCCGCAGATGGGAGATGTTGGGTGTTGTCAGGACAAGCGTACCGCCTGGCGCGAGAATTCGGTTGAATTCACGTAAAGCCGCGAGCTGATCGGGCAGGTGCTCGATCCCCTCCTGGCAAAGCACCATATCAAACGACGCATCGTCGATAGGCAGGCGCTCGGTGAGATCCGCCTCGCTACAGGTCATTCCCTCGATCTGGAAAAATTCGGGAAACAGGTCATAAGCGCGTACTTCCGCGCCAACATCACGTAGAACGGCGGAAATGTAACCTTTTCCTGCCGGCAGATCCGCCACGCGCTTCCCTTTCATGTCGCTGCGCGTACGAAAATAACGCTCCACGAACCGCTTGATGTCGCTACTGCCGGAGAACTTCAACATCGCCGCTACCCTTCGCAATCCAGCCGGTATAATGCCGAAAACGGCCTTTGGACGGTAGCGTACGGTGAAGATTCTCGTCATCCGAAACGACAAGCTGGGCGACTTCATGCTCACGTTTCCCAGCTTCGCGCTGCTGAAGGCGAGTCTGCCGCAGGCCAGGGTGCATGCGCTGGTGAACGGTTACACCCGGCCGATGGCCGATCTCTGCCCCGGGATCGATACGGTCATCTGCGATCCGCTGCAAGGCCGAAGCCTGCGCAGCTGGCGCACGCTGGTCGAACGCCTGCGTCGCGAACGCTACGACGCCGTCATCACGCTGTTTTCGACCACCCGGGTGGCGACAGCCGGCGCCATTGCGGGCGTCCCCTATCGACTCGCCCCGGCGACCAAACTGGCGCAACTCTTCTACAATCAGCGCCTCACCCAGCGCCGTTCCCGTTCAGAAAAACCGGAGTGGCAGTACAACGTCGATCTGGTCGCGCGCTTTCTCGAGGACCACGACATCACCCCGGCCCCCCTGCCGACGGCGCCCTATCTGCAGTTCCCCGCCGGGGAAACCGCGGAGTTACGGCGCGCGCTGCGCGAGCGCTACGCCATCGCCGGGGACGCGCCTACGGTGTTCATCCACCCAGGCAGTGGGGGCTCGGCCAACAACCTGACCACCGCCCGGTACGCGGCACTCGCCGGCGCCATTTTCGCGCATCGCCGCGTACACTTCCTCATCGGTTGCGGACCGGGCGAGCGATCCAAAGGCGAGGCGCTGGCGGCGGGTTTGGGCGACATGCCGCATAGCGTGCTGCACGGCAATGAACTGGCCGACTACGCCCGCCATATAGCCTGTGCCGACCTGTTCATCAGCGGCTCCACCGGGCCCCTCCATATCGCCGGGGCGTTGGACGTTTCGACGGCGGCCTTCTATCCACGCCGTCGTTCGGCGACCGCGTTGCGCTGGCAGACACTCAACGCGCCGGAACATCGCCTTGCCTTCAGTCCGCCTGAGGGCGCCGACGAATCGGACATGGCCGCCATCGACTTGCAGGCGGCAGCGGCCGCTATCGCGGCACGTTTTCTGCGCGGCTGATTGCCGCGAACTCGCGGCGCAAGGCCGCAAAATGGACCTGCTCGTCGAACACCCGATCCGCCTTGTCCTTTCCGGCCACAGCCAAGCGCTGCCGAAGCGCCGGGTCGTCGCAAAGGCGCTTAAGCTGCCGATGCAGATCCGATGCGTCTTGGGATCGGAACAGCAGACCGGTCCGGTCATGGTCGATGATCTCGGGCACCCCGCCGCGATCACTGCCGATGACCGGAATCCCACACCGCATCGCCTCGGCCAGCACCAGCCCGAACGTCTCTTCGTAGGTAGTCAACACCACCCCATCGCAGGCCTGCATCCAGCGCTGGGGCTGTTCGATAAAGTCCCGCAGGATGACCCGAGCGCCGAGGCCGGCGGTTGCGATCTCTGTCAGCAGTCGCTGCACATAGGGCTCGTTCATCGCGTGGCCCACCAGCACGGCGTATGGCCGCCGCTCCGGCTCGAACCGCGCCAGCGCCTCGATCAGCAGATGCTGTCCCTTGCCCTCTTCCTTACGGCCAAAGAGGCCAAACACGAAGGCGTCGGCGGGAACTCCCCATTGCGCCCGGATGGCGGAGCGTTCCGCTTCATCCAACGGGGACGACGGCGCCTTCACCCCGAGATAGAGCGCCCTCACCTTGTCGGCATGCCACGGGTTGAGTCGAGCCCTGACGCTCTCCGCCAGTGACTGGGTGATGGTCAGGATGCGATCCACGTGGCGATAGAGGAACTCGTGATAGCGGTCGCGCTTGGGCCGGGTGATCTGCATCTGCCGGGTATAGACGAGGAGGGGGGAGCGGCGCGCCATCCGCTTGGCCAGGACGGCGAGCGCCAGATCCTTGCCGTGGTGGACATGCACCACGTCGATGGCCCGCCGGTCGATGATCCGCGCCAGACGGCGGGCGGCGAGCAGCGGCAGCGGAGAGAAGCGCCAATGCAGCGAAACGTGGGGAAGCTCGGCCTTTCGGAAATAGGCGGTCAGTCTTCCCCGCGGGTGCACACAGCCAATCACCTCGTCCGTCTCGGACAGGGCCGCGGCCGCATGGAAACAGTACAGTTCCAGCCCACCCAGGTCACGGGACGTGCAGAGCTCGAGCAGCTTCAACGCGACTCCCCGGCGGGTCGGTCTGCCGTGCGGGTGCGGACCCACAGGTCGGCATATTTCACGAAGGTGGAGTGGGCCGACAGCAGGGCCAGCAACAGGCCCTGACGACCGTCGAGGAAACCCGCCCGCAGCAGGTACATCTTGAGGAAACAACCGATCCCGTGCCAGAGCGCCGTGGTCAGGCCGGCGCTCCTGCCGCGCTCCTGCCGCTGCTGAGCCCACGCCGCGGCATAGCCGGCCGACTTGACCAGGTAGTGCTGCATGTCGCGATAGGTGTAATGCAGGAGATCGCCTTTCAGGCGCCGCAGTTGGAGGTCGGTGCCAAAGGCGAGCTTTTCGTGCACCCGGGCATCGTCGTAAAGCGCCTTTTCCCGGGGATAGAGTCTTACCACGTAGTCGGGATACCAGCCGCTGTGGCAGATAAAGCGCCCGAACACCCATGAAAGCCGTGGCACTGCATAGACCGCATCCGTGTTCCCTCCGTTCACGACTTGTTCGATGGACTGACGCAACTCCGGGGTCACCCGCTCGTCTGCATCCAGCATGAACACCCAGTCGCCCGTCGCATACGCCTGTGCGCGTTGGCGCTGTAAGCCGTAGCCCTGCCAGTCCGTTTCAACGAAGACCTTTTCGGTGTAGGCGCGAGCCTTGGCCAAGGTGTCATCGGTAGAGCCCGAGTCGAGTACGACGATCTCGTCGGCCCACTTTACCGTTTCAAGGCAGGGTCCGACATTGTCCGCCTCGTCACGCAGGATAAGCACAACCGAAAGGCGTCGAGTCATTTAAGACGTGTCCCCCGAAACCGGCGTCCCGTTCGAACGATAGCGTTCGCTCCGCCTAGATCCGATAACGATCGCCGCCGAGGTGACCAGATACACAGTGTAGGTATTGACGAAGGGATTTCTGGCCATCCAGTCCTCGGTCAGACCAAAGGTCGCAAAAGCCGCGACGGTCACCAGGCCCGACAAGGCCCCGAATCGTGCTTCGGCTGTTCCGGCTCTCAACCACGCACGATAGAAGTAGCGCCACGGCAGCAAGATGATCGCGAAAAGGGTCGTGGCGCCACCGACAATTCCGGTGGTCGCGAGCGAATCAAGCAGGATGTTATGCGCGTGCCCGTATTCGGCGACATGCGCGCTGTACGATGAGCCTTCCTCTACGAGCGCCTCCATTTCCTGCTGAAAGTCACCGAGCCCGGCCCCCAATAGCGGCGCCCGCGACCATACGATCATCGAATTGCGCCAAAGATTGAAACGGTTCCCCAACGAGCTGAATTCGGACGGATCGTTGAGGAAGACCTCTACTTGCGAAACGGCACGGTCGGTCCGTTTATGGACATTGTTGGGCAACATGAACGCAACTACCGCGACGGCCACCAGCAACCCAACCCATACCCGGAGTCCGATCTGTTTACGATAAAGCCACAGCAGTAGCGCGGCCAGCACCGGGACGAAGATCCAGGCACCGCGGGTGCTCGAGTAGATGGTCGCGTAGGCCGCAATGCCGGCGGCCAAAAGAGCGACCGTTCGCAACCAGCGGGAGCGCCCCAAGGTCACAGCGGCGACTACCGAAATCGATGCAGCCAGTACCGACAGGTCACCAAAAGTCAACCGGTTGTACAGCCAGTTTCCCATTTGCGGCTTGCCGAGGATGAAGTGTCCGTACAACGCCTGTCCGCCGACGCTGAACGCAGCCAGCAACACGCCTGTCAGGAAAGGCCAGGCTAGCGCGTTGTTCTGGCGCACCAATAACATCAGCAGCAAACCAAAGGTGCCAATACGCAGCAGACGCTCTAAATGGCTGAGCCCCTGGTCGAAGTTTTCAGTGTTGAGAAGACTGAGAGCGCCGGCGGCCGCGAGCGCGAGGAACCCCCACACCAGCCCTCGTTCCTCTTTGCCGAGTTCTTGCCAAGCAGGCCACGCATAGACAAACCCAAGTAACAGCAGAAGTGTGTAAATGGTGCTGCCGCCATGATTAAGCGACACGGCAAGCACCGGAAACAATGCAACCAGCACGGCGGCGGCTTTCGGTAGCGTCAAACCGGTGTGTCGACCAACGAGGGTTGCGTTCGTGGAAACGCCGTTAGCCATCCATCAACTCCGAAACCGCCGATTCGACCTGCTCCACGCTGACTTCGGTCAGACAGCGGTAGTGGCCGAACTTGCAGGTCCGTTCGAAACAGGGTCCGCAGCTGATCGGGTTGTACACAGCCTTGTTGTGGCGCCCGAGCGGCGGGGTGTACACCGGTGACGAGGAGCCATAGATGCCGACCACGGGGCGGCCGACGGCGGCCGCCATGTGCATCAGGCCGGAGTCGTTGCTCACCATCAGCGTGACCAGCGAGAGCAGATCGATGGCATCGGTGAGGGAGGTCCGTCCACAGAGATTGACCACCGAGGTGATGGAGGCGATCTCGTCGGCAACCGGTCGGTCCTTCTCCGACCCGAACAGCCACACCTGATTGCCCTGCTTGGCGAGACGGCTGGCCAGCTTGGCATAGGCGGCCGTGGGCCAGCGTTTGGCCGGGCCATATTCGGCACCGGGGGCGAAAGCGATGATGGGCTTTTTCGTGTTCAGCCCCCAGGCGTCGAGCAGTGTTTTCCGGTTCCTTTCGTCGACCCGCAGACTGGGACAGGCGATATTGGGCGGCGGCACGATGGCGTTGGCCGGCTGGCCCAGGGCGACGAAACGCTGCACGGCCATCGGCATGCGCTTCTCATCGAGCGGACGTATATCGTTCAGCAGGCCGACCCGCATCTCTCCACGATAACCGGTGCGGCGCCGTACCCGCGCGAAAAACGGCACCAGGGCCGCCTTCAGGGAACGGGGCAGGATGATGGCGCGGTCGTAGCGGCGTTCGCGCAACATGCGACCGACCCGGTAACGCTCACCAAGCCCCAGTTCGCCATGGCCGAGAGACAGGCGCACCGCACTGTCGACCTCCGGCATGCGCTCCAACAGGGGTAACGACCAGTCAGGCGCCAGGACATCGATCCGCACGCCGCTACGGTCAATCTTCAGCGACTTGTACAGGCTCTGCGCCATGATCATGTCGCCGACCCAGGCCGGTCCGACCACCAAAATCCGTTCAGTGCCACGCGCCATGCTCAGCCCCCCAAACCTTTGTCGATTCGGTCGACGACCGCGACGTTGTCGCGCAGGTGCGCGGGATTGATGGTGCCGACGATCATGCTGCTGACGCCGGGGTGATTGAAAACGTAGCGAAACGCCGCCTCCACGCCTCCACCGCCGGCGGCGGTGTCGGCATGCCCGCTCTGCAGACCCTTTTTCACCAGTACGCCCTTCGCCAATCGCTGCGCCTCTTCGATCACCGGCAGGTCATGGGTGTCCACGGGATTGCAGGTGGCCATGACCACGTCCGTATGACGGACGGTCCAGAGGCCGCCTTCGGCGGTCTTGGTGGACATGCCGAAAGCGCGGATCAAGCCCTCCTGCTTCAGGGAGGACAGTGTCGCCAACACTTCGGTCTTTTCGATGACCGCCATATCGTTGCCGTCCGAGTGAACCAGCACAATATCGAGCACATCGCGCCGCAGCCGCCGCAGACTGCGCTCGACGCTCATGCGGGTATGTGCGGCAGAAAAGTCGAAAGCGGACCAGCCGTTTTCGAAGATCTCGCCAACCTTGGTCACTACCACCCAATCGTGCCGGTTGGGCAGCAGGCGGCCGACACGTTCCTCGCTGGAGCCGTAGGCGGGGGCGGTGTCAATGAAGTTGATGCCCAAATCGTGGGCCAGTGCGAACAACTCGCGCACCTGGTCGTCATCCGGGATGACAAAGCCCCGAGGATACTTCACCTGCTCGTTGCGGCCGATCTTGACCGTCCCGAGCCCAAGTGGACTGACCTTGATGCCGGTCGAGCCGAGCGGTCTCAGTTCCATCGTACTTCCTCCTGCCACGGCAGCAGCGACGGCTGGGGTCGCGGCCAATCGACCATCAGGGTGCCGCCGGCTTCACCGGAGGGCCGCACCCCGGCCCGCTCCAGCAGCGCGAGCGTGTCGGCAGCAAGCTTCGGCGCCAATGCCAGCTTGGTCGGCCAAGCCGCGATCACCCCTTCGACATCGACCGCATAGGCGGTGTCGGGGCGGCTGCCATCGGCCTGACGCGGCTCCGCCCGCTCGATCTCCAGGGTGCCCCACTCCGTACCCGTGAGATCGACCCACGGCAACAGCGCCTCCAACTCTTTGCGCGCGGCGGCTATCTGCTCTTCACGGGTTCGCCCCACGCCGTCCTCGGCCAGCTGTCCTCCCAGGTACCAGACGGTCCTGCCCTGGCCGTCGTGATGGGTGCTGATGGTGATGCGCGGATTGGTGCTGGCCGCCAGGCAATGGGCGTACACATTCTTTGGCAGGTCGCCACGCAGCATCACCATCTGCAGCGGACGCAGTTGCTGCGTCGGTGCCGCGCGGCCCAGCGCCGCCAGCAGCTCGCCGTTGCCGCGGCCGGCGGCGAACACGAGATGGTCACAGTCGATGGCCAGCTGTCCGACCTCGGCGTCGCTCAGCGTCAGGCGCCAGCGCTCGTCCTCACGCCGAAAGCGCACGCCGTCCGGCCAGTCGATCTTGAGGATCGCATCCCGATGCGGGGTGGCCAACGCGTCGACCAGCGTGGCGGTGTCCAGCACCGGCTCATCGAGGCGATAGACCTGGCCGCGGAAGGCAGGGTTATGAAAGACGGCGGGGCGCTCGGATTCCGGCACCGGCGCGGTGCGGCTGCGCATCAGGTGGCTGGCGAAAAAACCGGCCATGCGGGAGGTCAGACTGGCGGTGGACCAAAGGTACTGGTGATGCGAAAGCAGGCGCACATTGCGCAGGTCCAGCTCGCCTGTGCCCTCCAGGGAGGCACGCCAGATCGCGGGCATGGCGGCGACTGCCCGCGCCGCTTCGCCCACCTCGCCGGTCAACGCGTACTTGGTCCCGCCATGAATGATGCCCTGGGCGTACCGGGTCTGCCCGGAGCCGAGGCTGTTCGCCTCCAGCAGCAGAGCGCGGAACCCGGCCGCCCGCAGTCGGCCGAGCAGCCAGAGGCCGGCGACACCTCCGCCGAACACGACCACATCGGCGCGGACCGGCTGCACATCACTCATGAGGGGGAGGCAACCTTGTCGGTGGTGCGGATCGCCTCGATGGTGCGGGTGGTGGAGCAGCCATCGACGAAGGTCATCACCAACACCTCGCCACCGGCTTCCCGCACGCAGTCCCCACCGGGGATCTTGTCCGGGTCGTTGTCCCCGCCCTTGACCAACACATCGGGTCCCACCCGACAGATCAGTCGGGTCGGCGTATCTTCCGAGAACGGTACCACCCAGTCGACACAACCCAAGGCGGCCAGCACGAACATGCGATTGGCCTGGGTGTTGACCGGTCGGTCGCTGCCCTTCAGGCGGCGTACCGATTCGTCATCGTTGACCGCCACGATGAGCCGATCGCCCAACTCCGCCGCCTGCTGCAGGTAGGTGACGTGACCGGCATGAAGGATGTCGAAACAGCCGTTGGTCATCACCACCCGTTCGCCATGGGCGTGCGCCTCCTGCACCAGGGCCACCAACCGCTCTTCGTCGACCACACCCCGCACCGCTTCATCCTGCTCGCGCATGGCGCGGCGCAGTTCGGCCACCGTCACGGTGGCGGTTCCGAGTTTTGCCACCACCACCCCGGCGGCCAGATTGGCCAGGGCGGTCGCCTCCGCCAGGTCGTCACCGGCGGCGAGCGCAGTGGCCAGCACCGAGATCACCGTGTCACCGGCGCCGGTCACATCGAACACTTCGCGGGCACGGGTCGGCAGGTGCAGCGGCGGCTGTTCGCGCCGCAGCAGGGTCACACCTTTCTCGCTCCGGGTGATGAGCAGCGCCTCCAAATCCAGTTCGTGACGCAAGGCCTCGCCGCGCCGGACCAGTTCCTCGTCGTCGGTGCAGTGGCCGGCGACCACCTCGAATTCGCTCATGTTGGGCGTGATCAGGGTGGCACCCCGGTAGGAGGAAAAGTCCTTGCCCTTGGGGTCGACCAGCACCGCCTTGCCGGCCTGACGGGCGAGGCGGATCAATTCCGGACAGCTCTCGCGCAACACGCCCTTGCCGTAATCGGACAGTACCACCACATCCGCCTCGGGCAACGCCTGGCGAAACTGGTCGATGAGGTCGGCATGGTCACAGCCGGGAAAGCCGTTTTCGAAATCCAGGCGAATGAGCTGCTGATGGCGGGAGAGCACCCGCAGTTTGGTAACGGTGGGATAACCGGGTCGGCGCACGAAACGACAGTTCACGCCGGCCTCGGCCAGCTTCCCCTCGAGCAGGCCGGCGGCTTCATCGTCGCCGGTAAGGCCGATCACAGTGGAGCCGCCACCGAGCGCCGCCACGTTGAGTGCAACGTTGCCGGCACCACCCGGGCGCTCTTCGCCGTCACCGACCAGCACCACCGGGACCGGGGCCTCTGGCGAAATGCGCGACGTCTCACCGTGCCAGTAGCGGTCCAGCATCAAGTCGCCGACCACCAGGACACGGGCATTTTCAAAAGCGGGAAGCGCAGTTTTCATTGGAGGCGAAATAAAAACGGATCCGCAAATGAACGCGAATGAACGCCAATAGTCCTCGAATCCCACTCGCGTCTATTCGCGTTCATTTGCGGATCGTTGAATTCAGTTGACCAGCCGGAACAGCGCGCTGCAGTAGGGGCAGCGCGCCTCACCGGTGTCTTCGACGGGGATGAACACCCGCGGATGGGAACTCCACAGGGGGTCATCCTTTGGCGGACAGTGGACCGGTAGGTCGGCCCGGCGGACTTGGTAAGTACGCGCGGTATTCGGCTGCTTCGGTTGCTGTCCGGCGGTCATCGGTCACTCCTGGTCGACGTAGGTGAGCCACTCCTGACGATCGGCGCGGCGCCCATGAACGTAATCGAAGTAGAGGCTCTGCAGCTGTTCGGTGATGGGGCCGCGGCGGCCGGTACCGATACAGCGGTTGTCCACCTCACGGATCGGCGTAACTTCGGCGGCTGTACCGGTGAAAAAGGCCTCATCGGCGACGTAGACCTCATCGCGGGTAATGCGCTTCTCGCGCACCTCGAGTCCGATTTGGGAAGCCATCTTGATGATGGTGTCGCGGGTGATGCCGTCCAGCGCCGAAGTCAGCTCCGGCGTGTAGAGCACGCCGTTGCGCACGATGAAGATGTTTTCGCCCGAGCCTTCGGCCACGTAGCCCTCCGGGTCCAGCAGCATCGCCTCGTCGTAACCACAGGCGATCGCCTCCTGCAGGGCCAGCATCGAGTTCATGTAGTTGCCATTGGCCTTGGCCTTGGTCATGGTGATGTTGACGTGGTGCCGGGTGTAAGAGGAGGTGCGGATGCGGATCCCCTTCTCCATGCCCTCGGCGCCCAGGTAGGCGCCCCACGACCAGGCTGCGACAACCACGTGCACCTGCAGGTTGTCCGCTCGCAGCCCCATCCCCTCGGAGCCGTAGAAACACATCGGACGGATATAGGCCGACTCGAGCTCGTTCTCGCGCACGGCGGCCAGCTGCGCCGCATTGATGGTCTGCTTGTCGAACGGCATCTTCATGTTGACGATGTGCGCCGAACGGAACAGCCGGTCGGTGTGCTCCTGAAGTCGGAAGATGGCGGCGCCCTTTTCGGTCTTGTAGGCCCGAACCCCTTCGAACACGCCCATTCCGTAGTGCAGGGTATGGGTGAGCACGTGGGTCTTTGCTTCACGCCAGGGGACCAGTTCCCCGTCCAGCCAGATGACGCCGTCGCGGTCATCCATCGTCATTGCCATGTTCTCCTCGACTTCTGCGTAGGGCTCTCTAAGGGCCGCATCTATTGTATGTAAAGGTGGTTCGCGCGTGTTCGCTCAGGCCTCCAGCAACCCGCGCCAGACCCGCAGCACCTTCTCGCGCAGGTCCGCCAGTTCAGCAGCACCGGTAATCGCCGGCCGGTCCTGGAGTGTCAGATGGTGGACGTGGCGGCGGTAGGTGCGAAAGGCGTGGGTCAGTAGCTCGGCGTCGTCCTTCGCCATCAGCCCCTGCTCGGAAAAACTCGCCAACAGGCGAATGTTGTCACTGTACTCCAGCAGGACAGGGTGCTCACGGGCCCAGGCCAGGACGCCATATTGGACCATAAATTCAATATCCGCGATACCGCCCGGATCCTGCTTCAGATCGAAGCCGTCGGCCCCGCCCTTGGAGAGGTGGGCGCGCATTTTCTCCCGCATCTCCCGCACGGCGGTACGCAATTCCGCGAGGTCGCGCTCGCGACTCAGAATGGCCTTTCGCACCATCCGGAACTCCTCCGCGATGGCCGGGTCACCGACCACCGGACGGGCGCGTACCAGCGCCTGGTGCTCCCAGGTCCAGGCCTGTTCCTTCTGATAGACGGCGAACGCTTCGAGGCCGGAGACCAGCAGCCCGGAATTGCCGGAGGGTCGCAGCCGCAGGTCGACCTCGTACAGTTCGCCGGCGGCGGTGCGGGTACTGAGCAGGTGCACCAGCCGTTGAGCGAGTCGCGCATAGAAAACCGCGTTGTCCAGCGGCTTGGGCCCATCGGTGGCCCGCCCATCGCTGGCGTCGGAATGCAGGAAAACGATATCCAGGTCCGAACCGTAACCGAGCTCGATGCCTCCCAGCTTGCCGTAGCCGACGATGGCGAAGCCCTTGTCGCAGGCGATGCGGTCCCCGCACTGCGGACGACCGTGGCGCTCGACCATATAGCGCCAGGCCAGCTCCAGGACCTCATCGAGGATCACCTCGGCCAGATCGGTGAGGTGGTCTGAAACCACCATGAGCGGGACAGCATCGGCGACGTCGGCCGCGGCTACGCGCAGGATGTTGGCCTGCTTGAAGTGGCGCAGCGTTTCCATCTGCTGCTCGAGATCGTCGGCCGGGATCCGTGCCAGTCGTTGGCGCAGGTCGGAGCTCATCTCGGCCCGATCGGGTGGTTGATAGAGGGTGCGCGGGTCGAGCAATTCGTCCAGCAGCTGCGGGTGGCGCCCCAGCAGGCGCCCAATCCAGCTGCTGGCGGCGCAGAGCTTGACCAGCTGCGAGAGTGCCATCGGATTCTCGACCAGCAGTGCCAGATAGGCGGTGCGGCGGGCGATGGCTTCGATCAACCCGACCAGCCGCTCCAGGGTGACGCTCGGCTCATCGGTCTGGGCGGTCGCCCCCAACAGCAGCGGCATCAGTCGATCCATGCGCCCCTTGCCCTGCGCCGAGAGCGCACGGTAGCTGCGCGATTCGCGCATGCGGGCCAGGACATCCAGGGCGGGCACCGGATCGCTGAAGCCGGCCTGGCGCAGGGTTTCCGTCGCCCGTTCCGATTCCTGGGAACCGGACCAGACACCGGCCAGGTCCAGCTCATCCGACTCTGCGTGCTCCCGCTGGGGTGCGGCGAACACCTGCTCGAAGTGCTGGTGAACCCGCCGCATCTGGCGCCGCAGTTCCTGCTCGAACGCCGCCCAGTCGACAAAGCCCATGCCCAGTGCCAGGCGCGTGCGGCCCTCCTCGTCCTCCGGCAGGTCGTGGGTCTGCTGATCGGCGAATTCCTGGATCCGATGTTCGGTATCGCGCAGGAACACATAGGCCCGGGTCAGCTCCTCCACCGCATAGGTGGGCAACAGCTCCAGCTCGCCAAGGTGCACCAGCACTTCGCGAATCGCGCGGGTACGTAATGCCGGCTCGCGGCCCCCACGAATGAGCTGGAAGGCCTGGCCGATGAACTCCACCTCGCGGATGCCGCCGGCTCCCAGCTTGACGTTGTCCTCCATGCCCTTGCGCTGAACCTCGCGCTCAATCATCGCCTTCATTTCGCGCAGGGACTCGAAGGCGCCGAAGTCCACGTAACGGCGATAGACGAACGGCTTGAGCATGGCCATCAGTTCGTCCCCGGCTACCCGGTCACCGGCCACGACCCGCGCCTTGATCATGGCGTAACGCTCCCACTCCCGGCCGTGGATTTGATAGTAGGTCTCCATGGCATCGAAGCTGAGCGCCAGCGCGCTGGCGTCACCGAAGGGGCGCAGACGCATGTCGACCCGGAACACGAAGCCGTGGGCGGTGTTCTGATTGAGCGCGAGGATCAGGCGCTGGCCCAAGCGGATGAAGAACTCCTGATTGCTGATGGAGCGGCGGCCACCGCGGGTCTCCCCATCTTCCGGGTAGGCGAAGATGAGGTCGACATCAGAGGAGAAGTTGAGTTCGCAGGCACCGAGCTTGCCCATGCCCAGCACCACCAACTGCTGAGGACTGCCCGCGGCCCCGAACGGCGTACCCCACTGATTGCAGTGCCAGGTATGAAGGCGGCGCAAGGCGCCGTCGATGCAGGCGTCGGCCAAGCCAGAAACGTCTGCGGTCACTCCAGCCAAATCGGTATGGCCGGCCAGATCGCGCCAGGCGATGCGCACCATCTCGTAGCGACGGAAACGGCGCAGCAACTCGCTAAGCCGGTTTTCGTCGGCCACGCCGTCGAGCAGGGCATCCAACCGGGCGACATACTCGTCCTCGGTGTAGTTTCGCCACAGCTCGCCACTCTCCAGCAAACGGGAGAGGAGCTCCGGCTCACGCGCACAGCTCTGCGCCACGAAGTCGCTAAGCGCAAATACCCGCGCGATCTCCGGGGTCGGCACCACAGGATGTTCGGCTCGCTCCCGGTAGTTGTTCCACTGGGTCCTTGCCCGCGCGGCCAGCGCCTCGGGAATCCCCGCCAGTGCCCCTTCAAAATCGCCGTTCGCCACACTCACCGTCCAATCCGTGATTGCCCGAAAGCGGCCATTGTACAGAACGGTGACAGGTGACGCTTAATGCGTAACGGATGTTACGTGCAACGCGCGGCGACCTGGCGCAGGTCGGCGACGAAGCGGTCGAACTCGCGGTGGCGGGTATCACGGTCGGGGATGCGCAGCAGAACCGAGGGATGCACGGTCAAAAAAGTCGATAGAACAGGATTTTTCAGGATTAACAGGAAAAAGGGCTGATTTACGGATTCGAGCGTGAGGGCCGTAGGTCGTTAGCGTAGCGTAACCCGACGCACCAACCGTTCCCGCGCCCTCGGGTTACGCTGCGCTAACCGAACTACAGCTGCCTGCTCAGGGTTTTCGCCCCCCCCCGATTAGAACATCCTGTTAATCCTGAAAAATCCTGTTAATCCTGTTGAATAATCCCCGCCCCAAAAACTCAGGGTTTTCGCCCACCCCCCGATTAAAAAATCCTGTTAATCCTGAAAAATCCTGTTAATCCTGTTAAATCATCCCGCCCCGAAAAAACGAAAACCCCGCCAGGCGAACCCGGCGGGGTCTTCAGGTACTACTCAGGCGTGAAAGGCGCCCGGGCTTACATCATGCCCATGCCGCCCATGCCGCCCATGTCGCCGCCCGGCATGCCGCCCTCTTCCTTCTTCGGGGTCTCGGCAACCATGGCTTCGGTGGTGATCATCAGACCGGCCACGGAGGCGGCGTTCTGCAAGGCAGAACGGGTCACCTTGGTCGGGTCGAGGATACCCATGTCGATCATGTCGCCGAATTCGCCGGTGGAGGCGTTGTAGCCATAGTTGTCCTTGCCTTCCTTCACCTTGTTGACGATCACGGAGGGCTCGTCACCGGCGTTGGAGACGATCTGGCGCAGCGGCTCTTCCATGGCGCGGCGGGCGATGGTGACGCCAACGTCCTGATCGTGGTTGTCACCCTTCAGGGCATCCAGGGCGGAGAGGGCACGGATAAGCGCGACACCGCCGCCCGGCACCACGCCTTCCTCGACCGCGGCACGGGTGGCGTGCAGCGCGTCTTCGACGCGGGCCTTCTTCTCCTTCATTTCCATTTCGGTGGCGGCACCGACCTTGATCACGGCCACACCGCCGGCCAGCTTGGCCACGCGCTCCTGCAGCTTTTCGCGGTCGTAGTCGGAGGTGGTCTCTTCGATCTGGGCGCGGATCTGGTTGACGCGGGCCTCGATCTCGTCGCCCTTGCCGGCGCCGTCGATGATGGTGGTGTTCTCCTTGGTCACCTGGATCTTGCGGGCGCTGCCCAGGTCGTCCAGGGTGGCCTTCTCCAGGGTGAGGCCGACCTCTTCGGAGATTACCTGACCGCCGGTCAGGATGGCCATATCCTGCAGCATGGCCTTGCGGCGGTCGCCGAAGCCAGGAGCCTTGACGGCAGCGACCTTGACGATGCCACGGATGGAGTTGACCACCAGGGTGGCCAGGGCCTCGCCTTCCACGTCCTCGGCGACGATCAGCAGCGGCTTGCCGGACTTGGCGACGCCTTCCAGCACCGGCAGCAGTTCGCGGATGTTGGAGATCTTCTTGTCGCAGAGCAGGATGAACGGGTCTTCCAGCTCGGCGGACATGGACTGCTGGTTGTTGATGAAGTACGGCGACAGATAGCCGCGGTCAAACTGCATGCCTTCGACCACATCCAGCTCGTTGTCCAGGGACTGGCCCTCTTCGACGGTGATGACACCCTCTTTACCGACCTTGGCCATGGCGTCGGCGATGATGCGGCCGATGGACTCGTCGGAGTTGGCGGAGATGGTGCCGACCTGGGCGATCGCCTTGTCGTCGGTGCAGGGCTTGGAGAGGGTCTTCAGCTGCTCGACGGCGGCGGTCACGGCCTTGTCGATGCCGCGCTTCAGGTCCATCGGGTTCATGCCGGCGGCGACGGCCTTCATGCCTTCGGTCAGGATGGACTGGGCCAGCACGGTGGCGGTGGTGGTGCCGTCGCCGGCGACGTCGGAGGTCTGGGAGGAGACTTCCTTCACCATCTGCGCGCCCATGTTCTCGAACTTGTCTTCCAGTTCGATCTCCTTGGCGACGGAGACGCCGTCCTTGGTGATGGTCGGGGCACCGAAGCTCTTTTCCAGCACCACGTTGCGGCCCTTCGGGCCCAGGGTCACCTTGACGGCGTTGGCCAGGATATTCACACCCTTCAGCATGCGCTGGCGGGCGTCATCGGAGAAGCGGACTTCTTTTGCGCTCATTATGCAGATTCCTCTTGAATTCGTTTAAGGACGTGTCCGGAACGAAGATGCGGCGCTCGCTTTAGCCGAGGATCGCCAGGATGTCGTCTTCGCTCATGATCAGCAGCTCTTCACCGTCATGCTTGATCTTGGTGCCGGCGTACTGACCGAACAGGACCTTGTCGCCCACCTTCACGTCCATCGGGCGGGTCTCGCCCTTGTCGTTGACCTTACCGTTGCCGGCGGCCAGAACTTCGCCGCGGTTCGGCTTTTCGGCGGCCGAATCCGGGATCACGATCCCGCCGGCAGTGGTGCGCTCCTCTTCCATGCGGCGAACGACAACGCGATCGTGCAAAGGACGGATATTCATTCTTTCTTCTCTCCTAAGCTGTTGATTTTCAAGCTCATGAACGAAAAACAACCCAGCGGGGTCGCGGGTTGTCTCCCGTTGGAGGCGGCTATTAGCACTCACCCCAACTGAGTGCTAATAATAGGTCCGGGTTTTTGAGAGTCAAGGGGGAGAAGGCAAGGGACGAGGGGATTCAACAGGATTAACAGGATTTGTCGCAGGATTAACAGGAGTTTTTTCAGGGCTTGAATGGGCCGCTTTTTAGCCCAGGGGTTGCGGAGCGAATCTACATTCATCCTTAATCCTGTAAATCCTGCAACAATCCTGTTAATCCTGTCCTATTCGCCCTCAGGCATCAGTCGGGCCGACATGGTGCGGTTCGCTGCGGCTTGTCACACCCTCGTTCAGGCCCGGGCTGAGGCGGTGCGGTTCGTTCCTCACCACACCCTACGTTCAGTCTTCTCTTCGGTATTCGCCCTCGATCACCCGCGGCCCCTGATCGTGGGGCGGGCGGGGGCCGGGCGGGCGGCGGCCAAAGGTGCCCTGTTGCAGCAGCTTGAGGATCATGGCGCGGCGTAGGGGCGGGATGAGGCCGAGGAAGCCGATGGCATCGGTGAAGAAGCCGGGGGTCAGCAGCAGGGCGCCGGCCACCAGCAGCACCACCCCCTCCAGCATCGCCACCGTGGGCAGTTCGCCGCGGGCCAGCGCCTGCTGGACCCGCTGAAAGGTCAGCAATCCCTGAAAGCGCAGCAGCAGTGCGCCCAGCACCGCCGTGAACACGACGGCGGCGACAGTCAGTGGCGCACCGATGACATTGCCTACTTTAATTAGCAGGTAGATCTCGAGGATCGGTACGAGCAGAAACAGCAGAAAGAGGATTCGAAACACGCGTCGGCCTTCTCGTATGCGACAAATGGCACAAATTGGCGTCACAGTATAGCGATCTGGCCCATGCTTTACCGCTCAACTCGTGATCCGTTATCTTGCCGACATGACGCACTTACTGGTGGTGACAACCTGCCCGGATGCGGAGACTGCCGAGTCGCTGGCCGGCCATCTGGTCGAACAGCGGCTGGCCGCCTGCGTGAATGTCATTCCGGGCATGCGCTCTTTTTACGAATGGAAGGGCGAGGTGTGCCGCGACCAGGAGTTCGTTCTGTTGATAAAGACACGCGAAGACGTGTACCCACATTTGGAAAAAACCATCGTCGACCGGCATCCGTACGAATTGCCCGAGGTCATTGCCCTGCCCATCGCGGCCGGGCTGGCCGGTTACCTGGGCTGGATCGACGAACAACTGGAACAATCACAATGAGAAAATTCGTTGCCCTTTGCCTGGCGCTGCTGCTCGCGCCGGGAGTCTTCGCCCAGGAAGAAGAGCTGCTCATGCCGGATGAGGCGTTCCGGTTCAGTCTGACACCCGTCGATGCCGATACCGTCCGGGCCACCTGGGAGATCGCCGACGGCTACTATCTGTACCGGAGCAAGATCGGTTTCGAAAGCGAGACCGCCGGCATCGGCCTGGGTTCACCGGCCTACCCCCCGGGCAAGATCAAGAACGACGAATTCTTCGGCGAGGTGGAGACCTACCGCGGTCGCGTGAGCATCGACCTCCCACTACGCCGCGCCGACGGCCAGCCCACCGACTTCGCCCTGTTGGCCAAGTCCCAAGGTTGTGCCGATCTGGGTGTCTGCTACCCGCCGCACCGGCAGCAGGCCAGTGTGCAACTGCCCGCGGCGGTCACCCCTGCTGCCGCCAAACCGGCCACCTCCGGCCTTGACCGCCTCGAGAGCCTCAGCGGCGGCTTCGGTGGCGGCTTCGGCGGCGAAGAGGAGGTGCTCGATGCCGATGTCGCCTTTGTCTTCGCCCCGGCCATTGAGGACGGCAATACCCTGGTGGCACGCTGGACCATTGCGCCGGAACACTATCTCTATCGTGACAAGTTCACCTTCAACCTGACCGATGCCGACGGCGTCCGGCTCGACACGCCCCGGATCCCTGCCGGCGAAGAGAAGGATGACGAGTTCTTCGGCCGCATCCAGGTGTTCCATGACGAGGTGGTGGTGCGCCTGCCCCTGCTGCGTGACAACACCGCCCCCACCCCGATGACCCTCGAGGCCGGCTACCAGGGCTGTGCCGAGGCGGGCATCTGCTATCCGCCGATGAAGAAGCAGGTGAGCTTCGACCTGCCGGACGGCGGTGCCGCGGCACCGGGCGCCACCATGGCCGCCGCGCCCGCGGCAGCCGCCCCAGCCATTGCCGACGAGCTCATCTCCGAGCAGGACCGCCTCGCCGCGTCGCTGGCCGGTGGCAACACCCTGCTGACCCTGAGCGGCTTCTTCATCGCCGGCCTGCTGCTCGCCTTCACCCCCTGCGTGTTCCCGATGATTCCGATTCTGTCGAGCATCATCGTCGGCCAGGGCCACACGTTGACGACTCAGCGGGCGTTCACCCTGTCGTCGGTCTACGTCCTGGCGATGGCGGTCACCTACACGGTGGCCGGGGTGCTGGCCGGGCTGTTCGGCTCCAACCTGCAGGCCGCCTTCCAGGACCCGTGGGTGCTCTCGACCTTTGCGGCGGTGTTCGTCGCCCTCGCCTTCTCCATGTTCGGCTTCTATGAGCTGCAACTGCCGAGCGCCCTGCAGAGCAAGCTGACCGAGGTGAGCAACCGCCAGCAGGGAGGCACCCTGACCGGCGTCGCCATCATGGGTCTGCTCTCTGCACTGATCGTCGGACCCTGCGTGGCGCCGCCGCTGATGGGCGCCCTGATCTACATCGGCCAGACCGGCGACCCGTGGCTCGGCGGCGCCGCCCTGTTCGCCCTCTCCCTTGGCATGGGCGGGCCGTTAGTGGCTGTAGGCACCGCCGGGGGCAAACTGCTGCCGCGTGCCGGCCATTGGATGGACGTGGTCAAGGCGGTGTTCGGCGTCATGCTGCTGGGCGTTGCGGTCTGGATGCTGGAGCGGATCCTGCCGGCGGCGATCACCATGCTGCTGTGGGCGCTGCTGCTGGTGATCTCGGCCATCTACATGGGTGCGCTGGAGCCGCTGCGCGACGGCCACTCCGGCTGGAAGCGGCTGTGGAAGGGCATGGGTGTGGCGATGCTGGTGTGGGGCGCGCTGCTGCTCATCGGCGCTGCCGGCGGCGGCCGCGACCCGCTGGCGCCGCTGGCGCACCTGAATATCGCCAGCGCCGGCACCCTGGAGGGCGGCCAGCCGGCCCACCTTCAGTTCCAGACCGTCAAGACGGTGGCCGACCTGGAGCGCGAGGTGAAAGCCGCCGCTGCCAATGGCCAGCCGGTAATGCTCGACTTCTACGCCGACTGGTGCGTCTCCTGCAAGGAGTTCGAGAAGTACACCTTCTCGGACGCCGACGTCATCGGGGCGCTGGCCGGCACCAAGCTGCTGCAGGCGGACGTCACCGCCAACGACGACGCGGACCAGGCCCTGCTCAAGAGCCTGGGTCTCATCGGCCCGCCGTCACTGCTGTTCTGGGGCCCGGATGGCGAGGAGCGGCGCAACTACCGGATTGTCGGCTTCATGAAGGCGGAGCCGTTCGCGGCCCACGTGCGCCGGGCCATCGGCGGTTGAGGGGTAGTGCAATGAAATGAATCCGCAAATAAACGCGAATGAGTTGGTTCTATTTGCGTTTATTCGCGTGCATTTGCGGATCATTCATCCATTACCCGGTACCGCGATCTCCCGCGGCCAGGTAAAGCGGAAGGTACTGCCCTGGCCAGGACTCGACTCCAGCGTGATCCGGCCGCCGACCCCCTCCACCACCTTCCTGACCACCGCCAGTCCGATCCCGGTCCCCTCATGGTCCTTGCCGGCAGGGCCTCGCTGCAACATCTGGAAGATCCGCTCATGGTACTCGGGCGGGATCCCCGGCCCATCGTCGGCCACCGTGAATTCGTAGCAGTCGCCAATGGTGCGGGCCGATACCCACACGTGTCCGTCGGGCCGGTGATGGTATATGACGGCGTTGCCGATCAAATTGCCGAGCACCTGCTGCAACTTGGCCCGGTCGGTCAGGAGGCGTGGCATCGCCTCGGCGACGGCAATGTGAAACCCTGCCGGCAGCTCGTGGGTACCCGCAATGTCCCGCGCCAGCGCTCCACTGTCGACCCACTCGACCTCTTGCGTGCGGCCACCGGCCCGCGAATAGGCCAACAGCCCGGCGATGAGGGCGTCCATCAGCTGCACCCGTTCACGCATCAGCTGGAGATGGTGCCGACTCTCGCCCGTGAGCCGCTCCCCGAGATCATCCTCCAGCCAGCTGGCCAGGTTCGACACCGCCCGCAGGGGGGCACGCAGGTCGTGAGAGGCCACATAGGCGAACTGCTGCAGCTCCCCATTGGAGCGGGCCAGCTCCGCCAGAAGCCGTTCGCGCTCCTCCGCGGCGACCTTGAGGTCGTGGATATCGGTGGCGGTGCCGAACCACTTGACCACCCGTCCCTGCTCGTCGCGCACCGGGTAGCCGCGACTGAGGTGCCAGCGGAAGCGGCCGTCGACGCGGCGAGCACGATGCTCGGCCTCGTACACCGTGCCGTTCGCCAGGGCATGCTGCCAGGCGGCGACTGTGCGCTGTACGTCCTCCTCGTGCAGTGCCGGAGCCCAGTGGAAGCCCTCGGCGGTCGGCTCGATCCCGGAGTACTCCCGGTAGCGCTCGTTGTAGTAATCGACACTGCCGTCGGCGTCGGCGGTCCAGACCAGTTGCGGCAGGGCATCCGCGAGCTGACGGAAGCGCCGCTCGCTCTGCCGGATCGCCTCGGCGCGGCGGGACAGGTTGGCGGCCATAGCCTCGACCGTCGCCTGCAGTGAACGGATCTCCTCCGGGGCGCTCGCCGGATGCTGCGGCTTGACCGGGCGCCCCTCCCCCAAGGCTTTGGCATCGCCTTCAAGATGACGCAGGGGCCGGGAGATGGTGCGACTGAGCAGAAAGGCCGCCCACAAGGCCGCGGCCCCCACCACCAAGGCTGTGAAAACATCCCGATGAAGTTCGCGCCGGATCGGGGCAATCGCCGGCTCAATCGGCCGGGCGGCACCGGCGAACCAGCCGATACCGGGCACCGGGATCCGCGCGGCCAGAAATTCCCCGTCCGCGCCGGGCAAGTGCGACACCCCGACCCGGTCCGCACCGGACACCACCGCGCGGCGCAATATCGGATCGACCTCGGTCCAGCGCGTCCGAGACTCCCAGGTCCGGGGTCCAGCCAGACTGCGGTAGACCAGCCAGCCCCGACGGTCGAACAGGGCGAAGCTGGCGTGATCGACGCGCAGCTGGGTCAGCGTGGCGTCGCGCAGCCGATCCGGGTCGATGGTCGCCACGACTACCCCCAGCAATCGCCCCCTGCTGTCGGTCACCGCGGTGGCGACGACGAACACCGGCACGCTAATCCCCCTGGGCTCGGCGATCAGGTCGCTCACGGCGAATGCCTCACCGGCGGTGACCTGACCGAAATAGGGCCGGTCCGCAAGGATCGCGCCCACCTGGGCCGCCGTACTCGATGCCCTGACCCGGCCCTCCAGGTCGACCCAGCTCAAGGAGACAACCGAGGAGTACTGCTGTTTTGTTGTTTCGAGTAGACGGGTGACCTTTTCCGGCGTGCGCCGGTCGAAAGCGAGCACCGCCTGACCGACGGTGAAGCTGACGCGCCGGATGTCATCGACATAGGCCGAAAAGGTGCTCGCCACCCCGCGCGCCACCTCCAGCTCGGTCTCCAGCGCGTGCTCGAAGCGGCGGGTATGACGCTCGACATAGAGCTCGCGCAGCAGTTCGGCAAGCGGCAGCAGCACCAGGGCGACCAGCAGCACCAGCCGGGCCCCGATCCGCTTTGGCAACAGGCGGTAGACTCTGCCCGCGATGCGGTTCCGCCCCTCTCCAGCGTTCATGCCCTTGTCGGCAACGCGACAGCCTCCAAACGCGCGCTCCATGCGCCTGCGCTAAAGCATATCAAACGTAACCCGCCCGCCACCGGCCGCCGATGCACGAAGTCAGGCGGTCAAGCGCGGCGCATACCCATGCAGGCGGATCGGCCGAACCAATGCCGCCCGGCCGGCGTCCAACCGCATGTCCGCCCCGCCTTTGCCGCGGGGAGTCCATGGTCTGGCCGGCCGCGCACCGGCACGGGAGGAGATAATGCTCGTTTTCAACCGCTGGTGGGTCGTGATCGGCGCGGTGCTGATCCAGTTGGCCCTCGGTTCCTTCTATGCGTGGTCGGTATTCACTCAGTTGCTGACAGACCCGGCCGGCCCCTACGCCTTTTCGGCCAGCCAGACCGCCTGGATCTTCTCGGCAGGGCTGGCCACCTTTGCCGTGGTCATGCTGTTCGCCGGCCGCTGGCAGGCACGCTTCGGGCCAAGACCGGTGGTGCTGGCGGGCGGCGCGGTGCTCGGTCTCGGCTATATGTTGGCCGGCCTGTTCGGCTCGAGCTTCCTGCCACAGCTGTTGTTCATCGGCGTGATCGGCGGATTCGGTATCGGCATGGCCTATGTGGTGCCGATCGCGGTCGGGGTGAAGTGGTTTCCTGACAAGAAGGGCCTGATCACCGGCCTGGCGGTGGCTGGCTTCGGCTTCGGCGCTACCATCTGGGTCAAGCTCGCCGGCGCCTGGTTCGGCGGCCTGCTCAACACCACCCACTGGTTTGGCCTGCCCGGCGTCCAGAGTGTGTTCTTCATCTACGGGCTGTTGTTCCTCACGCTGGTGGTGCTCGGTGGCCTGGTGATGGTGAACCCGCCGGAGGGCTATAAACCGGCCGGCTGGACGCCGCCGGAGCCGCGCCATGCCGCCACCAGCGGCGGCACCGAATTCACCACCCGCGCCATGCTGCGCACGCCCCAGTTCTATGCACTCTGGGCGGTCTTCATGTTTTCGGCCTTGGCCGGGTTGATGGTGATCTACAGCATCAAGCTGTTCGGCATCGACGCACTCAGTTACCACGGAGTCGCCGGAGCCAGTGCCGTGGCCGGCACCGCCATGGCCTGGTACGCGATCTTCAACGGCCTGGGCCGGATCGTCTGGGGCTCACTGTCGGACCGCCTCGGCCGCAAGGCCTCTATCGTGGTGATGGCAGCTGCCCAGGGACTGGTGATGCTCACGGTCTATCACGGCTTCGTGGTGTTCGGTTCCGAACTGGGCTTCATCGTCGCGGCCTCCCTGATCGGATTCAACTTCGGCGGCAACTTCGCCCTGTTCCCGGCCACCACCGCCGACTACTTCGGCAACGCCGGCGTCGGCGGCAACTATCCCTGGATCTTCACCGCCTATGGCGTGGCCGGGATCCTCGGGCCGCAGATGGCCGGGCTGTTCAAGGACGCCGCGGGCGTGGGCGCCGGACCACAGCTATGGATGGCGCCGTTCATCATCGCCGCCGCAGTCTGCTTCGCCGGCGCAGTGATCATGCTGATGGTCCAGCCACCGCGCAGGGCCGGGATTGTCAGACAACCGAAAACCCCCGAAGCCCCGCGCATGCTGCATGCGGCCTGAAAGCCGCGGCCGGCTAACCTTACCGTATGCGCACCCTGGTAAGGCACGGAGGGCGACCATGGCGATGCCGAAGAACGATGAGGGTCGGCGCCGGGTTGTCATCGAAGGCGTGATGCCGGTGGTCGATGGCGGACGCTTCCCCATCAAGAGGGTGGTGGGCGACAGCGTCCGGATCGAGGCGGATATTTTCGTCGACGGCCACGACGTCCTCGACGCGGTACTCTGTTATCGGCCGGAGCACGAACCGGCGTGGCGGGAGTCGCCATTGGACCCGGCCGGCAACGATCGCTGGCGGGGCGAGTTCACGGTCGACGCTGTCGGGCGCTGGCAGTACACCCTGCTCGCCTGGATCGACCACTTCCTCTCCTGGCGCCACGACCTGACCCGCCGTGTCCAGAGCGAGGACATCGCCGTCGCCCTGCAGATCGGCGCCGACCTGATCGAACAGACCGCCGCCCGTGCCTCCGCCGAGGACGCGGGGCGCCTGCACGAATTCGTCGGCCGCCTGCGCGGACACGGCACCCCGGAGGCGCGGCGCGCTGTCGCCCTCGATGCCGAACTGCTCGCCGTGATGACCCGCCACCCCGACCGCCGCCTGGCCACCCGCTACGAGTCGGAACTGACCGTGGTGGTCGACCCGCCGCGCGCTGCCTGCTCGGCCTGGTACGAATTCTTTCCCCGCTCCTGCGGCGTCAATGGCAAGACACACGGCGGCTTTCGCGATTGCGAAGCGCGGCTCGAGCGCATCGCGGCCATGGGCTTCGATACCGTCTACCTGCCGCCGATCCATCCCATCGGCCACACCAAACGCAAGGGTCGCAACAACAGCTTGGCGGTGATCGCCGACGACCCCGGGAGCCCATGGGCCATCGGCGCCGAGGCCGGGGGCCACAAGGCGATTCACACGGACCTCGGCAGCCTGGAGGACTTCCGCCACTTCCGGCAACGGGCGGAGCAGTTGGGGCTGGACCTCGCCATCGACATCGCCTTCCAGTGCTCGCCGGACCACCCCTACGTGCGCGAGCACCCGGACTGGTTTCTGCACCGCCCCGACGGCAGCGTGCAGTACGCCGAGAATCCGCCGAAGAAGTACGAGGACATTTACCCGTTTCACTTCGAGTCGGAGGCGTGGCAGGCGCTCTGGCAGGAACTGGAAAGCGTGTTCGAGTTCTGGATCGGCGAGGGGGTGCTCACCTTCCGGGTCGACAATCCGCACACCAAGCCGTTTCCGTTCTGGGAGTGGGTGATCGGTGAGGTCAAACGACGCCACCCGGAGGCGATCTTCCTGGCCGAGGCCTTCTCGCGACCGCGGATCATGTACCGCCTCGCCAAGCTTGGCTTCTCGCAGTCCTACACCTACTTCACCTGGCGCAACACCAAGTGGGAGTTGATCCAGTATTTGAACGAGCTGACCCGCGGCGAGGTACGCGAATACTTCCGCCCCCACTTCTGGCCGAACACGCCGGACATCCTGCCGGAGTATCTGCAATTCGGTGGTCGCCCCGCCTTCATGACCCGGCTGGTGCTGGCGGCCACCCTGTCGTCCAACTATGGCGTCTACGGCCCGGCCTACGAACTGGCTGACAACACACCGAGGGAGGCGGGCAGTGAGGAGTATCTCGATTCGGAGAAGTACCAGACCCGGCGCTGGGACGAACAGCGGCCCGACAGCCTGGCCGACTTCATGCGCCGGGTTAACGAGATCCGGCGCGACAACCCCGCGCTGCGGCGCAACGACAACCTGCGTTTTTATCCGATCGATAATGAAGAGCTGATCGCCTACGGCAAGGCGAGCGACGACCTCTCCAGCATCGTCATCGTGGTGGTGAACCTGGACGCCTACCACACCCAGGGTGGCTGGCTCGAACTGCCGTTGGAACGGCTCGACCTCGACCCGCGTCAACCCTATCAGGTACACGACCTGCTCACCGGCGCACGCTTTCTCTGGAATGGCCCGCGCAACTACGTGCAGCTGGACCCGCAGCGCACGCCGGCCCACATCTTCCGCCTGCGCCGGCGCGTCAGAACCGAACGCGATTTCGAATATTTCTTCTGAATCCGATCCGCGAATGAACGCAAATCCATCGGAGAGTGGGACATGAGTGAGGACGAACTGCGCTGGGAGGAGGATCCACTCTGGTACAAGGACGCGATCATCTACCAGTTGCACGTCAAGGCATTCTTCGACAGCGACAACGACGGCATCGGCGACTTCCAGGGGCTGACCCGCAAACTCGACTATGTCCATGCGCTGGGCGTGAATACCATCTGGCTGCTGCCGTTCTACCCGTCGCCGATGAAGGACGACGGCTACGACATTGCCGACTACCGCAACATCTATCCGGACTACGGCACGCGACGCGATTTCAGCCAGTTCGTGCGCGAGGCCCATCGGCGCGGGATCCGCATCGTTACCGAACTGGTGATCAATCACACCTCCGATCAGCATCCGTGGTTCCAGGCGGCGCGGCGGGCACCGAAGGGATCGGCCAAACGACAGTTCTACGTCTGGTCGGACAACGACAGCGACTTCCCCGAGACCCGTATCATCTTCACCGATACCGAGGCCTCCAACTGGGCCTGGGACCCGGTGGCCAAGCAGTACTACTGGCACCGCTTCTTCTCCCACCAGCCGGACCTCAATCACAACAACCCGCAGGTCGTGAAGGCGATTATCCGACTGATGCGGTTCTGGCTCGACCTGGGGGTGGACGGCCTGCGTCTGGACGCCATTCCCTACCTGTGCGTGCGCGAGGGAACCAACAACGAGAACCTGCCGGAGACCCATGTTGTGATCCGGCAGATGCGCGCCGCTGTCGACGAGCACTATCAGAACCGGATGTTTCTGGCCGAGGCCAATCAATGGCCGGAGGATGTGCGCGACTACTTCGGTGATGGCGACGAGTGCCACATGGCCTATCACTTCCCGCTGATGCCGCGCATGTACATGGCCGTGGCACAGGAGGACCGCCACCCCATCACCGAGATCATGGCGCAGACGCCGGAGATCCCCACCGGCTGCCAGTGGGCGATCTTCCTGCGCAACCACGACGAACTGACCCTGGAAATGGTCACCGACCGCGAACGCGACTACATGTACCAGGTCTACGCCACCGACAAGCGTATGCGCCTGAATCTCGGTATCCGCCGCCGGCTGGCGCCGCTGATGGACAATGATCCGGACAAGATCAAGCTGATGAATTCGCTGCTGATGTCGATGCCCGGCTCGCCGATCATTTACTACGGCGACGAAATCGGCATGGGTGACAATTTTTTTCTTGGCGACCGCAACGGGGTGCGCACACCCATGCAGTGGAGCCCCGATCGCAACGCCGGCTTCTCCCGTACCGACCCGCAACGGCTCTATCTGCCACCGATCATGGACGCCATTTATGGCTATCAGGCGGTCAACGTCGAGGCGCAGGGCCGAGACCCCTCGTCACTGCTGAACTGGATGAAGAAACTGATCGCGGTCCGCAAGTCGTCCCACGCCTTCGGCCGCGGTTCCCTGCTGTTTTTGCGACCGGGCAACCGCAAGATCCTCGCTTACCTGCGGGAGTATCGGGACGACAGCATCCTTTGTGTCGCCAACCTCTCGCGCACCGCGCAGCCGGTCGAACTCGATCTCTCCGCGTTCAAGGGGCGGGTCCCCGTGGAATTGATGGGGCACAGCGCGTTTCCGCCGATCGGCGAGCTCCCCTATCTGTTGACGCTGCCCGGATACGGCGTCTACTGGTTTCGGCTCAGCCGGGAAACCGAGGTGCCGCAGTGGCACGAGGAACACCTGCCGCCGATGGAGTTGCCGGTGCTGGTCCTGTTCGCCGGATGGCGCAGCCTGTTTCCCGAGCGGGTAGAAGGGGGACGCTGGGCCGCGGCGGAGAAGGTTGCCGATCAGATGGAACGGGAGATTATCGCCGACTTCCTGCCGAGCCAGCGCTGGTTTTCCGCCAAGGGCTCGGCCATTCGCAACGTCCAGTTCCGCGCGCGCACCCTGTGGGAAACCCCGGACGGGAGCTGGCTCCTCGGTTGGGCTGACGTCTCTGCCGACGGCCACCCACCCCAGCGCTACTTCCTGCCCCTCACCATCGTCTGGAAAGAGGAGAGCGAAGAGACCTGGCCGCTGCTTCACTTCACCCTCGCCAAGGTCCGCCAGCAGGCCAAGGTCGGCCTTTTGTGCGACGCCTTCGTCGACGAGCACTTCGCCCCGGCGCTGGTCGCAGCCGTGGGCGAAGGCGGCGAGATCCCCCTGGGCGATGGACGGCTTGTGCTCTCTTCCACCAAGGCCTTTGCGGAGATCTCGTCCCACCTGCCCGAGGTCCTGCCCGTGCGCCGCCCGAAGACCGAAGGCTCCAACACTGCTGTCATCCTGGGTGAACACCTGTTCCTGAAGGGCTACCGACAGCTTCAGCCGGGTCTCAATCCCGAGTGGGAGATGGGACGCTTTCTCACGGAGCGTTCGCCTTTCGCCAACATCATTCCGGTGCTGGGGGCGCTGGAGTACCACGGCCCCGACGGCAGCACGATGACGCTGGCGCTGCTGCAGGCCTATGCCAAGAACCAGGGCGACGCCTGGAATCACACGCTGGACTATCTGGAGCGCTATCTGGAACAGTGCCTGGCGGCACCACCGGAAGCGGCCCTGGAGCCGCACGCGGTCGAGTTGACACTGTTGCGCACACTCGGCGTGCGGACCGGGGAACTGCACCGGGCCCTCGCCGTCACCACCGGCGACCCCGCCTTCGATCCTGAACCGGTGAGGGCCAAGGAGCTGAACGACTGGATCGAACAGTTGCGTGGCGAGTTGCTGCAGACGCTCGAACGCTTGCAGCGGCAGACCGATGCCCTGCCGGAGCGCCTGCAGGATGACGCCCGCTCGGTCGTCAGTCTCAAGTCCCGGATGTTGGAGAAGCTCGTTTCGCTAGCGCCCACCGGTGCACGGCTGATGAAGATCCGCACCCATGGCGACTATCACCTGGGCCAGGTCCTGGTGGTGGAAAACGACCTGTTGATCATCGACTTCGAGGGCGAGCCGGCCCGCCCGCTCTCCGAGCGGCGGCAGAAGTCGCCGGCACTGAGGGACGTGGCAGGTATGCTGCGCTCGCTCAGTTATGTCACCTATGCAGCGCTGTTTCGTCAAAGCGGCGAGCGTCCCGACTACTTCCCCCTTTTGGAGCCGTTCGCACTCGACTGGGAGCGGGCGGCCCGCGAAGTCTTCATCGATGCCTACGTCAGCGAGGTGGAAGGCAGTGCCGCCTGGCCGGCCGATCCGGGCGCCGCGTTCGCCCTGCTGGACCTCTACCGGCTGGAGAAGGCGCTCTACGAACTGCGCTACGAGCTCGACAACCGGCCGGAATGGGTGGGGATTCCGCTGAAAGGGATTCTGAATGCGGTCAGGGGTGACGAGGAGTGAAGAGGGATGAAGTCGTCACGCGTAACGAGTAATTCCCAATTCCCGCCTATACTTTTCCCGATTGTTCACTTACGGAGGATGCATGGACAGCAACCTGCGCTGGCTGGATTGGGTCAATGCCCTGCTTGGCTCCTGGTTGATGCTCTCCCCGCTGCTGCTCGGATACGCCGGTTTGGCGGCCATCAACTCGGTCGTGGTCGGCGGGGCCGTGCTGCTGTTTTCCGGGGTCGCCTTGGCCCGTCCCCGCCTATGGGAAGAGTGGGTCAACCTGGCGATTGCCATGTGGCTCATCGCCTCGCCCTATCTCCTGGTGTTCGGCGGGAAACCGTTACCGCTTTGGAATCACCTCATCCTTGGCCTGCTGATCGGAGGGAACTCACTGTGGGCGATGCAGCGCCAACGACCGGAAGCTGCGTGATATCGGCATCACGTGGCGACCTGGAATCTGGGGGCTATCCTTGTTAGGCATGAATGGAAACAAGAGTAGCGGTGCGGCCGTGGGGAATACGACGACGCATCACCGACCACCGCAAAACAATAAGAACCTTATGAATCTCGAAGCCGTAATATCCGCCTATCGCCGATACGCCCGTGTCTACGATCTGCTGTTCGGCCCCGTAATGGAGCCAGGCCGCCACGGGGTGCTGCACGCACTCGACTGCCGGCCTGGCGACCACGTGCTCGAAGTCGGGGTCGGCACCGGTCTGTCTCTGCCGCTCTATCCGGAGTTCGTCCGGGTCACCGGCATCGACGTCTCCCGGGAGATGCTGGCGAGGGCACATCAGCGGGTGACCCAACAGGGCCTCGACAATGTCGAGGTGCTGGAGATGGATGCGGAGAAGATGGATTTCAGCGAGCATGCCTTCGACAAGGTCGTCGCCATGTACGTGGTCTCCGTAGTCCCGGATCCGATGCAGCTGGTCGAGGAGATGAAACGGGTCTGCAAGCCGGGCGGCGACATTTTCATCGTCAACCATTTCCGCTCCCGCAACCCGCTGCTGCGCGCCGGGGAAACGCTGATTTCACCCTTTTCCAAGCTGGCGGGATTCAGGCCGGACATGGACCTGGAGAACTTCCTCGCCCGGACCGGGCTCGAGGTGGTCGAGATCCGCAAGACCAACCTGTTCGGCTACTGGAAACTGATCCGCTGCCGGAATCCGTGACCGGGCTCAGCGCGTCGGCCAGTACAAGCCCGCCCGGTGCGGGGATCCCGCACCACCGCTTATCCGCCATGCGGCACGAAAGCGGTCACCGTTGCACCCGACCGCCAACCCCGGGCGCTGCGGCCGCCGCCGTTCCGGTCCGCAGACACGACAGCCGATAACCGGGCATCCCGCCCTCCCCCCCGGTCCATTTGCTCCGCTTTCGTAACGTTCGAAAAAAATAGTGAACGAAAAAGGTAGAGTTTCCGCGCAAGGAAGCGGCAAATTCTCTATTTTTTATGGCATGGAACCGGGAAGGACCCTGGACTAGCCTCAGCGTAAGGAACGAGCTGAGTCATCGTGTGCAACGGAGTGCAACAGGAGATCAGCCATGGACGGAATTTTCATTCGCCAGTTCGGACTGGCCGTCGCGCTGTTATTCGGCCTCGCCGGTACCGTCGCTGCGCAGCAAGCCACGCCGACGCAGGACGGTGTGCAGCCGGAAGGATATGTCACCGACAACTACGGCAACACTGTGACCGACGTGACCGGTGACTGTGTCACCAGCAACGCCTGGCAGCCGCAGGACGCCACGGCCGAGTGCGACCCCGAACTCGTCACGCAGGAGGCCGCCCCCTTTGCCGCCGTGGAGCAGCCGCGTCGGGTGACCCGTCTCATCAATCTCGAAGCCGACACCACCTTCGGATTCGACGAGGCGCAGCTGACCGACCAAGGGAGGCAGAAACTGGACGAAATCGTCGACGCCATGCGTGGCACCCAGGACCCGCGGGTGCGCATCACCGGCCATGCGGACTGGATCGGACCGGAATCCTACAACCTTGCGCTATCCCGTGACCGGGCCCAGGCGGTGCGGGACTATCTGGTGCAGCAGGGCGTACCGGAGCAGTCGATCCAGATCGCCGCCCGCGGTGAAGGCAGCCCGGTAGTCTCCTGCGAAGGCCTGCAGGGCGACGCGCTGGTCGAGTGTCTGCGGCCCAACCGCCGCTCGGAGATCGAATTCTCGGCCTTCGAGGTGGTGACCGAGGACGGGACACAGCCCCAACAGCAGCAGAATCCGACCGGGCGCCCGAACGGCGAAGTGAACCAGCAGCTCCGAGAAAACGGAAAGCCCACCCTGAATCCGGGCCTCGACCAGTAAGGCAGACGATCAGGGCCGTGGCCGCCGCCACGGCCCTGAATCCATCTCGCTACGACGCCCGTTCGGCCTCTTCCAGCGCCTCGCCGGCGGTAAGCCAGCGCTCCTCGACCTCTGCCGTCGCCTGGTCCAGGCGCCCCTTCTCCTTCAGCAGTTCCGTCAGCCGCGCCTTGCCGGCGGGTTCATACAGGGTCGGGTCCGCCAGCGTTGTCTGGAGTTCGGCCTGCAGGGTCGCCAGCCGCTCCACCTGCTTCTCCAGTTTCTCCAGTTCCCGCCGGAGCGGTTGCAGACGCTGTCGGCGCTCCGCCTCCTCACGGCGCCGGTCGCGCCGCGAAGCCGCCGTGTGAGCCCCCTCGTTCTCTTTCGACGCGGCCTCGCGTTCCGGCTGCCGCCGCTGCTCGAGCCAACGCCGGTAGTCCTCGAGGTCGCCGTCGAACTCGGTCACGGCACCGCCGTCCACCAGCAGCAGGCGGTCGGTGGTGCTCTGTAGCAGGTGACGGTCGTGGGAGACCAGCACCAGGGCCCCTTCGAATCCCTGCAGGGCCAAAGTCAGGGCGTGGCGCATCTCCAGATCGAGATGGTTGGTGGGTTCGTCCAGCAGCAGCAGATTGGGGCGCTGATAAACCAGCAGCGCCAGCACCAGGCGCGCCTTTTCGCCACCCGACAGCGGGGCGACCGGCCCCAGCGCCGCCTCCCCCTGAAACCCGAATCCGCCGAGGAAATCCCGCAGCAGCTGTTCCGGCGCGGTGCCGTCCAGTCGTGCCAGGTGAAGCAGAGGGCTCGCGGCGGGATCGAGCTGTTCCAGCTGATGCTGGGCGAAATAGCCGATGCGCAAGTTGGGCGACAGCATCAACCGGCCGGCAAGTGGCTCCAGGCCCTCCGCCAACAGCTTGGTCAAGGTCGACTTGCCGGCACCATTGGCGCCGAGCAGGCCGACACGGTCGCCGGGCAACAGGCTGAGCTTGAGTTGGCGCAGCACCGGCTGCCCGCCATAGCCGACAGAAACATCATCCAGGGCCAACAGGGGCGAAGGCAGGTGTCCGGGCGGTTTGAACGCGAAGTGGAATGGCGAGTCGGCGTGGGCGGGCGCGATGCGTTCCATGCGTTCCAGCGCCTTCAACCGGCTTTGCGCCTGACGGGCCTTGGTCGCCTTGGCACGGAAGCGGTCGACGAAGCGCTGCATCGACGCGATCTCCCGTTGCTGGCGCTCGAACGCCGCCTGCTGCCCCGCCAGTGCCGCCGCGCGCTGGACCTCGAAATCGGAATAGTTGCCGGTGTAAAGCTGCAGCTTTTCCCGCTCGATGTGCAACACGTGGTCCACCACCCGGTCGAGGAACTCGCGGTCGTGGGAGATAAGCAACAGCGTCCCCGGGTAGCTCCGCAGCCAGCCCTCCAGCCAGAACACCGCATCCAGATCGAGGTGGTTGGTGGGTTCATCGAGCAACAGCAGGTCGGAGCGGCACATCAGCGCCTGCGCCAGGTTGAGTCGCATGCGCCAGCCGCCGGAGAAGTGGGCTACCGGCCGCTGCAGCTGTTCGGGGGTAAAGCCGAGCCCATCCAGCAGACGTGCGGCGCGCGCCTGCGCCGTGTAGCCGTCCACCGCCTCCAGTCGGCCGTGCAGTTCCGCGCTGCGACGTCCGTCGCCGGCGACCTCCGCTTGCGCCAGTTCCGCCTCGATGGTGCGCAGTTCCCGGTCGCCGTCGATCACGTAGTCGAGGGCGGTGCGCTCGAGCGCCGGGGTCTCCTGGGCGACGTGGGCAATCACCGCCTTTGGCGGCAGCGCCAGCTCGCCCGCGTCCGGCGCGAGTTCCCCCCGGAACATGGCGAACAGGCTCGACTTGCCGCAGCCGTTTGCCCCGGTCACCCCCAGCTTCCAGCCGGCGTGAACGGTGAAGCTGGCGCCGGAAAACAGCACGCGGGGGCCGCGGCGCAGGGTGATATCGGTGAGATTCAACATGAAGGAGACAGGGTCGAGGGACGAGGGGCGAGGTACCAGGGCATGTGCTCACTGCGTTGGCGCCGATCTTATCACGAGCCCCCCGCGCACTCATTCTCTCGCTCCTCGCCCTTCCAGGGTGAACGAATACTAACGTCACGGCCGTGCTGCAAGCGATGTAAGTCCTTGAAAGCAGGTACGCTGTAAATACATCCCTGTACGCTCGACGGCCGCATCCCTGCGGCCGACGACCTGCTTTCAAGGACTTACATCGCTCTTCGGTGAGTATGCGTTTACCCTGCTCACCCCTCTCTTGTGGCGGGCTCGCAACCGGTGTTCTAGGGTTTCTATGTTACGTTTGGCCACAATCGGGGGAGCGTCGTCGGATGAAGGAGGAGAGGAGCGACTTTCTCGGGATCCCGTCCGTACGCAGTGGCAGTCTGGCTTTACCGAATATCCAGCAGAATCCGGCATCCGGCCTGGAGCGCTGGCTGCTGAAGAAGCTCGCCCAGTCGATGGGGAACCCCGCAATTGCCATTCGCCTGTGGGATGGCAGCGATATCCGGCCCGCCGGGGGTGAGCCTTCGACCGGACTCGATATCCGGGACAGACGTGCCCTGTGGCAGCTTCTTGCCAACACCGAAGTCGGTTTTGGCGACGGCTACAGCACCGGTCAAATCGAGGTTTTCGGAGACCTGATCACCTTCCTTGAGGCGATCTTCGTCGCCTATCCGCCCGAGGAGCGGCTCGGTCTCAAACAGCAGCTTCAGCAGCGACTCAACCGGGTCAGCAAGAATTCGCTCGCCGGTTCACGGCGCAACATCCACCACCATTACGACCTCTCCAACGACTTCTACGCGCTCTGGCTGGACCCGGCGATGCAGTATACCTGCGCCTACTTCAGTCGACCGGATGCCTCGCTGATGGAAGCGCAGACCGCCAAACTCGACCACGTCTGCCGCAAGTTGCGATTGCGGCCCGGCGAGACGGTGTTCGAGGCCGGCTGCGGGTGGGGCGGTCTGGCGCGACACATGGCCCGCCACTACGGCGTCAAGGTGCGGGCGTACAACATCTCCGCGGAACAGGTCCGTTACGCCCGGGAGCGGGCGAAGGCCGAGGGGCTGGCCGAGCGCATCGAATACGTGCAGGACGACTACCGCACCATGCAGGGCCAGTGTGACGCCTTCGTCTCCGTGGGCATGCTGGAACACGTCGGGGTCGAACACTACGGCGAGCTGGGATCCGTGATCGACCGCTGCCTGGCGCCCCATGGCCGCGGTCTCATCCACAGCATCGGCAAGAATCGGGCACAGCCCATGTCGCCCTGGATCGAAAAACGGATCTTCCCCGGCGCCTATCCCCCGACCCTGAGCGAGATGATGGATATTCTCGAGCCCTGGTCCTTCTCCGTGCTGGATGTAGAGAATTTGCGGTTGCATTACGCCCGCACGCTGGAGCACTGGATCGCCCGTTTCGACGGGCAGGCCGACGAGGTGGAGTCGATGTTCGACGCCGCCTTTGTCCGCGCCTGGCGGCTCTATCTCGCCTCCTCGGTGGCAAGCTTCCGTACCGGGGCACTGCAGCTGTTTCAGGTGCTGTTCGCCCGCCCCCGGCACAACGCCATACCGTGGACCCGTGAGCACCTTTACCGAAGTGCGGAGCACTACGATGGAGAAATGTGACGTCCTGATCGTCGGGGCCGGCCCGGCCGGTTCGGCCTGTGCGCGGCATCTGCGCCAAGGGGGCCTGGACGTCACCATCATCGACCGTCAGCGCTTTCCCCGGGACAAGGTCTGTGCCGGGTGGATTACCCCCGCGGTGGTGGAGGCGCTCGAACTCGACCTGGCCCACTACCGCGCCGGTGGTCGCGTGCTGCAGCCGATCAACGGCTTTCATGCCGGCATCATCGACGGCAATGGCGTGACCGCCGACTATCACCAGACCGTCAGTTACGGCATCCGCCGCAGCGAGTTCGACCACTACCTGGTCGAACGCTCCGGCGCACGGCTGATGCAGGGCGAGTCGTTGCTGTCGCTGGAGCGGATCGATGACCACTGGCTGGTCAACGGCCGCATCCGTACCCCGATGCTGATTGGGGCCGGCGGGCACTTCTGCCCGGTGGCACGCCACCTCGGGGCGAAGGTCGGCGATATGAAAGGCGTGGTCGCGGCACAGGAAGCGGAATTCGTGCTGACCGACGCAATGCGCTCGGAGTGCGCCATCGACCCCGGCATCCCCGAGATCTACTTCTGTCGCGATCTCAAAGGGTATGGCTGGGCGTTGATCAAGGGTGGCGTCCTCAACATTGGCCTCGGGCGGGAGGACCGCCACCAGCTGGCCCGCCAACTGGAAGGGTTCGTGCAGTTCCTGAAGGACCAGGGGCGGATCCCCGAGTCGATTCCGCGCCGCTTCCAGGGTCACGCCTATCTGCTTTACGGGCAGCACGAGCCGCGCCGGGTGGTGGATAACGGGGTGCTCCTGGTCGGCGATGCCGCCGGTCTCGCCTACCCGCAGAGTGGCGAGGGGATCCGGCCGGCCATCGAGTCCGGTTTGCTCGCCGCCGAAGCCGTGCTCGATGCCGGCGGTGATTACCGGCGCGAACAGTTGCTCCACTACGAGCGAGCCATCGAGTCCCGCTTTGGCCGGCGCCGGCCCGAATTGCCAAAGCGCCGACTGCCGCAGGCCCTACAGCAGTTCGTCGCCACCCGCCTGCTGGAACGGCCCTGGTTCATCCGCCACGTGGTCCTCGACCGCTGGTTCCTCCACCGCCACCAGCCGCCGCTCAAGCCGCCCCGACTCGGGACCGCCCCGGCCTCCCTTTGAACGGAGATGAAACTGCGCGGGCGCCCCAATAGGACAGGATTAACAGGATTTTTCAGGATTGACAGGATGGGCTCAAAGCAAGAACCACGTGCCAGGAGCTTTTGAGCAGAGGTTCGCCGTCTTCAACCCGCGACCAAACGCCTCCCTTTAACCCGAAAGGAAAATCCTGTTAATCCTGAAAAATCCTGTTAATCCTGTTGAATAAAACCTTACCACTCGGTATCAGCCAGCCCGTCCAGCGCCTCCGGACGGGCCGGTGTGCGAAATTCCACCAACAGGGTGCGGCCGTCCGCCCCGTCGATCCGCACGCCTTTGTGCTCGCCGCCTTCGGCCTCTTCGAAGTACACCCGCGTCGGATGGTCGGCACAGTGGGTGGCGAGATGGCCTTCGCGATCGGTCTCCACCACCAGCGAATCTTCCGCCTGACCTTCGAGCCGCAGTTCGTGAAAAACCGCATCGCGCACCAGGGCCCGAGCGGCCTGGCGGGCGCGCCGCAGGCGTTCGGTGTCGATGACGCCGACCGTGGCCAGCCAGCCGCGGTGTTCGCGGGAGAAGCCTTCCAGAAATCCCGGCCAGCTCTCGCGGGGGATCTCCTGCTCCTTCAAGCTCCCCTCCAGGCCGGCTCAGTAGGCCGGTGGCGCATAGATGTTGACGGTTTCCAACGGCGTGTCGCCGGCCGCCTCCACCTGATGGGTCTCATCGGCGGCAATCAGCAGCAGGGTACCGGGGTCCAGGTCCACCGGTTCGCCGCCCACCACCGCATGGCCGCGGCCGCCGATGACATACAGCCACTGGTCGCTGCCCGGATGGCGGTTGTCGGGCCCCCCGGTCCGCTCTCCCGGGCCGAGCACCATCACCGCCGCCTGCGAGCGCTGCGTGCCGCCAAGGACGTGAAAACCGGCCTCGGGACGTACCGTGTAACGCTGCATCGGTCACCTCCTTGCGTCTGAGTCTAGTACTGACCATTGCCTGCGCAGCGCGCCTTGTCCTGGCGCTTCCGGGTGGCTCTGAAACCGCCAATGTCACTGTGCAAGAGTGTCGCCGTCGCATCTGACCGAAGACGCATTCGCGCAGCCTGCTGGTAAGCTTTTCGGATATGTCCTGCGGCGGAGTCTGCCAAGGAGCCGGTCATGGTCGACAAAATCCACAAGTCGGAAGACGAATGGCGCGGGCAACTGACGCCGGAGCAGTACCACATCGCCCGTGAGGCGGGGACCGAGCCGCCGTTTACAGGCCGCTGGTACCGACACCATGAAACGGGCATCTATCACTGCGCCGCATGCGGTGCCCCCCTGTTCCGCTCCGACGAGAAATTTGACTCGGGCAGCGGTTGGCCCAGTTTCTGGGCACCGGTTTCCAACGACGCGCTGGAGACACGGGTGGATACGAGCCACGGCATGCGCCGGGTCGAGGTCCGTTGCGCGCGCTGTGACTCACACCTCGGGCATCTCTTCGATGATGGTCCGAAGCCGACCGGACAGCGCTACTGCATCAATTCGGCGGTACTGGAGTTCGAGCGAAAGGAGTAAATCCATGACGCTGGAGATCACTGTCGAATCGAACGCGGACGAAAACGGAATGCCACGGCCGACGCGGTTCACCATCGGAAGCCACGCCTACGTGGTGTCCGAGCTACTCGATATCTGGCCAGCCGACGGCTATGGCTACGTGAAGCTGCGTGCCGGGGACGATGGCATCTTCATCCTGCGCTGGGAGCAGCAGGGGACCGACTGGAGCCTGGCGCTTTACGACAGCGGCGATTTCGACCCGACCCGCCTCTCGGGAGATCGGCCGTCACCGCCGCCATAGCCGACCCTGTCCGGGCTTGAACTAGACTTGGGTGAACGCTTGCGGAGTACGCTATTGGAAAACCTCGAGCTGCAGCCTGTGATTGCGATCATCGCGGGGATTCTGATCCTCGCCATGCCCCGCCTGTTGAATTACGTGGTGGCGATCTACCTTATCGTCATCGGCGTGCTCGGGCTGCTCGGCTGAGGCGTCGGTCATCTATCACTCAGGGAACGACCAGGCAAAAGGAGGTGCGAGATGCGTTGGATGATTGTGCTGTCACTGCTGTCCGGTTTTTTTCTCGCCGGGTGCGACTATGAAGGGCCCGCGGAAGAAACCGGGGAATCACTCGACCGGTCCATGGGCGAAGCCGGAGAAAGGATAGAGGAAGGGGCCGAACGGCTCAATCCGCAGGAAGGTGTAGAGGGTGGCGAAGGGATCGAGCAGTAAGGTCGCCCTCGGCGTTGGATAAAACGGCGGCCCCAAGGGGCCGCCGTTTTTTTGCAGGTTGAAGAAACGACGCCTTGGTCATTCAACAGGATTAACAGGATGTTTTCAGGATGAACAGGAAAAGGCCTTTTGCTGCGGGTTTGAGAGCGACGAATCTCCGCACGAAGGTACGAACGTATTTTTTCCCTTCGCCCCATCCTGTCAATCCTGAAAAATCCTGTTAATCCTGTACTATCAATGGATCACAAGCCCCCTCTCACTACTCTTCCATCGCCAAGGTCACGACCACGCGGCGGTCGAAGAACCAGCCTTCGCCGTCGCCGCTGGCGGCGAACGCCTGCCGTTCGCCGTGCGCCTTCACGTTGATCCGCTCAGGGGCTACGCCGGCCTCGGCCAGTGCGGCGGCGACCGCATCGGCGCGGCGGTTGGAGAGCGCCTGGTTGGCGGTGTCGCTACCGCGGATATCGGCGAAGCCCTCGATGTGTACCGACAGTTGCGGCATATGGGCCAGCGCCTGGCCGAGTCGCGCGGCCTGACTGGCGACATGGGGTTCGATGCGGTCGCTGCCGGTGCGGAACGGGTAGGTGATGGTCAGCCCCCCGGCCAGGCCGAACAGGGCATCATCCAGCACATCGCGCTCACCGGCAAAGACGGCAAATTCGCCCTGCGGCTGCTCGAGTTGCTCCACCCGGGCCTGCGCCGTCGCGGCCGCTTCCTGCGCCTCGGCCAACTGCCGGCGGGTGTTTTCCAGATCCGCCTTCATCCCGGCCCCCTCACCGATTTTGGAACCGCCAGCCGCGCCGATGATGGCCCCCAGCGGGCCCCCGGCCAGGCCGCCAATCACGGCGCCCCAGGCGAAGCCCCGGTCCTGCTCAGCATACTCGGCGGTGTCGGCCAAGGCGGTGGCCGGCAGGGTGGCGATGGCAGCGGCGAGGGCGGCGGCGATCAGGTTCTGGTTCAGCTTGTTCATGGTCGTGTTCCTCTGTTTTGGTTAGTGGCCGGGGCGTTTCCCCTTGCGTCGGGTACCAGTTAACCGCTCGGGTCTGGCACGCTTCGGTCGCAACGAGGGAAAGGCGCGGATAAAATGTGGCGAATTCTGGCAAGCGGGCCGGTCGGCCCTTGGGGAGGAGCATGTGGCCAGGCGGATCGCCATCGTTGAGGATGAACCGGCCATTCGGGAGAATTACGCCGACGTGCTGCGCCGGCAGGGCTATCAGGTGGCGGGCTATGCCACTCGGTCCGAGGCCTTGGCCGCCTTTCGGGAACGGTTGCCGGATCTCGCGCTAATCGATGTTGGGCTGGGCGACGAGATGGAGGGAGGCTTTGACCTGTGCCGTGAATTGCGCTCGCTGTCGCCCACCCTACCCATTGTTTTCCTGACCGCCAGGGACAGTGATCTGGACGCGGTCTCCGGTTTTCGCCTCGGCGCCGACGACTACCTCACCAAAGGGCTTTCCATTCCCCACCTCACCGCCCGCATCGCCGCCCTGTTCCGCCGGGTAGAGGCGATGGCAGCGCCGCCGGCGGAGGACGATCTGCTGGAGTGCGGTCCGCTGCAACTGAACCTGGACCGCATGACCGTGAGCTGGGCGGATCAGCCGGTGGACCTCACCCTGACCGAGTTCTGGCTGGTGCACTCGCTGGCGCGCCGCCCCGGCCATGTCAAGAACCGGGAGCAGCTGATGCAGGACGCCAATATCGTGGTCGACGACGCCACCATCACCTCCCACATCAAGCGTATCCGCCGGAAGTTCGCTGCCATCGACCCGGAGTTCACCGCCGTCGACTCGGTGTACGGCCTCGGGTATCGGTGGAAGGCGTAGTGGCCGATACAAGGGAAACGGTGCAAGGGCAGAGGTTTCCCCGGCTTCCATGACGCTCTCCCGCAAGCTGCTGCTGGTTTCCCTGAGCCTGCTGGTGCTGCCGTGGGCCGGCTACCACTACGTCCATGAAATGGAGGGGTTTCTGCGCGGCGCTCAGGAGCAGGCACTGCTGGCGCGGGCGCGAGCCGGCTCGGCGGTACTCGCCACCCGCAGTGACCTGTTCGCACGCCACGCCGACCATGTCGGCGGCGTCCCCGACGAGCACATCTACTTCGTCCGTCACCTCGATACGCCGATCCAACTCGACGGCTATGCCGAAGAGTGGCGTCCCTGGCTCGATCTGGCCCGGCTGTTTGGCACCAGTGCCGGGTTCCGGGTCCGCCACCTGCTGGGTAGCCGCGGCGACGATCTCTACCTGTTGTTTCTGGTCGAGGACGATCAGGTCCGCTATCGCGACCCGCGCCGCGGGTTGGAAGGTGACCACCTGGTCGTCACGCTGGGCGACCAACGCTACCTGATGAGCACCGAGGCACCGGGACGGCTGAACGCCTACGCGCTGCGGCCCGATGGCACGCCCGGGCGCTGGGAGCCGGGTTTACAGGGCGAATGGCAGGACATGGCCGGCGGCTACAGCATCGAACTGCGAATTCCACTGGCGCGGACCCGCGCCGGGCTCGGCCTTTCCCTCATCGACGTCGACATCCTTGGCCAGCCCCGCGAGACGTTGCACACGGCGGGAGCGGACGGCCGAGGCGTGCTGCTGCTACCCGAACCCGAGATCGAACGCCTGCTGCGCGAACTCACGGGCGAGGAGAGTCGTGGCTGGGTGGTGGATACGGCCGGCCGCGTGCTGGCGGTCGCGGGCCGGCTGGCGCCGAGTGCAGAAGAGCCGGCGGGACGGGTCGCCCTGGCCGACCTGCTGTTCGGCTTGATCGTCCCGGCGCCCGCCTACGAATTTTCCGACGCCCTCGCCCGCGCCTCCCGACTGGATGGCCCGGACGTGCTCTCCGCATTGCACGGGGAGCCGGCCGGCCGGCGCCGCGCCAGTGCCGACAACCGCGCGGTGATCGTTTCGGCCGCCTACCCCGTCGCTCTCGATGGCGAGGTCAAGGGGGCGGTGGTCATCGAACAGACCACCAACGCCATTTTGTCGGTGCAGAACCGGGCGATGCAGAGCCTGGCCGGGACCACCCTGTTGGCGCTGGCGGCGGCGGTAGCGGTACTGCTGGCGTTTGCCACCCGGCTGTCGTTCCGGATCCGCCGGCTACGCGACGAGGCGGAAGCGGCAATCGGCCCGGACGGCCGGGTCCACGGTGGGGTCACCGGCTCCACCGCAGGCGACGAGATCGGCGATCTCTCCCGCAGCTTTTCCGATCTGCTGCGCCGGCTGGGGCAGTACAACCGCTATCTCGAGACCATGGCCGGCAAGCTCGCACACGAGCTGCGCACCCCGGTGGTGGTGGTGAAGTCGTCACTGGAAAACCTGGAGCACGCGCCCGAGGGGGAGCGTGCCACCTACCTTCAACGCGCCCGCGACGGCATCGAGCGGCTCGGCACCATCCTCCAGCGGTTGTCGGAGGCGACCCGGCTGGAGCAGGCGCTCCAGGATGCCGAGCCGGAGCGGTTCGACCTGGTCGGCCTGGTCGAAGCGGTCACCGACGGTTACCGCGCGGCCTACCCGGATACCGGCTTCATCATCGAATGCACCGAAGCACTGCCGGTGCGCGCCGCCCCCGATCTCATCGCCCAGATGTTGGATAAACTGGTCTCCAACGCGGTTGATTTCGCGGCCCCCGGCAGCGCCATAGAGATTGCAGTCGAAAGGCAGGGCCATTCGGCGCTGCTCTCGGTCGCCAACCAGGGACCGCCGCTACCCGAGGAGATGCGGGAGCGCCTGTTCGACTCCATGGTCTCGGTCCGCCAGAAAAAGGGCGATGCGCCGCACCTGGGGCTCGGCCTGCACATCGTCCGTCTGGTCGCCGAGTTCCACGGCGGCCGGGTGGCCGCCAGTAACCTGCCGGGCGGCAATGGCGTGGTCTTCACCGTCGAGCTCCCCCTGGCCGGGCCTCGAACTCACCTGTCCTGAGGATCGCGGCGAACCACGACTGACCCCAAGCTCATGGGGAAAGCGCATCCAGTGGCGCTTCGCCATTTTTTGTCCCACTTCATCCCGCCTCCCGCCCGATTTCCTCCCCGGAGCTGCCTCCCCGAGTTCCTGTAATGGCACTGACAACAACAGCCAACAGGAGGAAGTGCCATGTACCACGAGACGGAGGGTTCAGGCTGGCCGTTGCGGCTGGCGGTGTGGTTGCTGGTGATCTGGGCGGTGACCCAGGTGACGGCGGCCAGGGCAGAGAGGCCGGCAGGAAACACGATGGCCGGAGCGGCGGAGTTGCCTTTGGTGGAGATGAATGGGGTGACCAGCGGGCGCCTGCTGTTCCCTGGCGGGCAGACCGGCCGCTACCGGGAGGCGCCAACGGTCTCCACCAAGGTAGAGATGGCCATCAGCGCCATGCTGGCACGGGTCACGGTCACCCAGGCCTTTACCAATCCGGACGACCAGTGGCGGGAAGGGGTCTACGTCTTCCCGCTGCCGGAAGCGGCGGCGGTCGATCATCTGCGAATGCAGGTGGGCGAACGAGTGATCGAGGGGGTCATCAAGGAGCGGGCAGAAGCAAAACGTACTTACGAACAAGCCAAGGCCGAGGGACGCAAGGCGAGTCTGGTCGAACAGGAGCGGCCCAACCTGTTCACCAACTCGGTGGCCAACATCGGCCCCGGCGAGACGGTGACGGTCACCATCGAGTACCAGCAGTCGCTACGGCTCGATGCGGGGCAGTTCCGCCTCCGTTTCCCCCTCGCGGTAACGCCGCGCTACATCCCCGGTATGCCGCTCGCCTCCGACGAAACCGTGCAGCCATCGGGTGGCGACGGCTGGGCCTTCGACACCGACCAGGTGCCGGATGCGGCACGGATCAGCCCGCCGGTGGTGGCGCCGGGTGAGGCGCTGGTGAACCCGGTGCAGCTGGTGGCGGAGCTGGACGCCGGCTTTCCGCTCGGCCTTCTGGAGAGCAACTACCATGCGGTCGCGATCCAGCGCCACGGCAACGGTCGTGCCACGGTGACCCTGTCCACGTTGCCGGCCGACCGCGATTTCGAGCTGGCGTGGGCGCCTCAGTCGGGCAAGGTGCCGCGCGCCGCCCTGTTTACCGGGCAGGAGGCGGGTGGCGACTATGCCCTGCTGATGCTGACCCCGCCCACCGAGGCGGCCGAACGGCGGTTGCCGCGCGACGTCGTGTTCGTCATCGATACCTCGGGCTCCATGGGCGGCGCCTCCATCGTGCAGGCGAAGGAGGCGCTGGCGCTGGCGGTGGACCGGCTGGAAAATACCGACCGCTTCAACATCATCCGCTTCAGCAGCGACAGCTCGGCGCTGTGGTCGACGCTGCACGCCGCCACGCCGGAGAACCGTGCCGACGCCCGCCACTGGATCGACGGCCTTCACGCCAGCGGCGGCACCGAGATGGCCGCGGCCCTGAAGCGGGCGCTTGAAGGCGGCGCGGAAGGCGGCCGGGTACGCCAGGTGATCTTCCTCACTGACGGCGCGGTGGGCAATGAGGCGGCCCTGTTCGACATCATCCAGGCCCGGCTCGGCGCCAGCCGGCTGTTCACCATCGGCATCGGCTCGGCCCCCAACAGCCACTTTATGACCAAGGCCGCCCAGTTCGGCCGCGGCACCTTCACCTACATCGGCCGCCTCGGCGAGGTGCGGGAGAAGATGACCGCCCTGTTCCGAAAGCTGGAGACGCCGGTGCTGACCGGGCTGGAACTGCACTGGCCGGAGGGGGTGCAAGCCGAGGTCTATCCCCGGCGGCTTCCCGACCTTTACGCCGGCGAGCCGGTGGTGGTCGCCGCGAAACTCTCCGATCGGCAGGGTGCCGTTGAATTGCGCGGCGTACAGGCCGGACGCGGTTTTCGCGTCAGTCTGCCCCTGGCCGGCGGTCGCAACGGCGACGGCATCGGCGTGCTCTGGGCCCGGCGCAAGATCGCCGGGCTGATGGACTCGGTGCACGAAGGGGCTGACCCGGCGCAGGTCCGCACCGACGTCATCGCGGTCGCCCTTGAGCACCATCTGGTTTCGAAACACACCAGTCTGGTGGCGATCGACGTCACCCCGACCCGCCCGCAGGACGAAGCGCTGGCGAGCCGTGCGGTACCCACCAACCTGCCGGCCGGGATGGACCACGCCCAGGTGTTCGGCCGATTCCCGCAGACCGCCACCCCGGCACCGCTGTGGCTGCTGGGCGGCCTACTGTCGCTGCTCGCCGGCCTGCTCGTCGGCCGGGGGCGGCCGGCATGAAACGCCGGACGCTCGGCCTGCTGCTGATCCTGGCCGGGGCGGCCGGCATCGGCCAGGGCGGCTGGATATGGGCGAAGGCACAGCTGGCGCAGCAACTGCTGGAGCACGCCTGGACCCGCACCGTCGCCGGCTCGGGTCCGTCCAGGCCGTGGCCCTGGGCCGACACCTGGCCGGTCGCCCGCCTGACGGTCCCGGCCCACGAGGTCGACCTTATCGTGCTGGCCGGGGCCAGCGGTCAGGCGCTCGCCTTCGGCCCCGGCCAGCTGGACGGCAGCGCCGCGCCGGGCGAGGCCGGCAACTCCGTGATCAGCGGCCACCGCGACACCCACTTCCGCTTTCTCCGGCGAGTCCGGCCGGACGATATCGTCGTTGTGGAAGATGCCCGGGGCGCCGCGCACCACTACCGGGTCACGGCCACCGAGGTGGTGGACTCCCGCACCCATGGACTCCGGCTGGGCGGCGAGGCGCCACGGCTGACGCTGGTGACCTGCTGGCCGTTCGATGCGGTGGTGCCCGGGGGGCCGCTACGCTATGTCGTATATGCCGACAAGGCGATAGCGGGCGATGGGTGACGGTGACCGGGGAGCGGGCTAACAGGGGGGAGGCACACGAGGCGGCGGTGGCGCTGTTGCGCGCCAATCTGACGCCGGCCGGGGTTCTGGCCGCCTCGCCCACGCCGGAAGCTGCCGGCCGCCGCTACGACCGCATCTTCGGCCGCGATGCCGCCATCTCGGCCCTCGGCATGGCCGCCAGCGGCGAGGCAGACCTGCTGGAAGGTGCCCGTGCCAGCCTGCGCACCCTGGCCGAACACCAGGCCGAGAACGGCCAGATACCCAAGTTCGTCGACCCGGAGGGACGGGACCCCGACTTTTGGTATGTGGGCTGTATCGATGCCACCCTGTGGTGGCTGCTGGCGGTGGACACGCTGTCGGCCCACGAGGCGGACGCGCGGTTCGAGGCGGCACTGGCGCAGAACGTCCAGGCCGCCCTCGGTTGGCTGCGCTGCCAGGAGCACCCGCGCCTGTTCCTGGTTCAGCAGAACGAGGCCAGCGACTGGGCCGACATCATGCCCCGCTCAGGCTTCGTGCTCTACAGCAATGCCCTCTGGTACGCGGTCAAGCGCCGCTTCGGCCTGCCCCATGCCGAGGAGACCTGGTTCCAGTTCAACCACCTGTTCTATCCCTTTTCCCGCCAGCGACCGGACTATCGACGCCTGCGGCTGCTCACCGACTACGTACTCGATGGCAGTGTCGACAACGGGCTCTATCTCTCCTTCGTGAACTTCGGCTTCTGGGGCGATGAGGGCGACGTGTTCGGCAACCTGCTCGCGCTGCTGTTCGGGCTGGCCGAGGAGCGCCCGGCGCAGCGCATCGTCGACACCCTGCGCCGCTGCGGTGTCGGTCGGCCGCATCCGGTGCGCGCGGTGGTCTCCCCCATTTTGCCGGAGGCACCGGCCTGGCGCCCCTACATGGACCGCCACGGCCAGAATCGGCCGCACCAGTACCATAACGGCGGCTGCTGGCCATTTATAGGAGGCTTCTGGGCCCTGGCCCTGGATCGCGCCGGCACCCGTTGCGAGGCGGATGCGGCCCTCGACGCCCTCGCCGAGGCCAACCGTATCGGCGACTGGGGCTTCTACGAGTGGTTCCACGGCGAAACCGGCGAACCGCGTGGCATGCAGGGACAGACCTGGAATGCCGCCATGTACCTGTTGGCCGAGGCAGAGCTGGAGCGACCGGGGAGTGTTCTCGAAATGTAACGCCGTGCCCGAAAACCCGTCGCAGAGACGCAGAGGCGCGGAGGGTTTGAAGGTGTTCGACGTGGTCGGTTGTTCTATTCAACAGGATTAACAGGATTTTTCAGGATTGACAGGATGAAGGCAGAGGCAAGAACGTGCGCTCTCGATGTCGGCGCTACACAAGGCATCGTCTTCCCCGCGAAGGCGGGGATCCATTGACCGTTCCCTGGATTCCCGCCTACGCGGGAATGACGGAGGGGGCGAGTAGTTAGGTTATTATTATTCCTAAAAAAACATCCTGTTAATCCTGAAAAATCCTGTTAATCCTGTTGAATGCTGTCAACTCAACGGCTCAACAAGCGCCGGGCCCGCGCCACCACGTTATCGACGGTGAACCCGAATTGCTCGAGCAGCACCTTGCCTGGCGCGGAGGCGCCGAAGTGATCGATGCCGATCACATCACCGTCGCAGCCGACCCATTCGCCCCAGCCGAGGGTGGCGGCCGCTTCGATGGCGAGGCGCGGTTTGACGGTCGGCGGCAACACCTCGTCACGGTAGGCTTGGGGCTGTTCCCGAAACAGCTCCCAGCTCGGCAGGCTCACCACCCGGGCATCGACCCCGTGCTCGGTCTGCAAGATCCCCTGGGCCGCCACGGCCAGCTGCAGCTCGGAGCCGGAGGCGATCAGGATGAGGTCCGGCGTCTCCTGCTCCGGGGCGAGCACGTAGCCCCCGCGGGCGAGACCCTCGGCCGGTGCCAGTCGTTCCCGATCGAACACCGGCAGTTTCTGGCGGGTCAGCACCAGCATGATCGGACCATCGCAGCGCTGCATGGCAAGGCGCCAGGCGGCGACGGTCTCGGCGGCATCACCCGGTCGAATGACACACAGGTTCGGCATTGCGCGCAGTGAGGCCAGATGCTCGATCGGCTGGTGGGTGGGACCATCCTCGCCGAGGCCGATGGAGTCGTGGGTCATGACGTAGATCACCGGCAGCCTCATCACGGCGGCGAGCCGAATCGCCGGCCGGGCGTAGTCGGTGAAGATCAGAAAGGTGGAGGCGAACGGTCGCACGCCGCCGTGCAGGGCGAGGCCGTTGCTGGCGCCACACATGACATGCTCCCGAACCCCGAAGTGGAAGTTGCGGCCGGTCGGGGTCTTGCGGGCGAAATCGCCCCCATCCATAACCGCCGCCTTGGTGGAGGAGGCGAGATCGGCGGCCCCGCCCACCAGCCAGGGTACCCGGGCGCCGATGGCGTTCAGCGCCTTGCCCGAGGCGCTGCGGGTGGCGATCTGGCGCTGCTCGCCACGGTAATCCGGCAGGTCGCCATCCCAGCCCACCGGCAGCTCGCCTGCCACGGCCTGCTCAAATCGGGCGGCCAGCTCCGGGTATGCCTGCCGGTAGGCTTCCAGACGCTGGCGCCACTGCCGCTCGGCCTCCTCGCCGCGGGCGACGGCACGCCCCATTTGCTCCTTCACCCGTTCCGGCACCAGGAACTGAGCCGCCTCCGGCCAGCCGTAGGCCCCCTTGGCCGCGCGCACCTCGTCGGCCCCGAGCGGCGCACCGTGGGCCGCCGCCGTGTCATGGGCGTTGGGTGCGCCCTCGGCGATATGCGAACGCACGACGATCAGTGACGGCCGGCCGACCACATTCCCGGCCAGCTGAAAGGCGGCGGCCAGGGCGTCCACGTCGTTGGCCCGTTCGCCCAGGTTTTGGATGTGCCAGTTGTAGCCCTCGAAACGGCGGATGACATCCTCGGAGAAGGCCAGTTCGGTGTGCCCGTCGATGGAGATGTGGTTGTCGTCATAGAGGACATTGAGCTTACCCAGACCGAGGTGGCCAGCCAGCGACGCGGCCTCGTGAGATGCGCCCTCCATCAGGTCACCGTCGGAGCAGAAGACCCAGGTACGGTGGTCAATCAGCGGATGGCCTTCGCGGTTGAAAGTGGCCGCCAGGTGCGCCTCGGCCATCGCCATGCCGACGGCGTTCATCAGCCCCTGGCCCAGCGGTCCGGTGGTGGTCTCCACCCCCGGCGTCAGACCATGCTCCGGGTGACCCGGGGTGCGGCTTTGCCACTGCCGAAAGCGGCGCAGCTCCTCGAGCGACAGGTCGTAGCCGGTCAGGTGCAACATGGCGTACAGCAGCATCGACGCATGCCCTGCAGAGAGCACGAAGCGGTCGCGGTCGAACCAATGGGGGTTGCGCGGATTGTGGCGCAGAACGCGCTGCCACAGCGCATAGGCCGCGGGGGCCAGCGCCATCGGCGTGCCGGGATGCCCCGACTGCGCCTGCTCCACCGCGTCCATCGCCAGCGTGCGGATGGTGTCGACGCAGACCCGTTCGATGGGCGCGCTCTCCAGCGCGCCGGCTGTCCGATCGTTCATGGCGCGTCCTTGCCTGGGGTCGTGGGGTGAGAATAGCCCGGATGCGGTGAGGGCGTGAGGCGTCACGCGCTCTACAGCTTCAGCTCGGCACCGCAGGCCCAGCACACTTCAAAGGTGGCGGGGTTCTCCTCGCCGCAATGCCTGCAGGCGAGGCTGCCGGCCGGCGGGGCCAGACGGTCCTGTTCGAAGCGGCGGACCAGCTGTCGGGCCCGTTCGACCAGGTGTTCGTCCAGCACCCATACCTCCGGCCAGGTGTGTACGAACGGGATTTCGCCCATGGCGCCATGGGCGTTTTCGTTGAGGATGCGCACGGCGATGCCGTGCCCCTCGAGCAGGCCGGCAAGCAGGTAGGCTTCCGCCAGGCTGCCGGCCTGATGCACCCGCTGCACGCTAGTACACTAATCGTCCAGGCGGAACCCCACCTTGACCGTGACCTGCCAGTGGGCCACCTGGCCGTCCTGGACGTGGCCGCGGGTCTCCACCACCTCGAACCAGTTGATGTTGCGCAGGGTCTTGGAGGCCCGCTCAATGGCGTTGCGGATGGCATCGTCGGTACCCGTGGCGGACGAACCGACGATCTCCACTTTCTTGTATACGTGCTCGCTCATGCTGCTCCCCTCTCCTCAGTTTTGGTTTTGGATTAAGAAGATCTAGGCCACTATGCCACGGCGTGCTTGACCCGCGTCAAGGCCGACCCCTGCCGGCTTACCTACGCTTGCCACATCAATGCTCCCGGAGTCGTGCATGGCCCTGCTGCAACCGAACGAACCGTCCCCGACCACGCCCCCGCAAGGGTTCGCCCTGTTTGCCCTGGGGTTCCGCCCCTTCTTTCTCCTGGCGGTGGCCGCCGCCGTGCTGTTGATCCCGGTCTGGTCGGCGGCATTTGCCAGCGCGCTGCCGATTGCCCCCTACTACGGCGGCATCGCCTGGCATACCCACGAGATGCTGTTCGGCTACACGCTGGCGGTGATCGCCGGTTTTCTCCTCACAGCCGTACGCAACTGGACTGCCGTGGACACCCCGAGCGGCCGACCGCTCATGCTGTTGGCGGGGCTCTGGCTGGCGGGCCGCATCGTTTCGCTCACCGAGCTGCCGGGCCCGCTGATTGCCGCCGTCGATCTCGCCTTTCTGCCGGCCTTGGCGGTCGCCATCGGCATCCCGCTGCTGCGCGCCGGACAGCGCCACAACTACATCTTCCTCGGGCTGCTGGCACTTTTGACGGCGGCCAATCTGTTGCTGCATCTGTCGGCACTGGGTTGGGCCGACACCTGGCGTGCCGGCATTGAGCTGGCACTGGGCACCATTGTGCTGCTGATTGTGGTGGTCGGCGGTCGGGTGGTTCCCTTCTTCATCGAACGTGGTCTGCCCGGGACGAAGCCACGCCAGTGGCGCTCGCTCGAACAGTGGGCCCTCGCCACCGTCATCGGCTGGTTGGCTGCCCGCCTGCTGTTCCCGGGAACGGCGGCGCACATCGCGCTCGCCGGGGCGGCTGCGTCGGTACACACGGTACGGGTGGGGGGCTGGCTGGTGCGCGGCATCGGGAGCAATCCCCTGCTCTGGGTGCTGGTTTGCGGCTTCGCCTGGCTCGCCGCCGGTTTTCTGCTCGACGCCGCGGCTGCCGCCGAGCTGCTACCGATTTCACTGGCGACCCATGCCTTCACCGTCGGCACCATCGGCGTACTGACCCTGGGGATGATGGCTCGGGTCGCCCTGGGCCATACCGGCCGGCCGATGCGCTCGGCCAGGAGCATCGGGTTCGCTTTCCTCGCCATCAACCTCGCGGCCTTGGCGCGCGTCATCGCCCCTGCATTGTCGCCGTCGTTCACCCTTGGCTGGCTCCACCTCTCGGCACTGCTCTGGGTAGCCGCCTTTCTGCCATTTTTGATCGTCTATGCGCCGATCCTGATCCGCCCCCGGATCGACGGCCGCCCCGGTTGAGCGCGGGGCACACCGCCGCTTAGCGTCTAAAATTCTCGATAGGCGAATTCCTCTTCCCCGCACCGGGATTCCCTGCCGAATGAACCCACGCGGCAATTCGGTTTCGTGCCGATTGCGGACCATCCCGGTTCGGTGTAAATATGCGCCGAAATTTACCCGTTCGAAGCTGGCGAGGCCGCCGGCCGTGGGTCCGTTCGACTTTTCCGGGAGGTGATACCCAGCATGATTCTGACCACGCCCAACGGCACCGACTTCGACGTCTACCCGTTCGGCCCCGACGACGCCAGGGCGGGCGTGCTCATCGTCCACGACTGGTGGGGCGTGCTGAGTTACAACAAGGAGTGGGCCAAGCGGTTGGCGGAGACCTTCGGCTGCAAGACCATGGTCGTCGACCTGTACGATGGGGAGCGGGCCCGCAATGCCGAAGAGGCCGGCGAAATCATGCGCGGCCTGGACCAGGACGAAGTGGACGCCAAGCTGCTCACCGCAGTCGATTATCTGAAGGACGGGGGGCGGCGGATTGCCACATTGGGCTGGTCTCTCGGCGGTCGCCAGGCCATGCAGGCCGCGCTGCTGGACCCGGAAGCGGTCGCCGCGGTGGTGGTGTTCTACTCCCGCATGCTCACTGACGTCGAGCAGTTGGCTGCTCTCGGCGGCCCGGTGTTCGTGGTGTACTCGGAGCACGAGCGCACGTGGCCGGACAAGATGGAGAAGTTCAATGCCGCCATGGCCGAGGCCGGGAAGGAGGTCGTATCGGCCAGCTATCCGGCCGATCACGGCTTCGTGAATCCGGGCAGCGAACGCCACAACGAGGGCTTCGCCAACGACGCCTGGAACCGCACAGTGGAGTTCCTGCGCCTGCACCTGACCTGAGGTTGCACGAGCGGCGGAGGCCGCGCCGGCCTCGCGCCAGGCGGGTCGGTCGCCGCAGCTGCTCCTGCGACCCTGTTGCTAAGCTAGCCTTTAGCTATCGTAACCGCGGAGCGGTTGGCTCCGTTCGGCTTTCGGAGGTGTGCGACATGGAGGTCCGCTACCTGCTGCCCCTGCTCTTCATCGCGCCGGCGATCGCTGCCGAGCCACCGGTCAACGCCGGCCAGGCGCAACCGATGGATGTCTTCCGGCTGCTGGATACGGATGGCAACGGCCTTCTGACCCCGCGCGAGTTGCGGCTGATTCCCGCTCTGACGCTGCTTTACGATCGGATGGACGCGGACAACAGCGGCGGCATCGACTTTCTCGAGTTTCGCTCGCTGGAACCAGCGGGCCACCCGACCATTACCGCCGGCCAACAGGGGCTCGACTTCGAGACCCTCGATGCCAACCGGGACGGCAAGGTGGATCGGGAGGAGGCCAGCGCATTGCCGCCGCTGGAACAGCGCTGGAGCCGCTTCGACAGCGACAACAGCAACAGCATCGGCCCGGCCGAGTTCAGCGCCTTTGAGGCCGAGACCCTGGAGACCACACCGGCACAACCGAATTTCGAGCAACTGGACACCAACGACGACCAACTCATCAGTCAGGAGGAGGCGGTCAGCGATCCGCGGCTGGTACAGCGCTGGCTGGAGCTCGACCGTGACGAGAGCGGTTCGCTGGACCCCGCCGAATTTGCCCGGTACGAGGCCGAATCCGCCGATGACGAAGGGCGCTGACGCCTGAGTATTCGTGGCGTTCGAACCCGAACTGCTGCTGTTGGGAAAAGTCGGGGCCGCCATGGTCCTGGGCGGCCTGATCGGGATCGAGCGGGAGATCCTGCACAAACCGGCAGGATTTCGTACCCACATGCTGGTGGCCGGCGCCGCTGCGCTTCTGGTCGGCATGGGCGATGCGATGTTGAGACTGTATGCCACCGAACCAACGTTCGATGCGATTCGCGCCGACCCCATGCGCATCCTGGAAGCGATCATCACCGGCATCAGCTTTCTGGGAGCCGGCACCATCTTCCGTGGCGGCCAACGCGCCGAGGTGGGCGGACTGACCACTGCGGCGTCGATCCTGATGGCCGCTGCCATCGGTGTCGCCGCCGCCCTTGAACAGTGGATCACGGCGCTCGCGATTACGCTGCTGGTGTTGCTGGTGCTGCGCGGCCTGCGGGCGGTCGAACGCTGGCTGGAACGGAAGAGGCCGTAGCACGGTCGAAAAAACGGCGGGCGGGACGGCGCTGGTACAAGTTCGTTGGTCCAAGTTCCTCATTTTCCGATTCAACAGGATTAACAGGATGTTTTCAGGATTAACAGGATGGAATGCGGCGAAAACCACGGCAGTGCCCGGATAGAGGTTTGTCGCTCCGAACCGCACCAATCAGCATCTTTCCTGAAATCCAGAAAAAATCCCTGTTAATCCTGAAAACATCCTGTTAATCCTGTTGAATGCCTTTGCCCAGGCTCCAGCCCGGAGTCGGCCAGGCTGAAAGAGTGGAATCAGTCCCATTGCCTTGACGGAGCCGCGCGCTCGGCGCAGGCTGGGCTACGCTATTGGGATAACAGCAAAGAGAGACGGGTTGCCTTCCCGGGGGCTTTTCATGATTGATCTGAAGGGAAATTTCAGCCGCGGCGTGCTGATTCGGCTGGCGGTGGTGCTGGTCCTGTTGTTTTTCGTGCTCGCCTTCAATGCCGAGTTCATCAGCCGGGTCTACTTCCGCGACCAGCTCACGGCCACAGGCCTGATCATCAACGGCTCGATCGTCGCCTTGTTCCTGCTCGGGCTGGGGCGGATGGCGGCGGTGCTGCTGCGCTACGGGCGGGAGGAGCAGGAGCTGGTCCGCTTTGTCGAGGCGCTGGAGGAGAACCAGTATCACCCGGTGGCCGAATTGGAGCCGCGCAGCATCATCGGGCGCCGCTATCAGGCCATTCTGACCCTGAGCCGGGACAGCGCACCAATCAACCATTCAGCGCTCGCCGCCGCACTGGTGGCACGGGAAAGCACCAACATCTCTTTCCCCAAGTTCATCAACAACATCCTCATCCTCACCGGCGTCTTCGGTACCATTGTTTCCCTCTCCATCGCCCTAATCGGGGCATCGAACATCCTCGGTGAAGCCCCGCAGGAACTCGGCAACATGGGCATGGTGATCCACGGCATGTCGACCGCGCTGTCGACCACGATCACCGCCATCGTCTGCTTCATGGTCTACGGCTACTTCTACCTCAAGCTGACCGACGCCCAGACCCATCTGCTCAGCGGCGTGGAACAGGTCACGTCCCTGTACCTGCTGCCGCGTTACGCCCACAGCTCCGACAACCTGATCCAGCGCGTCTCCGGGCTGGTAAAGAGTCTCGCCGACGTGGCCCAGACCATGCGCGCCGTGCAGGCCGACTACATGGAGGCCGGGGCCCAGCTGCACAGCCTGATCGCGGCGATGAATCAGCGGGTCAAGCCGATGTCGGACGACTTGAAGGCGGTCAAGGGCCTGCTGCGCGAAGGGTTCCGCCTGACCGTACAGGAAGAAGAGCGGCAGACCTGACATGGAAGGCTTCGTCGACCTGCGCCAGAACCACGGCGAGCAGGGCCTCGCCGAGAGTTTCTGGCCGTCGTTCACCGACATCATGACCGTGGTGGTGATGATCTTTCTCATCGCCAGCACCGTGCTCATCGTCCGCAACTATGAACTGGTGGCCGAACTGCGCGCCACCCTCGAAGCCGAACGGCTGGCGGAAATGGAGGCGGCAGCGGCGCACGAAACAAGCCGTGACCTGGAGGACCGGCTGTCTCAGCTGCAGAGCACCCTGTCCGAGATGCGCATCCGCAACATGAAGCTGACCGAGGAAAATCGCGACCAGCGCCAGCAGCTTGCGGCGCAACGGCAGCAGATGCTTGCTCTGCACACCGAGCGCGATCAGATCCAGGAACAGGCCAATGCCTCCGCACGCCAGGTGCAGTTGCTGACCGATCGGCTGCAGGAGGATCAACAGCGCTTTGAACAACTGCAGGCCGAGAACACCCGGCAGGACACTCGCCTGCAGGAACTGGTGGTGCAGCTTGAAGACCTGGAGGACCGCCACAAGAGCACGCTGCAGGAGTTGGGAGAGGTCCGCAGCGAGCGTGCCGCGGCCCATGAGCAGCTCACGACCCTGCAGGAGGAGTACACCTCACTCGATGCGAAGTACCAGAAGCTGATCAAGCCGGCCCGAACCGCCGAGGGCAAACTCGTGGCAGAGCTGCGCTACCGCCGCGACGGCAAGCGCCACGAAATCCGGCTGCGCGCCCCCGGGGAACCCAGCTACACCACCCTGACCAGCGCAGCGATGCACCAGCGTCTGGACGCGCTCAAGGCAAAGCACGGCGAAGCGCTTTACGTCAAGATCATCATCCCGGATGACAGTGGGCTGACCTACAACGAAGCGTGGGATTTCACCCGCGACGTGCTACACCGGTACGACTACTACTACCAAGAGTGAGGGGACGAGGGACGAAAGGCGATCCCGCAGACCCCGTAGAGGGTGCGGTGACGACTGCATGGATGCAGGAGGTAGAGCAACGCAGGGAGCAGTTGCCGAGGAACGAACCGCACCAATAACCTGCAAGCGCCGCAACGATGCGGTTCGCAGGCTCACCAAATCCTACGAAAATCCCGTAGGGTGCGGTGAGGAACGAACCGCACCAAAGCCTGCAAGCGCCGCAACGATGCGGTTCGCAGGCTCACCAAATCCTACGAAAATCCCGTAGGGTGCGGTGAGGAACGAACCGCACCAATAACCTGCAAGCGCCGCAACGATGCGGTTCGCAGGCTCACCACATCCAACGAAAATCCCGTAGGGTGCGGTGAGGAACGAACCGCACCGATAGCCTGCAAGCGCCGCGAACGATGCGGTTTGTAGGCTCACCACATCCTACGAAAATCCCGTAGGGTGCGGTGAGGAACGAACCGCACCAACAGCCTGCAAGCGCCGCAACGATGCGGTTCGCAGGCTCACCAAATCCTACGAAAATCCCGTAGGGTGCGGTGAGGAACGAACCGCACCAATAGCCTGCAAGCGCCGCAAACGATGCGGTTCGCGGGCTCACCACATCCTACGAAAATCTTGTAGGGTGCGGTGAGGAACGAACCGCACCAATAACCTGCAAGCGCCGCGAACGATGTGGTTCGCAGGCTCACCACATCCAACGAAAATCTTGTAGGGTGCGGTGAGGAACGAACCGCACCGATAGCCTGCAAGCGCCGCGAACTATGCGGTTCGCCGGCTCACCACATCCAACGAAAATCCCGTAGGGTGCGGTGAGGAACGAACCGCACTGCGGGCGGCGCAACGATGTATCGCCGGTCAGGATTTCGGCGGGGTGTAAATCGGCGGGAACGGAGTGACGTTTCCCTTATCAGACAGGTCACTCACCTTGGCCGTCCCCTCACGATCCATCTGGTCGATGCGAATGATGGCGTGCATCGGCACGAAGAAGCGGTCCACGCAGGCAAACTCGCTCTTCAGCCGCTCCTCGGACGGGTCGACCACCACCGCCGAACGCTCGCCGAACAGCAAGCCGGCCACCTCCACGAAACCGAACAGTCCCCCCTGGGAAACCTCGCGGGCGAAAAGCTCATAGACCTTCCCCTGGTTGACGAAGATGACGCGATAAACGGGTTGCTTGCTCATAAACAGATCATATCCGTCACCCGGCCCGTTGGCATCCGCTTGCGAACGAAAGACCCGAAATAGGCATTTGCGATCTGCGCGTCTGTGCGGCGTTGCCTTGGTCTTTGCCCGAAACTTAGCCGAAATGACGCCGCAGGATCTCCCGCGTAAAGGAGGGGCGCAGGTAGAAACCGCGGGGATTAGTGAGCACACGCTCTCCCTCCGGACCGATGGCGGCCGTGCGCACGCGGGCGTTGGCCGCTTTGGGGCGAATCTGCAGTGCCTGACCGAGACGGGCGGTGATCTCCTCCAGGCGGCCGAGGCAGACCATCTCCATCAGCTCTTCCCAGTCGGTGCGCAGCAGCTCCTCCTCGCACGGGTCCGGGCTCCACAACAGCGCGGAACCGATACGCCGCGCGGCCAGCGGTATTGCCGCTTCGGCCTCGATCGGCAGCCACAGTACCCGGGCCAGCTTTCTGCGCACCCAACTGCTTTCCCAGGTCTCACCGATCCCCTCCTCCAGGGGCACGGTGCAGACGTAGGTGGATTCCCGCGGAAGCCCCTCGCGGTCGACCGGAACGCTCTTCAGCTCGACGCCGATGGCACGAAAGTCGGGCTCCGCCAGGGAGGCGGCATCGGCACCGAGCGCCGCTTCGATCAGCTGGCCGACCCAACCCTTGTGGCGGCGCAGATCCGCGGGCACCACCACGCCGACGCGCTCCGCCAGAGCGCCCAGCGACAGTCCGGCAATCCCGTGGCAGCGCTCCAGCAATTCCGCCTCGCTAAGCGGCGGTGGAAGTCGATAAATGGTACTCATGACGATCAGTATCCAGCTCGGGCTTGTGCCTTGTCGAGTCCGCCCCAAATTAGTTCATGGATGATGAAAAAAGGAGTGACGGATGTCCGAGCCACTTTCAGAACAGGCCCTTGAAACCCTGTTCCGCGACGCGCGCAGTTACAGCTACTGGCAGGATTGCCCGGTCAACGACGAGCAATTACGCACGATTTACGAGCTCATGGAGTGGGGACCTACCAGCGCCAACAGCCTGCCCGCCCGTATCGTGTTCGTAAAGACAGCCGAGGCCAAGGCAAGATTGAAGCACTGTCTTTCCGCAGGGAACGTGCAGAAGTCGATGTCGGCACCGGTGGTGGCGATCATCGGCATGGACATGGAGTTCTACGAACTGCTGCCGCGAACTTATCCACATACCGACGCCCGTGCCTGGTATGCCGGCAAACCCGAAAAGATCCTGGAGACGGCGTTTCGCAACAGTTCGCTACAGGGTGCCTATCTCATAATAGCGGCGCGCAGCCTCGGTCTCGACTGCGGTCCGATGTCCGGCTTCGACAGCGAAAAGCTCGACGCCGAATTCTTCCCGGATGGTCGTGTGAAATCCAATTTCATCTGCGCCATCGGTTACGGTGACCGCAGCCGACTCCACCCGCGGGGACCGCGCCTGGGCTTTGAAGAGGCCTGCCGGATCGAATAAACAAGGTTTATCAAGGCGCCCCAGAGAAGGGCATCTTCACTGGTTTGTCTGCATCTGGCGACATCATTGAGTTTCCTTTACCGGAGAAATGGGGCAGGCTGTCAGCTGTTTACAACCTGCATTGGGGGGATCCATGAAACGGTTCATCATGGCGGCGCTGTTGCTGCTGTTCAGTGGCGCCGCGGCGGCCTACGACGGTGATCACCGGCAGCTGACACCGGCACAGGCGTTGGAACGGCAGGTCGATGGACTGCTCACGTTCCTGGCACGCAATCCAAGGGCGCCGGCATCGCTCGTGCACAGCTATTTGCAGGAACGGGTCGCCCCCTTCATAGACTTCGAACGGATGGCGCTCTGGGTTGCCGGACCGATGGCGCGCACCCTGTCTCCGGTCGAACGCACGCAGTTCCAGGCACTGCTGCGCGGGCATATGCTGCGAACAATGGCCCAAGGATTGGCCGGCTATCCGGTGGGCGATGTCCACTATTTCCCGCCACGCGGTACTCCGGCGGAGGGAGACGTAATACTCGGGCTCGGCGTGCGCGGCCCGGATGCGCCACCGGTGAGGATCGATTTTCGCATGATGAACGGCCCCTATGGCTGGCGCGTGGTGGATGTGTCGGCGAACGGTATCAGTGCCGTCGCCTTCTATCGCTCGATGCTGCGACAAATGGTGGGTAGCCACGGCCTCGAGGCCGCTTTGGCACAGCTGCGCTAGCTAGCTAGCCACACGCCTCGTTCCCGCGCTTCGCGTGGGAACGAGGCGGCCCACGAGTTCAACCCGCATCCATCTCCTCGGCCCGCCGCATTACGGAACGGAAACTCCGCCGGAGCACCCGGTCGCCGAATTCGAACACCGCCAGGCCGGTGATGATCAACCCGGCACCCGCCCACACCTGGACATTCAAGGGCTCTCCATTCAGGAAGTGGCCGATCAGCAGCGCCGCCACCGGCGTGACCAGCGTGATCAAGGCCACCCGGGTGGCGTCCACTCGACCGAGCACGTAGTAGTACAGCACAAAGCCGATAAGGGAACCGACCACCGCCAGATAGACGATGGAGCCGGCAGCGCGGGCGGGCAGGTCGGCGGGCCAGGTGCCATCGAACAACAGCCACACCAATACGAACAACGGCGTGGATACGGTGAGTCCGCCGGCCACCAGCGCCAGCGGCGGCACCCCGACGCCGAGCCGCTTGACCCAGATCGCGCCTGCCGAATGGGTAAACACGGCCAGCAGCACCGCCATCAGACCGGCAACAACCGAGGGATCCACTGCCACGCCCCGGCCGAAGATCACGCCGAGCCCTCCCAGCCCAAGCAGGGCGCCGACCAGGCGTACCAACGTCAGCCCCTGGTTCGGCAGCCACAACACTGCGAGCGCACCGGTCATGATCGGCGACAGGCCGAACACCACCGAGATCCAGCCCGACGGGATCCGTTGCGCCGCCCAGTAGGTGGTCAGCATCGAAAAGAAGATCCCGAGGCCGACCGCCACATAGGCGACGGCCGCCGCGCGCCCGCGCCATAGCTTCATCCCCGACAGGCGCAGAGCGAGCAGTGCCAGGGCAACGCCGATCACCATGCGTGCACCCACGCCGAAGAGAAAACCGGGGCCTTCCCCGCTCCACTTGATGGCAAGCGGCGTAGTAGCCCAGATCAGGATGACGCCGAGATAGGCGGCCGGGACGGACATCTTCAATGGCTCCTTGGTTGTTGCTGGTCCGGAAAAAACAAAAAGGCCGCAGGTTTTCGCCTGCGGCCTTTTCGGGGTACATCGGTTCCCGTGGTGTTACGGGCTATGTCGTTCCTCGAGGCACGTGCAGGCGGGTCCGGCCTTTCAGCCAGACTCGCATACGGCATACCTGTGCGGTGACAAAGTTCATGGGCGGAGTCTCGCCTTGGTGAGTCGACTTGTCAATGTTGGCTTGCAACCGTTCCGTCCAACAGGCCCATTGCTTACTGAATCCGCTTCGTTCGTGTGGTATATGTGTCCTGGCCCACTGATGTCGGATGCCATCACATCCCGGCTCGGAGGCACACGAAAGCGAGCTGACCGACAGCACGTCGATGGACGGGTCCTGCATGACGGAGCACGCCAATGCAACAACCGCACGGACGGGAATGCCGATGAGAGATCTGCCCCAGGCGGTTGGCCCGGAGGCGGCCAGCCCGGTCTTACGATGGCCAGCATAAAAACCTGCGGTTTGCGGGCGCAGGTGCTGATTTACTTCACCGTTCAGTGCCTGACCTTGGCGCTGGTCTCCGTCATCGCGTTTGCTGCCCTCGAGTTCACGGTCAACACCCTGAACGAGGCCTCCGAGGAGATCACGGAAGAGCTGCAACCCGTCCACCAGTTACAGTTCAAACTGGCCGCTGTCGATCAGGCCATCCTGGGTTACCTCATCAATGGCGACCCACGATCGCGTGATGCCTTCATCAGGCTAGGCGCTGACATCGAACACACGCTGGAAGCCTTGGCCGCCCCAACCTCACCGTTGGCCCACGTCGAGGAGCGGGAGGTGATCAGCCAAGTGAGTACCGCATGGCAAACCGTGCGGTCGACCATTACGCCAACTTTGGAACGCACCGCACCGCAGTTTGACCCGAGCGCATTGCGTGAAGCCAAACAAATGCTGGCCCTGACAAACCAGGCAATCCGCGATCTGGAGGGCATTTACGATGTCGCGTTTGATGAAATTCGCAGCGAGCAACAACGCGCATTAACGGCCAAACGCAACTCACTGGTGCTAGCGTCAGCGGTACTGGGGATGGCACTCCTGGCGATGCTGGCAGCAGGGCTCTCCGTCAGCCATCACGTGCTGAGACCAATCAGCCGGCTGGTGACGGCCACCGGCTATTTGGGGCAGGGCGATCTGCTGGTACGGGTCCCTGTCGATCGCACGGACGAAATCGGCCAGTTGGCCGCCTCCTTCAACACGATGGCCGATAAATTGGAGGAGCATCAGGCAGCGCTGGAGACGATGGCGACCCACGACGGTCTCACCGGGTTGTATAACCATGCAGAGTTCATGCGCCGACTGGAGGCCGAAGTGCAGCGTGCGACCCGCTATCGGCGCCCGCTGTCGCTGCTGCTATTCGACGTCGACCATTTCAAACGTGTCAATGACGTCCACGGGCATGTGGCAGGCGATCAGGTGCTACGCGCCATCGCGGCCACGCTGCAGCAGCAGATCCGACCATCGGATGTCGCGGCCCGCTACGGTGGGGAGGAGTTCGGGGTGATTCTGCCGGAGACCGACGGGCCGGCGGCAATCCCGATAGCGGAACGGATCCGCGAAGCGATTGCCCGCCAAGCCATTATGACCGCTGCGGGGGAAGCCGTCCGGGTTACCATCAGCGTGGGAGCCGCCGACTACCAGTTCAATGACGGGCCGCTGAGCACCTTCGTGGAAGCCGCTGATCGTGCCCTGTACGCGGCCAAGAAGTGCGGACGCAATCGGGTGGTGCGCGAAGAGACAACCTGACGGCCAGCGCACTACAAAAACAATGACATCTGGCCTGGCCTAACTTCCAATGAATCGAATGCCTTAATCGGGGGCGGGAGCGACGAAGGCGGAATAACTCACCTTTCCCTAAGGGGAGGTCACGATGGCTGGCCGCTCGCACAGCCCCCACTCAATCATGTCACTCCCCGTTCTGCCGGCTGCCCGGCCGATTGGCGGCGCGGGCACCCTGGCACATCAGTAAGTAATAAACTACTGTTACTAACGGGTGCACGCAGCCGCGCAGGGGTTACCCGATACGGTTGTCAGCGGATGGAGTGCATCTTGCCGCCAGGGAGTGGCAGCCCCATTCCCACGGTAAAGCCATGCGTACTTAATCCGGCACCTGCGGACAGGCGCCGTTACCGATGACATGGAGACGTAGCTGTTCAATGATTCGCCGCTCGTCGCCGCGAATTCCGTTTCCTAATCGAACGTCTTCCGGCGCTATGAAATAGCGCACTCTCGACGCTCGTTTTCTTGCGCCACGTTTCGCCGTTCAGCGCCCGCGGCAACAACGCAGCTTAGAGAATTCAAATGTTAGTGAAGGCTGAATTCCCGCCCGCCTTCGCCTCTAGGCCGGTTGCAAATATTCTCCCGGGATGAACCGCAGCTGACGGAAGACGAAAGCCTCGCCTTGGCGAGACAGCGGGTGGCGAGTGATGAGGGGGGGCCAACCACCGACCCGCTCAAGTCTCTGCACTCCCTTGCCCAATCTACGACTGACCGCCCCCTTCATCGCTGGCCCGTTCCAGGGAACAGGCGCCCATCCATCGGGGTTTCATGTAACTCGCTGGCGAGCGGGGGCATCCCGGGCATTTGACGCGAATCAAGGTGGATTTGGACATTCCCGACTAGGTTGATGCCCACTCAACCGAAGGAGGCTTGCCGTGAATGTCCCCGTCGAACGACTGGCTGCACTGTTTGGGGTGTTGGTTGCACTATTCGCCAGCACAGCAGCCAACAGCGCCCCACCGGTCACTGAACAGCTTTCAGCGGCTACCCGCCAACTCCTGATCGAGGAGATGCAATCGCTGGCCACCGCCATGGGTCCGTTGCATACCGCAGTCGTGGTGGGCGATCACGGAACGGTCGCCGAACAGGCTCGGCGGATCCATGACAGTTTCATCCTGAAACGAAAACTCAGCCGCGAACAGCGGACCGAAATCACCGCCTTGACACCGAGCTTTCTGGAATCCGACCGCCGCTTCCATGCCCTTGCGGCAGGGTTGGCACAGGCGGGTAGTCAGCGGAACAGTGCACTGCAGCGCTTCTATTTCGGGGAGATGAGCCGCGCCTGTGTGAGCTGCCATCGGGACTTCGCCCTGGAGCGTTTCCCCGGTCTGAGGGAGACCGCCGACGCAGGCACTCACTCGCACTGAACTCCATCGATCGACTCAAGCACGCGTTCCTGGGGGAGGTGGCGGAACTTACGCCAGAAACGGATTGCTGCGGCGCTCCACGCCGAGGGTACCGGTGGGGCCGTGGCCGGGCACAAAGGTGGTGTCGTCGCCCAGCGGCAGGAGTTTGGTCTTGATCACGTTGATCAGCGTGTCGTAGTCGCCCCGCGGGAAGTCGGTGCGGCCGATGGAGCCGCGGAACAGGACGTCACCGACGAAGACCACCCGGGAAGGGAGGTGATGGAAGACGACGTGCCCCGGGGTGTGACCGGGGCAATGAAGCACCCGCAGTTCCTGCTCGCCCACCCGTACCGTGTCGCCCTCCTCCAGCCAGCGATCCGGCGTGAACGGGTCGATGTGAGGAAAGCCGAACATCTCCGACTGGGTCGGCAACATCTCCAGCCAGAAGGCGTCCTCGATCTGCGGGCCCTCGATCGGCACACCGGCGGCTTCGGCGATCGCCCGTGCCGCCCCGACGTGGTCCAGATGGGCGTGGGTCAACAGGACCCGCTCCAGCGTCAGTCCCGCCTGTTCGACCGCCTGCAACAGCCGCTCCGCCTCACCGCCCGGGTCCACCAGCGCAGCGCGCTGCGTCTGCTCGCACCAGACGAGCGAGCAGTTCTGCTGAAAGGCGGTGACGGGGATGATGCGGTATTTCATTCTGATTCCGTTAACAGTGAAGCGTTAGCGTGAGGCAGCGGAAGCGAACATCGATCCGGACTCCGCTCTGACGCGTCACGCGTAACGCCTAACCACCCCCTCAAAGCGTAGCCAGCACGCGGCCGGCAGCTTCGATAGTAGCCTCGATATCGGCGTCATTGTGGGCGGCGGAGACGAAGCCCGCCTCGAAGGCGGAGGGGGCGAGATAGACGCCCTCGTTCAGCATGCCGTGGAAGAACAGCTTGAAGCGGTCGACGTTGCACTCCATCACCTGGGCGAAGTTGCTCACGTCCGTCTCTTCGGTGAAGAACAGGCCGAACATGCCGCCGACGGCGTTGGCGCTCATGGGGATGTCGTGGGTTTTCGCCTTCTCCAGGATGCCGGTGACCAGGCGGTCGGTCTTGCGGGTGAGCTCGGCGTGGAAACCGGGCTGCATGGCGAGCTTCAGCGTGGCCATGCCGGCCGCCATCGCGACCGGGTTGCCGGAGAGGGTGCCGGCCTGGTAGACCGGGCCGAGCGGCGCGATCTTCTCCATGATGGCGCGCTTGCCGCCGAAGGCGCCGACCGGCATGCCGCCGCCAACCACCTTGCCGAGGGTGGTGAGGTCCGGGGTGACGCCGTAGTGGGCCTGGGCACCGCCGAGTGCAACGCGGAAGCCGGTCATCACCTCGTCGAAAATCAGCACCGCGCCGTACTCGTCGCACACCTCGCGCAGGCCTTCGAGAAAACCGGGCAGCGGCGGAATACAGTTCATGTTTCCGGCCACCGGCTCGACGATGATGCAGGCGACCTGACCGCCGATATGGGAGAAGCTCTCGCGCACCGCGTCGATATCGTTGTACGGCAGGGTGATGGTGTGTTCCGCCAGCGCCGCCGGCACCCCCGGTGAACTCGGCACGCCGAGGGTGAGGGCGCCGGAACCGGCCTTCACCAGCAGGGCGTCGGAGTGGCCGTGATAGCACCCTTCGAACTTCACGATCTTGTCACGACCGGTGTGGCCGCGGGCGAGGCGGATGGCACTCATGGTGGCCTCGGTGCCGGAGCTGACCATACGCACCAGTTCCATCGACGGCACCAGGTCGCAGAGCAGATCGGCCATCTCGGTTTCGACCACCGTCGGCGCACCGAAGGAAAGGCCGCTGGCCGCCGTCTCCTGCACCGCCTTGACCACCTCGGGGTGGGCGTGGCCGGCAATCATCGGCCCCCAGGAGGCGACGTAGTCGATGTACTTATTGTCGCTCTCGGACCAGAGGTAGGCACCGTCGCCGCGCTTGAAGAAGATGGGCTCGCCACCGACGCCGCGAAAGGCGCGCACCGGCGAGTTGACGCCACCGGGGATGTGCTTCTGGGCGGCGGTGAAGAGTTCATGGGAGTGCGGCATGATCGGTCCTTTTTTTGTTCATTGGCACAATCGTAGGGTGTGGTGAGGAACGAACCGCACCACTCGCGGCGTCAACGCGAGCGATGCGGTTCGCTGCGCTCACCACATCCTACACGCGGCTGCGGTTGGTCACTCGAACAGATTGGCGATTCGACGCGCGGCGGCGGCGATGTCGTCGGCGCCGAACACGGCGGTGATCACCGCCAGTTGGTCGGCACCGGCCGCCACCAGTTGCGCGCCATTGTCGGCGGTGATGCCGCCGATCGCAACCACCGGCACGGTCAGGCGGGCCTTGGCCTCACGCAGCAGCGGCAGCTCGGCATGTGCCGCTTCGGGCTTGACCGCCGAGGGGAAAAAGCTGCCGAAGGCGACATAGTCGGCGCCGGCCCGTTCGGCGGCAATCGCCCGCTCCAGTTCGTTGTAGCAGGAGACGCCAATGATCGCCGTGGGGCCGAGCAGGGCGCGAGCTTGTGCGATCTCGCCATCGTCCCGCCCCAGATGCACGCCGGCGGCGCCGGCCTCCCGTGCCACCTCGATATCGTCGTTGACGATGAGCGGCACCCCGAGCGGACGACAGAGCGAAACCAGGTCCTGCGCCTCCCAAAGTCGCCGGGCCCGATCCCGGTGCTTGCTGCGGTACTGCACCATCACCGCTCCCCCCTGGATCGCCTGCGCCACCGCCTCCACCAGGCGTTCGTCCGGGATCAGCTGTTCGTCGGTAATCGCATACAAGCCACGCGGCACGCGCTGCGCCATGCTGAACTCCTCATAATGGAAAACCTGCCGCAGAGGCGCAGAAACGCAGAGGTTTTCAGGCGGCTGGTCCAACAGCGTCGTTTCCCCTCAAAAACTCTGCGCCTCTGCGTCTCCCCGCGTGTTCTTCCCGGCACGACCTCACTCCACCTCTTCCCCGCGCGCCCAGAACAGGCGGTTGGGGTGATGCTGGCCCATGCCGAGGCGATAGCCGTGCTTGAGGCTCTCCCAGGTGTATTCCTGGGCCTCGTGGACGGCAGTAAACGGTTCCAGGCCCTGGGCCAGCAAGCCGGCGATGGCCGAGGCGAGGGTGCAGCCGGAGCCGTGATAGCTGTGCGGCAGGCGTTCCCAGCTGAAGGTCTCGAGGTGGCGCAGGTTGCCGTAGAGGCGGTTTTCCACCTGCGGCGAGGACTCATGGGCCCCGGTGATCAGTACGAACTCGCAGCCGGTCGAGAGCAGTTCCTGGGCGCAGGCGTCCAAAGTATCGGCCTCGGGGGCAAGCCGCCGCGCCTCCTGGCTGTTGGGGGTGAGCACGGTGGTGAGCGGAAACAGCAGGTCCATCATGGCGGCACGCAGCGCCGCGTCCGCGAGCGGCGCGCCGCCACCGGCGGCCAGGATGGGGTCGAGCACCACCGGGGCATGCGGGTAGTCCTTCAAGATGGTGTGGATCGCCTCCACGTTCTCCACGCTGCCCAGCAGACCGAGCTTGAAGGCGGCCACGGGCATATCCTCCAGCACGGCGCGCGCCTGTTCGACGATCAGCGTCGGCATCACCTCCTCGACGCGGACCACGTTGCGGGTATCCTGCACCGTTAGCGCGGTGATCACCGGGGCGGCCTGACAGCCCATGCTGGCGATCGCCTCGATGTCGGCCTGGATCCCCGCGCCGCCGGTGGGATCATTGCCGGCGAAGACCATCACCACCGGAATCGTCTGCTGCGCCATGGCGCTCTCCTCGTCAGGGTCGTTGCAATTCAGTCTAGGGGCGGAGCGTTCCCGCCTGCCGCGCGATGAAGGCGGTCTTGGCCGACAGTTCCAGTGAACAGGTCCACTTGTAGGCCAAATTCATGGTGGGGGCGTGGGCATAGACCCCGTGTCCGCGCACCACCGCAATGCGGTACTCTCCCAGCACGGCGGCGACCAGGGCCGGCGCCTGGTCCACATAGCGGTCGAAGCTTACTGTGATCACCGGTACCTTCGGGAAATAGAGATTGCCTTCGAAATCGGCGGGGATGAAGTCGAGACCGTCCATCGTCATCGCTACGCTGTAGGGACCATGGCTGTGGAGCACCGCTCCCGACTCCGGACTCGCCCGGTAAACCGCCTGATGCAGCCGCGCATCCAGTGACGCCCCCTGCCCCACCTGGGACAGGTCGCAGCGCACCAACGCTTCCGGCTGCAGCGTATCCGCACAGGCACCGGTCGGTGTCACCCAGAACCCGTCGTCGTCCCGAATGGAAGCGTTGCCGCTGTGAGAGTCGTTGCAGCCGTACCGGCGCAGCCAGCGATAGTGGCGGGTGAGTTCCTCGCGGGGGTCCAAGGTCTGGCTCCATTCTCGGGCTTTGGTTGCGATTATACGTGAGCCGGCGCACGAAGCGGCGCCGCGGCATCCCGCCTTGTCAATCGTTAATGCGAACCGTTATCATTCGCACTCGATTGCCGCTCCGATTTTCTCGCGAGCGGTACCGCAGGATCACCGCACGGTTCAGACATGCACAACAGGCGAGCGATTGGAAAGATGTTGACCCTGGCGGCCGCGCTGGCACTCGGCCCGGCCCAGGCGCAGGAGAGGGCACAGGGGGATATCGGTTTCCGGGAGGAGCGGGCGGCCGCGACAGCCGCACCGCGGTTCAGCTATGGCGGGCTGCTCGAGCTTGAAGCCTTCAGCGGCGAAGATTTCGCTGGGGTCGACGCCAGCGATCTCGTGTTGGCGACACTGGAGCTGTGGGCCGAGGCGCGGCCCAACGACTGGACCACCCTGGAGGTCCGTTGCCTCTTCGAAGAAGACGAGACCGAGCCCGGAGAGATCGACCAGGCCTTCATCAGGCTCGGCGACGAGGACACCCTTTTCCACCTGATCGCCGGCCGCCTGTATGTCCCGTTCGGCAAATTCGAGACCAACCTGGTATCCGACCCGCTCACTTTGGAGCTGGGAGAGACCCGCGCGTCCGCACTGCAGGTGGGCTTCGCCTCGGACGGGCTGTACGGCGCGTTCTACGGTTTCAACGGCGACGTCGACGAGGCCGACAGGGGTGATCGGATCCACCGCTTCGGCGCCGAACTCGGCTACCGAATCGAGACGGATGCTTATGCGCTGGACCTCGGCGCCGGCTACATCGATTCCATCGCCGATTCCGACGGCCTCAGTGGCGCCGATCTGGATGGCGACGGCAGCGAAGGCGACCTGATTGGTACCGGCCTGACCGAGCGGGTCGGCGGCATCGCCGCCCACGCCGCTCTCACCCTTGGCCGTTGGACCTTCATTGGTGAATACGTGGGCGCCGAACAGGCGTTCAGCGCCGCCGATCTGTCGTTTTGGGGCGGCGGCGCCCAGCCCACCGCCTGGAATGTGGAGGCCGGCTACCATTTCGCACTGGGCTCAAGGGAGGCGAGCGTTGCCCTGGGGCACCAGCAAACAGACGAGGCCGTCGGTCTCGGGTTGCCCAAGACCCGCACTCTGGGGGCGCTCACCATCGGTCTCTTCGAGAACCTCGCGGTCGGCTTCGAATACGCCCGGGACGACGACTACGGCGTGAGTGCCGGGGGCACCGGTGCGTCCGCCGACACCGTTACCGTCCAACTCGCCGTCGAATTCTGATCCGGGTCCGAAACGGACCGCTTACACTTGCTGGATGGCCAGACCTGCGAGCTCGCTGGGGACATTGCTGCTGTTTTTTGCGGCGGTCGCTGCCGTGGCGGCTTTGGGGGCGCAGTTTACGCCGGGCGCCTGGTACTCGGCCCTGGACAAGCCTTCATGGACGCCGCCCAGCGCCATTTTTGCCCCGGTGTGGACACTCCTCTATGCGGCGATGGCGGTCGCCGGGTGGCGAATCTGGCGGGTGGAGAGTGCAAGGCGACAGGCGGCGATGGCGCTGTTCTGGTCCCAACTGCTCCTGAACGGTCTCTGGTCCTGGCTCTTTTTCGGCCTGCACGCCATCGGCTGGGCGCTGCTGGATCTCGCCGTACTCTGGCTGGTGGTCGGGGCGACCACCTGGCTGTTTTTCCGCCTGGACCGCTGGGCCGGCATGCTGTTCATCCCCTATTTCCTCTGGAGCGGCTATGCCCTGGCCCTCAACGCGGCCATCTGGTGGCTCGCGCGCTGAGTTCAGCGACCAACGGGAACCCGACCGGGCGGCCCCCGAGGGGGCGCCTGCCCGTTCGGACTGCGGACCCATTTACACTGACGGCGGCGCAGCCAGACCCTTGTAGTCGGATTCGAAGCCGGCGCCGAGCAGTGGCTCTCGGAGCGGGCTGGTAGTGGCTGGTTGGCCATCGATTTTCCCGATCACGAAATAGCGGCGGCGGGGCAACTGCGAAAGACACTTCAGGGCGGCCTGCAGCGCGGTCGCATCTTCCCGGTAGCTGTCCGGGAACGTGGTCAGCTGGTGGCCGTCGGCAGCGAGGTAGAGCACCGCGGCGCCGTCGACCAGAATGACCCAGGCATCTGCCAAGCGACGTGGCCTGGCGGCACCAGGCGCCACCTCGGGCCAGGGCAACAGACTGCCGAACGGGTTGGCCGGATCGAGGGCCGCCACCGCCGTGGTCTGTTCCCGCACGAAGCCATCCAGCGGTGGCTCACCGGGGCGGGCGGCGCGCAGGCGATCGACCACCCCGGGGCGGGCGAACTGGGCGCCGGAGAGCCCCTCCACGAACCAGCCGCGGCGCACCTGGCCGTTCTCCTCCATCCGCCTCAACACCTGATAGATCGGGCCGAAGCCGCCGGGCAGGTTTTCGGCGATGGCACACTCACGGCTGACCACACCATAGCGCTCCAGCAGCATCTCGGTGCGGGCCAGCGCCCGCTCGGTGTCGGCAGGTGCGGGCGCGAGCAGATCGGCCACCCGCGACCAGCGCCCGCCGGTCAGGGAGGGACCGTGGCGACGGGAACGGCCGGCACTTCCCCCGGCCAGCGCGCGCAAGGGGGCGAAGGTGTCGTTGGTCACCTGCCCCGCCCAAACCAGCTCCCACAGGGCGGCGGTGAGCTCGGCGTAGGTGGGGGTGAGCCCGGCCACCCGAACCGCCTGCTCCAGCTCCAGCAGGAAGCAGGCACCGCGCCGTTGCAGGTGTTCGAGCAGCACCACCTGCAGTTCGTCCGGGGCGAACGGCTCCGTTTCCAGCAGCCGGGCGACCCGCTCGCGGCGGTAGAGGGCGATGCGTCCGTCGCGCGCCCCGAGGGCGCTCCGACCCACCCAGACGATCTGCCCCGTGGCGGCCAGCAGGTCCAGCGCCTCGACCTGGAATCCGGGGACACGATCGGGGAGCAGGCGTTGATGCAGCACCGACCAGGGCAGTGCCACCCCCTCCAGTCGCACGATTGCCTCCAGCAGCGCGTTCGGTTCCGGCCGGCGCCGGCCGATACCGTGCCAAGCCGGCAGAAAGCGCCCCAGGGTGCGGGCGTCGACCGGCGCGACCTCATCGCGCAGTTTCGCCAGGGTGCGTCGTTTCAGCCGCCGCAGCACCTCGGTGTCGATCCAGTCGGTCTCGTTCCCGCCCGGCCGGATCTCCCCGCGCACCAGGGCCCCCTCGCTCTCCAGCAGCCGCAGCACCGGGTCGACCACGGCCGGCCGCAGTCCGAAGCGGTCGGCGGCCTCACCACTGGTGAACGGGCCGCGGCTGCGGGCGTAACGGCGCAACAGCCGCCGCAGCGGGTCCCCGAGGGGGGCGAGAAAGGCGTCCGGCAGACCGGGCGGCAGCACCACCCCCAAGGCGTCCCGATAGAGCGCCGCGTCCTCGGCCGCGATGGTGCGGGACTCACCGGCGACGGTCACGGCGACGGCGCGCCGCTGCGCGATCAACACCTCGAGCGCATCGGCCGGGGCGGCGCTGCGCATCGCAAGCTCCACCGCACTCAAGTCCCCCAGCCGGCGGAGCAGATCATGCAGCTCGTCGGCGTCGCGGGCGCGATAGCCCTCGGCCGAATGCTGCAGCTCGGTATCCAGTGCAGCCAGCACCTCCGGGTCGATCAGCTCGCGCAGTTCCGCCTGGCCAAGCAGGTCGGCAAGCAGGTTGCGGTCCAGCGCCAGGGCCTGGACACGGCGTTCGGCAAGCGGCACGTCGGACTCGTACATGAAGGCCGCCACGTAGGCGAATACCAGGGCACGGGCGAAGGGCGAGGGGCTGCGCGTCTCGGCCTCGTGTACCCGCACACGACGGCTGCGGATATCGGCCATCAACTGGCGCAGCGCGGCCATGTCGAACACATCGGACAGCACCTGTCGGTAGGTCTCCAGCACGATAGGGAAGGAGGGGTAACGTTGTACGGTGGCGAGCAGCTGCTGTGCCTTAAGTCGCTGCGCCCACAGCGGTCGCCGGCCGCGGCCCGAGCGACGGGGGGTGAGCAGGGCACGGGCGGCGTTCTCGCGAAACAGCCCGGCAAAAAGGGCCGTGTCCGGAAGCTGTTCAGTCACCAACTCCTCCACCTCGTCCGGGTCCGGCAGCAGCGCCTCCAGCGGTGGCAGCTCGTCACTGTCGGCAAAACGCAGCACCACGCCGTCATCGTTGTAGAGGATCTGAACCTCAAAACCTTCGCGGCGACCAAGCCGCCGCTGCAGTGCCATCGCCCAGGGGCTGTGCACCCGTGCGCCGAACGGGGTGAGGATGCAGAGCCGCCAGTCGCCCAATTCGTCGCGAAAGCGCTCGATCACGATGGTGCGGTCACTGGGTACGGCGCCGGTCGCCTCCCGCTGCTCGGCGACGTACGCGACCAGGTTTTGCGCAGCGAAGAGGTCGAGCGGGTACTCCCGTTGCAGCCAGGCGGCGGCCTCCTGCGGCGCCATTGACGCCAGTTCGCGCAGAAAAGCGCCGACAGCGAGGCCCAGCTCCATGGGCCGACCCGGCCCCTCGCCGTGCCAGAAAGGGAGCTTGCCGGGTTCCCCGGCGGCGGGCGCGACGACAACCCGGTCGTGGGTGATCTGCTCGACCCGCCAGGTGCTGGCGCCCAGCAGGATGTTGTCGCCGCGCCGGGTCTCGTAGACCATCTCCTCATCCAGCTCGCCGAGGCGCGGACCCTCCTCGCCCAGCTGTACCGTATAGAGTCCCCGATCGGGGATGGTGCCGACGTTGAGGCGGGAGAGTAGCGGCGTGCCGCGCCGGGCGGTCAGGGTCTCCGTGCTGTGATCCCAGGCAAGCAGCGGGCGCAGGTCCGCAAAATCGCCCGAAGGATAGTGGCCGGCGAGCATTTGCAGCACCGACTGCAGCGCGGCCCCGCTCAGCTCCCGATAGGGCCAACTTCGGCGCACCAGCCGCTCGATGCTCTCGACCGACCGAGGAGCATCCGCACAGAGCGCGACCACCTGCTGGGCGAGCACGTCGAGCGCGTTGCGTGGCGTCCGGCTCTGCTCGATGGCGCCCTCGACCATGCGCCGGGCGACCACGGCACACTCCAGCAGGTCGGCGCGAAATTTCGGATAGATGCGGCCGACGCTGACCGCATTCACCCGGTGGCCGGCACGCCCCACCCGCTGCAGCCCGCGGGCGACCGACCCGGGCGACTCCACCAGCAGCACCTGATCCACCGCCCCCATGTCGATCCCGAGCTCCAGCGACGAGGTGGCGACGATACCGCGCACCGCCCCGCGCTTGAGCGCCGCCTCGATTTCGGCCCGCTTCTCATGGGAGACGCTGCCGTGGTGGGCGCGCACCAGCGGCTCTCCCGCGAGCTCGTTGAGACGCGCGGTGAGCCGTTCGCAGAGCCCTCGGCTGTTGACGAACACCAGGGTCGAGCGGTGAGCACGAATGGCCGCCACCAACGCCGGATACAACGCGCTCCAGATCCCCTCCGAGGGCGGCCGCAACCTCATGCCCTCAACCGGTTTCGGCAGCGGCAGCCGATCCATATCGGGCACCGGAACCGTGACCGTCAGTTCCAGACGCGGCGACGCGGATGCGTCGATGATCGCCACCTCCCGCTCGCCGCCCAGGAAGTGCGCCGCCTCCTCCAGCGGCCGCACGGTGGCGGAAAGCCCCACCCGCTGCGGATCGCGCCCGCACAGCTCCGCGAGTCGCTCCAGTGTCAGCGCCAGGTGAACGCCACGCTTGGTGGCAAGCAGGGCGTGCACCTCGTCGACGATCACCGTCCGCACGCTGCGGAGCGTCTCCCGTGACCTGGAGCCCAGCAGCAGGAACAGCGATTCCGGGGTGGTGACCAGAATCTCGGCCGGAGAACGGAGCTGGGAGCGACGGGCGGCGGCCGGGGTGTCGCCGGTCCGCACATCGACCCGCAGCGGCCACGCCGGTTCACCCAGCCTCGCCGCGGTCTCAAGAATGCCGGCCAGAGGCCCCTGGAGATTGCGTTCCACGTCGTAGACCAGCGCCTTCAGCGGCGAGATATAGAGCACCTGCACCCCGGGGCTGGACGGGGGCCGCTGAATGGCACTGTCGATGGCCCAGAGAAAGGCGGCCAATGTCTTGCCGCTGCCGGTTGGGGCGGTGATCAGGACGTGCCGGCCGCTGGCGATCGCCGGCCAGCCTTGCGCCTGGGCGGGGGTGGGCACGCCGAGATGGGCGTCGAACCAGTGCTGTGTCGCTCGGCTGAACAAGGGTAATGGCATGTGGTAGGTGGGATATGGGGAATATGGCATGCGGTAGGTGGAATGAGGGGAAGAGCCACCCCCCCATATTCCATATTCCATATTCCATATACCACCTACCACCCACCACCTACCACCTACCACCTACCACCTACCACCTACCACCTGTCACCTACTGGAAGGTGAAGCCGTCGTCGCGGAACAGGCCGCAGCAGACCGCCACCACCTCGGGGTCATACAGCGGACCGGCGTTCGCCTCGATCTCGGCGAGGGCGGCGTCGAGGCCGAGCGCCGGGCGGTAGGGTCGATAGGAGGCGATCGCCTCGACCACGTCGGCCACCGCCAGAATGCGCGCTTCGATGGAGATGGCATCGCCGCGCAGCCCGTTGGGATAGCCGGAGCCGTCCAGCCGCTCATGGTGATCGCGGACCATCTCCGCCAGCGGCCACGGAAAGTCGAGCCCGGACATGATCTCGAAACCGGCCAGGGAATGGCTTTGGATCAGCAGAAATTCAACGTCGCTCAATTGTGCCGGGCGGCTGAGGATCTCGGCAGGGATGTAGAGCTTGCCAATGTCGTGGATCAACCCACCCAGGTAGATGCCTTTGGCGCGATCGGCATCGAACCCCATGGCCTTGGCGATCGCGCTTGCCAGTGCGGCGACCCGCTGCTGATGGCCCGCGGTATAGGGATCCCTTTTTTCGACGGCGAGGGAGAGCATGCGGATGGTCTTGACCAGATTCTCCTCGAGCTGTTTCCGGTCCTGTTCCCGCTCCCGGCGGACATGCAGTACCTCCAGCCCGAAGGCGAGGTCGTCCGCCAACTCTTCGAGCAGTTCAATCTCCTGGCTGTCGAAACCGTCGGCGTGTTCGGAAAAGATCGTCAGTGCCCCGAAGACGCTGTCGACGACACGAAGCGGAAAGACCGCCGCCGCCTGATATCCCCGCTCGAGCGCCGCGGCGCGCCAAGGCGTGTCGGCGGTGAGCGTGGCGATCGCCTGGACGACCCGATGCCTTCCGCTGCCGATCGCCTGCCCCACCGGACAACCGGGCTCCGGTTTCCAGAGCGTGCGCGCCGCCGACAGAAAACCCGGCGCCTCGCCCTGACTGGCCAGTGGACGCACGGTGCCATCCTCCTCACGACGACCGACCCAGGCCATGCGGTACCCGCCCACCGCCACTACCGTTTGGCAGACCTCCTCCAGCAGCCGCTGCTCATCACTGAGGCGGAGCAGCGTGTGGTTACTCGCGCTCAGCGTGCGCAACGCCCGGTTGGCACGCTGCAGCGATTCCTCGGCGCGCTTGCGCTGGCTGATGTCCAGCACACTCACCGGAACGTGACGAAAGCCGTCCGGGTCCGCCGGGATGGGCATGCTGATCAGGACGTCGATGGTGCGTCCATCCAGGCTCTTGTGGACCGACTCGGCCTGGAAACGGTCGCGTCCGTCCCAGATCGCCACCAGCTCGGCGCGAAACGTCTCGAGCGAGGCAGGCAGAAACACCTGGGACAAGCGGCTTTGAAGCTGTCTCCTATCCTGAGCCCCCAACATGCGCAGAGTGGCCGGATTGACGTCGATGATGCGCACCTTGGCAGCCAACGCCTGGAGGAGATCGGGACGCGCCTGCAGATGGCGGCCGAGGTCGGTGACGCCCTGCGCCCGCAGCCCTTCGAGTGCCGCGACACAGTCGCTGAAATCCTCTTCCCAGATCCCGACCTCCGCACCCTTGAAGATTGCGGCGTAGCGGGCCTCGCTGACGGCCAACCGGCTCTCGGCTTCCTGGCGCTGGCGTCGTGACTCGGCATCGGTCAACTCGCGACGCACGGCCGGCACCAGACGCGACAGGTTGTGTTTGCCGACGAAGTCCTTGGCGCCGCGGCGCATCACCTCGGCGGCGGTTTCCTCGCCGATCTTGCCGGAAACCATGATGAACGGCAGATCACCGCCGAAGCCGTTGAGGCACTCCAGGGCCTGCAGCCCGTCGAACATCGGCATGTCGAAGTCGCTGAGGACGATGTCCCACGCAGCCTCATTCAGGGCGGACTGCATGGCGGGGCGCGTATCGACACGGCGATGACTCACTTCGTAGCCGCCCTTGCGCAGGGCCCGCAGCACCAGCAGCGCGTCGTCTTCCGAATCCTCGACCAGCAGAACCCTGATCGGCTCCATCACGCTCAGTCCACTCGCTTTGAACAACGGTTCAATCCGGCAACGTAAAATAGAACGCCGCCCCTTCACCGACACGGCCCTCACCCCAGATGCGTCCGCCGTGGCGGTGGATGATGCGCTGCACCGTTGCCAGCCCGATCCCGCTGCCCGGAAACGCCTCGGCATTGTGCAACCGTTTGAACGGTGCGAACAGCTTGTCGGCGTAAGCCATATCGAAGCCGACGCCGTTATCGCGCACCACGAAACCGTCGGGCGTGCCTTCAAACACCACCCGCGCCCCCTCCGTGGTCGAAGTGTACTTCCAGGCGTTGCGCAACAGGTTCTCGAGGGCAACCCGCAGCAGGCGGGCATCACCCCGCGCCGCCAGCCCCGGCACGATCGAAACCGCGACATCACGCCCGGGGTCGGCGTCGTGCATTTCGCGCACGATCTCCGTCGCCATCCCACTCAGATCGAGCGTCTCGCGATGCAGTTCGCCCCGCGTCATCCGGGAGAGCTTGAGCATGTCTTCGATCAGCGCCCCCATGCGCTCGCTGCTGCGGATGAGCCGGTGCAGGTAGTCGCGGCCACTCTCGTCCAGGCGATCGCCGTAGTCCTCCAGCAGGGCCCCGCTGAAGCCGCCGATGGCATTCAGCGGGGAGCGCAGGTCGTGGGAGACCGAATACGAAAATGCATCCAGCTCCTGATTGGCGGCCTCCAGTTCAGCGGTACGTTCCCTGACCCGCTGCTCAAGCCCTTCGTTGAGCGCGCGAATCTCGCCGTGGGCCCGCTCCAGCTCCAGGTGGTCGCGCGTCAGTCGGCGCCAACCGTAGGTGATTCCGGTCATACCAACCAGCCACACCAGCAGATAGGAGAGGATCGCGGCGGTAGTGACTTCGCGCTCGCTGGCAAGATGAGGGGCGAGGGGTACGGCGACGCTGACCCCACCGCGCAGGTCCCCTTCCTTGTACCCCTGGTCCCCATGGCACTTGAGACAGCCCTTCTCGGCGTACATCGGGCGCATGAAGCGCATGTACGGTCGCCCCTCGATCTCCGAGACCTCCAGCACCTCGTCTTCGCCGGCAGCGAACCGGCGCAACGCCTGTCGCTCCCAGGGGTCGGGGGCGTTTTCCGGCCGTATCAGCTTTTCCGATGTGATGTGGCCGCGGACCCCGAACAGGCTGGCGAACTCTTCGTTCAGCTGCCGGACCATGTAGGCCGGGTTCATCAGTGTCAGGTTCCGTCCGGAGGGTGTGGCGATGTCCCGTTCCGGAACGTGGGCCAGGCGCGGGTTGGGGGGCGTCGTTTCGGTGACCGGGACGTAGACCCCGCCGTGCATGGTGGCCCAGAAGCGAAAGGCCTGGTCCTTGTTGAAGTTGGCGAAGGCCTCCTTGCGCGCCAGTTCCAGCGTGGTGTCGTAGGCGATTTCCAGGGACCAGGCGAGCAAGGCACCCAGCACCAGTGTCCAACCGGTCAGGGCCGCCACGAAATAGCGCTTGAGGCGCTTCAGATAAGGAGTGGTTGGCACAAACAAAATCCCGATGTGTGTGTACCCGTTGGGCCACCGGAGATTGGACCACCGAATCCCGATTCCGTGCGGGTGGTGCGCCGGTGGGTGTGGGCCCCGCAATAGCCGCTAATCAGGGGGTGTGCCAATGTTACCAAGAAGGAGGTACCGGGTGGACGAAGCGGATCTGCTGGTGATCGGTGGCGGCATTTCGGGGTTGGCCCTGGCACGAATGGCGGGGCAGGTCGGCTGGCGTACACAGCTGCTGGAAGCGGGCCCGGCCCTCGGCGGCTGTATGCGCACCCATCGTAGCGAGCGGGCGCCCGGCTTTTGGTTGGAACTGGGGGCCCACACCTGCTTCAACAGCTACGGCCATCTGCTGGACCTGATCGGTCCGGAGGCGCCGCTGCAACGCCTCGGACGGCAACGGCTACCGTTTCGGTTGTGGCGGGACGGCAAGACCGCGTCCATCGTGTCCCAACTGGAGCCGCTCGGATTTCTCGGTGGAGCGCTGCGGATGCCCTTTGTGCGAAAGCGGGGGCGAAGCGTCGAACGCTATTTCGGCGCATTGGCCGGCACCCGCAACTTTCGCCGGGTACTGGGGCCCGCCCTGGACGCCGTCGCCTGCCAGCCGGTGTCCGCCTTTCCCGCCGAGTACCTGTTCAGGCGCAAGCCGCGGCGGCGGGGGATACCCCGCAGCTTCACCTATGAAGGCGGGTTGCAGGGCGTGGCCGAAACGCTCGGAACCACAGCTACTGTCTCGGTGGCGCTGTGCTGCCGGGCCCGCGCCCTCGAGCGCCGGGCCGGCGCGTTCGTGGTGCAGTCGGAACAGGGCACGTTCTCCGCCCCCAGGCTGGCCCTCGCCGTGCCGCCGCAGGAGGCCGCGCGACTGCTCCGCCCCATCCGTCCGAAACTGGCGATGGCAATCGCGGCGATCGGTGAAAGTGAGGTGGAGTCGACCGCGGTCGTCGCGCTGGCAGAGGCGGTCCGTTTACCTCCGATCGCCGGCCTCATCGGCCGGGAACAACCCTTCTATTCCGTCGTGTCGCGGGACGTGGTACCCGCGGCCGATTACCGCGGCCTCACCTTCCACTTCCGCCCGGGGCGGCTGGATGAAGCGGAAAAACTGGCGCTAATCGCGACCGTGGTCGGGACCAGTGATTTGGTGGACGTAGCTCACGCCCGCCACCGCCTGCCCGCGCTGCAACTGGGACACGGTGAGCGGATCCGGGCCATCGAGGCGCTGCGCGGCAACCTCCCCCTGGCCCTGGTCGGCAACTGGTTGGAAGGACTGTCCCTGGAGGATTGCGCCGGCCGGGCGGTGGCGGAGTTTGAGTGGATGCGGCGGTTGGGTGGTGCGTGATGGGTGACGCCGCCTTCACCGCAGCAACAGTCCGGTCCCGCTTCCCAGCAGAATCAAACTGACGATGCGCACGAACGCCACGCGGCTCAGGTTGGTGTGGACGTGACCGCCGGCGTAGAGCCCGGCGGCCACCAACGGCAGCGCCAGCAGCGCGATCCAGAGCTTGTCCGCGTCATAGAAACCGGCACTGGTGAAGCCTGCCAGGCGCAGGCCGCCGTCGAGGATGAAGATGGTGGCGATGGTGCCACGAAACGCCGTCTTGTCCAGGTCGCGCAACGACAGGTAGATGACCGTGAATGGACCACCGGTGCCGAACACGGTGCCCACCAGACCGCCCATAAAACCGAGCGGCGCCGCCCACAGGCGCGAGCCGTGCAGGGGCGGCAGCGGCGTCAGCGAATAGGCCGCATAGGTGATGACAAAGATACCGAGTGCTGTCGTCAGGGTTCCCGGCTGCAGGGTCTTCAGCAGGTAGAGGGCGATACCGACCCCGAGGGCGGTGAACGGGATCAGCGGCAGCAGTTCCCGCCAGCGGATGTGGTGGAAGTTGCGGATGCCGTGGGTGAGGGAGCCGACGTAATCGAGCAGCACGATAATCGGCACCACCAGCGGCAGCGGCAGCACCATCGCCAACAGCGGTACCGCCACCAGTGCCGAACCGAAGCCGGCGATGCCGCGCACGAAATAGGCGGCGAAGATGACGATGGCGCCGTAGGTGAGTTCGAGGGGGGAGAGATTTTCCAGCATTCGAAAGGTTAGGAGCTATGGCCTTAATATGGCATTCAACAGGATTAACAGGATTTTTCAGGATTAACAGGAAAAGGCCTCTTTGCTGCAAGCGAGAACGATAACCTCCTCTCGAACAGTCCGGTCATGTGGTTCGCCTTTTATCAAACAGTCTTTACGCGCCGCGCGCTCAATCCCTCGCCTCGGTTCTCTTCCCATAGGGATTCGCCTCCCCATCAGGCCGGGTCTGAAACAGCCGCAAGGACCACATGTACTGGTCCGGCGCCAGGCGGATCATCATCTCCAGGGCCTCGTTCATCCGCCTCGCGTCCTCTACTTCATCCCCGGTTGGGTAGTCCGTCAGCGGCGGGAACAGCCGTGCCGTATAGGTGCCGCTTTGCGGGTCGTAGTAGGCCATGTACGGCAGCACGGCGGCCTTGCACATGCGGGCCAGTCGGCCCAGGGCCGGGATGGTGGCCGTGGGAATGCCAAAGAACGGGGCGAACACCGAGCGTTCCGGGCCCAGGTCCTCATCGGGCAGGTAGTAGAGGGCATAACCGGCACGGGTCGCCTTGACGATCGGCCGCATGTTGTCGGAGCGCTCGTAGATCAGCGCCCCGAAACGCGCCCGGCCGCGGGCGATCAGCCAATCCACCAGCGGATTGCGCGCCTCCTTGAAGATGCTGACCACCGGGTGCTTCAGGTTATAGGCCACCCCGGCAAAATCGAGGGCCACGTGGTGACAGGTGAGCAGAATGACGGGGCGCCCGGCCTCGCGCAGGGGCTGCAGGTGCTCTTCACCCTCCAACCGCAAGGTTCGAGCCAGGCGGCGGGCGCTGCCGAACCAGAGAATGCCGTAATCGAGCAGGCAACGAACCATGTTGCGGAAATAGCGATGGGCCACCCCCTGGCGCTCGCCGTCGCTCAGCTCCGGATAGGTCCACTCGAGATTGGTCAGCACGATGTCGCGCCGCTTGGCGTTGCGCTCGAGCATCAGATCGCCCACGTGGTCACCCAAAAACGTGCGCAGCCGTCGCGGCAGTTGGGTCAGCAGCCACAACAGTCCGACACCCAGCCAGGTTGGCCAGTACCGCGGCGCGAGAAAGCGAAGCGGGAACGGGGGCGGATAGGGAGATTGCGTCGGCAGCGAGCTGCCGGTTTCGGTTTCTTTCACGCGGGTCAGCACGGTTGTTCGGTGGAGAGTTGTTCAAAGACGTCCATCGGAAGGGGGGACTGCTCGCCGTTCCAGCGCCCTATCACCGCCTGCAGCACTTCATCCACCGTGATCGCCTGCATGCAGCGGTTGTCCCGACACTGCTTCGTCAGCGGTGTGCCATAACAGGGACTACAGTCCAGGTGATGGCGAAGGAGCTGCACTTGGCCGGGCCGGCCGTAGGGGGCGGTCTGGCTCGGGCGGGTCGGTCCGTACAGGCCGATAATGGGCGTGCCCACGGCGGCAGCGACATGAATCGGGCCGGTATCGCTGACCACCAGCGCGGCGGCCCGCTTCAGCAAACCGATCATACCCGGAATATCGGTCTTTCCGGCCAAATTCAGCGCTTCGGCCCCGGCAACCCGGCCCGCAAGCGCCGTCTCCACGGGAGTTCCCGTGACCACGACCGGGACACCGGCCTCACGCAACCGCAGGCAAAGCTCCCGCCAGCGCGGTTCGGGCCAGGCACGGATGTTGGGCCTGTCATTGCCGCTATGGCTATTGCCCGGATGCAGCACCACATAGCGATCAGGCAGCTCAACATCGGGGGCTCTTCCCACCAGGCGGGGCATGGCGCCTTTGCCGGCGAGCCCGGCCGCCATCAGTACGGCGCGATGGTTTTCGACGCCGTGCCGATCCTGCCAGGACAATCCGCCGTCGCCGTATCCCACCAACTGGTCGGCCCGAAGCGCATGCACGAAGCGCCGGAAATAATCGGCACACTCCAGATTGAGCACCAGTCGGAACGGCTCCGATTGGCTGCTTTGCACCAGCCGGCGTTTAACCGGGCTCATCCAGACCGGCGGCTTGCGGTGCTTGATCTGGTGCACCATCGATACCCGCCGGTCGCCGGCGAACAGACCGGCGCTGCCCGGCGTGGCCAGCCATTCGATCCGCGCATCGGGCCAGCGCCGCAGGATGGGATCGAGCACACAGGTGGCCATGACCGTGTCGCCGACGGCGCCACAGCGGACGACCAGGATCCGTGGAGCCCTTTGCTCAAGGTCGGTCATGGGACGAAATTGGCCTGTTCAGCGCGAAGCGACGCGGGTTATGGACAGTGAAATGCATGATACCCGGTTCACCCGAAGGCAGGAACCGGGCCGAGCCACGGCCTGGCGGGCGATCGTGCGCGCGTTCACAGCTGGCACCGACCCGAGCTGGCCACTGGCTGCGGCAGCGCCGTGATTCCCGTACAATGGCGGTCGCTCATCTCGCCGGGCCCCGCGCTGATGCCCCTGGACGATTGCGACACCCACAGCGAAGTTCCCCTCCAAAGCCTGCCCGTGGCGGCCGCGATCGTCGATCGGGACGGCCGTGTGCTGGCGGCAAACCCTGCCGCCGCCGCCCTGTTCGGAGCCGCACAGGCGGCCGACCTCACCGGCACTCCGTGGACCGACCTTGTCGTCGGCCCCTCCGGCGAAGAGCCGACCGGCGAATGGCCCGGCGTGTTGGCCGGCCGCCCGGACCAGGCAAGAGAGGCGATGCTAAAGCGCACGGAGGGCGGTTACCGGCACGTCGCCATTGATGCCGCGCCCGTTCCATCGGGCGAGGCGGTGCTGCTGGTGCTGCGGGACATCACGGCTCAACGGCTCACCGAGCAGCGCTTCACCCGCAGCCAAGCCTTCGCCAACATCGGCACCTGGGACTGGAACACACAAACCGGAGAGCTGTTCTGGTCCGAACGGATCGCGTCGCTGTTCGGTTACGGGCCCGGCGAACGGGAAACCACCTATGCCAATTTCCTGAACGCCGTCCACCCCGACGACCGACAGCGGGTTGTCGACGCGGTGAACGCCTGCATCGAGAACGGCAGCGCGTACAATCTCGAACATCGCGTGGTTTGGCCCGACGGCAGCGTCCGCTGGGTGCTGGAACGGGGCGACGTCGTGCGCAATGCCGAGGGGCGGCCTCTCAATATGCTCGGCGTGGTACAGGATATCACCGAGCGCAAACGGCAGGAGGCGGCCCTGGAACTGGCCGGTAAGGTGATCGAAAACACGCCGGAGGGCGTGTTGGTCACCGACGCCCGATTGAACATCATCTCGGTCAACCACGCCTTCATCAGCACCACCGGTTACAGCGAGCTCGAGGTGCTCGGACACAAGCCCTCCATTCTCGCCTCGGGACGCCACGGAGCCGATTTCTATCAAATGATGTGGCAATCGCTACGGGACAGCGGCCAGTGGCAAGGCGAGATCTGGAACCGGCGCAAGAACGGCGACATCTACCCCGAGTGGTTGAACATCAGCGCCATCCGCGATGAAACGGGCGCGGTAACCCACTACGCGGGCATCTTTTCGGATCTATCGACCCAGGAGCACGTCCGCAAGCGCCTGCACCGGCTGGCCTACTATGACCTGCTGACGGACCTGCCCAACCGGGACCTGTTCCGGGATCGGCTGGCGAATGCGGTGTCCCGATCGCGTCGGCTCGACCGCGGGGTTGGCCTGATATTTCTCGGTCTCGACCGCTTCAAGACCGTGAACGACTCCCTGGGACACTCTGCCGGGGATGAGCTGCTCAAGGCGGTGGCGGAGCGACTGGTCGAGTGCATGGGGGAATCGGACACCATCGCCCGACTGGGCGGCGATGAATTCACGGTGGTGCTCGGCGACATCGCTGCCCCGACCGATGTCGCCCAGGCCGCGCGCAAGATCCTGCAGGCGTTCCGGGCCCCGAACCTGGTGGAGGGACACGAAATCTACGTGGGGGCCAGCATCGGCATCAGCGTGTTCCCTGGCGACGGCGACACCCCTGAAGAGCTGATCCGCAACGCCGAGGCCGCCATGTACAAGGCGAAGGAGCAGGGCCGCAACGATTACCGCTTCTACACCGCCGACATGGGGACCCGTTCGGCGGAGCGGTTGGTGCTGGAGAGCGAGTTGCGCAAGGCCATCGAGCGCAATGAGTTGAGTCTCGCCTTCCAGCCGCAAGTCGATCTGAAAACCGGCCGCATTTGCGGTGTGGAGGCCTTGGCCCGATGGCATAACGCGCGCCTCGGCCGGGTGCGTCCGGATCTCTTCATCGAAGCGGCGGAGACCACAGGCGTTATCGCGGAATTGGGACGCTGGGTGCTCGATGCCGCCCTGCGCACGCTCAGCAGGTGGCACCAGGCCGGCTTTTCCTCGCTACGCATGGCGGTCAATATCTCCGGACACCAACTCCTCTCCGGCTGTCTGGTGGACGAGGTGCAGGGGGCGCTGGCACGGCATGGCGTTCCTGCCGCGAGTCTCGAGCTGGAGCTCACCGAGAGCGTGCTGATGGAGAACGCCGAGCGGACGGTGAGGCTGTTGGAGCGCCTGCAGGCTCTCGGCCTCTCTCTCGCGGTGGACGACTTCGGCACCGGCTACTCCTCACTGGCCTACCTGAAACGCTTCGATGTCGACAAGTTGAAGATCGACAAATCGTTCGTCAGGGACATTCCCGGCAACAACAGCGATGCCGAAATCGCGGCGACAGTGATCGCCATGGGCCACAAGCTGGGGCTGCGGATCGTCGCCGAAGGGGTGGAAACACCGGAGCAGCTACGGTTTCTGGCCGAGCAGGGTTGTGACCAGATCCAGGGCTATCTATTCAGCCCGCCGGTCGAAGCGCCGGCGCTGCTGGAACTGCTCGAGAAGCAGACGGAACTCGAACTGCCCGCCTGAATCAGGGCGAATCAGATCCGGTTCGGTGCTCTAGGTCGTAGCGCTTGCGCTACCGTTCGGATAACAGCTCATCCCGAATTGGCGGCTATGCCCCCACGAGCCGCGGTCGGTCACCTTGCCGGTACCGAGCATGTCGGCGGTGAACGCCCTCTAGTCCAACTCCGGCATCCACACCCCTTTATTTGATCTTATCCCAAGCCCCCGTTTGCTGCGCGCGCCTGAGAAAAGCCAAAATTCACTTGAATATTATCAGGTTATGGTCATTGACTTTCGTTGGCTGCGGGCTTTACTTTTCTAACGCTTACCAAGTCCACGTTTGGAGAAGAACTAAATGAGCAAGCTGCCTGAGCAGTGCGGCGAATTGAATTTCATGGCGGCGATTGAGGCCCACGTGCGCTGGAAGGTGAGGCTTGAAACCTACATCAGCGGAACCGGTGACGAACAGCTGGACGCCGAGGTGGTCTGCCGTGACGACCAATGCATGCTGGGCAAATGGATTTACGGCCCCGGCGGGGAGAAGTTCGGCAGCCACCCGAAGTTCCCCGGGCTACGCGAGACCCACAAGGAGTTCCACCGCTGTGCCGGCGAAGTGATCCGCCGTGCCGATTCCGGTGACACCGATGCGGCACGCGAGCTGCTTTGCAAAGGCGACTACGCCAAGTATTCGCACCGCATCAAGTCGGAGCTGGCACGCCTGAGTCTGGAGCTCGATAAGACCGTCGTCTAACTGCGACCCCCAGTCCTGCGCCCCCCCAGTCAAAGGACCAAGGCGCGCGAAGCCCGCACAGGCATCGACACACTGTGCAGGCTTCGCGCGGTTGCGTCTGCCGCCTGCCCTGTGCCTCAGCCGACCTTGACCAGTTCCAGCAGCGGGCCCTTGCGCTCTTCGCGCTCGATGCGGCCGTCGACCACCCGTAGCACGAAATCGACGTCCTCCAGCACGCCGGACTGGTGGGCGATCACAAACACCGTGCGCCCTTGCATCAGCCGCCGCATCGAGGCGCGGATCTGGCGCTCGGTCTGGCGGTCGAGGGCGCTGGTAGGCTCATCCAGCACCAGGATCGGAGCATCCTTGAGGAAGGCGCGAGCCAGAGCGATGCGCTGGCGCTCCCCGCCCGACAGGGACATCCCCTGGGCCCCGACCCTGGTGTCATACCCCGCCGGCAGGCGGCTGACGAACTCATCGGCGCCCCCCAGTTTGGCTGCGTCGATGATCTCTTCCAGCGAGGCCTCGGGCCGTGCGTAGGCGATGTTCTCGGCGACGGTGGTCGAGAACAGGGTCACCTCCTGGGAGACCACACTGAACTGGTCGCGCAGGTCGCGCAGCCGATAGTCGCGCAGGTCGATGCCATCGAGCAGGATGCGGCCCTGCACCGGATCGAACAATCGGATCACCAGATTGACCAGGGTACTCTTGCCGGCACCGGAGCGGCCGACGATGCCGACCCGGGCTCCGGCCGGGATCTGCAGGTCGACCCGATCGAGCACCGGCCGTTCGGCCCCCGGATAGTGGAAGGTCACCTGCTCGAAACAGATATGGCCGTAGGCGCGGTCGAGCGGGCGGGCGTCGGGGCGCTGGCTCAACTGCTTGCGGCCGTCCAAGAGGGCAAAGGCACGCTCGGCGCTGGCAATCGCCCGCTGCTGGCCGGTGATGTGGCTGCCGATGGCCTGTAGCGGCGCATAGAGTTGGGCGATATACCCCATGATCAGCAACAGACCGCCGGTGGTGAGGGCACCCGCCTGCACATCCTTGACCCCGAGGTAGAGAATGGCGGTGGTGCCGAGGGCGGTGGCCAGCCCCAGGGTGAGGGTGAACGCCCCCTCCATCCGCACCACCCGCAAACGGCTCAACAGACCCTGGTGGGCGGCGTCGGAGAAGCGCTGCACTTCGCGCCGCTCCTGGCCGAAGACGGTGACCAGGCGCAGCGCACTCAGCGCCTCCTGTACCACCGATTGCGCCTTTGACTCCTGCTCGCGCACGCCGTGCCACTTGCCACGCATCCGGTGCTGGTTGAGGTGGATGAGCAGGACGATGGGGACTGAGGTCGCCAGCGCCACCAGCGCCAGGCGGGGGGCCAGCAGCGACGTTACATACAGCATGCTGACCAGCGACACCAGCGACACCACCACCGGGATGATCCCGTACAGGGCGGTCCATTGGAGCGCAGGGGCATCCAGGTTGATGCGATAGGCGGGCTCGTGGGCCCCTTCGGTGCTATGGTGCAGCGCGGAGGTCTTGAGGGAGTGCAGGAACAGCTTTCCACGGAAATCCATCACCATCCGCTCGGCCACGTATTCCCGCACCAACCAGTCCACGGCGCTATGCGCGGCGCTGATCAAGGCGACAATCACCGAAAGCGCAATGGCCAGGCCGAACATCAGCTCCATCGACCGCCCCAGGCTGTCCGGCACCAGGCGATCGATGAAATCCGGCAGTGGCGCACTGCCCAGCACCGAATCAACGACGATCTTGATGGGCACCGGCGCCATGAGAGCGATGGGCGTGCCGGCCAGGCCGAGCAGCAGGACCATACCGAGGTAAGGCCAATAGCGACGCGCCTCCTGGAGTGCGCGCAGGTAGATGCGGGCGGTCTGAAAATGGTGGGAAAATGCCATTGGGACTCCGGCGCGATTGCTCGATTCAGGGGGCGTGTTTTAAGGGAGCGGACTGTTCGGTTCTGTGCGCAGAATCCGGTTTTGACGGTTAGTGGCCGATCGGGATGACCGGTTCGTGACCGGGGATGTGATGGTGGCGATTGCGGACCTGCCGGCGTGCCGCTTACCCTGAGCGCCAGACGCGGAGGTATCGATGACCAAAGTAGGACGGCCGGCCGGCAGGGGCCGGGTGATGACCCTGGAGTGGCTGCTGGACGAACTGGCCGCGGACGGGCTGGTGGAGCCGGAACGCGCCCGTACGCTGAAGGCGGTGAGGGCCCACGGGGACCAGGTGCCGAATCCATTGGTCGTGATTGCCCAGCACAAGTGGCCCCATCCCCAGCGACCCGGCGAACTGCTCTCTCTGGACACGTTGACGCGGTGGCTGGCGGACAGGGTCGACCTCCCCTACTACCGCTTCGACCCGCTCAAGATCGATGTCGCCGCGGTGGTGCCGGTGATGTCCTATGCCTACGCCAGGCGCTTCAACATCCTCGCCGTGGCGGTCGGTTTCGATGAAGTCACGGTGGCGACCGCCGACCCGTTCGTGCGCGAGTGGGAGGCCGAGCTGGCGCAGATCCTCAACAAGCGGGTCGCCCGGGTGGTGGCCAACCCGGAGGAGATCGCGCGCTACCTGGTGGAGTTCTACAGTCTGTCGCGCTCGGTGCGCGGAGCCGCGGACGATAGTCATCAGTCCCGGGCGCCTGGGGTACAGAACCTGGAACAGCTCATGGAGCTGGGGCGTTCGGGCCAGTTGGACGCCGACGACCAGCACGTCGTCAACATCGTCGACTGGCTGCTGCAATACGCCTACGAGCAGCGCGCCAGCGACATCCATCTGGAGCCCCGCCGCGAACAGGGCAACGTCCGCTTTCGTATCGACGGGGTGCTGCATCAGGTCTATCAGATCCCGCCGGCGGTCATGACCGCGGTCACCAGCCGGCTCAAGATCCTGGGGCGCATGGATGTGTCGGAAAAGCGTCGACCGCAGGATGGGCGCGTCAAGACCCGTTCGCCGCAGGGGCGCGAAGTCGAGCTGCGCCTGTCGACCATGCCGACAGCGTTTGGGGAAAAGCTGGTTATGCGCATCTTCGATCCGGAGGTGCTGCTGCGCGACTTCGGTGCGCTCGGCTTCAGCGCGCGGGAGCTGGCGAACTGGCAGCGGGTGATCCGTGAGCCGCACGGCATCGTCCTGGTCACCGGCCCGACCGGCTCGGGCAAGACCACCACGCTCTACACCACCCTCAAGGAGCTGGCCGAGCCCGAGGTCAACGTCTGTACGGTCGAGGACCCGATCGAACTCATCGAGCCGGCGTTCAACCAAATGCAGGTGCAGCACAATATCGGGCTCGACTTCGCCAGCGGCGTGCGAACCCTGCTGCGGCAAGACCCGGACATCATCATGGTCGGCGAGATCCGCGATCGGGAAACGGCGGAGATGGCCATCCAGGCGGCCCTGACCGGTCACCTGGTGTTTTCCACCCTGCACACCAACGACGCCCCCTCGGCGATCACCCGCCTGCTGGAGATCGGCGTCGCCCCCTATCTGATCAAGGCGACCGTGCTCGGGGTTCTGGGGCAGCGGCTGGTACGTACGCTCTGCCCCCATTGCAAGGCCCCGATCGAACTCGACGAGGACCTGTGGCAGTCGCTGACCGCTCCCTGGAAGAGCCGGCCGCCGGAAAAGGTGTTCGAACCGGTCGGCTGCCTGGAGTGCCGCCAGACCGGCTATCTCGGCCGCGTCGGCATCTACGAGATGATGCCGATGAGCGAGGCGTTGAAGCCGCACATCACGGTGGATGCCGACGTGGCGCTGCTGCGCCGCGAGGCGATCCGGGAGGGCATGCAACCGCTACGGCTGAACGGTGCCCGCAAGACGGCGGCGGGACTGACCACCATCGAGGAGGTTCTCAAGGTAGCCCCGCCCGAGCACGAAAGCGGTTGAGTGGCGCCCGGGAGGCGGGCGCAGTCGCCGCCGCGGCCTTTTCAGGTGAAGCGGAAAACTTGCGCTACTCCGCCCTGCGGGCGTCCGCGGCACCGCCGGGCGAAGCCGCTGCGTCGGGGCGGCCTGGCAGTTCGAAACGGTACTTCAAAATCACCACCGCCAGTGCCAGCACCAGCGTCACCCCGTTGGCCAGCACAATCGGCAGCGACCCCAGCGCCAGTCCGTAGAGCAGCCACAGCAGCACCCCGGTGCTGAACAGCAGGAACATGCCATACGAGATATCCGCGGCCGAGCGCGAGCGCCACGTCTTCATCACCTGGGGCACGAAAGCCAGGGTGGTCAGGCTGCCGGCGGCGAGCCCCAGAACATCGATCCCTTCCATCTGCGCAGGCCCGGTTGCGGATAAATTCGGCGCGATCATAGCCCAGGCCGCGGGCACCGACGAGCGTCCGCGCGGGGAAACCGTTATGATCGCGGCCATGACCAACCGAATTACAGGGGCGTCGATTCCGAAGCCGCCCGCAACCTGCCGTCGTTTCCGGAGCCGTTTCTCCAACGCCTGACCGCATGGCTCCCCGCCGAGCGGGTCGAAGCCGCTTTGTTCGCCCTGTCCCGCGAGCGCGACTGCGGCGTGCGCCTCAACCGGCTGCTCGCCGACGACGATTCACCGATCGCGCGACTGCGTGCCGAAGGGGTAAATGCCGAACCGGTACCGTGGCTGGACGCCTGGCGGGTGCCGGCCCACGAGCGGTCAAGCCTGACCACGGCGGCGGCGGTGGTCGACGGTTCGCTCTACGTGCAGAACCTCTCCAGCATGATCCCGCCGCGGCTGTTGACTCCGGCCCCTGGCGATCAGGTGCTCGACCTCGCCGCTGCGCCCGGCAGCAAGACCCTGCAGCTGGCAGAAGGGGTCGGCGATGCGGGCTGGCTGTCCGCGGTGGAGCCGGTGCGTGACCGCTTCTTTCGGCTCAAGGCCAACCTCAAGCGCCATGGCGCCGCGCAGGTGCATACCTATCTGAAAGACGGCACCCGGGTCTGGCGCCTGGTGCCGGAGCGATTCGACAAGGTACTGCTGGATGCCCCCTGCTCATCGGAGGGGCAGTTCGTCCTCGACCAGCCCGATACCTATCGCTTCTGGTCGGAACGCAAGGTTACCGAGATGGCGCGCAAACAGAAGAAGCTGCTGTTTTCCGCCGTTCAGAGCACCCGTCCCGGCGGCGTGCTGGTCTACAGCACCTGCACCTTCGCCCCGGAAGAGAACGAAGGAGTTGTCGATGCCATGCTGCGCCACTTCGGCGAAGCGCTGACGGTGGAGCCGATCGACCTCCCCGTCGATAATGCCCTGCCCGGACTGACGGCTTGGCGCAAAAAGGCGTTCGACCCGGCGCTGAGCGGCGCCGCCCGTATCGTTCCCGATGGCGCCATGGAAGGCTTCTTCATCTGCAAGCTGCGCAAGCACCGCTCGACGCTCGATTCGAACTGAGCTCGCGCCCGTCAGCGCTGAATACGGTGCATCAGGTGTTCGATGTCCATCAGGAGCGGCGCACGCTGGCGGAGGGCCATCAGAATGTCCCCGGACTGCGTGATCAGAAATCGTAAAGGCGCTGTTTCTTGCGACGCTTCAGGAGCGGCAACACCAGCCCCAGCAGGATCCCGCTGCCAAGCACAGCGGCCCCGGTCACGAACCACTCCCGCTGGGAATCGTTGCGCAGCGCATCGTTGGACACGGTCAGCTCCTCGATGGCGGCGTCCAACTGCCCCAACCGGGTACTCATCGCCTGGTTTTCCTCCCGCAGACGTATCGGCGAGGCGGCCACTTCTCGGAGATCGGCCAACTCTTTTTCCAGGCGCGCATTCTCCGCTTCGCGCCCCTTGAGCTCGTTGGCCAAGCTGCTGCGTTCGCTCTTCAAGGCACTCACCTGCTCATTCAGCGCACGCTGCTGCTCCATCAACTTTTCGATGCGGGCTTCGGCCTGGACCAGGCGATCGGCAGCGATGGGCTGCTCTGTCAGAAAACGCGAGAGCACCCAGCCTTCGGTGCCCTTCTCCGTCTGTACCCGGGCGTAATCCCCGTCGATTTCGAGCAGTTGCAGTCTGGTGCCGCTGGGCAGGGTGCGGATGATTTGAAAGGCGTTGCCTTTGCCGGTGCGCATCATGATCGTGATGCTGTCGCCCACCCAGCGGACCTCGTCGGCAAACGAGGCGGCCGGTGTTACCAGGAGCGCAATGAGGAGCAGGGTCGTGTTACGCATGGAGGCCTGTCATCGGTCGGATCGGTTCGAGCGCACATTCTCCGTATGTGCAAGGGCATCGGCTGTGGCAGCAATCACACTCCATCCATCGACCACCGCGCTGCGTGGTAGGATGTTCACATTCCGTGATCTTGGAGCAGCATGATGAGCTGGGGTTGCCCACACGAATACCGGGGACAATGTCAGCGGGTGCAGGACCGCCCCTGCGACCCGGGCATGAAGGGCTGCGTGCTGTTCGGCCGCTTCGTCTTCAGTCAGGAAGAGAAGAACCGCCCGGGCGGCCCGCACGAACGCGAACCGAAAGCGCGCCGGAAAGCTTAACCCTGTACGCCCGGTCTATTCACGCCGCGCAGTGTCGCGGCTTCCGCCGTGTCGGTGCGCGGCACCACGCTGAAGGAGCCGTCAGTCTCCAGCACCACCGCCTCGACATCACCGACACTCACCACCCCTTCGGCGCGAAGCGCCGCCCGCACCTCATCCTCCGTGACCCGCGTCCGCCGGAGGGCCTCCTGCAGGAACTCGCCGCGATAGGTCAGCAGTGACGGCTCCCCGGTCACCATACGCCGGACCCAGCGCACCCGCACGCTGCTCCAGGTGATGGCGAACTGCAGCCCGATCAGCAGCGCAAGGGCGAACAGCCCCTGGGCCAGTGAGACGTCCTGGTTGAGCAGAATGGTCGCCAGCGTCGAACCGAGTGCCACCGTCACGACGAAGTCGAAGGCATTCATCTTCGACAGGGTCCGTTTGCCCGTCACCCGCAGCAGGACGATCAGCCCGGCGTAAGCCATGATGCCGACCACCAGTGTGCGGAATAGCGCCGGCCAGCCGTTGAAAAGCCACTCTTCCATGCTCCGCTCCCCTTCTCGGACGGAGGTCTTCGAAGCATAGCCGCAACCCGACGCGGGCCATTACTGGCAGTCGGAGCCGGTGCGGTGATGCCGCGGCCCGGACTGGCCGTGTCCGTTTCTGTCCTACAGACAGGCCGATGGAATGGCCGTAGCATCGCGTGTGTTTGCGCAGAAGTTGGGGGAGCCTTTTTCTTCGGCTATCAGGCGCCCGTAAGACCGCTGCCCCCACAGCCAGTGACGACCACGCCCAATGGCCAAGGCTAACCAACGTACTTTCGCCGATATTTTCCACAACGAGGCCACCGCCTGGGGTGTCCTCGCCGTATCGCTGTTGGTCACCGTGTTGGCCTCCTATTTCACCCACGCAAACATCCGGCAGCGGGCGGAGGATCGGTTTGCCTTCGAAGTCGAAGAGGCCCGCCAACGGATCGCCAAACGGATGCTGGAGTATGAGCAGGTCCTGCGTGGTGGTGTTGCGCTGTTAGACACGTTGGAAGGCTCGGTCACGCGGGAACAGTGGCACGGCTACGTCAAGACCTTGCAGATCGAGGCGTTTTACCCCGGTATCCAGGGAATCGGCTTTGCGCGGGCGCTGAATCCCGATGAGCTTGCATCGCACGTCGACTCGGTTCGGGCCGAGGGTTTCCCCGACTATGCCGTCAGCCCGCCCGGCCTTCGCCACAGCTACAGCGCCATCGTATTCCTCGAGCCGTTCGATGCCCGTAACCGGAGGGCGTTCGGCTACGACATGCTGTCCGAAGCGGTTCGCCGCGCCGCCATGGAACGGGCGCGGGACACCGGCCTGCCGGCTGTCTCCCGGCGAGTCACCCTGGTGCAGGAGAACGGGGAGGACATTCAGGCCGGCTTCCTGATGTATCTCCCCGTCTATCGGCCAGGGCTATCCACCCGGACCCTCGCCGAACGTCGGGCTGCGCTGTTCGGCTTCGTCTACAGCCCCTTCCGCACCAAGGATCTGATGCAGGGCATTGAGGGGAGTGAGCGGCCCGAGCTTGGGTTCGAACTGTACGACGACGAGAGCGGCCTTGCCGACAGTACACTGCTGTACCAATCCGACCCCGACCCGGCGGAACCCACCGCTCGCCGGACACCCCCGTCGCACCAGATCAAGACGACCATCGCCTTGCCCGGCCGTACATGGGCCGCGCACTTCCACAGCCGCGATTCGTTCGAAGCCTCCGTCGAAAACAACCAGCCCCTGTTGATCGCTGTCGGCGGCCTGACCGTAGATATTCTGCTGTTCATCATCATCTGGTCTCTCGCCGGCGAACAAAAACGGGTGCGGCGCAAGGCCGAAACCATGACTGCCGAGCTCCGCACCAACGCGCAACGTCTTCAGGAGAGCGAAAGCCGTCTGTCCTTTGGTGAACAGATCGCCGGACTGGGCAACTGGCACTGGGATGCGGTATCCGAAAGCCGTTGGTGGTCCGACGGATTCTATCGTTTGCTCGGCGTCGAGCCGCACGCCTTCGAACCCTCCTTCGAGCGGCTGCGGACATTTCTGCCGCCGGCGGCGCAAACCCAGGTGGATGCAGCCATTCAATACGTGTTCGACACCGGCGAAGAAGCGGTCCTCGAGCACACCATCGTGCGCGCCGACGGTACGGAACGAATGCTCTATGTTCGCTGCCGACCCTTGCAGGACGATTCCGGGCGGGTGACCGGGTATATCGGCACCGCATTGGACATCACCGAACGCAAGAACGCCGAACAGGCGTTGGCGGCGAAGCACGCCCTGTTGCAATCCATTATCGATGCTATCCCCGACCTGGTTGTCCTCAAGGACACCCAACTGCTGTATCACTCGGTAAATGCCGGCTTCCTGAAGTTCGTCGACAAACCGCTGTCGGCAGTCATTGGCAAATCGGATTACGAGCTGTTTCCGAAGGCCGAGGCCGATCAGTACCGCGAGGACGACCAGTGGGTGATCACGGCCGAACGACCATTGACACGGGTGGAGCACGTCACCGGGGCCGGCGGTCCGCTGTGGCTGCAGGTGGCGAAGGTCCCATTGCACGATATCGACGGCAGCGTCCGCGGCGTATTGATGTCGGTGCGCAACGTTTCGGCGCTGAAACGTACCGAAGAGGACTTGAGGCGAAAACATACGGAGCTGGAGGCGGTCTTCGCGACCAACCACGTGTCCATCGCTGTAATGGACCGCGACTTTCACTTCCTCCAGGTCAACGCGGCCTACGCCAGTGCGGCGGGATTTCCGATGCAGGAGCTGATCGGCAAGCGGCACTTCGATCTGTTCCCCGATCCTGAGAACGAGGCCGTTTTCGGCCGGGTGGTGAAAACGGGGAAACCGTTCAGCGCTTTGGCCAAAGCCTTCACATCGCCCCATTCTTCGGGGCAAATCCGTTACTGGGACTGGACCTTGTCACCGCTGTTGAGTGATGACGGCAGCGTCGAAGGGACGACCCTGATCCTCATCGACGCCACGGAAAGGGAACTGCGCCGGCGGGAGGCAGAGGAGGCCTGGCGTACCGCCCACGCCGAGTTGGAGCGGCGTGTTTCGGAGCGGACCCGCGAGTTGGAATCGGCAAATCGGGACTTGGCGATAGCCAATCGTGAACTGGAGACCTTCTCCTATTCGGTATCCCATGACCTGCGCGGCCCGTTACGAGCCATCGACGGCTTCACGCAAATGCTCGGTGAAGACTACGGCGAGCATCTGGACGCGACCGGCCGGAACTACATTTCACGGGTCAACCAGGCCACCGCCCGCATGAGCGCGCTGATCGATGCCCTGCTCAACCTCTCCCGCGTCTCCCGCAGCGAACTTCAGCCGACCTCCGTGGACCTGAACGCCCTGGCCGGAGACGTCGCCCGCCAGTTGTCTGCCAGCCACCCTGCCCGTGACGTGCGTATCGAGATAGCGTCGGGGTTAACAACCGTCGGCGACGCCACGCTGCTGCGTATCGTGCTGCAAAACCTGATCGAAAATGCCTGGAAGTTCACGGCCCACCAGCCCCACGCCCGCATCACGGTCGGCCAGCTCAGGGAGGAGGACCGCCAGGTCTTCTTCGTCCGCGACAACGGCGCCGGCTTCGAGGCCGAATATGCCCACAAACTGTTTCAGCCGTTTGAGCGTCTGCACACCGAGGACGAGTTCAAGGGCACCGGCATCGGGCTCGCGACCGTGCGCCGCATTGTTCAACGACACGGCGGTGAGGTGTGGGCGGACGGCATGCTCGGCGAGGGCGCGACCATTTTCTTCACGCTGGGACGCACGGTTCAGGCCCGGCGGGAGGAACGCGGCCAGTCGAGGCTGCCGGTTTCATAGAGAGCGATCCGGCATTGCCTTCGGCACATACGCGCATCACTGCTCTATCCGAGGGTGAAAAAAATGGCGGCGCCGGCATCCTTTTCCCCCTCCGCCCATACCTCTCCGCCATGGCGCTGGACGATGCGGCGTACCGTGGCCAGACCGATCCCGGTCCCCTGGAACTCCTTCTCACCATGCAGCCGCTCAAAGGGCTGGAACAACTTGTGGGCATACTCGATTTCGAAACCGACGCCGTTGTCGCGAATGACGAAGACCTCGCGCCGGTCGTGACGCTCCCGTCGGAACAGAATACGGGCATCGGGACGACCGCCCGTAAACTTCCAGGCATTACCAAGCACATTCTGCAACAGCAAACGCAGCAACGTGGCATCGCCTGTCGCAATGAGCCCCGGTTCGATCCCGACCTCGACATTGCGTTCGGTTTCGCTCTCGTGCAACTGGCGAACGATCTCCGCGGCAAGTGCGCTGAGATCTACGTCCTGTAATTCGAGCTCGGCCCGGAATACGCGCGACAGCCCCAACAGGCCGTCAATCAGCTCACTCATGCGCAGGGTCGCGTTGTGGATTCGGGCCAGATAGCCGCGCCCCACTTCGTCCAGAGCGTCCGCGCAGTCCTCCTGCAAGGCACCGCTGAAGCCGTTGATCGCGCGTAGCGGCCCGCGCAGGTCGTGCGAAACCGAATAGCTGAAGGACTCCAACTCGCGGTTGGCCGCCTCCAGTTCCTGCGTGCGCTGCACCAGCGCGAGCTCCGAGCGCTTGCGGTCAGTGACGTCGATGAAGGCCGCAACCGAACCGCGGGGGCTGCCGTCGGCATTCCGCAGCGTTTCCGCGTTGCCGATGATGTGCCGCACGTCGCCGTCCGTGAAGCGCAACTCAAGCTCCTGGTCGTACATGGGCTCGCCCCTGGCCGCCCGCTGCACCGGCAGGTCGGGGATCGGCAGTCGTTTCCCGTGCTTGTAGACTTCGAAGGTGGAGGGAACCCCATCGGCCGGGCCCGACTTCGACAGGTTGCTTCCCGATGGCCACCGCAGGGTTCGATAGGCCGCCTCGCTGCCGATGATGTTGCTGCCGTCCGCGCTGCGGGTGACCAGAACGATGGCGGGAACGGTCGCGAGCACGGTCCGCAATTCATCGGCACGGGCCCGCGCGGCGCGTTCACTTTCGGCCAACGCCGCTTCTGCCGATTTGCGTGCCGAAATATCCTCGACAACCGCCACCAAGCTGGTGGGAACGCCCGCCTCATCCCGAATGGCGGTCGCCGTCACCTGTACCCATACGGTTTTGCCGTCCTTGCGGATCAGACGCTTGACCAGGGTGTAGTCGGCAATCTCGCCCCTCAACAGGGCTTGATAGAGTTCGGCGTTATGACCGCGCTCATCGGCTGGCGTGAGGTCCATGAAGCCGAGCCCGTCGAGCTCCTCGGCCGTGTAGCCCACCAGTTCGCAGTACTTTCGATTGACCTTGAGGAAGCGGCCGCTGACGCAGTCCGTCTGCCCGATACCGACGGCCGAAAGATCGAAGATTGCCCGGTACTCCGATTCGCTTCTCTTAATGGCCTCTTCCGCCAGTTTCTGTTCCGTGATGTCGCGGGAGATCGCCAAAAGGCGTGGTTTGGTTCCCGGCGTTTTCGGCACAGGCGTAATCACCACGTCCCACCATTTGGGCGTGCCGTCCACCGAGGGACAGTGGCCGATGAACTTGCCGGTTGCGCCGGCCGCCGCGCTGGCGACGGCCGCGTGAGCAGCCGACCGGTAGGCCGCGGGCCAGATGTCGCACCAGGATCGCTGGAGGTAGGGCGTGATGTCCGCGATCCCCAGCAAACGCTGGCCGCCAGCGCTCATGGAGAGCAGGTGGCCTTCGGTGTCGAGCAGCTTGATGCAGTCCTGACTGCTGTCGAGAATGCCGCTGTTGAGCGCCTCGCTGGCCAGTAATGCATCTTCCGTTTGCCTATGGGTGCTGATGTCGAGGGTGGTTCCCAGGTAGCCGGCGAAGCTGCCGTCGGCAGCCCAAAGCGGCGTGACCCGATCGGACACCCAGCCAAACGTCCCGTCCGCCCGGCGCAGCCGATAGTCCAACACATACGGTGTTCGCTGGCGGGCCGCTTCGGCCAAGGTACGGCAGCGGTCTTCCCGATCGCCCCCGTGCACGGACTCGTGCCAGCCTTGATCGCGAGCCTGCGCCTGGGTCAGGCCGGTGAATGCAAGCCATTGGGGATTGGCGTAGAGGCAATGGCCGGAGGGGTCGGACAGCCAGGCCATCACCGGCAGCAGTTCGAGCCCGCTCAGAAACCCGCTCTCGCCCAAGGCGTTGGAGTGCGGTGCGGCTTGGGTGTTGGAGATTGGCATGACTAACCGTTCGGTACGGGGACAAAGTCCCCGGACAGGCCCGCGTCGTGAAAGCGCGCGCGCAGCAAGCCGGCGGCCCAGAGTAGCCGCTTTCGGCCTCGGGGTCGACCGGGTACTTCACCGCCTGGCGCCCAACCATTCCCGTGCGTGCATGACCGGTGACGAATTGGCTTTATATACCGGCGCCATCCACAACGGGATAGGACAAACCACCTTGTCTGCCGTAGGACAAACACGGACAAACCCGGTCGAGACCTCGTACCAGGCCGGCCAGGCGCCCAGGCGAGGCCGGGGAATACGCCCCGTTATCGCAGGCTACGACGGGAGTGGCGGCAGCCGTTCCATCAAGTAGCAGAGACAGTCCTGGCGGATGATGCGCTCGTCGCGGGTGAGCATGGATGGCATGAGCGGCACGCGGGTACAGAGTTGTCCGTCCCGCACGGAGAAGAAACGTTCGGTGACCGGGTGGCCCTCCTCATCCACGGCGTGGAGAGGAATCCTGTCGGCACTGACCTGTGCCAGCGCCGTACCCGCGGGCAGTTCGCGGAAATTGAGCTCGTCCAGGTCGGGTTCGAACAGCAGGTCGGTGCCGCGGTCGTCGAAACTGAAGCGGACGCCGGGCGGGACCGTCACGGTGGCCACCGTGTGGAACAGGTCGTAATCATGGGTGGGGACCGGATGGTCCGGCAGCGCGACGAGGTTGAGGGCGGCGGCCAGGTATTCGCGCACGTGGTCGATGCCGGCACGCTGACGGGGTTTGCCGCACTCCACCGTCACCGCCGGGCAGACGGCGCTCATGGCCATGGATTGCACACTGTCGGGGCGAATGAAGTAGACGGTGGTGCGGCTGAACAGTGTCGCCAGGTGCAGGTAGTGATGGTCCAGCCGATTGATGCAGCCGTAATGCGGATTGAGGCCGGTATTGTTGTGGACATCGATACTGGCGAACGGCCGCCGGGCCGCGATCGCGGCGACCACCTGCCGGGCCAGGCGCTGCTCCGGCAGGTCGCCACCGTTCCAGATGCGGTTGTAGTCCGGTTGGCCGTCGAGTCGTCGCAGGCCGTGGCGGGCGGCCTCGATATTGCCGACGAAGACCGAGAGGGCGCGAGGCAACTCCTGGCCGGCCAGTTCGCCCAGCAGCTCGCGCAGTGCATCCCAACCGGTATCTTCGTTGCCGTGCAGCAGCACCGAGACAAACAGCGGTTCGGGGCGGCGACCCGGCAGGTGGAACACCGTCGGGCCGTCCAGCACCTCGTGCAGGCGGGGCGCCGGGCGTTCCAGAATGCCATTCGGCAGGCCTTCGATTTCGCAGAGCTTCATGTCCCGATCCTACCGCGCCCTCAAGGGGCCGGCCACTCGTGAACCGGCAGGCCGCTCCGCTGGTTGGCCAGATAGCGTTTCACCAGCAGCGCGAAGTCGCGGCCGTGCCGCTCGATGCACTCGATCTGCCAACGGGCCCCCGTGCGCCCGGTACGCACGCGCTCGCTGACAATGCCGAGATAGCGGTCCACTTCACCGGTCTCGCACCCGAGCCCCTGAAGGCCTTCGCGGGCCATCGGCAGCAGCTGGTGCCGGAACAGCTCCTGCAGATTCCAGGTACGCCCGTCGGTCCAGGCAAGGGCCGCCCCCAGGCCGTGCTTCGCCGCCGTGTAGAAGTTGTCCCGCACCCGCGCAAATTCGATGCCGCTGGCCACCGGAGCTTGCTGCTCCGCCAGGGAAACGGTGAGCCCCCAAAAGAGGGCGGCGTTGGCGATGGTATCGACCACGCTGGGGCCGGCCGGCATTACCCGGTGCTCGATACGCAGGTGCGGGGTGCCGTCCTCGTCGAAGCCAATCAACGGCCGATTCCAGCGCCAGATGGTGCCGTTTTGCAGGCGCAGGTGGTCCAGGCATTCATCCGGGCCGCCGAGATCGACCGGCAGCATCATCGGATAGTGATCGCGGTTCTCGACAAACAGTTCGAACAGGGACTGCCGGACATAACCCGAGCCGAAGGTGACCCGTTTGACCGGCCCGAACGCCGCATCCTGAATGCCGCCCACCGCCACCGCCTGCTCGAACAGGGGAATGCGTGTCTCCTGCCACAGACGGCGGCCGAACAGCAGCGGCGAATTGGCCGAAACGGCCACCATCGGGCCGGACACCAGTTGCGCGGTGTTGTAGTAGCGGGCGGCACGGGCGGCGTCGACTTGCAGGTGGATCTGGAACGAGGTGGTTGCCGCCTCCAACATCACATCCCGGTGTTCGGTGTGCAGATGTTCGGGCCCCTCGATGTCCAGCGTCAGCGGGCGCCCCTTGCGCAGGCGCATCACCTGCTCGTTGAGTGCGCGATAGCGGGCCATGCCGGACATGTGCTCGATGGAGAGCATTTCATCGCGCACGGTCGGCAAAATACCGACCATGGCCACATCGAGCCCCAGTTCGGCGGCGACCTGCTCGCAGCGCTGCCAGGTGTGCCCCAGGTCGCGCTGCATGGTGGAGAGGGCCAGCCCTTTGATGGCCAGGGGCGTGGTATTCAGTTCGATGTTGTACTGGGAGAGCTCGGGAAAGACCGGCACATCCCCGACTTGCTCGAGGAAACGGACGTTTTCGGGCGCCGGCTGGCCGCTGCTGTCCACCAGCCACGCCTCCAGTTCGAAACCGCCGATGCCGTGGCGGGAAGAGAGACGGCCCGTATCGAACCAATCGCCAAGCAGTGCCGTCTCTTCCCGCAGATGCCGGGCGAAGGCGTCGAAATCCTGCTTTCTGAACCGCCCCGCCGCAATCTCCTGGCCCATCGCTCTATTCCCTGTTTCGGTTGAATCGGCCCCACGGTGAGCGAGGCCGCTGCTTATTCGACTTTTAGTGCCGCCTCCACCGCCGCCAGTCGTTCCGGTGTGCCGACGTCGATCCAGCGTCCCCGGTAATGTTCGCCGGAAACCTGGCCGGCCGCCATCGCCCGGCGCAACAGGGGGGCCAGCGGGAACGGCCCCGGGGTGCAATCGGCAAACAGCTCGGGACGATAGACACCGAGGCCGGAAAAGGTCAGGCGCGGCTCGCCGGAGGCGCCAACCTGCCCAGCGCAAAGGCGGAAGTCCCCGCCGGGATGGTGCGGCGGATTGTCGACCAGCACCAGATGCGCGAGCCCCGCCGGCTCTTGCGGTAGTTGAGCCAACGGATAGTCGATCCAGACGTCGCCGTTGATCACCACAAACGGCCCCTCGCCAAGCAGCGGCAGGGCGCGAAAGATCCCGCCGCCGGTCTCCAGGGCCGGCGACTCAGCCGAGTAGCGGAGGCTGACGCCGAAGCGCGTGCCGTCGCCCAAAGCCGTCTCGATCTGTTCGCCCAGGTGGGCGTGATTGATCACCAGCTCGGTAAAACCGGCCACCGCCAAGGCACGGATGTGGTACTCGATCAGTGGCCGCCCCGCCACCTTCAATAGCGGCTTTGGGGTATGGTCGGTAAGCGGGCGCATCCGCTCACCCCGGCCCGCGGCCAGGATCATGGCTTTCATTTGCATTTAACTCGGTGCGGCCTTGGGGCTATTGTTTCGTAAGAGAAGGGGTGGTGCATCTTTTTCGGACGTTCCCGTTACGCGTTATGCGTCACGCGTGACGAGGTGAAGGGCTTCGGTCCGTTGTTGACTATATTTGTCAGTTACTTGTAGGCTGACCCCACTTTCCACCCAATCGGAGTCGAAATGAACAGCGGGACCGAATCGATGGAGCACGAACTCGGCAGCGGCATCGCCGCGTTCGAGGGCAAGAACTTCTCCAAGGCGATGCAACTGCTCTCGCCACTGGCCGAGGCGGGCAACGCCGAGGCGCAGTACCGGGTGGCGATCATGCACCAGAACGGGCTGATCGGCACCGTCAACGCAACCAGGGCGTACCAGTACATGCATGCGGCGGCCGAGCAAGGTCACCCCATGGCACAGCACGGGCTCGGCTTCATGTATATGGAGGGCGAGTGCACGGAGCAGGACAACGCCGAGGCGGTAAAATGGTTCCGGAAGGCGGCCGACCAAGGGCTGGTCGGGTCACTGACCACCCTGGGCATGATGTACCAGGAAGGCCGCGGCGTGGAGAAGGACGAAGAGAAGGCCCGCGAACTGTTCAAGCAGGCCGGGTTCGAGATGTAGTCAGGGGGCATCCCCTTCGTTGTCGCCGGCGCGCTCGGGGCGAGCGTGCCGGCGCTACGCTGCCCCGCCACGGAAAGCGAGGACACCCATCTTTTTAGCGAGGGAAAGCGAGGACACCCATCTTTTTTTCGCAACCTATCGATCCTCAACTCTTCCGCTGAAGGGCGAGGGAAAGCGAGGACACCCATCTTTTTTTCGCCACCCATCGTTCCTCAACTCTTCCGCTGAAGTAAACAGCGCGACCAGCACCGCCGCCCATGCCTCACAGCCATCGTTCACTTTTTGTGTACGATAATTCACCACTGATCCTTGTTTGCCCTTGTTTGTCGACTCGGTACTACTGGGCGCCGTGATGGCCTTGGCCATGGCGATCAGCTTCGTCTTCGCCGGCGTGCCGGTGCTGCTCAAACGACTGGGAGCCGACCCGGCAATCGCCAGCTCGAGGTTGGTGATCACGCGGATGGACGTGATCGCGTTCTTCAGCTTCCTGGCGTTGGCGACGGTGATGCTGCTTTAACAAAAGGGCATCGCAGCGATGCCAGCAAATCATCTCTCGGCATCGCTCTCGAAGGCGTTGTTCGGCGCTTGACACCGGCCTGCCAGCATCCATAATGACACCATATTGGTGCCGACGGACTTACTCATGCCGACTTCCATCACCCTTAAAAACGTTCCCGACGATATCTACGCCCGGTTGCGTGAAGTTGCTGAAACTCACCACCGCAGCATCAACAATGAGGCCATCGCTTGCCTTGAGCGGGTTCTCTTGCCCTCTCGAGTACCCGCATCCGAACACCTGGCTCGTGCCCGGGCCCTCCGGGGCGGCCTAAAGGACCGCAAATTCAGCGCCAACGACATTGCCCAAGCTATTCAGCAAGGCCGACCATGATCGTTGTTGATACCAACGTAATCGCATATCTATATCTTCCAACAGAATTCACGCAGAAAGCCGAGGAACTCCTCATTCAGGATTCTGAATGGGCCGCGCCCACCCTTTGGCGAAGTGAATTGCGAAGCGTGCTGGCCTTGTACCTTCGCAAAAAACTCCTGGATTTCGATGAGGCCTTCGCTATCCAGACGCAAGCCGAGGCACTTCTATCGGACCGTGAATACGAGGTAAGCAGCTTTGACATCCTGCACCTCGCCAGTGATTCCGGCTGCTCCGCTTACGATTGTGAATTCGTGTCATTAGCCACACGCCTTTCGGTTCCTCTCGTCACCATAGACAAGAAAATACTTGCCGCTTTCCCGTCTATTGCCGTTTCGCTTACTTGCTGATTTTTAGCGCCTATCTGCCTTCGGCCATTGCCTCTTTCTTCCGAACGACTTTATCCACCCGCGCCCGGCGGCGAACGCCTGGGCTAGCAGCGCAACGTCCCGGGGGCCGGGCGGGGTGACCAACACCGACCGCACGCGCCTTCTCCTCATGCCGTTCCGACGTAGAGTTTTCTCGACTGGCTGAGTCCCTTTAGGAATCGCCTTCCCAGATTTTCCGCCGCTTCCCGCAAGCGTTCGACCGGGCCGATTGCCGCCACGTGGTAAGCTCGCCCGCCTCGCTTGACGTGCCGGAGGTAGTGCTCCGGGTCGAGCTGAAGGCGCTTAAGGATTGGCGGCAGCGTTGCCGGGATCGCGCCCCGTTTGTCGTCCCGAATGGCCCGCCCTGCCCAGTCGACCAGTGCAAGGTAGTCTTCAGTGCTAAACGAGAAGGCATTGGGATGGCTTTCCGACGTGGGACTGGAGAGCTGGCTCAGGGCCGGCGCGCTGCCGCCGGTCTCCTTCTCCGTGTGCTGCCTTGCATACTCCGCTATTCGTTGCTGAATGGAGGTGAAGTCGGATGCTTCCGGTCTTTCAGCCATGCCCGCGCGAATCGGGTTGAGATCGACATAGCTCATACAGGTCAGCACGGCGGCTTCATCGAGCAGCGCCTGGCTCTTGAAGCGGCCCTCCCAGAAACGGCCTTTGCAACCGTCCTCGGCATTGGCCCGCCGGGCAAGGTCTTCGTTCAAGCTGCGCATAAACCAGGACAAGTCGCTCAACCGCTCGCGCCAGGTTTCAATGATGGCCTGCGCCTTTTGCTGTTCGGCGGTCGTGGTGGTCTGGCCGGAACGGTACCTGGTTACCAGCAGCGGCAATGAAAAAAGCCGTTGCCACCGTTCCATCACTTCTTCTTCGCTCCAACGCTCCGCCTCTTGGTAACTCAGGCGAACTACCAGGTGATAGTGGTTCGACATGATCGCGTAGGCGCACAGGTCGATCGCAAACACGGACTGGAGCGTTCGCAAACGCTCCAGCACCCAGCCTCTACGATGTTCGTAGTTCTTGCCGCTGAAGTGGTCTTCGCCGCAGAGAAACGCCCGTCGGACGCAGCGGCAGATGCAGTGGTAATACGGTGTGGTCTGATGATCGACGAGCTCCCTTCGTGCCCTTGTCATTTTGCCCTCCCTGAGCGTTTTGGCTACAGGTCGAAGCTAATGAATCCCGTTAGGGCTGTCAACCGGAAGATGGCTGTCCCCGTTTTTGCTTTGGCGAAGTGAATTGCGAAGCGTGCTGGCCTTGTACCTTCGCAAAAAACTCCTGGATTTCGATGAGGTCTTCGCTATCCAGACGCAAGCTGAGGCACTTCTATCGGACCGTGAATACGAGGTAAGCAGCTTTGACGTCCTGCACCTCGCCAGTGATTCCGGCTGCTCCGCTTACGATTGTGAATTCGTGTCATTAGCCACACGCCTTTCGGTTCCTCTCGTCACCATAGACAAGAAAATACTTGCCGCTTTCCCGTCTATTGCCGTTTCGCTTACTTGCTGATTTTTAGCGCCTATCTGCCTTCGGCCATTGCCTCTTTCTTCCGAACGACTTTATCCACCCGCGCCCGGCGGCGAACGCCTGGGCTAGCAGCGCAACGTCCCGGGGGCCTGGCGGGGCGACCAACACCGACCGCGCGCGCCTTCTCCTCATGCCTTTCCGACGTAAGCGATCAATTAGAGAAGTTCTTCCGGGGTTTCGGCCATGCCCGCGCGAATCGGGTTGAGATCGACATAGCTCATACAGGTCAGCACGGCGGCTTCATCGAGGAGCGCCTGGCTCTTGAAGCGGCCCTCCCAGAAACGGCCTTTGCAACCGTCCTCGGCGTTGGCCCGCCGGGCCAAGTCCTACGGGGGCGCGGGTCATCCTGCTGCTGCCATCTGCCGAACAGGCGTTAGCCGGTCTGTTGCAGCAATTTTCGGTACGATTCTTCTGCCCACCTCCGTGCGGCTTCGCGGAGTTCCTCGTCCGCCTCCGCCTGTTTGGCGGCGTGGTCGGGGGTGAAGCGCTTGCCCGGACTCTTTGCATCCGCGCCGGCCGCCTCACGCAACCGCCTCTCTTCGGCCGCGTCGATGCTCACACCGAAGTGGGGCAGCACATGGCTGAAGAGCTTCTCCCGCAGCATCCCGTAGTCCACCAGGAGCGCCTTCGACGTGAGTGCAAGCTGTGTTTCCATCTCCCCTAAGATTCGGCCCAACAGTTGGGCTCGATAATCCAGAGGGGGCGTTAGGAGCACCTGCTCAAGGGGCAAACCGAACCGCATCGGGTCGATGGCTGCGGGGAGCATGTGCATCCCCGGCATCCGCCCGTGGGAGACCAGCACTTCCACAGGATCCCGGATCAGGAACAGACAGGGGACGTCGGGAAAGGCTCGGCGGATGAGCGGCAGGGCGAAGACGTGCCAAGCGTCCCACTTGACGAAGATTCGGGGGGATTGCCCGCCGTGGGGGCCCGCGAGCGCGCCCATGATCAGCCGCAGCCAGTGGACTTGTTCATCCAGCGTCGCCTGAGTATCTGCAATGATGTCCTCCAACGGCCCGGCCTCGGAGAGCACTCGGTGAGCGGAGAGTCGGGTGAGCAACTGCGCCGCCAAGGTTGAACCACAGCGGGAACAGTGGAAGATGAACCCGGCGGGTTGTACGGGTGGGCCCTCCACCCGAAGTGTTTCCAGGACCTTGATGGGGGTCTCCAGGGGAGGGTCCCTGCGCAGTGCGGCGCGGACGGTCTGCTCGAAAAAGGGGGCGACGAAGCCTTCCGGGGGGACGCGAAACCAGGAGACGATCCCTCGGGCGCCTTCCCAACGGACCCGAAAAGGGGCGTACTCGGCGAGGTGGCGCATTTAAGTCGTTGCCGTTTCCAAGAGCATGTCGCGCAGCCAGTCGTTCACCCGACAGTCGAGCACCAGATGGATGCGGTCGATGGGGCTGCGGTTGGTGATGCTGTGGGGGAGACTGAAATCGCAGTACCAGCAGCTCCCCTCAGGCATGAACAGCCGCTGCCCTTCGATGGTGAACTCCACTTCCGGCGTGGTGACGACGGGCACATGGAGGCGCACCTCGCCATCGGAGGCGGAAAGCCGGTAGTCGCGGTGTTCGCGAATGATGGAGCCGGAGGCCAGCCTCAACAGCCTAACGGAGAGCAGATCACACTGAAAGGCGGCCACTACGGCGCGGATACGCTCACATCTCGCCATCACCGGCGTATCGGCATACAGCGCGTCGGCAGCGGGATCCGGGTAAAGCGCGCGCGGCCCCTCGTGGGCCGCCCGTAGGGCAATCCCGCTCCAGTCGCCCTCATAGCACCCCTTGTTGAAGTGCGGCTGCCATGCCTCCTCAGGCAGCGTGGCAAGATCGCGCCGCATCCCTGCGGCGTCGAATCTCAAGGGAAGCTGAACGACCTTCCGCTTCAGACTTCCCACGGGTACACGGGTATCCATCAGTTGCGCGAGGGGTAGATCCCTTCGAGGGCAATGATGAAGCTCACTGCGAGGTAGGGTTGCATGTTGCTGTGAGGCTGGGAGCTGCCAGACGGGCTGATGCACTGGGGGTTCATGGTCGTGAGGTTTGCTGCCTCCCCCTCATACTTCGTAATCGGGTCACGGCCCGAGTATTCCATGCCGAGAAACGCGCCGGTCGGGTCCCCCACATCGATGACGTTCTTGGAAGCAACCATGGCGTGATTATGCGCAGGCATCTCACTTGCGGTGAGAGTGACGGTTTCACTTCCACTCATCTCCCCCAGCGTGCGCGGGGTCAGCCCTGGACCTTGCCCAACGTGGATCGGAGCGCGACCGCGGAGGTCGGGAAGCGCGAAGGTTGTCTGCCCGTCACCACCGTAGGTGGTGCCCAGCAGCGAAAAAAGCGCAGAGCTTTGCGCGATGGCCAACAGCTGGCCGTTGCAGAACGCCCAACCCCGCGGTGCGAAGTTGCCGCCGAACATGCGGATTTCGCCAATGAAAGGATCCATGGTAGAAGCCTCCTACTTAGTTGTTAGTTGTTGGTTTTTGCTTCCCCGGAAGGGATAACGCTTGGAAAGCGTTCCGTCGCAGTTTCCTTTTCCTGTGGGTCTGGAACGACCCACTCCATCAGAAAATCCGTGGCCGTCTCGCCTACGGCGCTGAATCCGGCCTTGAGATAGAAGCCCGCCGCGGAACCGTACCGGTCGCAGTAAAGCCGCAGAGGCTTGCCCGAGCGAGCGGCGCATGCCTTCAGTCGGCCGATCACCGCGCTTCCAACCCCGCGCCCCTGCGCATCCGGCAGGAGCGCAATCTCCGCAAGGTGAATGCAATCCGCCTCTTCGCGATAGACCAGCCGCCCCACCGGACGCCCAAGCTGCTCGATGATGAAATCCCCTCGCGCCCCCGATGTCACCGCATCAAGGCTGCGCCTGTTGGCCTCGTACTGGAGTTCGAGCAGTCCGCGAAACGCCTCCTCGGGAAGCGGTACCGACCCAAGCGTGCACCCACGGGTTGCAATGAAGAGTTCGAAACAGAATGCCTCGTCGTCGTCGGTCTTGCAGCGCAAAAACGGGGGACTGCGGTCGGAGGGAGGCAAAGCGGAATCTTGCATCGTTGTGTGTTGCTCCCCGTTTTTGGTAGGGCCTATCGAGGAAGACGTGAATGCGTGCGCCGATTGTAAACGGTTACGCGCGCCGCGTCTCAGTATGAAATATGTTCATCCTTATCACGAAAAGCGCAACACAGGAAGCGAGCACAGAAAGCGAGGACACCCATCTTTTCGCCGAGCGGAAGCGAGGACACCCATCTTTTTTCGCCACCCATCGTTCCTCAACTCTTCCGCTGAAGTAAACAGCGCGACCAGCACCGCGCGCCTCTCCCTCACGCCATCCCGACGTAAAGATTTCTCGACTGACTGAGTCCCTTTAGGAATCGCCTTCCCAGATTTTCCGCCGCTTCCCGCAAGCGTTCGACCGGGCCGATTGCCGCCACGTGGTAAGCTCGCCCGCCTCGCTTGACGTGCCGGAGGTAGTGCTCCGGGTCGAGCTGAAGGCGCTTAAGGATTGGCGGCAGCGTTGCCGGGATCGCGCCCCGTTTGTCGTCCCGAATGGCCCGCCCTGCCCAGTCGACCAGTGCAAGGTAGTCTTCAGTGCTAAACGAGAAGGCATTGGGATGGCTTTCCGACGTGGGACTGGAGAGCTGGCTCAGGGCCGGCGCGCTGCCGCCGGTCTCCTTCTCCGTGTGCTGCCTTGCATACTCCGCTATTCGTTGCTGAATGGAGGTGAAGTCGGATGCTTCCGGTCTTTCAGCCATGCCCGCGCGAATCGGGTTGAGATCGACATAGCTCATACAGGTCAGCACGGCGGCTTCATCGAGCAGCGCCTGGCTCTTGAAGCGGCCCTCCCAGAAACGGCCTTTGCAACCGTCCTCGGCATTGGCCCGCCGGGCAAGGTCTTCGTTCAAGCTGCGCATAAACCAGGACAAGTCGCTCAACCGCTCGCGCCAGGTTTCAATGATGGCCTGCGCCTTTTGCTGTTCGGCGGTCGTGGTGGTCTGGCCGGAACGGTACCTGGTTACCAGCAGCGGCAATGAAAAAAGCCGTTGCCACCGTTCCATCACTTCTTCTTCGCTCCAACGCTCCGCCTCTTGGTAACTCAGGCGAACTACCAGGTGATAGTGGTTCGACATGATCGCGTAGGCGCACAGGTCGATCGCAAACACGGACTGGAGCGTTCGCAAACGCTCCAGCACCCAGCCTCTACGATGTTCGTAGTTCTTGCCGCTGAAGTGGTCTTCGCCGCAGAGAAACGCCCGTCGGACGCAGCGGCAGATGCAGTGGTAATACGGCGTGGTCTGATGATCGACGAGCTCCCTTCGCACCGAGTTCCGCACAAGAGACATCCATGCATGCGTCAGGTCTCTGACTCCGGAGCGCCGGGCGGTCGCTCGCGATAGCGCTTCCGCCCGTGTGGCCTTCCCCTTCAGCCAACAAGGTCGGTACGCTCAAAGGGTGATTTCGGAGCTCAATACTGAGCCTGCCTGCATCTTCCCCTGTCAACGCTTAACCACTCCCCTTACGGAGAGCGGCCCATGACTCGGGGCCCCGGCGGCTCGCTACGCCTTTCCGGGTAGAGGACTTTCACCTCCTATCTCTTGCCGATTTATCTCGGCGCACTGGCTGTCCCCGTTTTTCGCCCGCTTTCTCACAAGCCATATTTTTCTACCAATGCCTCGTAAGAGTACGGCTTAAAGTGTACCGGAACGTCAGATTTATCCAGAAATGACGCAACTTCAGCAACGGCTGCATTGAATTGCGATTTGTCTAGCCCCATAGATACGATTGCTAGGACTAATTCGAAGTTTTCGGAGTTAGCGGAATTCTTGAAGTTGACGGCCTTTCGTATTGCAATTTTCGCTACATCAACCCACCTTTCTGATTTGGTAAATTTAATCTCTACGGCCGTTCCGGTTCCCTTTTTGCTAAAGAAGCCATCAAATCCATAATTGCCTAGGACCGTTTGCCGATTAATGGTAGAGTGAAATCTGCTCTCAAGGTCTCTGAACACCAGAGACTCAGCCAAAAATATTTCTTTTCTTACATTTCTCTCAACATAACCACCAACACTTGGACCGATAGTACTGTTACCAACAACAATACCGCTTTGAGATTCGGTCTTAAGTTCTGCTACTTTTTCATCAATGGACTCCAGTTGCTCTTCGAGCCCTCTTGCGCGGAAGAAGCCTTCTTCGGTAGAGAAATCTCCTGGAGCGTATAGCTTCGTATGGTGATCTTTTACTAGCCACGCGAACACACCAAGAACAAGAACTGGAAACAGCACCAGAAATAGGATTAACGGGTATCTTTCGCTTTCACTAAGATTACTACCAGAGATACCAAATACTAGCCCCGCTATCGCATAAACCAAAACAATAAATAGCGCAATTATCCCAAGTGGATTCCTGGCTAATTTTTGAGCTGATTTTTCCATGATTTTTTGCGTATCTCGCGGTAGGGACGCCCGTTACCGGGCGCCCCCCGCACAGACCCGGACGTGCAGTTTTCCCGCATCCGGTTCCTCGGTTGCACTCGCTTCCGCGCGGACCTTCACAGTTGCCCGTTTCAAGGTCCAATTGCTATTCCCCTCAGTGAGGTTGGCTCGTGTTCTCCGATCCGACTGTGTCCGGCACGAGTTTCCTTTGAGGGCTGCGTGCTTCCGTGGGGTCCTTCGCCATGTGGCTGGCTTTCCCAACCTCCGACTACTATGCCCCATAAGACACCCCACCATGCGTGATCGGTTAAGGACAGAAGCTGAACGGAAGCGCCCTGCCTTCCACGGCTTGCAGCAGACTGGAGCGACTCGCGTTGGGGTCGACAGCCTCGTGAAGCAATGTGCTGGAGAGCCTTCGGCTCAGGTATCTGGCGTAGCGGATTGGCCAGATCACCAAGGCCAACAAGTCGGCGGCAAGAGCGGCGAGCAGGTTGGCGAAGCGTTGATCCTTGAGACGTTCAGCATGTTGCGGCAGTGCATTACGGACTGCCGCAAGGAGTCGGCGGCCAAGGGTCAGGGAGAGGATGGCCGCATAGAGCAAGGTTTCGACCACCTCCTTTCGCCGACTCGGCATTTCATCCAGCCGATAGGCGGATTTGAGTTCCTTGAACAGCAGTTCCACCTGCCAGCGCAGGGCGTAGACGGTCTGAACATCCTCGGCGGGGAGCTTCTCCGGCGAGACATTGGTGAGGTACAGATGGAGCTGACCCGATTGGGCATTGCGAATACCGACCAGCCGAAGCCTGAGCTTTCCCGTGGTGCGCTTTCCAAGATAGGCGCGCTTGCGGTAGGAAACCTCGACTTCGACATCCAGTACCTCGCGCTTGAGTCGGGGCAGTACCTCCTGGAGCGATCGCCCCACCAAGTCGGCAGTGTTACCGCGCACAACCCGGTGCACTGCGGTGATCGTCGGATTGGCTTTGTCTTTCAGGCGGGAGAGGAAGTAGCCGCCATGGTGATCGATACGGGCGAACAGCCCGAAGTCGTAGTAGCCAAGGTCGAACAGCATCAACCGGTCCTTGACCCAACGGCCAATCCGCAACACCCGGTTCTCGTGTCTGCGCTCGCTCGTGATGCGAACCGATTGCCCGCCGGCGCCCCGCAAGTTCATCACCACATGCAGCTTGGCCGCCGCGCGGGTGTGATTGGTCCGGCAGGCGGCGAAGGCCCGTTCCAGCAAGTGATGAAGTCGGACCACCGTCGCATCGGCGATCAGAACATCCTGGAAACCGGCCAACACGCCATTCAGCGCCTGACCACGCCCGAAGCTTTCGCCCAGCGCCCTCGTCGTAAACGCCTTGAACATGCGCGCAAGCCCTTTGTTGAAGCGGTCCTGAAAACTGCTCTCTTCCACAGTGTGCCCCACGGTTCGCTCGTAGCGCTGGCGCAGACGGGCGAACGAACGCTCCCCACTGGTGCCGAACCCCAAGACAATCGTCCAGAACAGATGAACCGGATCGATTTTGCGCATTCGTTGCATCGCACCAAACGCTTTTGCCTGCTGCCGAATCAGCGCATCCGGAAAAAGCTTGAGCATCTGCGCTCGGATATCGATACTGGGCGTCGCGGCCATCGTCTTCCTCCTACTCCTCTTTGTTTGGCGACTAGAAGAGTACCGAAGCGATGGCCGTTTTTCGATCCTGATTGCCTTTTATTTCAGATAGATATCTCGCTTAACCGGTCACAAATGGACACCCCACCGGCATATAGCCATAGCTGGCCCACCTGTTCGCTCCCTGTTCCGAGATTCCACCCAAGCCCACGCCGTTTCCGGGTTCGTCACCCGATATGTGCCCCAACTCTGACGGTTTCATCTGTTCACCTCGACCAGGAGCCCAATGGGGCTTCCCGGGTTCTCTGACGTATCTCTTCCTGCATGCCACGGCCTGATGACTCCGCCGGACCTCCACATCCTCGCCAACTCGGATGCTTCTGTGTTGCCTTCGGTGCACGTTAAGACCCTCGGCGTCCGGATTGAGCACTTCGAAGCTGTACCAGCACTTCATGTAGATGGCGGTGAAAACCCGCTCATATTTGGCGAAGGATTGATTGTCACGCAAATCAGCCGCTAAGCCGCCAAGCGGCCAGTCGACAACTAACCAG
>JAWLGP010000062.1:0-4321 GCA_041685045.1 Gammaproteobacteria bacterium
ATCGAGCCGGTAACCGAATTCGTCCCGTCCACCGAGAACGAGGTCCAGTTCATTGTGGTAGTAACAAATTCCGGACCCAGTGATGTCATCGAGGCCGTGGTTGCCAGTGAGCTCGGTGCCGGTCTGGTCGATATTGACTGGACATGCGAAGCCGGGCCTGGTGGAAGCTGCGTCGATGAAGCGGGTACCGACGACGTTGCGGGACTTGTCGATCTCGAAACCGGCGGATCGGCGACATACTTGATAACGTCAGTGCTTGCCGATCCGGATTCCGACCAGGACATCACCAGTTCGGCGATTATTGTCGAACCGGAAAATGTCTCCGATCCCGATATCAATAACAATGAGGATGAAGCGGCCATTCGTACCGGTGTATTCGCCGATGGTTTCGAAAGCCCGCCGATTCCATAACAGTGCAGCAGAGCACAAATGCCTTAGCTTTAATGGCGGCCTCCGGGCCGCCATTTTTTATCAAGCCATGACAGGCCCGCGGCCCAGGCGTGCTCGGTTAATATCAGGACTCTTTGCCTGGATGAGTCAAGAATGTTCTCATTAACAGACCGCCACCTCTGCGATCTCGAGCTGATTCTGAACGAGGCCTTTGCGCCCCTGTCCGGCTTCCTGATCAGATCGGACTACGAGAGCGTCGTAAAGTCCATGCGTCTCTCGGATGGATCGTTGTGGCCGATACCGATCACCCTCGACATGTCGCGGGACCATGCGGAAAAATTGTCGACGGGCGATACTCTGGAACTCCGCGATCCGGAGGGCGTCCTCCTGGCGAAAATGTCCGTCGAGGACATCTGGGAACCCGACCGCGAACTCGAAGCCGAGGCCGTGTTCGGCACGCTCGACCGCAACCACCCGGGCGTGGCGCACCTGCTCGAGCGCACGCAGCCGGTATACGTCGGCGGCCCGATCGAGCAGGTCGAAGCACCCATCCACTACGACTTCCCGAGCCTGCGCTACACCCCGGCGCAGCTCAAGGAACTGTTCGCCAAGCGCGGCTGGGAAAAGGTCGTCGCGTTCCAGACGCGCAACCCGATGCACCGCGTGCACCAGGAGCTCACCTTCCGGGCCGCGCGCGAGATCGAGGCCAACCTGCTGATCCACCCGGTAGTGGGCCTGACCCAGCCCAACGACGTCAACCACTACACCCGGGTGCGCTGCTACGAGCACATCATCAAGCGCTACCCGGAGCAGACCACCGAACTGGCGCTGTTGAACCTGGCCATGCGCATGGCCGGCCCGCGCGAGGCGCTGTGGCATGCGCTCATCCGCAGGAACCACGGCTGCACGCACATCATCATCGGCCGCGACCACGCAGGGCCCCGCAACCCCGCCACCGGCGCCGGCTACTACGGCCCCTACGAGGCCCAGGAACTCATCAGCACCCACGCCGACGAGACCGGCATCCGGATGGTGCCGTTCCACGAGATGAAGTACTCCGAGGCAAAAGCCCAGTACGTCACGGTCGACGAACTCGAGCCCGACGAACCGGTACGCGAAATATCGGGCACCGAAGTCCGCCGCCGCCTGGCCGAAGGCCTGGAAATTCCCGAATGGTTCAGCTACCCGGAAGTCGTCGCCGAACTGCGCCGGACGCATCCGCCCAGAGCCAAGCAGGGCATCACCATCTTCTTCACCGGCCTGTCCGGCTCGGGCAAGTCCACGCTGGCCAACGCGCTGCAGGTCAAGCTGATGGAACTCGGTGGCCGGCAGATCACGCTGCTGGACGGCGACATCGTCAGAAAGAACCTTTCGAGCGAACTCGGCTTTTCGAAGGAACACCGAAACCTGAATATTTTGCGCATCGGTTTTGTCGCCAGCGAAATCACCAAAAACGGCGGCATCGCCATCTGCGCCCCCATCGCGCCCTACACCGCGACCAGAAGAGAAGTCCGCGACCTCATCGAACCCCACGGCGGCTTCATCGAAATCTTTGTATCCACGCCGTTGGAAATTTGCGAACAAAGAGACCGAAAAGGCCTCTACAAAAAGGCCCGGGCAGGCGAAATCAAGGAATTCACCGGCATCTCCGACCCCTACGAAGAACCGGAAAACCCCGACCTCGTCCTCGACACCAGCGAAATCCAGCCCGACAAGGCCGTGCAGCAGATATTGCTCAAGTTGGAGAATCTGGGGTATTTGACCGGAGAGAGCGGTTAACGCCAAATATTTGTCAAGAAGGCATTGATGACAAGTACCTTTTTTGACTGAAGCGGGTTTTATGGAGAGGTTTTGCGTTGAGGCTTGGAGTATGGTGCTCAAGGTTGCAAACACGATGCTCGCGCCGGTACTGGCGAGGCTGCTGGCCGCCCGTCTTTCTCTCGTGAATTCGGTACGGAGTTCGGTGTCGCCGCAAAGTCACAGCGACCGGGCCGTGGGCCAAGTCCGGGGCGATGCTAACTGAATATAGGTTGTGGCCACGGCCTTTATCCGGGATCCAGCGACTCTCGAAGCAAAGATCGCTTGCTTGGCAAGCACTGACATCCGGGTTGACTTTCTTTCTGCTGTCATTCGGGCGGCTTGGGCCGCTTTTTTCGTTTTCGGATCAGGCGCGGATGATGTTGTCGGCGGGTTCGCGGTAGATGCCGCGGGTGTCGATGAGCAGCGGGGCGTGCTGCTTGATCAGGTCATAGTCGAAGCGGTCGTGGTTGGTGACCAGGACGACGGCGTCCTGGTTTGAAAGTGTCTCCGGCGTGAGTTCTACGCTGGACAGGTCGAAGTCGTAGTTGCGCATCGGTGGGAATACCGGAACGTGCGGATCGCTGTAGCTGATTTCGGCGCCGCGCTCGGCGATCCTATGCATGATCTCGGCGGCCGGGGACTCGCGCATGTCGTCGACATTTTTCTTGTAGGCCACGCCCAGGATCAGCACGCGGGCGCCGTTGAGCGCCTTGCCGTGCCGGTTCAAGCCGTACATGATTTTGGTGACGACATACTCGGGCATGGCGCGGTTGACTTCGCCGGACAGTTCGATGAAGCGCGTGTTCAGCCCGTATTCTCGCGCCTTCCAGGTCAGGTAGAACGGGTCGATGGGGATGCAGTGGCCGCCCAGGCCGGGGCCGGGGTAGTAGGCGGTGAAGCCGAATGGTTTGCTGGCCGCGGCGTCGATGACTTCGAAGATGTCGATATCCATCGCGTCGGCGACGACCTTCATCTCGTTGACCAGGCCGATGTTGACCGCGCGATGGATGTTTTCCAGCAGCTTGGTCATTTCCGCCGCGCGCGTCGAGCTGACCGGAACAATTTTATCAATTGCCCCTTCGTACAGCGCCTTGCCTGCCTCCAGGCAGGCCGGGGTGTGGCCGCCGACCACCTTCGGAATCGTGCGCGTCTCGAACTGCTTGTTGCCCGGGTCCTCGCGCTCGGGAGAGTAGACCAGGAAGATGTCCTTGCCGGCCGTGAGCCCCTGGGCCTCGATGCGCGGCAGCAGTTCCTCTTCCGTGGTGCCGGGGTAGGTGGTGCTTTCCAGCGAAACCACCTGGCCTTTCCGAAGGTGCGGCGCGAGCTGCTCGACCGTGCCGATGACGAAGCTCAGGTCCGGCTCGCGGTATTGGTTCAGCGGCGTCGGCACGCAGATGATGACCGCGTCGGCCTCGGCGATCCGCGCCGGGTCGGCAGTGGCCTCCGCGCCATTCTCGACAGCCCGCGCGACGCGTTCGGACTCGAACTGCGCAATGTAGCTCCGGCCGGCGTTGAGCTGCTCGACCTTGTTCGGATCGACGTCGAATCCCAGCGCCCGATAGCCGGCCTCGCTGTAGCGAAGCAGCAATGGCAGCCCGACGTAGCCGAGACCGACGATGCCGATCGTCGATTCGCGGTTGCGCAGGCGGTCGAGGAGGGCGGGGGTGGGCTGGGTCATTCGTGGCGCTGGATTTGGGTTGGAGGCATTTTACGGGGTGTGGTGGTGCGGAGCGTGCAGTTTTCAGATTTAAGTTTTCAGCGGGCGGGCGCTGGCGCGCCGGGTTTTAGGTTTTAGGTGTTAGCGAAGGCGTTGTCGGTTGTTGGTTTTCGTAGGAGCCGACCGTGCCGGCGAAGGATCGGCCTCGTGCCTTTCCGGATGCCGATTCGCTTGCAGGGCTGGCTCCTACACACCTATAGATGGTTCGGGTGGCGGCTTCCCGGTAAAGACGTCGTAGGTTTTCGTAGGAGCTGGCCGTGCCGGCGAAGATCGAGGCCCCGACACTTGGACCGTCGCGACGCCAGCGAAGATCAACGACCACCGACCACCGACCACCGACCACCGACCACCGACCCCGGCGCCTTGCCGCGCCTTTCCGGATGCCGATTCGCCAGCAGGGCTGGCTCCTACGCC
>JAWLGP010000043.1:0-24625 GCA_041685045.1 Gammaproteobacteria bacterium
TTGATCACGGCATCGCAACTTGATGCTATTCAGTTGTTTCGATCGACGGATAAACAGAATTGATCGCCGCCACCAGCGAAAGGGGGCGAGTAGTTACGTATTTTTTACCAAGGAATGTCGCTGCACTTGCCGAATTGGGTGTATCTGTACGCCCCACCTACGAACTCACATCCCTACCCGGTGATTTACAATCGCGGCTCTGCTCATCTCTTCGTAAAGCCGCTGTGACCTGCGGAGAGTCGCCGGAACCCAGGCGGGTTCCGGCTAGCTTGCCCCGTAACGCTGCCGGTTTGGTCATAGTTCGTCGCGAGCGCTTTGCCGGATTTCGGTAGTGTCAATGCCTTCCAGACGTTTCTCGGCGCGGGTCGCTGCATCAAGATGCCCGGTCCCTGCTGACCAGAGATTTCCGGAACCCGTCAGTGCGTCCATATCCAAGTCGGCCTTCGTCTTCAAATTTCCCGTGATGTTCAGGATTCCCAGCCATTCGCTGAGATCTACATCGCTCCAGTCGACTGCCTCGAGTTTTCCGGTCGGAATGCCGTTACACTGCGGTGTTTCCGGGCTCCCCCATGACATGTTCAGCTGAGGCCGCACCTGTTCCTGGATAATTCGGCTGAGTGGACTGTTAAAGCAGCAGTATGATTCCGTCTTTTCAATACAACCCAGGAACGTATCGTTCGAGCAGTACGAGCCAATATAGTGACAATTCCGTAGCTCGCGTTGGGCGCCCAGTTCGAATTCGGCTTCCTCGCACTCCCAAATCAGCTGAATGATAAGCATAACCATCATATAAATCATGTAGGCATAATAGACGTACTGCAAAGTCGTCCCAACCGTCCCGCCAAGCTCAAACCCTCCGCCCTCTGCCGGCACAAACAGCGATTTCTGAACGGCTGGCCCAAACTGGTCGCCGACCCACTCGGCTACCTTCGTCGTGACGTCCGACTGGAATTTCTCGATGGCGCTTTTTTGCGCAGCGGCACCGACGCCCTCCGTCGCGCCCTTTCCCATCAGCGAACTCCATGCTTCGGAAAAAGGTTTCTTTATCTCCGTCCACGTACTGGTAACCGGTTCACGGAGCGTCTGCCACGCGCCCTGGATGGCGGTGTCGGCAAGGCCGGGACTCGTTAACATCGAATCCAGTTTTCGTGCGCTTAGGATAAAGTTGATGTAGTTTGCCAGAGAGATCCCCGACGGGCGCTCGCAGCAGTCCACAATGCCACCTACGGCGACCTTGCACTTCCCTACCTTGCCGTCGAAGACAGAGCAGACCACATTCTCCGTCCCGGAGACATCGGTGCAGCTGAGGTCCATAGCCATAAACTCCGCCGCTTGCGTTGCGGCGAGCGCCTTGGCAAAGGAACTACTGGACTCAAACGCCGGGTCAATACAGTCGGTCCCGAAACAGCTAACTGGGCCGTCACAGTCATAGGAGGTTAAGGCGTCGAGAGTCGAGTATGTCGTGTCATACCCGCAATCATATTTCTCGGTCCACACATAGCAGGTGCCATCCTCGGTCTGCGCACCATCCACGCATTCGCGCCCCATGTAGGCACAGGCGGGGTCCTGTTCAAGTTCAGCACACTGCTCCAGATTCCCTCCTTCGTTGGTCGGGCAGTGCTCCACCCCTTGGGGGTCGACCCAGCAGGACATTTGCCCCTTATAGAAGTCGGAGCAGCTCAGCGCAACGTCGGCCCGTGTACAGAACGGCGTCGGATTGAACCCGGCGGGGACATCAAAAACCGAGCGAGCCGTGTCGTTACACACTTTCGTCGCGCTGACCGTGATACAGCCATTGCTATAATAATTCGGTTTCCGCGTGCAGCTGTAATCGACCGAGCAAAACCCGTCATCGGAATACTGCAGGAGATCGACGCACTCCTGCGGGTACCAGGAGCCGTCAGTAATTACCTTTGCGGGATCGTATTGGATACGGATCCTTGCGTATCCTTCGCCGCCTCCAGTGACTTCCACCCGATTTCGAAAGGTGAGAATGTCCCCTGGTTCCAGACTCGTGAAGTGCGAAGTAACGCCAACGTTAAGGTCCTTTTCCCAACTGGTCGAAAGCTCGCACGGACCGCGAGTATCTTTTTTGTACTCGACCTGTTTCACTTGGTACCAACAGCCTTCATCCTGACACGGCGGGTCGTAGATGCTCAGCCGGTCCCCACCGTAAGGCCCGGCATATATAGGGCTACCGTCGAGAGTTATCAGCAGATAATCATCCCACTTGGCATATTTAAGTTTGGCCGAGGTGATCGCTTGGGGGTTCTTGATTTCCAATTTGGTAACGGTGTTGTAAATCTTGCACGTTCCTGACCAATAATTGTCGCCGACCTCCCCAATCCAGATGTCGAGGCATCCCTCGCCGCAACTAGAGCGATTCAAGGGGCCTTCAGTAACTTCAAGAATCGGGTTGACATCATACGAGTGGCGAAGCTCGCAGCTCGCAGAGTGGTCCTCTACCCGTGTGCAGAATTTGTAGTCCGGGACATGGACCGTCTCGTCCGTTTCCGCGTAGGTGGTTGTGGCTTTGCAGTCGGAGAACTGATCCTTCAATAAATCCAGGCTGGAAAGGGTGTCGTCTGTCAACGTCCACAGTGGGTCGTTGCGAAGGTCCGGTTTTGGCGCTGCTGCTTGCTCCTCGAGTACGCGGTAAGCATCGCCCGTCGGACTAGTCTCCGCAGCGAGGGCCTCTTGGGCGTCAACGCCGAGATTCCACATGTCGGAATCGGACCCGTACGTCGAGGTGTAGGTGTTTAGATCGCCCGACGTGGATCCGGGAAACAGCTCAGATTGGTCAACGGTGATCGATGTGGACATTCCGTTGTCGATCGACAACGCGCCGTCACTGTAGGTCGGGAGGACGAAGTCCGACGACAGTTCGATCGCAGACTGCTGGCCGGCGGCTGCGCCCGCTTCGATACCGCCGGCGAGCGCTCCCCGGACGCTCATCAAACCGATTATCGCACCGGAGGTCCGGATAAAGGTTGCCGCGGGCGTAGTGGCTACGGTGACCAGGACAAGGGTGGAGATGGCTCTCGTCAACCCTTGGCGCAAACGAAAGACACGAAGCATTGCTTTCTCCCTAGACGCCCCTAATACCTCGAGCAGCAGTCATTCCAGCGCCACAGCACGTAAAGCCCGTCTTCACCGACTCCGGGGATCGTCCGATGTTCGCCCCAACTGAAGGTGTTTTCCCCGATGACATGGTCGTCATTCGATTCGGCCATCGGGAAGAACATGGTCATTTTGTACATCGACTTTGGAAGCATCGGCTCAATCGGGGCATAGCAGTACGCGTCCTTGCCCATCGTTCGTCGCATGAGGCCACGCCGATGCTGCGCCGCAATAGCGCGGGTAGCCAGCATGGAGGTGTTCTCGGGCATCCCCCCCAGCGCGCCTTCATGGCCAGAAAACGGATAGAGGTGGCCCCAGGAGCCGGCACACCAGAACAGTTCATCTAACGGCGTCCCGGCAGACGCAGCGGCCGCATCCGCCATACACGCCGCCAACGCGATCGGATTGGCAACTGCCGCGGCCTCGGGTTGGGTAAAGAACGCGAGCTCGTCGTTGTTCCAGGTGGGGTCCAGTTCGGAAATGTAGGCGAGGTCGAGATCGAGATAACCGTCCGCGTTGCAGGAGCCTTCCATGGCCATTTCCAACATGAAAAGCAAAGGAAACGCATAGAGGTGATAGTGGTAGAACGCGTTGTCACCGTCAGTTTCGCCTTTGCCTTCGCCCCCCAACATGCGCTGATCGGACATCGGGAGCGTTATTCCCCCGAGCGTTGGAGCACATCCAGGCGCGCGCACTACTTCGATCAGTTTGGCCGGCTCCCACGTGGACAACATGAAACCCGGGTGGGGGACGCCGTTTGCGTCATCGCAAATGCAAAGCGCGTCATCGACAGCGTCGTCGGGGACGTAACCGCTTCCCATCTTTATGCCTGAGACATACAGAGGAAACATGCAGTCCCAGCAGATATCGGTGATCAACCGCCCCGATAACACTTCGGCATCCGGGCAAGAAGGAGAACTTGCCGCGGCCGGTGACACAGCCACGCTAAGAAGGGCGGATAATAAGAGGAGGGAAAGTGGCCGCAACATATGCCTTACAGTTCCGATGTCTGAAGCGGCAAGGCCGTCGCTGGGTTCTGCACCGGTGTTATCGTGGCGTCGGTCTCGCGGATGGTCGTCTGCTTCGAGGGAATTTCTTCAACGACGAACACTTTGTGCTCGTTGTCGGCATAGACAACGGCGGGTGCATATTCGAGTTGGAAGCGTTCGCGAAGGTCGGGAGTCAGTAGATAGACCGGATGTCCCAGCTGGCGCTCTAGTGCCTTGAGCTCGTCCCAGCCTTCTTCACGTGGGAGGCGGGTTGCAATTAAAATAACCCGTTGAAAGTCCGGAAGCTGACCAAGCTGTTCATTAACCAGCCGTAAGTGATCGGCTTGGGTCGCGTCGAACACAAGCATCCGGTGGGTAAACGGGATCAACTCTAGTGGGTTCACGCGTTCCCCGGCCCGAAAAAAGACTTTGCCGTTGGGCGTGGCCAAGTCCCGCGTGCCAACCACGGTCGGGTCGATGACCCTCCGCCGATAGGTCACAGTCTCTTCCAAGTCATAGAACAGCACGCGCGACCAAAAGGTCTCAACGGTAACCCGCGCTTGCCGGCGCAAATCAATCTTCGCCAATCGCGCTTTCATGAGTTCAATCAGGTCTGGCTCACTGATCTCCCTCAATTCGCCCCGTACCCCCAGGTCCCCCGCTTTCCCTTGGGCCAGTTGCTCAAGGAACCAGTCGAGATTGGCCAAGCCACGGACCTTTACCTTACCATCCGGTAGCTCGGTCGCTATGGTAGGCACTGAATCAATCCCAAACTCCCGGAATTTACGGGGGTCAAGCACGATTCGGGGAGGCGGCTCAAACTGGCTGGCGATCTGCTGGACGTGCAGGAGTCCAGTTTGCAGTTTGGCCCCCTTCGGTATGCCTCTTAGGACGCCAATAGCGTTTGGGTGGGCTGCGAGGTCGGCGAAGATCGTCTTGAGCACCGAATCACCAAGCGACAGCGATAAAAATACGTAGATATCGGGTACAGGCGCATCTGCCTGTCGTCTGGCATCCTGGGTGGCACGCGCAGTGTCTTCGATAAGGGTTCGGACGACGTGGTCAAACTTCCCTGTATAGGGATTTGGCGAGCCGAGGAATTCGTCCAAGTGCCGCCTCGCGGCGCCGTTGATAATGGCCTGACTGCGTTCGAACAGCTCACGGTCTTCCGCCGCGGAAGTTCCTGTGCTGGCGGCAAGGGCCGGGCCGACCCCTGCCATCCAGCAAAGGAAAAAGCATGTGAACGTGCGGTGCATCACACCATCATGGACAAGAATGCCACGGCACCAATCAACGAGATGTAGAGCCAACTCACCGGAGCGCGCCACATCTCTTTCGCATGCGCGCCTTTGTATGCATCGACGTTCATGTCGAAGTCCGTCTCTGGTTTCGACCTGGCCGCGTCGTAAAGCTTCGAGTAGGCGAGCTTGTACTGGTAGTAGTGAGCGTCGATCATCCACAGGACGAACAGGATGATTCCCGCACCCAGAGCCGCTAGTGACAAGATTCCCGGCTTGCTCGTTCCAAGAACGAGGAACGCATAGAAGATGCCCGCAGTCACGAGCAGCGCGGCTATTTTTGCGACAATGCCGTGCGCGTCGTAGGAATGGATGGTCGATTGGATAAAGCGCAGGTGCGCAATACGGGGATTGACAAGTGCTGCTTCCATTGGTTTCTCCTTCTGGCGTGGTTAAAAAAGCGGATAGGCACGGCCAACTAGCTGTGCCTGTTTTGCGGTTCCCCAGTAGCGGGAGTCGAAACTGTCGAGCGTGGCGCCACTAAACCAGTACTCACCGGCCGGAATAGTCACGTCCCGCGCGAAACTCGCCGCAGGTTCGTTTAAAGTGGCGGCAAGTATCAAACCACGGCCAATGGATTCCCCATTGACCGCGGTTACGTCGGCGTCTACATGCACGTGGTCACCAGGCAGTCCCATCATGTACTTAACAAGGATTTGTCCGTCGGCGAACCGGGGAATGAGCGGGGCTGCGTCGGCGTGCGCCCTCTCCAAGAGCGGTACAAGCCCCCGTGCTTCAAAGGCAAATATCGCTCCACGCTCGGGGGCGGTGTCGTGGGTATCGATAAGAAATACGCTCACACCGGGAATGCATGCCATCGCCTGGGGCGTACGGCCGATTTTGTAACGGCTTGCGAAAGTCGAGCCGGCCAGAACTAGGAGCCCGAGCAACAGGCCGGCTTTGAGCAAGAAGCGCGGCCACGGTTCGCGCCTACTGATCAGCATGGCCACTGCTTCCTTCCTCTTCGCTCGCATCGATGATGGTCTCTAAATAGAGGTCCTTTGGTGCGTCCAATACGTACTTGGCATCGAGCACGAGAAAACCGGAATCGCGCAATTTTTCGATTAGCCGGGTGGTCCGCTCCAACGCGGCTTCGATCTTCGTGAGATCCTGGGTGTGAAATTCTCTTGCCGCGAGAGTACCGACATCGACTACGACGACCTTGGGCCGGACACGCAGCTCGTCCTGTAAGCGTGCTTCGACGTGTTCGTAATAGTAACTGCCGACAAGCACAGCACTTACGACGCCCGCAACCAGGCCCTGCAACCAGGGTGGTACGAGATCATTCCGCATGGCCACGCTCTCGCAACACGGCCTCAATCGCTTCGGCCACGTTCAAGCCCTTTTGGCGTTGTCGTTTGATCGCGTTGACGTCTTCGGCTTTTGTCGAATAGAGGAGTTGGCGAAACTTGTCGACGATGAGCCGGCCGATCCCCATCCCCATTTCCGTGATAAAGAAGATTTCCGAATAGGAGCCGGGGACGGTGTGGATGGTCTTCAGGAGTTCGAATCCGCCGTCGGTCAGCGGCAGGCGCCCCTCGGCTTTCAAGGCGTTTATAGCCGTCGGCTTCTGCCCGAGAAGGTACATATTCGCGGAATTCTCGACGATCGCGCGACCGGTCGCGGACGCATAGAGGTCGTTTACCCCTTGGGTGATCGTTACTGCTGAACCCCCGTATTTCCGAAAGCGCCGGTAGCCGTGCTCGATGAACGCGCGGACCGCGTCTCCGCCATTGGCTAAAAGATCCCACGCTTCATCGATGATGGTGAGTTTTGGGCGATCCCGCTCGCCCATGTACATGTCGTGCTGAATCTGATAGATGAGCTGGAGGAGAACCACCTGCTGCAGGTGCTTTCGGCTCTTTAATTCCTCGAGTTCGAGTACCGAAAAACGATTTTGGAATGAAACGTTGTTATCACCATTGAAAAATCGGCCGTACTCGCCCTTCAGGGTGAACGGGTAAAGCTGTTCGCCAAGGTCCACGATCCGACGATCCGATTCGGCCTTACATGCGGCCGCGACGTCATCGACGACCAGGTCGTGACCCCTTTTTTCCCAAAGTTCAGTGACGATTCGGCGTAGGTTCGCCACCTGCAAGTCGGTTAGCTTTTCCGTTGGCGCTGCCATAGCGGCCAGTAACGCGATGAGCGTATCCGCTTCTTCTTTGTAGTCGTTAACGATTTGGAATGGATTGAGGCAAATGCGACTGTCGGTGCTGAACTCAATAAAGTCGCCTTCAAAGGTCTCGCAAAGGTTTCGGTAGGAGTAGCCGACATCGATGACCCACGCTTTCCCTCCTACCGAGAGATAAGATGAAATAATGTCATTGGTAAGGAAGCTTTTGCCCGAGCCCGATTGGGCCGCGATGCAGCAATTAAAGTTCGTACCGCTGTCAAACAACGAGACGTCCATGATCTGGCCGTTGCGGGACACGAAGTTCAAGATGGGCGTCCCAGTTCCACGCCAGTCGCCAAACAAAGGTAAAAGCGGTATGGCATGGCGGGTAGCCATTGTCTTGAAGCGGAACAGATCCTTTGTTGCGTCAAACTGAGTGCCGAATGGAAGGGAGTGCAAAAAGAACGGCAAGCAAAAATACCGGTCTTCCATCGCCTGAAAGCCCATTTCGCCCCAATAGCTGCGTGCGTTCGACACGGCCGCCACGGCCGCTTCCTTACTCGGTGCAAATAGGACAATCGACATGTAGAAACGAACTGGTCGATCGCCAGCTTCCAACGCCTGATCGATAATATCGAACCCTTTCTTCTTAGCCGCCAAGACGGGAACAAACTGCAGCAATGGGCCGTATGCCTGTTTAACGGCCCATTGCCGCTTGGTAGCTAGGCTGGCTTTGGTGGCTTGTTGATCGGGAAACTGAAGCGTCGCCGAAATGATGAGGTTCTCCCGCATGCCTCGGGCGCCGGTCATATAGTCGCCGAGGTAGGAGGCGGCGCCCCCAAAGAACACGAATTCGGGAAACCGCTTAAAGGACAAGGTCTTTACGAAACTGTCCCCGACGCGGAGGCCTTCGGCATCGACAGTCAGCTTCTTGTCATAGTCGAGCAGCTGTTCCCGTAAAGGCTTGTCTTCGTCGGCCACAGGCTGGTTGCCTGTTGCCCACGATGCTGTCGTCCCGTGGTTCAGCATTGAGGTCATGAGCTGAACGAACTTGTCGTTGTCGCATTCGCTCGGGTGGAGGCCGACCGTTTCCAGGGCCTTCTTGACCGACGTATGCAGCGTTCGTGCTCGTGCGATGTCTTCGTCGGATGGGACTTGGGTGACGGTCGGGAACTTGCAGGTGACGTACAAGCGGAGGTCCCGTACTCGGACCCCCGACGTTTCGAGCGGCTCGGCTATCCCGCGCTCAAAGAACTTGGCGCGAACCTGTACTGTTTCGGCCAACAGTGGGTCGCGTAGGCCGGCCCGTAGCGCTTTTTGCCGGGTCAGGGCGGGGTAAATGTTGGGGCTAGCGTACAGGATGAATTGCAGCGACGTGTCTGCAGGCCAATCGTTATTGAGCAGCACATTCATTCGATCCGCCGCACGCTGGTCATGGCCGGCGAAGGGGATGCACTCAAACATGAATCCCAAGGTTTGGTCACTATTCAGAAAGAGATGATCGCTATCGGAATAGGCGAGAGTCGTAAACAGACTAGAGGCGCGCTCGTAATGGCGCTCGGCCGCTGCTCCGAGCATTACTCGGCTCCTTCCAGAAACGAAAGGAGGCTTTTCGGGCGCCCACGCTTGACCCTACCATCGGGAGCGATGACGAATGGCACCCCTTGGACTCCAACTACTTGAGCGGTAACCAACGCCTTTTGCAGGGGTAACAGATCGCAAGCACCAGCCTGCGGAAGTAGCGCTGGGTAGTTTCCGGTCAACAATGCAGCTTTGGCCTGCGCGCGGTCAGTCGCACAGCCAAGTTCACGAACTTTCTTTCCGGATTCCGCTCCCAGCGCCGGAATCGGTAGCACCAGGAAGCTATACCCTTTCGGTGGGTCGTTTAGATCGTTCAGGAGTTCGTGACAGTGTGGACACATCGGGTCAACAAAAACCACAACTTCCTTTTCCCCCTCGCCAAAAACAAACGGGCGTAGCTCCTTGCGAATGTCGAGGTTGAAATTCGCGAGGTTCACTCGATTGACCGCATCGGTGACCGCCTCAATAGTCGCGAGTTTTCGGAAACTCCAGGTGTCGTAGACGTCACCTACGAAAACGAATCGCCCAGTATCGGACATGAACACCAGCCGGTTGTTCGCAAGCACTGCTTTCATGCCGCGTACCGGCAGGGTTTGAATCGCTTCGATATTGGCACCTTCCAGGGGAGTGCCCGCGAATTCCACAAGCGATTGCGATTCGGCCGCGGGGGAAAGAGATAAAGCGGTGAAGAGCGCGATTACAAGGGATGAGGAACGCATGCGGTAGGAACCTTTCAGCCGGGGCACGATACCGAAAAGTCTACGGATGTCTACGAACTGTCGGGTTTGAGTAGATGGCTGAAATCCGCGTTTTGCCCCTCCGAAAACAAGCGGGGCGGCTACGAGCGCCGCCCCTGTCTTGGTCCAATGTGCCCTTTTACTGGAGCGGAATGAAACTGACCGCGGAGGTGGCCGGTTCAACCACCGGTAGAGTTGCGGTCATGATCGACTCGAGGACGGTCGAGGTGTTGTAGAGGCCCATCCCGCCACCGATCCCAATGGCGAACGCCATCAGAGACTGGCGCACGATCCCGGCCACCAGGCCGACGACAATCATGCCCCCAGAGATGATCCGGCCGAGAGTGCCCTGCGTCCAGTCGGTCAAGGTATCCCACACATCGTCGAATTCGGTACCGCCGGTGCCGGCGAACGCGTCGGGTGTGGTTACCATTGCCACCAGCGCCAAGGCGCCGAGAAGCAGCCAGGTGTTGGCCGAGGGCTGCGCTTCAGTATTGCACTTCATTTGCGTATGTCTCCTGTGGTTGGTCACGGTGCTCTTTCCTGCGGGCTTCCCGCCGGTCTTTCCCCGCGGCCTCCTTGCGTGGATCCCCTGATAAGGCCTGGGCTTCCTGAAGCAGGCGGAGTTGCGAGGAAACGGTTTTGGCCGGAAGCCCTATCACCCATTGCCGCGGCTCTATCTCGGTGTAGACGCGACCGAGGACCTGCAAGTTGTGGTGCTGGTCTTCCCACGGCGCGAGCCAGATACGCATGGTGCGAGCGGGCGTGCGGATAGGAACGGCGCCATCATCAATGTGCGGAACCGGCATGGGCTGCTGTTCCGGGCGGATTGTCCTGGCGTGCTCTTCGACGCTAACCGCGCCAGGGTTGCTCGCGCGCTTCCGCACAGCGAGGGTATCAAGGTCCTCATGGGATCGTTCATAGGCCTCCCGCGCGGAAAAGCAGGTCCGTTCGTCCGGAAACCCTTTGCAGGAGTATTCACTGTCCCCCAATCCCATCGAGGCACAACCGGAAAGACCCGTGCTGAGCAGAACAGCAACCAAACCGTAGTGTTTTAAAGTGGGCATGTCGGGTTACTACTTGTATGAGAAACTGTTTGCTGCACTGGCCGTCTGTACGGGGCCGCCTTCCAGGCGAAGCGACCCCGTCAGCATCACGTCCACAGTGCGCAGACCATCGACCTCAATGACAGGAAAAATCGAGTCAGCCAGCTTCATGTAAAAATCCGCCACCTTGCCCAATGCTGTCGACGCGCCCTTGATCCCGGATCCTTGCAGGGCATCACTAGACAGCACATCCTGGTACTGCTGTGTCCCGGTCGACGATGTAGCGATAACCGGGACCGGGTTGACGTCAAAAGCTTCGCTGGCGCCTTGGAAAAACCCGGCTAGTGCGGCCCTTGCCACCAATTGCCCTTGTTTGCTTACCAAGCGGCCGCGCAATCCGGCCTTTCCATCCTCGCCGATCGCAGTCCCCTCTAGTCGCGCCTCAATTACCCCCCCATCGGTTCGAACGCATGAAAGCGTCTCACCTCGGAGATAGGCTCGCTCAGAACTCAGGTCGCCATATCCAGACAGAACGGCCAAGCACTCCTTGACGTCGGCGCGGTACTGGTTGGGTAGAATCGCTTCGGCTTTGACTCTTAACAGGACGGGAATCGGATTCCGGCTGGCCTGTATACCAGTGGGTGCATCCAGGCCGGTCTGCAGCACTCCGGAAATGATCGAACCAGACGGGATGTGAAGGGAGTCTCTCCGGTCCGCAGGTTTGGTGTGCTCACCGGAACTCTCCGCTTCGGCGATCTCCCGAATTTGGGAGGACTCGGTTGGCGGCGCATTACCGGCCCTCCCCTTCTCCGGCTCCGGTTTCTTCGGGAGCGGCGCTTCGGCAAACACGTCATGGTCGCCTCCTGCGTCGGGCTGGGATCGTGGTTGAACCGTTTCTACCGGTAACGGTGTTGTGCTCTCCGGGCGGGCGGCGCTCTTCCGGGGCTCTTCGCGGACACGTTTCACCTCGTCTCGGAGGCGGTCCAGCTCGCGTTTTAACGCAGAGGTGTCTTCCTGATTCCGACGGGCAAGCTCGACTTCCGAACGCAACCGTTCAATCTCGCGTTGTTGCTGGGCTTTTTCCTTATACAAAATGCTGACATCGCCCGCGATGGCTTCGATGCTGGCCGACCGCGTATTGGCATCGGTCAAAACGCTTTTGATCACCTTGTCCTGTTGGCGTCGGCTCCGGTCCTTGTCGCCTGGACTGAACATCATGACGAAGAGCACCAAGAAGCTAACTACGCCCCCAATCACCGCGTACCGCTTCTGCCCGGGTGAGAGCCTATCCCACATCTTCATGGTCAGTTCGCATCCATCGTTTCGGTGTACACCAAGGAGGGACGCACCCGAGGTTTGGCGACATCCGGAGTTTTGTGTGCAACGTACACTTCGGCTGTTTCACCGGGCTCGAGCACTACTGACGGATACGCCGCAACCGCAACGACCGGCCAGTCGGCACACGAGGTCTCGACGACTTCCAAAGCAATGTCCGACGTATTGGTCACCGTGCCAATTGCGACATTGAAATGGTGGCCGCGAAGAACCTGGCCTTTCGCGAAGGAAAACTCGAACCCGCCTTGACGGCATACCGGTAGGTAATCTCCCGGTCGCAATGCCCCAAAAGCGTACCCTGGAGGTATTTGTTGGAGGGCAACTCCTCGTAACAGTGCGACCAAAGTCTGCACGTATGGTTGGCCGCGCTCCCATTCCGCGGCTTGACCCGTGTAAGCGGGACGGAGTGCCGATTCGTCGTCAAAGCTCAGAGCGATTTCGATCGGGGGGATTTTCCGCGGCACCAACGTCAACGACATCGATATTGATGGATCCCCTTTTTCGGTGACGAACATCGTGATCGGGGTTTCATCGTCAGGAACGACGTAGATCACGTTGGCTTCGACTTTCGTCTCGGCCGAACTTGCTGTTCTGATCGCAGGACGGGCAAACGGCGTTACGACCCGGTTGATGTGACGAAGACTCACCGGGATGAGTTCGTTAACCCCCGGTTTCACGACGAGGGTTTGCCGGCTCTTTCCGAACCTGTCGGAGTCGAGTGGTTGTCGAACGTCGGCAATCTGTCGTTCGGTCCCATTGGCTGCGTTTTCAATCAAAGCGGCCGGCACCACCGGCGTGTCGATTGCGTGAGCGGGAACCGACAGAGAAAGAAACACAGACAGGGTTAAGGCTCTCGGATGTTTCATGGTCAGTTGCCGGTTTCCGCTCTTTCGCGTTGCAGACGTCTTTGCTCTCGCGCCTGTTCCTTTTCAATGAGTTCCGTCGTCAGAGGCTCGCCGCCATAGGTGTGTAGGTAAACCAGAACGGGTTTGTAATTAACGATTTTGAATTCGTACTCATAGGTTCGTGTCTCCCGCGATCCCTTGCCCGTTGGTCCCGTCAAAACCGACTGACCGGTCACGAATACCTTGTCCGCTTCTATTTCATACGATACGTTTTCCGGTTCGAAGCTCAGGCTCACGCGGTCTCTTTGGATCTGTTGGACTTGGGTTTCCACCAGTTCCATTGTCTGCTGGTATATGGACGAGGCGAGCAGTGGGTCTAATGCGGTTTTTACAAAGTCGGCACTGCCTGGCTTCACGTTGCCCATCAGTGTCGCGAGATAGAGCCCCCAGGAACGCTTGTAAGACTCGGACGCCCAGTTCGGCCCCACTTCGGACTCTTCCGAGAGGGTGGGTGGCTGAAGCACAACCACCGTGTCGCGTCCAAGCAGCCCAAACACTGCAGCGAGGACCGCGATCGCAAGCAGAACGTTGCTGTGCCGGTGCAGGCGGTTCTCCGCCTGCACCGCATCGTAAGTCGCTTTGAGCCGCGTCAGCTTCATGGCAAGTAGGTTCTGAGGAACGGGTTTTTCCCGCCGATTACCTGTAGTGGCAGTAAGCCACTCCAATACAACCCGTGTAGCATGTACCCGTCTGGCTTGCCGTCCCGAAACCGACGATAAAACTTGGTCGCGACGAGGCCGAGCATGGTCAAAATGAATGCGTTTGCCGTCAAAACCCCTATGACCAAACCAATCGCCACCGGTGCAAGTTCATCGGCGGACCACAACAGAAAGTGCGGTGGGTCGTCGATGTATCGAGGTATTTCAATCCGTTCCATGTTTTACCAAGCTCTGCGCATTCGTTAGACGGGGGAAAATGGGCGTTTCGCTTATCTTTAGGGGCTGTTGCCTAGCCTCACACCTCCTTCTGGGTATGCCTTGCAGCGACGTTTAACGCCGCCAGCACGGCGATCATCAGAATGGGAACAGCGACAGGAGGGATGGGAGCCGGCAGGAAAATACCCACCAGCAAACCCAGCAACACGAACCCGATGAAACTCAGGGCCAAGCTGTGGGCGGCGGTGCTGGCGTGCCGGAACGAGTACTGCTTGATCTTCCATTGCATCAGCCCATCCCAGATAAATGGCGCACATACCAGTGCAAAGAAAACGCCCCAGGCGCTAAACAGCGCAACACGCTGCAGAACCTGTTGCAAGATCGTTGACAATGCGGTCGCCCGGCCGTTAACCCATGGAAACCATGAGGTAGCACCGAGGTTGGCGAGCCCGCGCGAGGCTCGGCGCTCATCCCGCGTCGGTACAAAATACCGGTACACCTGCTCGTTGATGCCGGTGGTGACAAAAAGTCGGTCGTACCAGCGCGCCCCCGTGGCAACTACCCAGTCAGCCGTGTCGTTCCCCATTTCTTCCACAAGGAACCGGTTTTCTGTCTCGACAACCCGTGTCAGCCAGTGGTTTGGCACCAAGACCACCAGCAATAGAATCTCGGCCAGGAAGGTCCATACCAACAACCTGAAAGGGCGATTCGGCGCCGACGACGTTTCAACCATGATTGCGCTCCAAAACAAACTTCTGCATGGCTTGCCGGATTGACGCTTCGTCACCTAAAGCGTTGCGCCGCACCGCCGCCGGCACCGTCTCTGGGGAAGCGCACTGACACTCGTCCAACCACAGCGATAGCGGAACGCCATCTTCGGCACGCCACACAATGTCTGGGGTTGCTGACACATGGATTGCTTTCAACACCTCGGAGGCCGGAACCAGCAACTCCGTCAGGAACGCGTCAAACCGCCGTTTGTCGGATAATCCGAACACATCCTCATAGGCATCCAGAGCGCGGCGTAGACAGCGGAACGCGAGTGGCTCCCCATCAACCATTAGTGCGTTGGTTACGTATGCAAACAGGTGCTGATAAGCGCTAGTTGCGATCGGCCAATCGACATCAAGGATTCGTAGCGTTTTGACTTTATCGGGATGCCTTGCCTTGAAACGGCCCAGGGCTCGTGCGCCAGGGGCGCGTGCATCGTGCACCAATACAGCGTTCATCAATCTCGTCCGTCATCCGTGGGTCAGCAGCGGCAACCGCCCCTTGATAATCCGGCCGCCCGAGAACTTTCCAATAAACTGTCCGTTCGCCAACATGCCTAGCAGTTGCGCCGGAAACAGATCGGCCTCCTCTTCCATCAAGCGCTCGCCATGGTTGCCGCTGTGTTCAAAGGGATCTTTCGAGCTCGAAGAGGTTCCGTGTGTCTTCATCAGGTATCGGTAGCGTGTCTTCGGGAGGTTCTCGGTAATATACGTTTGGGTATCGCCGTCGATAACGCGCAAGATAACGAGATTGTTCAAATTGCCCAGAATCTGGAGTGCCTTCGGCTTGGAACCGGTCCTGGCCTCAAAGTCAGCGAAGGTCTGGGTCGCCACGGCCATTCGAAACTTTGCGCCACCCCCTTTGTTCAATAGCGCGATACAGGGGTCATTGATCACTTCGGCCGCTTCGTCGACGAAAACATTGACGGGTGTGTCGTTGATCCCGTAGTTGTAACGATCGCCTGCCACCGCAGTCAGGTCCGCGAGTAGGATTGAGCCTATTGCGGAGCCAACCATGCTGTCGGAGAGGGAGTCCAGGCCGATATAGAGAACCTGGTTGTTGTTGATCACGCGCGCCATGTCGGTTATCGGGCGCGTATCGTTTGGATCGTCCACGTCCGGCGAGAGCAGTGGTCCCAGCGTGCCCGAGGTAAGCATGTTGAGAACCGGCAATAGGCTCGCAATCATCTTGCCAAAGTGCGCCCGGTCGTGCTCCCACATACTCAGCAGGCCTTCCAAGTCGGGGTTCGGTTTGACCTCCTGCACATGGTCCCGATAAAAGCGAACCATGGCCGAGGCCTTTTTGTCCGTGGTTGTCGCCTTGGCGAGATAGCCGCGCGCATCCTGATTCCAGCCTGGAACGTGTTCGTCGCAGTATGCGGAAACCGCTTCAATAACGAGTTTTTCCGGTCCGCCTTCCAGGTAACGTCGCAGGAGAACGAGATTAGGACGGCGAGCGCCCAGTAACAGCCCCTGGACAATGTTGTTTAAGGCCATTTGTCCGAACGCCTTGAATGGGTCCGCTCCCGACTCAGAGGGCATGATCGCAGCGATCCGTGTCGCCAACTCGGTGCTTCGATTGAAATTGCGCAAGGGGTCGATACGAACCGATTCTTCTGGGAAGCCCGGGTGGAAATAGACAAACTTCTCAGGCGCACCCATGAAGGCACAGGCGGCCTTGATGTTTGCTTTAAGTTCGTGGTCGCCCTTCGGGTCGAAAATGATCACCGGTTCGTTCCGCAACACGGCTTGCGAGATCAAAAGATCGTACAAGCGGGTTTTACCCGCGCGAGTGGTCCCGGCGATTAGCAAATGGGCGTTTAGATGTTCGAGAGGAATGAGTAGGTCACCTTCCCCTTCGTTGAGCCCGTGTATCCATGGGGCCCCGACCTGCTCGGGGTTCTTGGGGAGAAAGTCGGTATGGTCGTTATTCAGAATATCGTGGGCGGTCTGTGCATGAGGCTGACCCCAATCAAACCCCGATCCAACCCAAACCTTACCGGGGTTTTTCTTCATCAGCTTCTGCAGTTCCGATAACTTCAGATAGGTTATCTCTTGCTTCAAAAGCAGCTTGTTACGACGCCACCGCTGGAAGGCTTCCGGGAGCCTAAGCAACGCCATGAAACCGCTCGTGGCACCCATCCAGATAAACGGTGTCGGAGGCAGGCCCGTCAGGAAATATCCACCGGCGGCCAAGCCGATGCCGGTCAGCCATCCGGCCATCGCATAGGCTTCGTAGTTCGGACGCAGAAAGGTTTCGTATGCAAAGCCCATGGCTCACTCCTGTACGAACAGTTTCATGTCTTTGAACTCACAACAGTCCATACGAGCCAATGCAGCACGCAACTCCCATGGGCTGACTTTCTGTTTACGGGCATAGGCTCCGACCGCGGTATGGGGTAACACGAAGGAGGAACCGCTTCTCAACACACCACCGGAGATATTCGTTTTCCCGCTTCGGATTGCCTGGACAAAGGCGGCTGCGACGTCAACGACCGGGTCGGACGGCTCAATTCGCTGGTCGCCTGCAGTGGCACGCAATGGCTTTTCGTTTTTCGACGAGCGAGGCTTTCTCGCTTGCGTATCTGCCACGGGTGCGGCACCGCTGGTCTCTGGCGCTTGTTCTCTTAGCGGTTGCTGGGGTATCGCCTCGGGTGGAGCTTTCCCGCTCTGTCGTTCCGGAGCTGGAGGTGGGTGCTTGCCCCGGGGTTCGTGGACCCGCAGAGCCGTCATTACAGCCGATGCTCTCGCAGTAAGTACCAGACCTTGTAGCTCCCCCCACTTGCGGACCTTACGCATTGGCATGGTAGGGTCGAGATCCAGTACGCCAGCCTCCTCGAGCACCTTCAGAATGTAGGGGGGCTCATTGAACACTGCGGCCCCATCGGGATACTGAATAACGACTCGATTTTGGGCAACATCGATCGCTTTTCCCCAGAGTTGCGGCTGCTCGGCGAGTTTTTTTGCGATGTCGCGCAGGGCTTGGCCGCCCTCGCCCGGGAGCGAATCAAGCCAGGAGGGTTCGACGCTCTGGGGCGCGAGCGAGGCTGGGTTTCGACCGTGTGGGGCGCCCTCTCGCCGGTCGCCAGGAGGTTCCGCCGGTTTGGGTTGCACATTGCGAGCTTTCGCTGGGGCGGCGTGTTCCTGTGCTGACCCAAAAAGGCGATCTCTATCGTTGTCCGCATCGCGTTCAATGCCGAATGGATGGGCTCCCGAATCACGCCCTTTGCGCGTTTTCGCCGGCCGTGGGTTGTCGGGGTTTAATTTGCCAGGCGATTTAGGTGCTTTGGGGTCAGGCTCGGAACGAACGGCGTCTCCCGATCCGACCACCGTTTCTGACCGACCCGATACGTCCGCAGTCGCAACGGGACCATCTACGCCTTGGTCCACGGGCGGCGATACTGGTTGTGGTTCTGGCTGAATCTCGCCGTTCCGCTCGACTATCGCTCCCGTGGGTGAGGGCGGCTCTGTCGAGAACAGGACGTCACTTGAAACCAAACGGAGCATGGACAAGCGGACGCGTTTTCCGTCTTCCATTGCCAACGCGTCCGGAGCAACCGTCCAGTAGCGGTACATCCCACTGCTTGCCTGCTGCGGGACAGCCAAATTCCGTTCAATCAAAATGTCGGCCAAGGTGTCGGGATCGCGAGGGATCCCCGGGACACGATCTGCGGCCAGTAATCGGGAGATGTCTTCGGCGCCCTGTTTCCACACCACGTAGGGACCATCGTTTAGAACCCAAACCCTGGCCCCCTTCTGGTTGATAAGCCAAGCCGCGCTGTTGATGAGGCGGCGCATGGCATCAAGAAGGTACTTTTCAACGGGAACGCCAAGCGAACCGTCCGCCTGGACAATCTTGTGTGAGCGAAGATCCCGTTCGACACTGGTGTTGTCGGCACGGAGGACAAGGCTCGATACGACGTGATTGTCGTCTGACCCGGATATCGCCTCGAGCATCGCCTGCAGAATTTCTGGCCCGGTCTTGGTCAGCCACTCCAACGTGTGGTGGGGCACAATCTTGTCCACGACCAGCACAGAAAACTGCTCGTGGCGCTTATGCCGCCCGTCCCGCCAGCGTAGGAAGTAGCGATCGACGTTATTCGTCACCGCCCAACTGTGGAGCGTTTCACCGTAGGGATTCCAAATGACGCGGCCGTCTTTTGAGGTGACAGAGAGGTCTGACGCAGGCTTGCCGATATCGTGCAGCAAGCCGGCCAAACAAGTAGCGAGTCGCCAGCGTGGCTCTTGCTCTCGCTTTGCTCGAGGCGATGATGAGTAGGCGAATATCACGCCCTCAGCCGATTGTGCGGCCCAAAATGCCACCTCTAATCCGTGACGAAACAGCCCGCCGGCGCCTCGGTGATGGTGGGCTTCGGAGGCGGGAAGCAGATGCACATACGCAGCGTAGTTAGTAAGAACGGGCCTGACATAACGGTCAAAATCATCGCCCGACAGCGCCAGTGTATGGCGTATCCGATCCACGAGCTCCGCTTGCGTCGCCAAAACGCGATCGAGGGCAGCCGAAGGCAACCCCTTTGCAAACGGTGGATATCGGGGGATCTCGTCGTCCGAATCGCGCTCCCTGCTTGGTGATCTATCCGGCTGCCGTTGTCCCAGTATTGAGCTGAGGATTCGCTTCATAGGTGAGCATTATTGCGTCCGGGTGATGCGACCTACTGCCTTGTAGTTGGTCATTTCCCGCATCTTCCCAAAGCCGTAGGCAAAGCCCCAATCTTTAGAATCGACTCGCATCGACGTTCGGTCGTATTGAAGAGAGGAGTGGATATGAAATGCGGCCACAAACTGCCGTTATCCCTGCTTGCCGTGGTTGTTGCCGGTTGTGCTGAACAGCCCCCGAAGTTCGAGCCGGTCGACTATGAACGATTGACCTCCATTCATGTCGTTGCAGAGGGACGCTTTCAAACCACCCGATTCAGGTCGACGCGGCTAGCGGGGGCTGGATTGAACCAGCAGGGCTATTTTCACGTCCTACATACCGCCGCGCTGAACGACGGAAAGACTCAAAAGAAGCTGGTTTTCGGTGAAACGGTTGGGGCAGAGAAAATCTCCGGAGGTAGGAGATCTCAGGAGTCAGAAGGGAACGCAACACCCCTGGCCTCGCTGGTAACGACGTCGAACAGGGACGGCGCGTCCGCACCGGACGCAGCGCGGCGAGCGTGGCAGCGATTCTGTAACGCTGGCGAAGGCATGACCGAAGACGATTGGATAATTGTCGGCAACCAACCTGTTCCCGAAGAATTTTTGGGCCGATGCCTCCCACCGAAGTGATGCACCGGGGTTGGGGTAACCCCAACCCTCCCTTTCTAATTAGCTGGCAACAGTCGCTACCACGTAGCAAACCAGTCCGACGCCGCTGATCAGCAGCAGCTCCGCGGGGCTCCCCGCCCGATAGACTGAAAAGCTGAACTTCTTCCCGAACGGGTTGAGAATAGGGACTCCGGTTGGGGTCATTACGTCTAGCGCCAAGTGCAAGACGCCTGAGATGGCGAAGCCGAGCAGACCCCAACTGGTTGCTGTTTGGGTAAAATCGTCCGCTTGGCTAACCAGCAACACGGAGTAGATGAGCAGACCCATCCACACTGGCCACCAGTGCGTCAATGTTCGGTGAGGAATGAGTGAATACCGCCGATTCGTCCACCGGCCCCAACGAGCGATCTCCAGCTTGTCGGGCGCCCTCCCACCGACCACGGCGCCCCCAAGGAAGGCACTGCTTTCTGTCAGCGCAGAGAGAGAGCCGGTCAAGTCGCCGTTCCACACCCCGACCATCGCCTCGCTGAACGTGCTGGCGAGCTCCGTTACTGCCGCGCCAAGTTGCCCGAGCGACAACACCCATGCGCCGGTTAGGCCGACCGTGAGGCCTACTGCGTGGTGGCCCCACGGACTCATCGAATGGCTCCTTCCGCTGGCCTTTGTTGGGAGATGGTCGCTATCCGTCCGATCCTGTCCGCCAGCCGGGGATGCGTCGCGAACACGCCACCAAAGTCAGACTCAAGACGCCCGGATACCTGCATCAGGGCTGCAATGCCGATCGAAGCCGAGGTTGCTTCGGATGCGGTGCGATCGGCGCGGTATTCCATCGCCCGGCCGAAATACCTGTCGAGCAGCTTGAAGATGACGGCGGCTAACCGCTCGGCAAACTGCACCGTTATGTTCAACAGCGACAAGAATACCGTCAGCGGGAACGCCAGAACTCGCACGAGAGGTAATCGGTAGGCGAGTGCCGAAACACTCTGTAGTGTCGCCACCCGGGTGCGCCCTACCAACCGAAGGGCATCCACGGCCGCCAGCCAGAGGGCACGGCTCAGCGAGTCGCCGTGCTTCAGGTGCGCGAGCTCGTGGGCTATAGCCCACGGGATGTATTGCCCGAGCGCATCCCCCAGACCACTGGTGAGAACAATCGCCCCTCGCCCGGGGGCGGCAAGCGCGAACGCGTTGATCCCTTCAGACTGGACAACCCACACCGACGGCGGCCGTACGCCTATCCGTTTTGCCAACGGTTTCACGACGTCTTCGACGAAGGGATCTGAAGGATCGAGTCGCACCGCCTTATTGCGAGTCAGTGAATGGATGCGGGTCTTAAGGGGCACCAACCAGTGCCCTACCAGTAGCAGGCCGGTGGTTACTGCTGCGGCCGTCATAGACCACAGGTGCATATCCAGATAGTCAGGGGGCGGCGGTACGGAGACAGACGGCGCCGTGCTTCCGTCCCATGGTGTCGGTGCGACCATAAGTCGCCAAATGCCTTCGGGGAAGACATACCAGCCAGCCAGTTCGCCCAGTCCAATCCAAACCACGGCAAGAAGGATGTCGACGGCGAGAACCCAACCGATCCACAACGATGCCAGCGCCACCACCGCATGCACCAATGCCAGCACGGTCCCGCCCCTTTATTCGAGCTCGAGCAGGGCACGAGCCTGCTGGGTGATGCTGTAGCAGCCGGTAATGAGCCCAGCTTTCCTCAGGCGCCCACGGTAGCCCTTGGCGCCGAACCGTAGACCAATGGCCCGCGTCGGCCCGTAGGCTCCGCATTTGCCAACCCGCTGCCAGGCCTTTGCGTCGAGCCACATCCGTTCTGCAAACTGAGCCGGCCGGCGGATGCCATTATCCCGGACGATCGCCCGTCTGCTTTGAGGCATCAGCAGATTCTGCATTGTGCCCGCCTTCGAGCTCCTTTGGCTCTTCTCGTTCTTACTCATTGTTGGCTTTCCAAGTGCCCGTGGGGACAGAACTTCCTTCACGGTTCTGTGAGCGATTTCCGGTGGGAATAGCCGCAGCGGAAGCACTCGAGAGCCCCCAGGTCCTCGGTTGCCGACGCTATCCATTCGCCACCTGCGACGGACGCTCCTCGATCTGGCGACGGAACGGCGGCAGCGAATCGAGCAGTAAACCGCCGTAGCGTTTGGTCACGATTCGGCGGTCGAGAATTGTAACCTGGCCGCGGTCGCTCTCGGTCCGCAGCAGGCGGCCGGCCGCCTGGATGAGCTTCAAGGAGGCCTCGGGGACGGCCAGCTGCATGAACGGGTTGCGCCCGGTGTGCTCCAGCCACTCCGCCTGAGTGGCCTCGATCGGGGAGTCGGGCACTGTGAACGGTAGTTTTGCGATGATCACGTGTTCACAGAATTCCCCGGGCAGGTCCACCCCTTCGGACATCGAATCGACGCCGAAGATGATGCTGCGTTTACCCTTCTTCACCCGGCAGGCGTGCTCCTCAAGGAGAACCGGCTTGGGCATCTCTCCCTGCAGCAGCAGTTCCTTCTTGAAGTTCGGCGGCAGTGCCGTTTGCACTTCCCGCATCTGCCTCCAGGACGAGAAAAGCACCAAGGCAGAGACGTTGTTCTGCACGAGCCCCGGCAGCAGCCTCGCTATTTCGGCAGAGTGAGCGTCCGGCCGACTCCCGTCCGCGTTCATCCACGGCACATAGACGACCCCGTTCTGCTCGTAGTGGAACGGCGAGGGAATGGCGCAGAATTGCGTCCCGTCGTCTTTCCGCAGGCCCATCTTGGCGCGGATGCGGTCGAAGGTGCCAACCGAACGAAGCGTCGCTGACGTCACGATCGCCCCCGCGCATACGGACCAGAGTTTTCGGCGCAGTGTCTCGGCAGCGGTGATCGGCGAGGCCTCGACTAGGTAATCCTTGTCGGTCCGAATGACCCAACGGGCTTTCGGGGGCTGTCGCCGATCATCCTCATCGGACATGAGCGTCCAGAGGCGGCACGCCTGTTCGGCACGGCTGATCAGAACCCCAAGCTCCGGCAAAACGTTTTCCGCCACCGCCGGGGCGACCGCCTGACTCTCCAGGTTCTCGGTGAGCTTCTCGCGCACTTGCATGGCGAAGCGGTACAGGCCAAGGCTGATCTTTTGAATATGCTCCGCCTGCTTGCGGACCGACTGAGGCACCACACCAAGCGGGGCTCGGTAGGTCGCCTGGCCGTTAACCGGCTGCCCGTAGGGCAATCCCTCGACCAGGTGGCGAAAGTCGCTCACGGCGCTTACCAAGTCGCGGACCAGATTCTCTGTCGCCTCGTACTGGGAATCCGTGATAAAGCCATCCGGGGTTACAGCCACGATCCGTGGCAGCAGCTTGCTGAATCCGTTCCCCGAGCTCCTTCATACCGCGCAACGAGGTCTGGGCAGCAAAATGACCGATTGCCTTCTTCGGTAGATGATGGGCCTCGTCGAACACGTAGATGGTGTCCTCGGTCGCCGGCAGGACGTTGGTGCTCTCGTTGTCCAGCCCCAGATAGGACAGCACAAGGTCATGGTTGGCCACGATCACATCGACGTTGTTCAGTTCCCAGCGGGCTCGAATGAACGGGCACTGGCGGTAGTTGCGGCAGACGCGGCCGAGGCAGGACTGCGCGTCGGTCGCCACCTGCGACCAAAGTTCGTCGCTGACTGGCTCGAGCAGGGAATCCCGACACCCGTCCCAATGCAACGCGGCAAGGTCCTCGTACATCCGATACAGGTTTCGGAGTTCCTCTTCGTCTGGCCGGTACCGCCAAACCCCGACTTCTTCTCCATCGAACAGAGTGCCTTGGTCCGGGTGATTCCCAGTTAGCGTGTCCAGGTTCGACTTGCACGCATAGCGTCCGCGACCCTTGGCAACGGCGTAGGTAAAGTCGATACCCGAATACTGCTGCATGTTCGGGATGTCACGTTCCACCAGCTGTTCCTGGAGCGCCACAGTGGCCGATGAGATCACGATCTTCTTCTTGGCGGCCTTCGCCACCGGAATCACCGACAGGAGGTAGGCGAGCGTTTTGCCAGTGCCGGTCGGGCCTTCGGCGACGATGACCCGGGTGCCGCCATACTCCCCAAGGAGCGTTTTCGCGCACTCGCTGATCATCGCTTTCTGCCCTTCTCGGGCCCGGAATCCCGGAAGCCGGTTCGCCATGTTGGCAAGTGCCGCTTCGATTTGGTTGTTAATGGCGCTGTCCTGAACCATTGATCGCCTCCTAGTGCTGATCTGGTCCAGAATACCGACTTCCTCAAAAACGCAAGCGACAACCGGGGCCGGGGGCTCATCCGGATTCGATACCACCGGTCACCCGGCTGTCACGGCCGCTCTGTTGCGATGCCCGCGCCCACAGCTATCCCGGTGGGGTGCTGAACGTCCTGTTCGCTCCAACAACATGCAGCTTCGACACAGTCAGATGGCGAGCTTTGATGGGGGATATTACTGGTCTCGCGACAAAGGCGAACGCCGTTAGTTGGCCGATTGCGGAATCTCGCCTGTTAGCGGCTGAGTAAAACCGCGCATAAATGGCGAAGGTTGCGGGCACGGGGGTGGGCGGCATCACTGGGCCTCAGCCAGGGGGGTAGGCTCGACCCT
>JAWLGP010000011.1:0-138156 GCA_041685045.1 Gammaproteobacteria bacterium
GATCTTGACCGGTCTCAGCAGCAAGAGCTACTGGCACCTGTCGAAGACACTGGCGACTCAGAGCGGAATGACCAATGACTGGCTGAAACGCCAAGGCTTAATATCGGTGCGTGATCTTTGGATGAAGGCGCACGGGTACATCTGAAATCAGTCGTGTGCTCCCTTCTTGTGAACCGCCTAGTGCGGACCCGCATGCTAGGTGGTGTGGGGAGGGCGGGTTAGAAGCCCGCCCTTACCCGATTAGACAGCACCTCCGACATCTCTAGATTCCCTCTATACGACGTATGAGTCCGTCTAAAGCGAAAACCAGATCATCATAGGTAAGGAAAGCCACCCGCCCGTAGTCGACGCCCTTGAGTCTCCTGAGATTCCTGGCGTCGTAGCCAAGATCTCGGCCCGCGATGACAATTCCTCGAACCGAACTTACCGCTTCTCGGTCGATATTCAGAGAGTCTAATACGGCGAGCCTATGCTCATCGACCTCATGCAACCAATTGCGAACTTGATCGAATGCATGACTCAGAGGGGCCGCCATATCTCCATCCTTCTTCATTAACCGCGTTGTCGTTTTTTCGAGTTCGATCAAGATCAACTCCTTTTGAGGAGTCACGATCCCGAAGTCGGCAACATATGTAGTCAAAATCGGCGGCTTAGGGATGATTTTATCAGCAGGGAATTGATGAAGAAGGATAGGATTCTTGTTGATGAACTGCTGAAGAGTCTCCTCCCGTGGCTCGCGACCAATGAGTTGGGCGAAGGTCGTACGAATAGACTGTAGCGAGGACTTTTCATACAAGGGCATGAATTGGAATTCGGAGGCACCGGGGGGTTGATGGCCTAGCATCCCGTGCAGGTTTCGGCGGATGTACTGCAAGTCCATTGTCGTCTTGCCGCAATCACACTGGAACTTCTCCGGGGCATCCTGATACCAGAGCCAGCCCTCGCCTTCGGCGCGGCTACTTCGGTCAAGAGCCGCATAGACACGGAACTTCGCAGAGCAGTGTCTGCAACCGAGCTCTAGTCGGACGGCTTTCGCGGCATTTGGTTCGCTCTTGATCGCGGCGATCCGTTCTGCAGACAGCGGTGCCGCATCAGCTGCGGCGAATTTTAGGGTGCCGACTCGAACAGGGCCGCCAGCCTTTAGTTGCTCAAGATAATAGACGCCCGGTTCATTCACTACCCATTGCGTTGCACCTAAAGGAAGAAACGCTGTCGTCCAGCCATACTCCGGTAGTAAAAGGAGTGGCTGGTCCTTCTGAGCAATGAAGTCGTCTTCTTCTGGGGTTACGGCTTGGGCCATAAGGTTAATGGTTCCAACTTCGTTGCCTTCGGCACTAGATATACGAAACTTCGCCTCCTCTGCGGCGATCGTTGTAGGAAACGCGAAACCAATTGCCAACCCATCAAGCTTGAGCGGATAAATGTACGACACGAACACGGTCTTGAGGCCGAGGACGTTCCATTTGAACAGGTTCGTGTTGCCCTCACGGACGTGAGCGGCTCGTTCGCACAGCCCTAGGAATACGACGGGCAAGTCTTCGGGCGAAGTTGTCGGCTTGTCTGCCACGTCGCTCCTCCTGTCTAACGGCTCGGCTCAGGCGCCCGCAAGGGCGGCGCACCGAGCGCAAGGAAAAAGACAAAAATTCCGGCGCTCTTGCGGGTCGCCTGGAGCCGATAGTTAGATCTCGTTTGGTACCTCATAGCCACCCTCCCAAAGAAAGGACAATGAGAGCCAGCACAGTCGCAGAGATGGCGAGTAGGCCAAGCTGTTCACGACTACTCAAAGTCCGAGATCCATGTTTCCGAAAAAATGGCGTGAGAGGCCCAAAAATTAGCCAGGAGAACCAAGCTCTCTTTTGTCTCGGCTGTTCCTGCCTCATATTCTATTCCTTCTCGCCCATGGCCATTCTTGAGATCTAACATCTAAGCATTTATCCGCCGTGCGAAGCATGGTGGATAAATGTCTGTTGGACTAAGCCGCCTCTCGGAAGGGACCGATAGATAGGGAAAAGTGTTTCGGTGGGAGATGGCGGCTAGCCGTCGCAGGGCAAAGACGGCGCGTGCGCCCGTGTCCTTCCCGTCGTCATTGACCATGTGTACCGGTCCCGGTGGCATCCTGATGGCCCAAATCTACCGCCATCGATGGGGAAATGCCACCGCCAGGGCGAGCGCGGCCCCGCCTCCCTGGGGAGGCGGCCGGGAAGGGGGGATGGTCAGCTCAGGTGTTCGCTAAACTCGCCATCGCTCCTTGCCCACGTCCGGGGCATAGGCCGGCCGCAGTTCGGCGATCACCAGGAGGGTTCCCCGAAGGTACACCGGGCAGCGCTCCTGGGGAGCGCGCTTGCGCTTTGTTAGTCAGTAAGCCGCGCATACAGCTGCGGCAGCCGCCGCGGCAACTCCTCCGGATGCCGAATCACCACAAACCCATTCGGCCCAAACAGATGCGGCAGGTACTCCCCCGCCTCCCGGTCGATGGTGACGCAAAACGGTTGCAGCCCCAGGCGGCGCGCTTCCAGTACGGCCATGCGGGTGTCTTCGACGCCGTAGCGGCCTTCGTAGTGGTCGAGGCGTGTTTGCCGTCGGTGAGGATCAGTAGGAACGGCGGGGGCCGCGGTGCGGTTCGTGCCTCACCACACCCTACGAGTCGACGCCAATTTCTTTTGGCGATCTTGGCGGCTTGGCGAGCTTCTCAACCCCCGGCCTTCACGCCGGAGCTGGCGACCTCTCGCGCCATACGGCGGAAGCTGGCGAGGCGCTCCGGATGGATGCGGCCTTCCGCGACTGCGGCTTCCACGGCGCAGGCCGGTTCGCCCTCGTGGCGACAGTCGCGGAAGCGGCAGTGTCCAAGGAACGGGCGGAACTCCACGAAACCCTCCGCCAGCTCCTGCCGTGGCATCGGCCAGAGGCGGAATTCGCGCACGCCGGGTGCGTCGATCACATCGCCGCCGCTCGGCAGGTGGTAGAGGCGGGCGGCGCTGGTGGTGTGGCGGCCGAGGCCGGTCAGCTCGGCCAGGTCGCCGACGACAATCGCCTGGTCGCCCACCAGGCTGCGCACCAGTGAAGATTTCCCCACCCCCGACTGGCCGATGAAGATGCTGGTGCCTTCGCACAGTGATTCCGTCAGTTCGTCGAGGCCGTGATTGGCGACGGTGCTCGCGTGCAGTATGCGGTAGCCGATGTGGCGGTAACGGGCGAGGTCCCGCTCGACCCGCTGCCGTTCCGCTTCGTCGAGCAGGTCCGTTTTGTTGAAGACCAGCAGCGGCGGGATGTCGCTGGCTTCGGCAGCGACCAGGAATTGGTCGAGGCCATCGGTGCTGTAGACGGGCAGAGGCGCCGAGACGACGCAGATGCGGTCGATGTTGGCGGCGATGGCCTTCATTTCGCCGGTGGCGTCGGGGCGGGCCAGCACGCTGTCGCGGGGCATCACCGCCACCACCACCCCCTTATCGTCGTCGGCACCGCGCCATGCGACACGGTCACCGACCACCGGCATCGTAAGGTTCTGGCGCAGATGGCAGCGGTGAACCGCTCTTTCCGCATCCTCGACGTCGAGGCTGGCGCCGTAGTTGGCAACGACGCGTCCGGTCTGCTCCGGACCGAGGCGGTCGTCATCCGCTTCCAGCGGTTGCTGGCGCCGTGCGGCGCGGGAGACCCGTTCGTCCTGGATCTTCTGGATGCGCCACGCCTGGCGGCGGGTCAGTTGGCGTTTGGCCATTGGTGTCGGAATGCACTCATCGGAGCAATGCGTTGATGCGGGCCGCCAGGATGAAGTCGTTGCGGCTCAGGCCGCCGGCGGAGTGGGTGGTGAAATGGACCATGCAGTTTTTGTACGCAAGCTCCAGGTCGGGATGGTGGTCTTCCTGGTTGGCCAAGAATGCCACTGCATTGGCAAACCCCATAGTCTCATGAAAATTGCGAAACTCGAAGCGGCGCGAGATCCGCTCGTTGTCGTTCGATACGCCCCAGCCGGGTGTTTCCGGCAGCAGGCCCGCGATGACGTCATCGGCCAGTCGCTGTGCCCCGGGGATGCAGTGCTCGTCCTTCAGCATGGATTCACTCCTCGAATCGGTACCAGGTCCGGTCAAGATAGTGGGCCAGCGCCGCCACCTCTTCGTCGAACAGGCGCAGGCCGAGGTTGTCCCGGCAGGCCCTGACCTGCCGCTCGAGGGCGGCCCGGCTGTCGACCCGGCGGTCGGGGCGGCTATACAGCGCGCCGGGGTCGCCGCCCCCCAGCCGGGTGTGGCAAGCCACGCAGTGCTGCTCGTGAAGCGACTTGCCCTGCTCCGGCAAGGGTCCGGCGACGGCGCCCGAGGCGATGAGTGAACCCACAATCAACAGTGTCGAACGTAACACGAACAAGCCTCCTTTCCAGTGTGATTGCAGAGTGCGTGGCGACGGTATTTAACAGGATTGACAGGATTTTTCAGGATTAACAGGAAAAAGGCCTGTTTACTGCGGTCTAGAATGATAAGGCACTGCTCAAAGGTCCAAGCACAGCTTTTCCTGCCTTTGCCCCATCCTGTCAATCCTGAAAATCCTGTTAATCCTGTTGAATAATCGAAGCGTCCAACCCGCAATTCGGCTCAACCCGTCTTGGCCGCCAGGTGCGCCACCCGCACGGGTGCCGGGGGATGGCTGTCGTGATAGGCAGAGTGCCACGGGTCGGGGGTCAGAGTGCTGGCGTTGTCGCGGTAGAGCTTGACCAGCGCCTGGATCAGCTTGCCGGCATTGGCGTGTTCGGCGGCAAAGTCGTCGGCCTCGAACTCCTGACGGCGGGAGAGGGTGGCCATCAGGGGGCTGAGGAAGAAGGTGAAGACCGGCACCACCAGCAGGAACAGCAGCAGGGCGAGATGGACCGAAGGCGTCTCCGCCCCGAGGCTGGTATAGAACCAGCCCTGGCGCATCAGCCAGCCGAGCAGGGCCAGACCCGCCAGGCTGGTGGCGGCCATTACCAGCAGGCGCTTGGCGACGTGCCGGCGGCGGAAGTGACCCAGCTCGTGGGCCAGCACCGCCTCGATCTCGTCGTGGTCGAGGCGCTCGAGCAGGGTGTCGAAGAAGACGATGCGCTTGTTGCTGCCGAGGCCGCCGAAGTAGGCGTTGCCGTGGCTGGAGCGGCGCGAACCGTCCATGACGAAGATGCCGTCGGAGCGGAAGCCGCAGCGGGTCAGCAGCGCCTCGATGCGCCGGGCCAGCGTCTCGTCCTTGAGCGGCTCGAAGGAGTTGAACAGCGGTGCGATGTAACGCGGCAGTGCCCACATCATCAGCAGGCTGAAGCCCATCCAGACCGCCCACACCGTGAGCCACCAGCCGCGGTTGCCGTAGTCGGCGGAGGTCGGGTCGACCCCGGCATCCATCAGCCAAAGGATTAGCAGCACCAGCGGTCCGCCGAGGGCGAGCAGCAGCAGCCCCTGTTTCAGCAGATCACCGAGATAGATCGCCGGGGTGGTGCGGTTGAAGCCGAACCGCCGCTCGATGCCGAAGGTGCGGTAGAGCCCGAACGGCAGATCCAGCAGGCCGGCGATCAGCGCCAGGCTGAGCACGACTCCGGTACCGTGCCACAACGGCGACAGCTCGGTGGCCCGCCAGAGCCGGTCCAGTGCCTCGAGGCCGCCGCCGAGGGTCCAGATCAGCAGCAGGCCGGCCCCGTACAGGGCCTCGACCATGCCCAGCCGGGTCCGTGCCGCGGTGTAATCGGCCGCCTTGCGGTGGGCGTCCGGCTCGATGCGGTCGGCGAAGGCGGCCGGCACCTGTTCCCGGTGAGCGAGCACGTGGCGTATCTGGCGTCGGTCCAGGTAGAGCTGCAATGCGGTACCGGCCAGTAGCGCCAGGAGAAAGAGAACGGTCAGAATTTCCATGCGGAAGCAATCACTTATTGGAAGTCATGCGGCAGGTTAGCTTTTGATAGAATAGCCGGCAACCACGCCGGGAACGAAAAGAATGAACAGGAACCCCGAAAACTTGATCTGGATCGACCTGGAGATGACCGGCCTCGATCCGCAGAGCGACCGCATCATCGAAATCGCCACTATCGTCACCGACAGCCGGCTCAATGTCCTGGAAGAAGGACCGGTACTGGCCATCCACCAGGCAGATTCGGTGCTGGAGGGGATGGACGACTGGAACAAGCGCACCCACGGTGAGTCGGGGCTGATCGAGCGGGTCCGGGCCAGCAGCCTGTCCGAGGCGGATGCCGAGGCATTGACCCTGGCGTTCGTGGAGAAGTACCTGCCGCCCCGCAGCTCCCCGCTGTGCGGAAACAGCATCTGTCAGGACCGCCGTTTCATGGCACGGCTGATGCCGAAGCTGGAGGATTACCTGCATTACCGGAATCTCGACGTCAGCACCCTCAAGGAGCTGGCCCGACGCTGGGCACCGCAACTGGTGAGCGGTTTCAAAAAGGCCAGTACGCACCAGGCACTGGATGACATTCGGGAATCGATCCGCGAGCTGCAGTTTTACCGGGAACACTTCATTCGCTTGGGTTGAACCGAAAAGCCGGGCCCCGATCTCGCCTCGCGTCTCGCCTTGCGAGACCTCGGCCCGACGCCAAAATCCCGACGCTCTCACCCCCCCGCCGCCTTCGGCGTGCGTTGCACGCCGCTCCTCTCGCCCGTCCGGCCATTGATTTGAAAGCGCTTCCAGTCGACCGCGTTTCGCTGGCACAGGCGTTGCTTCGTCGGACGAAAACGTCCGAGGTGTGTCATGGCCGAGTCGAAAGAGCTGGATCTGGACGCAAAGGAGAGGCCGTCAGGCGGGAAGAAGAAGCTGCTGCTGGCGATCCTCGGCGCCATCCTGCTGATCGGGGGCAGTATCGGTGGCACGCTGCTGGTCGTCGGCGGTGGCGGCGGAGCGATGCAGGAGGCTGTCAAAGCCCCGGCGCGACCGGTGCCCCACTATCTCGCGCTGGAGACCATGGTGGTCAACTTCGGCGGCAACAGTCCGGCCCGCTACCTGCAGGTGGACATGGAAGTGATGGCGCACGAGCAGACACCGCTTTCCGCCATCGAGGCCCACATGCCGGTGATCAGGAACAACATCCTGATGCTGCTTTCCAGTCAGAGTTACGACGTGGTCACCACCCGCGAAGGCAAGGAAGCGCTGCGTGCCGCCGTGGTGGCGGACATCAACAAGGTGCTGGCGGAGCGGGTGCAGGTTGCCGAAGGGCAGGGCGTGCAGGCGGTTTATTTCACCAGTTTCGTGATGCAGTGATCCTCTCATGCCGGTCAATGACCTCCTTTCCCAGGACGAAATCGACGCACTCCTCTCCGGCGTTACCGGCGGTGATGTAGAGACCGAGGCCGAAGACGGGCCGGAGCCGGGCGAAGCCCGTGCCTACGACTTCGCCAGCGAGGACCGCATCGTCCGTGGGCGCATGCCCACCCTGGAGATGATCAACGAGCGCTTCTCGCGCTCCTACCGTATCAGCCTGTTCAACATGCTGCGCCGTTCGGCCGAGATCTCGGTCGGTGGCGTGGAGATGATCAAGTTCTCCGAGTACATCCATACCCTGTTCGTCCCCACCAGTCTCAACATGATCAAGGTGCGGCCGTTGCGAGGCACCGGACTGCTCGTGTTCGATCCGAAGCTGGTGTACATCACCGTCGACAACTTCTTCGGCGGCGGTGGGCGCTACCACGCCAAGATCGAAGGCCGCGAGTTCACCCCTACCGAGCAGCGCGTCATCCAAATCATGGTCGACCTGGCGTTCAAGGATCTGCGCGAGGCGTGGGCGCCGGTAATGGACGTTGAATTCGAATACATGAACCGCGAGGTCAACCCGCAGTTCGCCAACATCGTCAGCCCGACCGAGGTGGTGGTGGTCTCCAAGCTGCACGTGGAACTGGACGGGGGCGGCGGCGACATGCACATCACCATGCCCTACTCAATGCTCGAGCCGATCCGCGAAATGCTGGACGCCGGCGTGCAGTCGGACCGAACCGACGTGGACGAGCGCTGGATTACCGCGCTGCGTGAAGAGGTCAAGAGCGCAGAGGTGGAACTGAGCAGCACCCTGACCGAGGCCACCCTGAGCCTGCGCGACATCCTGCGGATGCGGCCCGGCGACATCATCCCCATCGAGATGCCGGAGTTGATCAGCCTCAAGGCGGAAGAGATCCCGGTTTTCCGCTGTCAGTTGGGGACTTCCGACGACAGATACGCCCTGAAGGTCGTGTCGCAGGCGGAGCGGCCGATCGTAGGGCGCCAACAGTGATTCCCAGTGGAGTTCAGCCATGAACGATCCCACCCAGAATGACGCCGACGACGTGATGGACGATTGGGCCGCGGCACTGGCCGAGCAGGAGGCTACGGGCGAGCCTGAGTCGGCCTCACCGAACGCCTCCGGCTATGAGCGGGCGCCGCTCCAGGATCTGGACGACGAGAGCGTGCCGCGCGCCCCTGACGATGTGAACCTGGACGTCATCCTCGACATCCCGGTCACCATTTCGATGGAGATCGGCCGTACCAAGATCAACATCCGCAATCTGCTCCAGCTCAATCAGGGCTCCGTGGTCGAACTGGACCGGTTGGCCGGCGAGCCGCTCGACGTGTTGGTGAACGGCACCCTGATAGCCCACGGCGAAGTGGTGGTGGTCAACGAAAAGTACGGCATCCGTCTGACCGATGTGATCAGCCCGGCCGAACGCGTGAAAAAGCTGAAATAGGCCCATGTATCGCCTTACCGCCATGGTTGCGATGCTCCTGCCGGCCGCCGCCGCCGCCGTGCAGGAAGCGGCAGCGCCCGTGCCCGAGGTAGTCAGTGCGGGCAGCGCCTTGCAGATCCTGGCCGCACTGCTGCTGGTGCTGGGTCTGATCCTGGGCATGGCCTGGTTACTGCGGCGCTTCGGCAGCCTGCCCGGCAGCGGTGGCAGTGGCCCCTTGCGCGTGCTGACCTCGGCGATGGTGGGGCAGCGTGAGCGGGTGGTGCTGGTCCAGGTTGGTGAACGGCAGTTGCTGCTCGGCGTCGCCCCCGGACGGGTGGAGATGCTGCATGTGCTGGAGCAACCGGTCGAGGTCGCTGGCCGTGGCGGCGAACGCTTCGCCGAGCGTTTTGCCGCCGCACTCAAGCAGCGGAGGGATCCATGATGACGATGCGTCCGATGCTGCTGGCAATGCTGCTGCTCCCCGGCGGTGTGTTGGGGCAGGAGGCCCTGGAGGCGATCACCGTGACCACCAATCCGGACGGCGGTCAGACCTACAGCCTCAGCATACAGCTGCTGCTGTTGATGACGGTGCTGACCTTCATTCCGGCGATGGTGATCATGATGACCTCGTTCACACGCATCATCATCGTCTTCGCCATCCTGCGTCAGGCGATTGGCCTGCACTCGGCGCCATCGAACCAGGTCCTGCTGGGGCTGGCGCTGTTTCTCACCTTTTTCATCATGGCGCCGGTGTTCGATCGCATCCACGGGCAGGCGATGGAGCCGTATTTTGCCGAAGAAATCGGCTTCAAGGAGGCCTTGGCCCGCTCCGGCGATCCGCTGCGGGAGTTCATGCTCCACCAGACCCGGGAGCCCGACCTGGCCCTGTTCATGGATCTCTCCGGCCGTGAATCTTTCGAGTCGCCGGCCGACATTCCTTTGTCGCTGCTGCTGCCCTCGTTCGTGACCAGTGAGCTGAAAACCGCGTTCCAGATCGGTTTTCTGATGTTCATTCCCTTTCTCGTGATCGATCTCGTGGTGGCGAGCGTGCTGATGTCGATGGGCATGATGATGCTCTCGCCGATGCTGGTTTCGTTGCCGTTCAAGATCATGCTGTTCGTGCTGGTGGATGGCTGGCCGCTGGTGATGAATACACTCGCCAGCAGTTTCTATGTGACGTAGCCCGGCGGCAGTCGGGCGACGGCAATTCAACAGGATTGACAGGATTTTTCGGGATTAACAGGAAAAGGACTTTGCTAACAAGTCCGAGGAGACGTGGGATTTGCGGTTATTTCGTCCTGTCCATCCTGAAAATCCGGTGAATCCCGTGAAATTGGGGGACGTGGTAGATGACCCCGGAAACCGTGCTGACGGTATTCCAGCAGACGCTGGAGTTGATCGTCGTGTTGATCCTGATCGTGTTGTTGCCGGCGCTGTTCACCGGCCTTCTCGTGGCGATGTTCCAGGCGGCCACCTCCATCAATGAGATGACCCTGAGTTTCATCCCCAAGATTCTGGTGACGCTGTCCGTGCTGATCATCGCCGGTCCCTGGATGCTGCAACTGCTGCTCGATTTCACGCTGCGGCTGTTTGGGGAAATTCCCCAACTGATAGGTTGAGCGATGCATTTCACTGCCGCTGAGATCACCGGCTGGTTGGGCGCCTGGCTCTGGCCCTTCTTCCGTATCGGCGCTTTGTTCATGGCGGTGCCGGTGATCGGCGCCCAGACCGTACCGGTACGGGTTCGGCTGCTGCTGGCCATCGCCGTCACCGGCATCGTTGCACCGTCGGTGACGGTTCCGGCCGTCGACCCGTTCAGTCTCGCCGCCATCCTGATCATCGTGCAGCAGGTCTTCATCGGCGTCGCCATGGGATTTGCGCTGCAACTGGTGTTCAGTGCCGTGGTCACGGCCGGGCAGGTGGTCGCCATGCAGATCGGTCTGGGCTTTGCCACCATGGTCGACCCGCAGAACGGCATGAGCGTGCCGGTGGTATCGCAACTGCTGCTGATGATGACCACCCTGTTGTTCCTCGCGATGGACGCCCACCTGGTGTTGTTGCGCCTGCTGGTGGACAGCTTCCGCATCCTGCCGATTGCACCGGACGGACTGGTGCGCGGGGGCGCGTGGGCGATGGTGCAGTGGGGACGCGAGATGTTCGCCGGCAGTCTCTGGATCGCCCTGCCGGCGGTGGCCTCGCTGTTGTTGATGAAGATTGCGTTCGGCGTGATGGCACGTGCGGCGCCACAGCTGAACATCTTTGCGATCGGGTTTCCGGTGTTCATGATCAGCGGCTTCACCATCCTGCTGTTGAGCCTGCCCAACATCGCCCCCCAGTTCGCCAGTGTGCTCGAGCAGGGCTTCGAACTGGTCGGGCGCGTACTGAGCGGAGGGAGCTGAGGTGGCGGAAACCCCCGACGGCCAGGAACGTACCGAACGCCCCACTGCGAAGCGCGTCCGCGACGCGCGTCAAAAGGGGCAGGTGCCCCGCTCGCGGGAGTTGAGCACGCTTGCCGCCTTGCTGGCATCGGCCGCCGTCTTCATGGCCGCCGGCGACCTCATGCTGAAGGGTATGGGTGACGTGATGCGGCGCAACTTCACCCTCGGCCGCACGGACCTGATCGAGACCGATCGGCTGCCGGTTTATCTCATCGACGCCATCATCGAGGTGCTCTGGAGCATGATCCCGTTCGTGGTGGCGCTGGTGATCGTGGCGGTGCTCTCCAACGTGGCCTTGTCCGGCTGGAATTTCAGCGCTGCCGCCCTGAACCTGAAGTTCGACAGGCTGAACCCGGTGACCGGGCTGAAGCGGGTGTTCGGTTGGCGCGGCATGGTCGAACTGCTCAAGGCATTGGCCAAGTTTCTACTGGTGGGCGCGGTGGCGCTGATGCTGTTCGCGTTCCAGATCGATGCCTTTCTCGGGCTGGGGGCCGAGGGCCTGGAGGAGGCACTCGCACACACCGCCGAGATGTTGACCTGGGCGTTCCTGGTCGTCAGCAGTCCGTTGCTGCTGGTGGTGCTGGCGGATATCCCGTTTCAGCTCTGGGACCACCAGCGCCAGCTGAAGATGAGCAAGCAGGAGGTCAAGGAGGAACACAAACAGACGGAGGGTAGCCCCGAGGTCAAGAGCCGGATCCGGCGCATGCAGTTCGAGGCGGCGCAGCGACGCATGATGGCCGAGGTACCGAAGGCGGATGTGGTGGTGACCAATCCCACCCACTTTGCAGTGGCGCTGCGCTACGACCAGAGCCGGGCCGATGCGCCGGTAGTGACCGCCAAGGGCACCGACCTGATCGCCGGCAAGATCCGCGCGGTGGCGGTCGAACACCATGTGCCGATCCTGCGGGCACCGGCCCTGACCCGCGCCATCTACTACAGCACCGAACTGGAACAGCCGATCCCGACGGGGTTGTATCGGGCGGTCGCGCAGGTATTGGCCTACGTCTACCACCTGCGGCAGGGCCCGGTCTACGACCGCGAAGGGCGTACTCCGGAACTGGATGTCGACGAACTGCCGATCCCGGACGACCTGCGGCGCGGTCCATGACCCACAGGAGCGAGTGAGGGATGTTGCAAGCACAGACTTCGCTACAGCCTTGGCTGCAATTCGCCGGTCGACTGGCGAGCAACGGGCTTGGCGTGCCCATCATCATCATGATCCTGCTGTCGATGATCGTGCTGCCGCTGCCCCCGGTGCTGCTGGACCTGTTTTTCACATTCAATATTGCGCTTTCGCTCATCGTGCTGCTGGTGGCGGTCTATACCCCGCGCCCGATGGAGTTCGCCGTATTTCCGTCGGTACTGCTGATCGCCACCCTGTTGCGCCTCGCCCTGAACGTTGCCTCCACCCGCGTTGTGCTGCTGAACGGCCATATGGGTGCGGACGCTGCCGGCCAGGTGATCAAGTCATTCGGCGAATTCGTGGTGGGGGGCAACTACGCGGTCGGCCTGGTGGTGTTCATCATCCTGGTACTGATCAACTTCATGGTGGTGACCAAGGGCGCGGGCCGCATCTCCGAGGTCTCCGCCCGCTTCACCCTGGATGCCATGCCCGGCAAACAGATGGCCATCGATGCCGACCTCAATGCCGGTTTCATCGATCAGGACGAGGCGCGCAAACGGCGCGAGGAGATCGCCATGGAGGCGGACTTCTACGGCTCCATGGACGGCGCCTCCAAGTTCGTGCGTGGTGATGCGGTCGCCGGGATCCTGATCACGCTGCTCAACGTCATCGGCGGCCTGGCCATCGGCGCCATGCAGCACGGCATGCCGATCGGCGGCGAAGGCGGCGCGGCCCAGGTCTACACCCTGCTGACCATCGGCGATGGACTGGTGGCGCAGATCCCGTCGCTGGTGCTGTCCACCGCTGCCGGCATCATCGTCACCCGTGTCAGCAAAGAGGGCGACATGGGAAAGCAGGTGTTCGGCCAGCTGTTCAACAACCCGCAGGTGCTGGCGATCACCGCCGGCGTGTTGTTGGTGATGGGGGTGATCCCCGGCATGCCCAACCTGCCGTTTCTGCTGTTCGCCGCCCTCGCCGGCGGTACCGCCTGGTTCCTGTTCCGGCAGCGGCGCCTGGCCGCCGAGGCACTGGCGCGACAACGCCAGGAGGCCGCCGCACCGAGCGCGAAGGAGAGCGGAGAGCTCAGGGAATTGACGTGGGATGACGTGCCGTTGGTCGACCCCATTGGCCTCGAGGTCGGTTATCGGCTGATCCCGCTGGTGGACAAGTCCCAGGGTGGCGAGCTGATGGGCCGCATCAAGGGCATGCGACGCAAGCTCTCCCAGGAGCTCGGATTCCTGATCCCGCCGGTGCACATCCGTGACAATCTGGACCTCTCCCCAAGTGCCTATCGGATCACCTTGATGGGCGTCACCGTGGGCGAGACCGAGATCCACCCGGACCGCGAGATGGCCATCAATCCGGGGCAGGTCTACGGCACCTTGCAGGGCGTCACCGCCAAGGACCCCGCCTTCGGCCTGGATGCGGTCTGGATCGATGCGGGACAGCGCGACCACGCGCAAAGCCTCGGCTATACGGTGGTCGATCCGAACACGGTGGTGGCCACCCATCTGTCCCAACTACTGCAGGTACACGCCCACGAACTGCTCGGCCACGAAGAGGTGCAGAAGCTGCTGGACCAACTCGGCAAGACGGCGCCGAAGCTGGTGGAAGACCTGGTACCGAAATCCCTGCCGCTCGGCACCCTGGTGAAGGTACTGCAGAACCTGCTGGCCGAGGGCATCCCGATCCGCGACATGCGCACGATCGCCGAAACCTTGGCGGAGATGGCGCCGCGCACCCAGGATGCCGGCAATTTGACGGCCCACGTCCGTGTCGCCCTGGGTCGGATGATCATTCAAAAGATCAACGGCTTGCAGAGCGAACTCGAGGTCGTGACGTTATCGCCGGAATTGGAACAGATATTGCTCAAAACATTGCAAGGCTCCGAGGCAGGAGCGGGCATCGAGCCCGGTCTGGCCGAACGCCTTCACCAGGGACTGGCGACCAGCGCGCAGAAGCAGGAGGTCCGCGGCAAATCGGCGGTCCTCCTCACCTCGCCGCCATTGCGGGAGCTGCTGGCGCGCTTCGTAAGACACACGATTCCGGGACTGCATGTGCTCTCGTACAGCGAAGTGCCGGATGACAAGCAACTGCGAATCGTGGCGACCGTGGGGCAGTGACTGACGGCGGAACATCGGACGAACTCCGGGGCTGGCGGGAACAAACGGCATGAAACTGAAACGCTACTTTGCTCCAGACATGCGGCAGGCCATCAAGATGGTCCGCGAGGCGCAGGGACCGGACGCGGTGATCCTGTCCAATCGTCGGATCGACGGCGGTGTCGAGATTGTCGCCGCGATCGATTACGACGAGGCGCTGGTGCAGAAGATGGCGGCCCCGCGCCAGCCCGCTACCCCGGCATCACCCCAAACGCAGTCCGACCCTGCCGCCGGCAAAGCCGATGCCGAAGCGCCCCGGGCTCCGCGCCCCATTATCGAATGGACGCAGGACCCGAGCCTGGTGGCGATGCGTGAAGAGATCAAGAACTTGCGGGGACTGCTGGAGTGTCAGCTGTCGGGACTGGCCTGGGGCGCGGCGAAGCGCCGCAATCCGCGTCGAACCAAACTGCTGGAACGTCTGACCCGGCTGGGGCTCGGGGCCGGCCTGTCCCGCTCGGTGGCCGACCGCACCCGACTCGGTGACAACCTGGAGAACAACTGGCGCCAGGCGCTGGGACTGGTGGCGCAACGGGTGCCGATTGCCGGCGACACCATTCTGGATCACGGTGGCGTGGTGGCCGTGGTCGGACCCACTGGTGTGGGCAAGACCACCACCGCGGCCAAGCTGGCCGCCCGCTACGCACTGCGCCACGGCCGCAACCGGGTGGCGTTGGTCACCACCGACAGCTACCGCATCGGTGCCCACCAGCAACTGCGCACGTTCGGGAACATCATCGGCGTGCCGGTGCAGTTGGTGCAGGACGGCGAACAACTGCGCCAGACCCTGACCCGCCTGCGGGACAAATCCCTGGTGCTGATCGATACCGCGGGCATGAGCCAGCGTGACATGCGCCTTGCCGGCCAGTTCGCGCTGTTGCAGCAGGGCGGTAGGCCGCTGCGGGTGTTCGTCGTGCTGTCGACCACCACCCAGCGGGCGGCACTGGACGAGGTGGTGCGTGCCTTCGCCGGCATCAAGCTGGACGGCTGCCTCTTGACCAAGCTCGACGAGACCACCGGCATCGGTGAAGCACTGTCGGTGGTGATCGAGCATCGCCTGCCGGTGGCCTATGTCAGTGACGGCCAGCGGGTACCCGAAGATCTGTTGCCCGCACGGGCCAACAACCTGGTGGCGCGCAGTGTGGCTCTGATGCAGAAACATGCGGAGAAGCCGGCGGAGGAGGCCATGGCCCTCGCTTTCGGCCGGCTGGTGGGGAATGCCGATGGTTGAGCTGGCGCTTGATCAGGCCGCGGGACTGCGGCGGATGGCCAGGCCGAAACCGGTGCGCGTTGTCGCGGTGAGCAGCGGCAAAGGCGGCGTCGGCAAGACCAGCGTGACGGTCAATCTGGCCACCGCGCTGGTGCAGATGGGGCGCAGGACGATGATCTTCGATGCCGACCTGGGGCTCGCCAACGTCGACGTGATGCTCGGTCTGCAACCGAAGCTCAACCTGGCCCATGTGCTTGCCGGCGAATGCACACTGGAGGAGATCGTGCTGGATGCGCCGGGCGGTGTGCAGGTCATTCCCGCCTCCTCCGGGGTGCAGCGGATGGCGGAACTGAGTCCGTCCGAACACGCCGGCATGATACGTGCCTTCGGTGAGCTCAGCACGGAACTCGATGTATTCCTGGTCGATACCGCAGCGGGGATCTCCGACAGCGTGGTCAGCTTTTCCACGGCCGCGCAGGAGGTTCTGCTGGTGGTCTGCGATGAGCCCGCCTCGATCACCGACGCCTACGCCCTGATCAAACTGCTCAACCGCGACCACGGCGTACGGCGTTTTCGGATCCTGGCGAACATGGTTCACAGCGCCCAGGAGGCGCGGGAGCTGTTCGGGAAACTGGTGAAGGTCACCGACCGCTTCCTGGACGAAGTGGTGCTCGACTTTGTCGGTGGTGTGCCCTGGGACGAGCACCTGCGGAAATCGGTCAAACGGCAGCGGCCGGTGGTGGATGCCTATCCGCGCAGCCCGGTCGCCATTGCCTTCAATCGAGTCGCCCAAAAGGTCGATAGCTGGTCCATGCCTACCGCGGCGGGCGGCTATCTGGAGTTCTTCATGGAAAGGCTTGTACAGAGCCGGTCGGAGCGGGAGAACGGGTCATGAACGTGGCAGCAGCCTACGCGGTCCAGCATCGGGGTCACCAGGCCGAACGGCTGGTCGAGAACTATGCGCCCCTGGTCAAGCGCATCGCCCATCACCTGAAGGGGCGACTACCCGACAGTGTGCTGGTTGACGACCTGATACAGTCCGGCATGGTCGGCCTGCTGGAGGCCGCGCGCAACTTCGAGGATGGCCATGGCGCCAGCTTCGAAACCTTCGCCGGCATCCGCATCCGGGGTGCGATGCTGGACGACGTGCGCAAGCAGGACTGGGCACCCCGGTCCGCCTACCGACGTGCCCGCGAAGTGGCCGAGGCGGTGCGTGCGGTGGAGAACCGGGTGGGGCGCGATGCCCACGACGCGGAGATCGCCGAGGCGATGGGGATCACTCTCCATGACTACCACCACATCGCCCGCGAGGCGTGCGGCTACCGGCTGGTCAGTTTCGAGGACCTGGGGCCGGCCGACGACTCGGCCCTCGAGCACGTGATCGATGAACGGCCCGGCGTGCTCGATGCCCTGGACGACCAGGAACGCCGCAAACGACTCGCCGAGGCCATCGCCGAGCTACCGGAGCGGGAACGGCTGGTGATGGTGCTCTATTACGACGAAGAGCTGAATCTGCGCGAAATCGGTGCGGTACTCGGGGTCAGCGAGTCGCGGATATGTCAGATCCATGGCCAGGCGCTGTTGCGGCTGAAGGCGTGGCTGGACGAGTAGGACGGAAGCGTGCCTGGCGTACAACCAAGACCAGTGCCCGCATTCGGGTTCGGTATCGGTGTCGATACGGGAGGTAGTTTTGGATAAGAACATCAAGATCCTCATCGTGGACGACTTCTCCACGATGCGGCGCATCATCAAGAACCTGTTGCGCGACCTCGGCTTCACCAACACCGCCGAGGCCGACGACGGTCTGACAGCGCTGCCCATGCTGCAGAGCGGTTCATTCGACCTGCTGATCACCGACTGGAACATGCCCGGCATGAGCGGCATCGACCTGCTGCGGGCAGTACGGGCCGACGCGAAGCTGCAGCACATGCCGGTGATGATGGTGACGGCGGAGCAGAAACGGGACCAGATCATCGAAGCCGCCAAGGCGGGGGTCAACGGCTACATCGTCAAGCCGTTCACCGCCGCGACGCTCAAGGAAAAGATGGACAAGATCTTCGAGCGTGTAGAGGCGAGCCAATAGACCCGCAGGCAAGAACGTAGCGGGCACTTCGCATGACCGAGGGAAGCCGATTTCATGGGTAACCATACCGAGCTGTTGCACGAAGATTATCGTGGCCGGGTCGAAGCCCTGGCCGAGTCGCTGGCGTCCGGCAACGACGAGGAGGCGACCCGCCTGCTCGACGAGATCACCAAGCTGCGCGAGAACAGCCTGTTTCAGGAGTTGGGCAAGCTGACTCGCGAATTCCACGAGGCGCTGAATACCTTCCGCCTCGATTCCCGAATCGCCAATCTTACCGAGACCGATTTTCCCGACGCCCGGGAGCGTCTGAAGTACGTCATCACCATGACCGCCCAGTCGGCGGATCGCAGCCTGACCGCCGTGGAGGAGTCGATGCCGATCTGCGAGCGGATCGAGGGCCAGGCACAAGAACTGAATAGTCAGTGGCAACGCTTCACCCGGCGCGAGGTGAGCGCCGACGAGTTTCGCGATCTCTCCGGCAGGCTGACGGTGTTCTTGGCCGCGCTGCCCAACGATACGACCAAACTGAAGGCCAACTTCAACGAAATCACCATGGCCCAGGACTTTCAGGACCTGACCGGGCAGATCATCAAACGGGTGATCGCGTTGGTCGATGATCTGGAGGGCAGCCTCGTCGAACTGATCCGGATCTCCGGACAGAACCTGATTCCGGCCAAGCCCAAGGCCAACGAGGAGCCGGCGGAGGAGGGGACCGGACTCCACGGACCCCCGGTTCCGGGTGTCGATGACGCCAACACGATTGTCTCCGGGCAGGACGAGGTGGACGACCTCCTCTCCAGTCTGGGCTTCTGAGGGCAAGACCATGGCTTTGGATGCAGATGACGAGATCCTCCAGGACTTTCTGGTCGAGGCCAGTGAGATTCTGGAGCAGCTGAACGAGCAGTTGGTCGAGTTGGAACAGCGTCCGACCGACAAGGAACTGCTCAATGCCGTATTTCGCGGCTTCCACACCATCAAGGGCGGGGCCGGCTTCCTGAGCCTGGAGGCGCTGGTGAGCGTCTGCCACCGCGCCGAGGACGTGTTCAACCTGCTCCGAAACGGTGAAAAGCAGGTCAGCCCGGTGCTGATGGACACCATGCTCGAGGTGTTGGACGTGCTCAACGTGCAGTTCGAGTCCCTGCGCAGCATGCAGGAGCCGGAGCATGCCGACCCGTCGCTGCTGCAGCGTCTGGAGGCACTGAAACTGCCGGACGGGGCCGCCGAACCGGAGTCGGTCGAGGCGGAGTCGGTCGAGGCGGAGGGGCCCACCGCGGTGGAGTCGGCGCCGCCGGTCGAGGGCGACCCAGCCAGGTCCGATTCGGATCGCGACGATATCACCGACGAGGAGTTCGAGGCCCTGCTGGACGCCCTCGAACAGCCGCCCGCCGGGGTTGCCGAACCGGCGGTCACCGAACCCGCCACGACCGCCGCGGCTGGCGAGGCGGCCAGCGACGAGATCAGCGAAGAGGAGTTCGAAGCACTGCTGGACCAGCTGCACGGCAAGGGACAATTTACCGGTGCGCCAGAGTCCGCGTCACCCGCGGAGGCACCGGCGCCGCCGGGCACGGCGCTTGCCGCTGACGAGATCAGCGAAGAGGAGTTCGAGGCGCTGCTGGACGAACTGCACGGCAAGGGCCGGTTCTCCGGCAACCCGCACGCGGATGAGCCCGCCGAGCCGCCTCCGGCGCCGAAGGCGAAGACCACACCTCCGCCAACGCCCGGGCCGGCCGCTGCCCAGACCCCGGCCGCCGTCCAGGAGACGGCACCGCCGCCGGCGAAGAAGACCGAACCCCACCCCGCACAGACGGAAACCACGGTGCGGGTCGATACCAAGCGCCTCGACGACATCATGAACATGGTCGGCGAACTGGTGTTGGTGCGTAACCGCCTGTTGACGCTGGCCGGGGTGGAGAACCTGGGTCAGGCGCGCGAGGAGGTATCGAAGGCGGTCGGCAATCTCGATGTGGTCACCGGCGATCTGCAGACGTCGGTCATGAAGACCCGCATGCAGCCGATCAAGAAGGTGTTCGGGCGTTTTCCGCGGGTGGTGCGCGACCTGGCGCGCAACCTCAAGAAGGAGGTCAACCTGGTGCTTCAGGGCGAGGAGACGGATCTCGACAAGAACCTGGTCGAGGCGCTTGCCGATCCGCTGGTGCACCTGGTCCGCAATGCCGTGGACCATGGCGTCGAAATGCCCGATGAGCGGGAGGCTGCCGGCAAGCCGCGCACCGGCAGCGTGCGGCTCGCCGCCGAGCAGGAGGGGGACCACATCCTGTTGACCATCGAGGACGACGGTGCCGGTATGGATCCGGAAAAACTGCGCCGGGTCGCCGTGGAGAAGGGAGTCATGGAGGAGGATGCCGCTTCCCGTCTGGATGACCGCGAGGCGTTCATGCTGATTTTCGCGCCGGGCTTCTCCACCAAGAAGGAGATCTCCGATGTATCCGGCCGCGGTGTCGGTATGGATGTGGTCAAGACCCGCATCTCCCAGTTGAACGGCAGCGTCGAGATCGATTCGGTGCTGGGCAAGGGGACGCGTCTGTCCATCAAGGTGCCGCTGACGCTGGCCATCATGCCGACGCTGATGGTGAAGTTGCGAAAGCAGACGTTCGCGTTGCCGTTGGTCAGCGTCAACGAGATCTTTAACCTCGACCTCTCGAAGACCAACGTGGTGGATGGCCAGTTGGTGGTGATGATCCGCGGCAAGGCGCTGCCGCTGTTCTATCTCACCGCCTGGCTGGTGCCACGGCCCGGCGAGGAACGCCTGCCCAGGATCGGGCACGTGGTCATCGTACAGAACGGGACCCAGTCAGTGGGTTTCGTGGTCGACCAACTCATCGGCCAGGAAGAGGTGGTGATCAAGCCGCTGGGAGCCATGCTGCACGGCACGCTGGGCATGGCCGGCGCGACCATTACCGGCGATGGCAAGATTGCACTCATTCTCGACATACCCAGCCTGATGAAGGCTTACGCCCGTTGACCGGCGGCACTCGCTGGGGCCGTCCGGTCTCGAGGGGAGGTCAGGAGAAGATGAATGCCCACTAGGGTACTTGTGGTCGACGATTCCGCCTTCTTCCGGCGACGCGTATCGGAGATGCTCAGTGCCGATCCGCGGCTGGAGGTGGTGGGAACGGCGGTCGACGGACAGGACGCGATCGAGAAGACCGCGTCACTGCGGCCCGACGTGATCACCATGGATATCGAAATGCCGGTGATGGACGGCATTACCGCCGTGCGCCGGATCATGGCCCAGCAGCCGCGCCCGATCCTGATGTTTTCCTCCCTGACCACCGACGGCGCCCAGGCGACCCTCGACGCCCTCGAGGCGGGTGCTGTCGACTATCTGCCGAAGCGTTTTGAAGACATCTCCAAGGACCGTGAGGAGGCGCGCCGCAAGCTGTGCGATCGGGTCTACGCCCTCGCGACCCGCGGCCATGCCCGCCCGGCGCCGCGCCCGGCAGCCGGGACGACGCCCGGCTCACCCCGTGTTGCTACTGGTGCCGGGCGTCTCCGTTCGACGTACCCGATCGGGGCTGCCGCCGCCACGGCGACCCCGGCGCGACCGGCGCCGCGGCCGGCGTTCGTTCCGCACCGCGGCAATATCAAGCTGGTTGCGATTGGCACCTCTACCGGCGGCCCGGTCGCCCTCCAGGAGGTATTGACCAAGCTGCCCGGTCATTTCCCGTTTCCGCTGCTGTTGATTCAGCACATGCCCGGCAGCTTCACCCCGGCGTTTGCACAGCGCCTCAATCAGCAGTGCGCCGTCACGGTCAGGGAGGCCCAGGACGGCGACGGGCTCAAACCCGGCCTCGCCCTGTTGGCCCCCGGGGGCATGCAGATGATTCTCGACTCGCGCGGAGGCCGGACCGTGGTACGGATCATCGAGAGCGATCCGCGTCTGACCTACAAACCTTCGGTCGACCTGACGTTCGGTTCGGTGGCCAAGCTGTATCCCGGCCAGGCCCTGGCGGTAGTGCTCACCGGCATGGGAGCCGACGGCCGCGAAGGGGCCCGTCTACTCAAACAGGGGGGATCCTCGGTGTGGGCCCAGGATGAGGCCAGTTGCGTCGTTTACGGCATGCCGGCCGCGGTCGCCGAGGCCGGGCTGGCCGATCAGATCCTGCCACTTGCGGAGGTGGGGCCCGCCCTGGCTCGACTGTAACCGTGGACGTCCTAAGCATCATAGGTCTCCTGTTGGGAATGGCCGCTATCCTCGGCGGCCAATACCTCGAAGGCGGCCACATCAGTTCGCTGATCAACGGTCCGGCGGCCCTCATCGTGCTGGGCGGCAGCGTCGGCGCGATCATGCTGCAGTCACCCATCCCGCTCTTCATGCGGGCATTGACCATGCTCGTCTGGATCGTGATGCCGCCCCGTTTGGTGGCGGAAGACGCCATCGACAAGATCATCAGCTGGAGCAATATCGCCCGCAAAGAGGGACTGCTCGGACTGGAATCGGTGTCGGAAACCGAGTCCGATCCGTTTTCCCGCAAGGGGCTGCAACTGCTGGTGGACGGCAGTGAACCGGAGGTCATGCGCAGCATCCTCGAAGTGGAGGTCGACAGCAAGGAGCACCACGACCTGCAGGCGGCCCGGCTGTTCGAGAGCATGGGTGGCTATACGCCCACCATCGGCATCATCGGGGCGGTACTGGGGCTGATCCAGGTGATGCAGAACCTCTCCGACCCGAGCAAGCTCGGACACGGCATTGCCGTGGCCTTCGTCGCCACCGTTTATGGCGTGGGGCTGGCCAACCTGGTGTTGATCCCGATCGGCAACAAGCTCAAGAGTCTGGTGATGAACCAGAGTCAATTCCGTTACATGGTGATCGAGGGCATCGTCTCCATCGCCGAGGGGGAAAATCCGCGCAACATCGAATCGAAGCTGCAAGGTTTTCTGTACTGACAGGACTGGCAAATGGCCCGCAGGCGCCGCCGTGAGGAGCACGAAAATCTCGAACGTTGGCTGGTGTCCTATGCCGACTTCATCACCCTGTTGTTCGCCTTCTTCGTCGTGATGTACGCCATCTCCTCGATCAACGAAGGCAAATACCGGGTGCTTTCGGACACGCTGACGTCGGCCTTCAAGACCGTGCCGAAGACGGTGCGGCCGGTGCAGGTCGGCAATGAAGGGATGAGCGGTGACCCACCGCTGCGGCCCAATGAACAGGCGCAGCCGGGCGTGCGAAGCACCCTCGATCTGTTGCAGCGGACGGCGCGGGACAACGCCTTGACCCAGATCGCCGACGATTTCGAGCAGGCGTTGGCGCCGCTGATCGAGGACGCCCTGATCAACGTGACCCGCGACGACCTTTGGGTGGAGATCGAGATCAACACCAGCATTCTGTTCGCCTCCGGTGTCGCGGAGCTGGAGGTCGAGGCGATCCCGGTACTGGCCCGGATTGCCGCCATTTTGAAGCGCTATCCCAACTACATCCAGGTGGAAGGGTTCACCGACAACCTGCCGATCAACACCGTCGTGTTTCCTTCCAACTGGGAGCTCTCGGCGGCCCGTGCCGCCAGTGTGGTGCATGTGTTCATGAACAACGGGGTCGAACCGGAGCGGATGGCGGCGATCGGCTATGGCGAGTACCGACCGGTGGCGGATAACGCCACGGTGGAGGGACGTCGCCGTAACCGGCGGGTGGTGCTGGTGATCCTCGCCGATGCCAAGGCGCGGCGGGCCCTCGATATTCAGCGCAATGCCGTTGCCATCGGCACCGAGGCGGCGCCGTGAAGGTGTGGGCCGTGGCCAACCAAAAAGGCGGGGTTGGCAAGACCTCTACCGCGGTGACGTTGGCAGGCCTGCTGTCGCAGCGCGGGCAGCGCACCTTGATGGTGGACCTGGACCCGCACGGTTCCCTGACCAGCTACTTCGGTCACGACCCGGACGCCCTGACCAAGAGTGTGTACAGCCTGTTCCAGGCAGCTGGCAACGTCCGACCGGACCCCGCCCCGCTTCTGTTGCGGACGCGCTTCGACCGTCTGCACCTGCTGCCGGCATCGACGGCATTGGCCACCCTCGACCGACAGTTGGGAAAGCGGGAGGGGATGGGGCTGGTGCTCGGCCGCGCCCTGCTGCGGCTCGCCGGCAGCTATGAGCACGTCTTCATCGATTGCCCACCGGTGGTCGGGGTGTTGATGATCAATGCACTGGCGGCCTGCCAGATGCTGTTGATGCCGGTTCAGACGGAGTTCCTGGCCTTGAAGGGACTCGAACGCATGCTGCACACGCTGGGCATGGTCACCCAGGCCCGGCGCCGTCCGCTCGAGTACCTCATCGTGCCGACCATGTTCGACCGGCGGGTCCGCGCGTCGCTGGAAAGCCTGAAGAGCATGCGCGAGCGCTATCCGGATCGGATCTGGAGCTCGGTGATCCCGGTCGACAACCAGTTCAATGAGGCGAGCCGGCAGGGGCTGCCACCGTCGTATCTGAATCCGCAGGCGCGGGGGGTGGTGGCTTATGCGGCGTTGTTGGAGCGGTTGCTTGAAGGGGGGAGGGGTGACGGGTGAGGCGTGAAAAGTGAAAAGTGAAAAGTGAAGAGTGAAGAGTGAAGAGTGAAGAGTGAAGAGTGAAGAGTGAAGAGTGAAGAGTGAAGGGGCACTGGCGCCGGTGGGTAATGGCATGAAGGAAGAGACCAGGACAGAAACCTTGGTGGAGGAGGGCAACGCCCTCAGTCTCTACTTCGAGGCGTTGCTGCGGGTGGAGGAGGAGCCGGTCGAGGCCGAGGCGCCGGTGGAGACTCCGGCGACGGACGAGCCGGCTGCTGTCGCGCCGCGGCAGACCGGGGCCGCCATTCCGTGCTGGGGTGAAGGGAGTTTCCAGGCGCTGCTGTTTAAGGCGGGCGGGTTGACGCTGGCGGTGCCGCTGGTGGAGTTGGCGGGGATCCAGGAGTGGCAAGCGGAGGCGGTGACGCCGATGCCGGACCACGTCGAGTGGTATCTGGGGTTGGTGGATTACCGGGGGCGGAGCGTTCCGGTGGTGGATACGGCGCTGCTGGTTCTGCCGGAGGAGCGCCGCGCGCAATTGACGATGTCCCCTTCCGCGCGGCTGAAGCGGGTGGTCTTTATCGGCGAGGGGGAGTGGGGACTGGCCTGCGACCAGGTGACTCAGGTGGTCACGCTGGCACCCGACAAAATACGTTGGCGCAGCAGCCGGACCAGACGGCAGTGGCTGGCGGGGACCGTGATCGATCACATGTGCGCCATCATCGACCCGCCGGCGTTCGCGAAGATGCTGGCCACCGGGGTCGAGGACGCGGAGGTCACGCCCGCTGGTGAACCAACCGACGGTTAATAGAACAGGATTGACAGGATTTTTTCAGGATTAACAGGATGAAAAGGATGGCTAGTCACCGTAACTACTCGCCCCCTCCGTCATTCCCGCGCAGGCGGGAATCCAGGGAATGGTCAATGGATCCCCGCCTTCGCGGGGAAGACGATGCCTTGTGTAGCGCCGACATCGAGAGCGTACCCGGGCGAGCAGTTACGGCTGGTCTAACTACGTATTCCGAAATGATCGGCGTCACGGGGGATCGGCAAGATATGCGGACCCCCGTAGGAGCGGCGCATTTCAATCATCCTGTTAATCCTGAAACATCCTGTAAATCCTGTTCCATTGACCAAAGCGTGATTAGGCGAGGTGGATGATGGATGTGAAACGAGAGAGCAGCAGCGACCCGGTTGTGGAGTGGGTGACCTTCAAGCTTGCGGATGAGAAGTACGGCGTCGACGTGATGCATGTACGCGAAGTGTTGAAGCACACTGAAATTGCGCCGGTGCCCGGTGCCCCCGAGTTCGTGCTCGGGATCATCAACCTGCGCGGCAACGTGGTGACGGTGATCGACACCCGAAAGCGCTTCGGACTGCCCCCGGTGGTCGACGATGACGCCACCCGCATCGTCATCATCGATCGCGAGGAGGAGACCGTCGGCATGATGGTGGACAGCGTGGCGGAAGTCGTCGACCTGAAACGCTCCGAGATCGAGCTTGCGCCCAATGTCGGTAACGATCACAGCGCGCAGTACATACATGGTGTCGCCAAAGCGGGGGATGAGCTGTTGATCCTGGTCGACCTGAACAAGCTGCTCACCCTGCACTGAGTCGGACGGTTTGAGTGATAAAGAGGGCCGTGACGGACATTGAGCGCATCGAGCCCGACCATCGCGTCGGGCGCCGCCGCCCGGACGAGCATCCGCCCGGTCGTCAGCGCGGTGGTGAGCCCGGCGGACAGGAGCCGCGGGATCGGGACGACCACGCCACGGAAAAGAAACCGGGCGGTGCGGGGAATGAGACGCCGGACGACGGCCACATCGACGTTTACGTATGAACATGAACATCCTCTTGCCGGTTATCTTGGCGGCTGTCGGCCTGGCGGGGCTGCTGGGGGCGGTCGCGTGGGGGGCATTGCGCCAGTCGAAACGGGCGCAGGCGGAGGTGGTCAAGTCCATCCAGCGGGACCTGCGCGCGCTCTGCAGCGCCGCGGTAACCCTGGGCGATCGGGTCAACCGCCTGGAACAACAGGTGCGGGCGCTCGCTTCATATCAGGAGGAACTCGGGATGCGCCAGGACCGAATGGCCCAGAGCCGGGGACCTTCCTACGAACAGGCGATCAAGATGGTGCACAAGGGGGCGAGTGTCGAGGATTTGGTGGAGCTATGCGGCCTGGCACGGGGGGAGGCCGAGCTCATCACAATGATGCATCGTTACCGCCACTGACCGTCGCCTCGTCCTGTGGGCACCAGTGTTTGGGAAATTTGCCCGTGACGACGTAGGCGAAGGCGATCACCTCGGCAACGGCCACGTAGAGCTCGCGAGGGATTTCGGCGCCCAAATCGAGCTGCGCGAGCAGTGCCGTCAATTCATCATTCTCCTTCAGAGGGATGCCGTGCTGTTTGGCGGCCGCCACAATCTCTTCCGCCAGTGCGCCGCGCCCCTTGGCGGTGATGCGCGGGGTGGTCTCCCCGTCGTAAACCAGGGCAATTGCGGTGCGCGTTGGTTTTCCCGTGTCTGCCATTCAGGCCTTCTCGCTGAGCAGCCAGTCGCGCGACAGGTCCTCAATCCACGTCTCATCCGAGGCGACGGGCCCGGTGTGGACGCCGAGATTGCCGGTTTGCAGGCCCTGCTCGCGCAGGCGTGCACGCAACAGCTCGATCTGTCCGCGAAACAGTTCGGATGTCGCCTCCCGCTCGGCCTGGAACACGGCCGATACGACACCGTCGAACAGCATGACCGCAATCCGGATCGCGCCCCATCCGGCGGGCTGGAGGTGAAGCGTCACCGACCAGGAGGGGGGCGCGCCCGCGGCTGACGGCTTGCCGCGCCGAATACGCAGCCGCAGCGGTTCGCAGGCGTTGCCGTCGTGCACCGGGATTTCGAACAGCCATGCCGGTTCTTCCTTGCCCTCCTGGGCGATCGAACTCACCAGTTGATGGGTCTGCACCCGTGCCAGCGCCGTGCCGAGCTGCTGTATCAGTCCCCGCAGCAGAGACAGCTGCGGCAACGGGGTCAGCCGGCTGCGGTCATGGCCTCGCAGGTTCACTCGCGCACGCAGGGCGACGCCGGCAAGCGGGGGAAACGGTGGCAGCGCTTGCGGTGCGACCGGGCCGGGCGCTTGCGGGGCCACAGGTCGGGGCGCCGTTCCGGCCGGGGGCGCAGCAAACAGCAAACGGATCGGCCGCAGGTTGGCAGCGACCTGTGTGGTGGCACCACCGCGCGACTCGCTGGCGCTCCGGCTCTCCCCTTTGGTCCCGGCCGTGCCCTGCCGGGTTTCGGCCTCCTGGCGGATCGCCTGCGCCAACAGCCGCAGCAACAGCCCTTTGAAGTCGTGACCGGGATCCGACGAGCCGGCGGCAAGGCGGCTCTCCAGCAGCAATCCCGAATCGCGCAGGGCGCCCGCGAGTCCATCGGCGGTGGCCAGTCTTTCCGGGGTGGGCAGGCGGTTCAAAAGTTCTCGGACGGTCTCACGCAGTGTTTGCGGCAGCGGGTCGGAAAGCGGAGCCTCCAACAGCAGCGGCAGCCGGGTCAGCAGTGTCTGCAGGGGCGCCTGGCGCGGCAGGGCGGCGCGCAGGGCATTGGCCAGCACATCCGCTGCAGGCCGATCGCGCAGGACCCGCAACAGCAGCCGCGAACCGTCGTGCTCGACACGTAGGCTGAGTCGCTCGCCGGGGCACAGCGCTGCCTTGGTGCCGACCTCCAGCACGCGGCCACCACCGAACTCCAGCTGGGCGGTTTCACCCCGCTGCCGAATCACAGTGGCGGAGACCACCTGCCCCACTCGCAGGCCCGCGACAACACCGTCCGGCCGTTTCAGCGCCAGCAGTGTTGCTGTATTTGAGGAGGGGGCCGCGGTTTCCATCGGGGCGCGTGTACAGGCTTCGGTCGGTTCGCTTATGATGCGCTCTCGGCCATGCTATCGGCCGGTTTTATCGGATCATGAAGACACACGTGGAGCAGAACTGGTACGTGCGCTCGCGGGGCGAGGTGCGCGGGCCCTTCCCGGCCGGCCTGGTCTCCCGCTATGTCCTGCTGGGCCGAATCGCGCTGAGTGACGAGGTGAGCGCCGATCGCGGACAGTGGAACCGGGTCGACCAAGTGCCGGCACTGATCCCCGCGGTCATGCGGGCGGCGGATGCCTGCCCGGCCGACGAGGCAGCCCTGGCGCATCTGGAGGCGGCCCGCCGCTGGGCGGATGAACTGCGCACGCCGCACAAACCCAATGCCGATGACCGCCATACCTCCCGCTGGCGCACTTATCTCTCGGTATTCGGAATCCTGTTGGCAGTCGGTGCCGTACCCGTACTGCTCCCCAAACCGCCGGGCATCGCCGAACCCCAATGCCATGCCGCGCCAGCGCCGGGGGTGATCTGGCGCGACTGTCTGCTGGCGGGCAGTGAACTCGCCAACGTGGACCTGGCCGGTGCCGTGCTGCAAAGCGCCGATCTTCAGGGTTCCCTGTTGCGTGCCGCCAATCTGAGCGCTGCCGATCTCTCCTATGCCAACCTCAGCGTCGCCAAGCTGCGTGGTGCAAATCTCACGGGTTCCCGGCTGTTGGGGACCGATCTGCGCGGCAGCGACCTGTCCGATGCGAACCTGCGCGGGGCCGACCTCTCCTACGCGGACCTGAGCGGTGCTGAACTGGGTGGTGCCGATTTCGGCGAAGCCCGTCTGGACCATGCGATCTGGGTTGACGGCCTGACCTGTTTGCCCGGATCGCTCGGTGAATGCCGGCTGGGGCGCCGCTAATCCAAACGGTCGGTGCCGGGTTCCGCTTCCGCGGCGCTGCTCTCGACCTGGCGGCCGAAGGACTCGGTCCGATAGCGTGAAAACTGGATGGTGTCCGACCAATAGCCGGGTGGCAGGCCTGCCTTGAGGCGGAGGTGATCGAGAAACGCGCGTGGCTCCGGCAGGGAATCCCAGACCGCCGGCAGAAACGTGGCGCGATGGCCCCGCTCCTCCAGAACCAGACCGTCAACGCCGGGGCTCAAATTCACGAGCAGATCCTGTTCGGAGTCGACCGGAAACGCTTCGGGCCGGGTGAGGACCGAGATATCGATCTCGAGACCGTCCCACTCCCGCTCCGAAAGCGGTGGGAATCGCGGATCGCGGAAGGCAGCGGCAAAGGCGTTTTCCGCCACGTCGGTCGCCAGTGGACGCCGCGCCTCGAGGGAGCCGATACAGCCTCGTAGGTTACCCGAGCGGTGTAGGGTGACGAAACAGGCGCCCGGTTCGGCGAGCAACGGGTCATAGTCGCCAGAGGTTACGACCAAAGGCAGACCGCGACTGAGACCATGACGGATCGAAGCTTCGGCGAGTCGCAGCAGACACGCCTTCTGGTGGTCGCTGAACATCAGATCAGTACCCATGCACCGTAACCGACGACCTGGTCGCGCGGACCGGCGGTGTCGCCGGAATTGCGCAGGTCCAGCGTCTCCACCTGCAGTCCCTTGCGACGGGCCAGCACCAGCAGTCCGCCGATGGGGTTGCGGCCACAGGCGTGTTCGTAACGAATCGCGGTGGCGTCGAGCCGTTCGATGGCCGTACAGGTGGCCCGGTCCAGCTCGCGGGCGGCTGCGTAGCTTTGGTAATGACTCAAGTCCGAGCTGATGACGATGACAGTCTCCTCACCGCCCCAGAGCAGTTCCAGCACCTCGGCCGTCTGCTCCGGTGGGGCATCGCCGACCACCAGCGGCACCAGACTGAAGTTCCCCAGTACCGCTTGCAGAAACGGCAGGTGGACCTCCAGGCTGTGTTCCATCTGGTGGGCCGCGTCCAGCCGCACGACCTGGGGGAGTTTCTCCACCGTTTCGATGGCGGCGCGGTCCAGCGGGATGTCGCCCAGTGGCGTATGGAAAAGGTCCGCGCCGCTGCTGGCGAGCCCCAGCAGCGGCACCCGGTGCGAGGGTCCGAGCAGGACCACGCGGCTGATCCGCTCACGGGCCGGTACCAGCCGGGCATAGGCATGGGCCGCAATCGGGCCGGAATAGATGTAACCGGCATGCGGTGCGATGATCGCCTTCGGTATGGGTGCCGAGGTCGCCGGCACCTCGCAGAGCATCGCGTCCACCGTCCCGCGTAGCTCGGCGGCTTCGGCCGGGTAGAACATACCAGCGACCGCCGGTTGTCGGACCGTTGTCATGGTGATCGGCTTCCTGTTCGATGGCTGCGGGTGGATCATACAACGCCGACGGCGTACGTGGCGGGGCAACGCGCTGCGGCCCACTGCGGGCCCTACGGCTTGGAACGAACATGACCGCCGATCGTTCCCCGCCGACCAAGGCATCGTTCCCTCGTGCGATCGGACCAGCAAGGCCGCGCGGAACCAGTGAATAATTTCGCGTGGTCGTGGTCAAACCGGTAACCGGAAATGGATGGAGACATGAGTCGAACCGAACGCCCGGAGGACTTCGCGCCGGGTTCCCTGAAAGAGACCCGCTATTGGCACCGGCTGGAAGACGGCCGGGTGCAGTGCGATCTTTGCCCTCGCTATTGCAAGCTTCACGAAGGTCAGCGCGGCCTCTGTTTCGTGCGCGCAAACCTCGGCGGCCGGATCATGCTCACCACCTATGGCCGCTCCAGCGGCTTTTGCGTCGACCCAATCGAAAAGAAGCCGCTCAACCACTTCCTGCCGGGCACGCCGATCCTCTCCTTCGGCACCGCCGGCTGCAATCTCGCCTGCAAGTTCTGCCAGAACTGGGACATCTCCAAGTCCCGCGAGACGGATACCCTTATGGACCGCGCCGAGCCGGAGGTGATCGCCCGTGCAGCGGAGGACTTGGGCTGTCGCAGTGTCGCCTACACCTACAACGACCCGGTGATCTTCCTCGAGTACGCCATCGACGTGGCGCGCGCCTGCCGCGAACGCGGCATCAGGTCGGTGGCGGTCACTGCGGGCTACATCAGCGAGGTACCACGCAAGGAATTCTTTGCCTGGATGGATGCGGCCAATGTCGACCTCAAGGGATTCACCGAGGCGTTCTACTACAAGCTGACCGGCGCGCACCTGCAACCGGTGCTCGACACATTGGTCTATCTGGCCCGGGAGACGGACGTGTGGGTGGAACTCACCACACTGCTGATACCGGGGCACAACGATTCGGAAGAAGAGCTCGACGCCATGACCCGCTGGGTGGTGAAGGAGCTGGGTCCGCAGGTGCCGATGCACTTCACCGCCTTTCATCCAGACTGGAAAATGCGCGATGTGCCGCCGACATCCGCCGCGACCCTGTCCCGTGCCCGTCAGATAGCCATGAACAACGGCGTCCGTTACGCCTACACCGGCAATGTCCACGACGAGCACGGCGGCAGCACCTGGTGCCATCACTGCGGCACGCGGCTGATCGGGCGCGACTGGTACGTGATTACGGATTGGAACCTGACCGACGACGGCCACTGCTCCCGTTGCGGCACCCGCTGTGCCGGCGTATTCGACGGACCGGCCGGAGACTGGGGCGCGCGCCGGCGTCCGGTCCGTTTGCAGGATTACGTCACGACATCAGTCAGGTAAGCGGTTAGAATGGCGCGACATTCTTCAGCCATCAAACCGCATTATGTCCCCGAAATTACCGCGCCTGGCAGTGGTCGCGCTGCTGGTATGTGGCGGAGCATCGGCGGAGGAGGGCGCTGAGGCCAATACCACTGCTGTTGAGGATGTGTCCACCGGAGCCAGCTCCCACTGGGACGGCACCGTCGAAGTCGGCCTGATCGCCACCAGTGGAAACAGCGATACGCAAAGCTTCAACGCCAAGCTCTCACTTCAGAAAGACGAGTTTCCCTGGCGCCATGAGTTCCGCATGGAAGCTTTGCGCGCCGCCGATGACAGCGGTACCACGGCGGAGCGCTACACCGCCGCCGGCAAGAGCGATTACCGCCTGGATGAATTCCGCTACGTCTACGGCACCCTGCGCTACGAAGACGACCGCTTCTCCGGCTTTGACTACCGGGTGTCAGAGACGCTCGGTTACGGTCACCGCGTACTCGACCGCGACGGCATCTGGCTCGACCTCGAGATCGGTGCCGGTGCCCGTCACAGCAAGCCGATTGGCTGCGAGCGCACCGACGAGGCGATCGCGCGAGTGGCGGAGAACTTCGGTTGGCAGATCAGTCCGAGCGCCGAACTGAACGAGCGGGTCTTCATCGAAACCGGTAGCGACAACACCTATACCGAAGCGGAAGTCGGTCTGAAACTGCGCATCAACGGCAATCTCGCCACCCGCATCAGCTACAACGTCCGTCACAACAGCGACGTGCCCCCCGGTACCGAAAATACCGACACCACCACCTCGGTAACCCTGGTCTACGACTTCTGATTTAAAAACTTGTCGCAGAGGCGCAGATCGTAGGATGGGCAAAGCGCAGCGTGCCCATCGATATGTTTTGTCGATGGGCACGTCGCTGCGCTCCTTTGCCCATCCTACCTGTCTGCGACAAGTCTTTTCACGGGGCTGGCGCCATGTTCGGGTACACGTATAATGACGGACTAATTTACGCAGGTATCTGATATGGCTGAGCAGAGCGTACGCATCGGTATCGTGACCGTCTCCGACCGCGCCAGCCGCGGGGAGTATGAGGACCTGGGCGGTCCGGCTATCCGCGAGTGGCTGGACAAGGCCCTGACCACCCCGTGGGAGCCGGTGGCGCGACTGGTGCCGGACGAGCAGGAGCAGGTCGAGGCGGCGCTGAAGATGCTGTGCGACGTTGAACGCTGCTGCCTGGTGGTGACCACCGGCGGTACCGGCCCGGCCCCGCGGGACATCACCCCGGAGGCGACCGAGGCGGTCTGCGACAAACTGCTCGACGGCTTCGGCGAGCAGATGCGGGCGGTCTCCCTGAAGTTCGTGCCGACCGCCATCCTCTCCCGCCAGATCGCCGGGATCCGCGGCCGCTCCCTGATCATCAACCTGCCCGGCAAGCCCTCGGCCATTGCCGACTGCCTGGATGCCGTGTTTCCGGCCGTGCCGTACTGCATCGACCTCATCGAAGGCCCTTACCTCGAGACCGACGAAGCGGTCATCAAGGCCTTCCGCCCCAAGCACGCCGTCAAAAAGGGCGGGTAAGCGCCTGCGCCTGCGGTTAGAATCGTGCCGGGAAAAATCTGTCGCAGAGGCGCAGAGGCACGGAGGGGTTGTAGGGTGTGGTGAGGAACGAACCGCACCGTCCCGCGACCGATGCGGTTCGTTCCTCACCACATCCTACGATCCGCCTGCATCTCTGCGCCTCTGCGACCTTCTTTTGGATTTCAACGCATGAGCTATGACGAAGCGGTCGAGGTGTTGGCGACCCCGCGGGACCTGATCCGGTGGGGGGCGAGTCTGTTCAACCGGGCCGGGCTCCATTTTGGCCATGGGACCGACAACGCCTTCGACGAGGCGGCCTATCTGACCCTGTTTGCCCTCGATCTGCCGACGCAGATCCCGGAGCGCTACTACGAGGCGCGACTGCTGCAGGAGGAGCGGGAGCGGGTGGTGGCACTGCTGCGCCGCCGGGCCGAGGAGCGGATTCCCGCTCCCTACCTCACCCACGAGGCGTGGTTCGCCGGGTTGCCTTTCTATGTGGACGAGCGGGTGCTCATCCCGCGCTCGCCCATCGCCGAGCTGATCGAGGCGCAGTTCAGCCCCTGGATCGACCCGCAGCGGGTGGGGAATATTCTCGACCTCTGCACCGGCAGCGGCTGCATTGCCATCGCCTGCGCCGCCGCATTCCCGGACGCGCTGGTGGACGCGGCGGACCTGTCGGACGACGCCCTGGCGGTCGCCGCCGAAAACGTGGCGCGCCATGGCATGGAGCGGCAGGTGAAGCTGGTACAGTCGGACCTGTTCGAACAATTGTCAGGGGAGCAGTACGACATCATCGTCAGCAATCCGCCCTACGTCGACGCTGAAGACATGGCGACGCTGCCGGATGAATACCACCGCGAGCCGGAGCTGGCCCTGGCTGCGGGTGATGACGGCCTCGACCTGGTGCTGAAGATGCTGCGTGACGCCCGGGAACACCTCAACCCGGAGGGCATCCTGGTGGTCGAGGTGGGCAACAGCGAGCACGCCCTGGCCGAGCTCCTGCCGGAAGTCCCCTTCGTCTGGCTGGAATTCGAGCGCGGCGGCCACGGCATCTTCCTTTTGACCGCCGAACAGGTGGCCGAACACCATGCCCGCTTCGCGGCGTTGGCGGCCGAGCGGGCATAGTGCCCCAAAAAACCGCAGGGAGACGCAGGGACACGGAGGTTTGGAGGAAAAACCTTTCATTCCTCCGCGCCTCTGCGTCTCTGCGGCGGGTTTTCCACTGCACGACCTGTATAATCGGCAACTTCGCCTGAACCACGCGATCCAAGACAGCACGGAGATTTGAATATCCATGTACAGCATTCGACCCAAGACCGCCGAGCAGTATGTCCGGATGGTGGATCAGGCCATTGTGGAGGTCGAGGAGCTGCGCTCCTGCTATGAGTACGACATGGAAGACCCGGGCACGCACCTGACCTATCTCGACCCGCTGGAACAGATGCTGCGCCGGTTGCGTGCCGCCATGGCCGACGGTTCCTACGAATTCGCGAACGAAGACCTGCCGTTTATGGATCTGGTCAACAAGCATGGCAAGGCGCTGCCGTTCAGCAATCTGCTGGCGGTAATCAACCACACTCACCGCAACGGCCTCGAGATAGACGAGGCTTGAACCCGGACCCAACCACGCACGGGGTGCCCATGACCGACCAGAGCATCGTCTTCGACGAAGACCTCATCAAGCGCTACGACAAGTCGGGGCCGCGCTACACCTCCTATCCGACCGCGGTGCAGTTTCACGACGGCTTCGGCGAAGACGACTACAAGCGCTGGGCGCAGGCGACCAATGCCGCCGGCAACCCGCTGTCGCTCTACTTCCACATCCCGTTCTGCGACACCGTCTGCTTCTACTGCGGCTGCAACAAGGTGGTGACCAAGGACCGCAGCAAGGCCTCGCCCTACCTGCAACGGGTCCATCGCGAGCTGGAGTTGCAGGCGGCGCTGTTCGATAACAGCCGCACCGTCGATCAGCTGCACTGGGGCGGCGGCACCCCCACCTTCATCAGTCATGACGAGATGTCCGCGCTGATGGATAAGACCCGCGAGTGTTTCCGCCTGCATGACGACGACACCGGCGAGTACTCCATCGAGATCGACCCGCGTGAGGTGAAGACCGACACCATCGCCCTGCTGCGCCGGCTCGGCTTCAACCGCATGAGCCTCGGCGTGCAGGATTTCGATCCGCGGGTGCAGAAGGCGGTCAACCGCATCCAGAGCGAGGAGGAGACCCTGGGCGCCCTGCAGGCGGCGCGGGAGGAGGGCTTCAAGTCGATCAGTCTCGACTTCATCTACGGCCTGCCGTTCCAGAGCGTCGACTCCTTCGGCAAGACCCTGGACAAGATCCTGACCATCGCCCCGGACCGCCTGTCGGTGTTCAACTACGCCCACCTGCCGGACCTGTTCAAGCCGCAGCGGCGCATCAACGCCGAGGACCTGCCGGCACCGCAGGAGAAGCTGGACATCCTGCAGATGACCATCGCCCGCCTTACCGAGGCCGGCTACGTCTACATCGGCATGGACCACTTCGCCAAGCCGGATGACGAACTCGCCGTGGCCCAGCGTGAGGGTACCCTGTACCGTAATTTTCAAGGTTACTCGACCCACGCCGACTGCGACCTCATCGGCATCGGCAGCACCTCCATCAGCCAGGTGGGCGACAGCTACGCCCAGAACCTGAAGGTGCTGGACGACTACTACGACCGCATCGATGCCGGCCACCTGCCGGTGTTCCGCGGGGTGGAACTGGACGCCGATGACAAGCTGCGCCGCCACGTGATCACCGACCTCATCTGCCACTTCACCCTGAACAAGAAGGCGGTCGAGGCGAAATACGGCATCACCTTCGACGAATACTTCGCCCGTGAACTGGACGACCTCAAGGGGATGGAGGGCGACGGCCTGCTGACCCTGGGCAGCGACCGCATCGACGTGCAGCCGAAGGGCAAGCTTCTGATTCGCAACATCTGCATGAACTTCGACCGCTACCTGCGGGAGAAGGCGGGGCAGCGGTTTTCCAAGGTGATTTGATCCGCAAATGAACGCGAATGAACGCGAATCGAAAGATGGGCCGTTGTAGGGTGTGGTGAGCTTGCGAACCGCACCGTTTGCCACGTGCCACGTCCATTTGCGTTTATTCGCGGATCCATTAACATCGCGCGCCACCTAACCGTACAATACCCCCATGTCAGGAAACAGCATCGGCAAACTGTTTACGGTCACCACCTTTGGTGAGTCCCATGGCCCTGCGCTCGGCGCCATTGTCGACGGCTGTCCGCCGGGGCTGCCGCTGACCGAGGCCGACCTTCAGGGCGACCTCGACCGGCGTCGTCCCGGAACCTCGCGCCATACCACCCAGCGGCGCGAGCCGGATGAGGTGCGGATCCTGTCGGGGGTGTTCGAAGGGGTCACGACCGGTACACCGATCGGCCTGTTGATCGAGAACACCGACCAGCGCTCGAAGGATTACTCCAACATCATGGACCGGTTCCGGCCGGGCCATGCCGACTACACCTATCAACAAAAGTACGGCATCCGCGACTACCGCGGCGGCGGCCGCTCCTCGGCGCGCGAGACCGCCATGCGGGTGGCGGCCGGGGGCATCGCGCGCAAGTACCTGCGCGAGCACGGCATCGAAATCCGCGGTTACCTGGCCCAACTCGGACCCCATAAACACCAGGCCTTCGACTGGTCGGCGGTGCCGGAGAATCCGTTCTTCTTCCCGGACGCCGCCATGGTGCCGGAACTCGAAGCCTACATGGACGCCCTGCGCAAGGAGGGCGACTCCATCGGCGCCCGCGTCAACGTAGTCGCCACCGGGGTGCCGCCGGGGTTCGGCGAGCCGGTGTTCGACCGGCTGGATGCAGACCTGGCCCATGCCCTGATGGGCATCAATGCGGTCAAGGGCGTCGAGATCGGTGCCGGCTTTGGCTGCATCGAGCAGAAGGGCAGCGAACACCGCGACGAGATCACCCCGGAAGGGTTCCTGTCCAACCACGCGGGCGGTGTGCTCGGCGGAATCTCCAGCGGCCAGGCGATCACCGCCTCCATTGCGCTGAAGCCCACTTCCAGCATCCGCATCCCCGGCCGCAGCGTGAACCTCGCCGGCGAGCCGGTGGAGGTGGTCACCACCGGGCGTCACGACCCCTGCGTCGGCATCCGCGCCGTACCCATCGCCGAGGCGATGACGGCCATCGTGCTGATGGACCACCTGTTGCGCCATCGCGCCCAGAACGCGGAAGTACAATCCGGCACGCCGGTCATCCGGTAAACCGCCGATGCGAGGGGCGAAGGACGAGGGGCGCGAGAGACCCGCACCCGCAGGCGATAACGCCGGTTCGGAACTCGACCCTCGCTCCTCATCCCTGCCTTACTGGCGGTTGTCTTCGTTTTACCTGTTCTACTTCGCCAGCCTTGGTGTGCTGGTGCCTTACTGGGCGCTCTACCTGAAGCACCGCGGCTTCGATTCGCTTGCGATCGGGCAGCTGATGGCGCTGATGATGGCGACCAAGATCGTCTCCCCCAATATCTGGGGCTGGATCGCCGACCACACCGGGCGGCGCATGTCCATCGTCCGCCTTGGCTCGCTTTTAGCGGTGGTGACCTTTGGCGGGGTGTTCGTGGCCGAGGGCTTCTGGGCGCTGGCGGCCGTGATGCTGCTGTTTAGTTTCTTCTGGAACGCGGCACTGCCGCAGTTCGAGGCAACTACCCTGAGCCATCTTGGCGACGCCTCGCACCGCTACAGTATCATCCGGCTTTGGGGCTCCATCGGCTTTATCGTCACCGTGGGCGGCCTCGGCCTGGCGCTGGAGTGGTTCTCCCCGGAGATCCTGCCGCCGGTATTGCTCGTGCTGTTTGTCGGCATCTGGGGCTCGAGCCTGACCGTCTCCGACCAACCCCATCGGCACGGACAGGAGGCGACCGGTTCCATCGGCCGTGTGCTGCGTCGACCGGACGTGCTCGCCCTGCTGGGAGTCTGTTTCCTGATGCAGGCCGGGCATGGACCTTATTACACCTTCTACACCATTTACATGGAGGAGCTCGGCTACGGCAAGGGGCTCATCGGCCAGCTGTGGGCCTTGGGAGTGGTGGCCGAGGTGGGGGTGTTCATCGTCATGCACCGGCTGGTGACCCACTACGGTCTGCGCCTGCTGCTATTGTGGGCGTTGGCACTGACCGCGCTGCGTTGGCTGCTAATCGGTGCCGTGCCGGAGAGTTTGGCGGCCATGCTGTTCGCCCAGATCCTGCATGCCGCCAGCTTCGCCATCTTCCATGCGGTGGCCATCGCCCTCTTCCATCACTATTTCCGCGGCCGCCACCAGGGCCGCGGCCAGGCCCTCTACAGCTCCCTCAGCTTCGGCGCCGGCGGCGCCATCGGTGCCCTCTACAGCGGCATCGTGTGGGATGCCGGCTCGCCCGCGGGGACCTATTACATCGCCGCCACCCTCAGCATCGCCGCCTTCGGTATCGCCGCCCTTTGGATCCACCCGGAGCGGCATTAAGCCGTTCGCCCGACCCGGATTCCGGATCGCTCGTTCCCATGCTCCGGGGGGGAACGCCGTCCGTGGCGCTCTGCACCGCTGGTGGGCCGACGCGGGCCGCAACCCGCCTGCATCGATGGATGCCTTCGGGGCGCGGAGCGCCGGTTTGCGTTCCCACGCGGAACGTGGGAACGAGACGGCCTTCCTTTTCTGCCGGTTCAAACGTAGGGTGTGGTGAGCTTGCGAACCGCACCATCAGCACCGGCCGTGAACGATGCGGTTCAGCCGTAGGTGTCGTTGGGGTCGAAGGTGAACGCCGGGCGTTCGCCCCGTCGCAGGGTGGCGATCACGCGGGCAGTGGTCAGCAGCTCGTCGAGCGGCGCCGGCGGCGAGGGTAGGTCGGACAGCGGTAGCCAGTGCAGGGTTTCGAGCCGTTTGAAAACCACAAAGTAGTCGGGGGCACGGTAAAGCCGGTGGCCGTCGGAAAACGCCCGCTGCAGCCGCTCGAAGCCCCCGCTGATGCGCCGCGCCAGCAACAGCTGGCCATCGATCTGTTCCGCCAGCAAACGCCCATGGGCGGTGCGGGCCAGCCGCAATCGGGCACGCTGGTAGTCGGGCTCCACCTCCTTTCCGAGCCAGAAGCGGGCGATCAGGCGCATCAACAGGCAGGTGCGGCATACGGCGCCACGCCGGGCAAGCCGCTGCTGGCGTGCTTCGGCTTCCGCCAGCAGCAGTCGCGCCTGCTCGGCGGTGAGCGGGTCGGCATACCAGCGGGCCAGTATCCCGAGCGGTTGCGGGTCGGATAAAGCGGACATTCTCGCTATCATAGCGCGCACGCCCCGAACAGGAGACCACCACCATGATGTTGAGGATCCCCGGCCTGCTCTCGCCGGATGAGTTGCAGACCGTCCGTCGCGCCCTCGCCAACGCCGAGTTCGTGGACGGAAAGCTCACCGCCGGCAAGGCGGCGGAGAAGGTGAAGAACAACCTGGAACTCGATCGCGGCGCACAGGTACGCGATCCGTTGAACCGCGCCCTGGTGGGTAGCCTCTATCGCAGCGAGGAGTTCCGCCTGGGGGCACTGCCGCACCGGGTCGCCACCCCCATCGTCGCCCGCTATACCCCCGGCATGCACTACGGCGACCACGTTGATGACCCGATCATGGGGCCGGAGGGCGGCAAGTACCGCACCGACATCTCCTGCACCATCTTTCTCAGCGACCCGAATGATTACGAGGGCGGTGAGTTGGTGATCCGCACCCCGTTCGGCGAGCAACGGGTCAAACTCGAGGCCGGTGATGCGGTGATCTACCCCTCCGGCACCCTGCACCGGGTGGCCGACGTCACCGCCGGTGAACGGTTGGTGGCGGTACTCTGGATCCAGAGCCTGGTGCGCGACCCGATGCAGCGTGAACTGCTCTATAACCTCGGACGTGCCCGCAACACGCTGTTGGAGAAATCACCCGGCACGGAAGAGTGCGACGCGGTGGACCACGCGTACATCAATCTCGTGCGGATGTGGAGCGAGCTGTAAAAAGCCGTGAGTGTGAGTGAGCGTAGGATGGGCAAAGGGGCGGGAGCGACGTGCCCATCAGCCCGAAGGCCGGTGATGGGCACGCTCCGCTTTGCCCATCCTCTCAGCGGATCCCAACACCGAAACAAACGCCGCCGCCGCATTGGACAGCGTCCGTGCGCGGTGGCGCACCAGTCCGAGCTGGCGCTCGATGCGCAGCTCCGGCACCTCGAGTGTGACCAGGTCGCTATCCACCATGATCGCCGGCAGTACACTCCACCCCAGTCCGACACCGACCAGCATGCGGATGGTTTCCAGATAGTTGGTGGAGAGGTCCACCTTCAGCTCGAGGCCAAGCGGCGCCAGGGCATTTTCCACCATTTGGCGGGTGTAGGTGCCGCGCGAAGGGAGCACGGCCGGGTGGGTGGCGAGGGCTCTCACCCCGGTTCGGGTGAGACGAGCGAGCGGGTGACCTTTACTGCAAACCACTGCCAGTGGGTCCGGCCAAATCCTTTGGGTGGCAAGCGAGGCGGCCGGTTCCAGCGGTAGGGTCACCACCGCCAGCTCCAACTCTCCCGCTTCCACGGATCGGCTGGCCTGCTCCGAATCCATGAAACGGATGTCCAGTTCGACAGCGGGATAGTGGTCGTGGAAGCGGCGCAGCACCGACGGCAGCCGGTGCAGTCCGATGTGATGGCTGGTGCCGATACTGAGCCGCCCGGCAACCGTCCCGGAGAGGTTGGCGACGGCACGGCGTCCGTCTTCCAGTGCCTCCAGGACCCGCCTTGCATTGGGCAGCAGGGCCTGGCCGGCCTCGGTCAGCACGTTCCGGCGTCCCACGCGGTCGAACAGGGGACTCCCCAGCGCCTGCTCCAGCGCGGCCACCCGCTTGCTGATCGCCGGTTGGGTCAGGTGCAGGCGTTCGGCCGCGAGCGAAAACGATCCGCTTTCGGCAATGGCGATAAAGGTCTGGAGGTTGGCAATATCCATGAGGAATGGATTATATGAAAAATATGAATTGGAGTAATGCAAGTATTCGCTGCTAGCATTAACCCTGCAATGTTCGTGTATTAACCCAAGGGGCGACCTCCGCGCATGCTGCGTCCCGGCGGTAAACCCGGGTTCGACCCGGTAGTTGACAGGTGAAAACGGAAATGGCTGGAAAGACCCTTTACGACAAGCTTTGGGACGCCCATGTGGTGCGTACCTCTGATGACGGCACGGCCCTCATCTATATCGATCGGCACCTGGTACATGAGGTGACTTCGCCGCAGGCCTTCGAAGGCCTGCGCCTCGCCGGGCGCAAGCCGTGGCGGACCGAAACCGTGATCGCCACGCCGGACCACAATGTACCCACCACCGATCGCAGCCGTGGCATCGAAGACCCGATCTCCCGAACCCAGGTGGAGACGCTGGACGCCAACGTGAAGGAGTTCGGTATCCCCTATTTCCCCATGGGTGACGCCCGCCAAGGCGTCGTGCACGTGGTCGGGCCGGAGGAGGGTGCGACCCTGCCCGGCATGACCGTGGTCTGCGGCGACTCCCACACCTCCACCCACGGTGCCTTCGGCGCCCTGGCCCACGGCATCGGCACTTCCGAAGTCGAGCATGTGCTTGCGACGCAGACCTTGGTGCAGAAAAAGTCGAAAAACATGCGGGTGACGGTCGAGGGCCAGGTTGGGCCGGGCGTTACCGCCAAGGACATCGTGCTGGCGATCGTCCGTGAGATCGGCACCGCCGGCGGCACCGGTTATGCCATCGAGTTTGCCGGCCAGGCGATCCGCGACCTCTCCATGGAGGGGCGCATGACCGTCTGCAACATGGCCATCGAGGCGGGGGCCCGGGCCGGCATGGTGGCGGTGGACGAGACCACCATCGAATACCTGTATGGCAAACCCTATGCACCTAAGGGCGATCTCTGGGACCAGGCGGTGGCGGCCTGGTTTGACCTGCACTCGGATGAGGACGCGGTGTTCGATCGCGAGGTGGTGCTCGATGCCACCGCCATTCAGCCCATGGTGACCTGGGGCACCTCACCGGAGATGGTGGTGCCGGTCAGCGCCAATGTGCCCGATCCGCTCGAAGAGCCCGATCCGGTCAAGCGCGAGGGCATGGAGCGGGCACTCAAGTACATGGGCCTCACCGCCAACAGCCCCATCAGTGCCATTGCCGTCGACCGCGTGTTCATCGGCTCCTGCACCAATTCGCGGATCGAAGACCTGCGTCAGGCAGCAGAGGTGGCCAAGGGGCGCAAGAAGGCCAGTTCCGTCAAGCAGGTACTGGTGGTGCCGGGCTCCGGTCTCGTCAAGGCGCAGGCAGAGAGAGAGGGGCTGGACCGGATCTTTATCGAAGCCGGCTTCGAGTGGCGTGAACCGGGTTGTTCCATGTGCCTGGCGATGAACGACGATCGTTTGGAAGCGGGCGAACACTGCGCCTCCACCTCCAACCGCAACTTCGAAGGCCGCCAGGGCCAGGGCGGACGCACCCACCTGGTCAGCCCGGCCATGGCCGCGGCCGCGGCGATTGCGGGGCACTTCGTCGACGTGCGGGACTGGTAATTCAAAATCAAACGCAAAGACGCAATGACGCAAAGAGCGCAAAGGTTTTTACTTTTAATTTCTTTGCGTCCTTTGCGTCTTGGCGTCTTTGCGTTGAGGGTTTTTTGATATGGACAAATTTGAAAAGATGACGGGGTTGGTGGCGCCGTTGGATCGGGCGAATGTCGATACCGACGCCATCATTCCCAAGCAGTTTTTGAAATCGATCAAGCGGACCGGGTTCGGGCCGAATCTGTTCGATGAGTGGCGCTACCTGGATCACGGCGAGCCGGGGATGGACAACGCCAGCCGGCCGCTCAATCCGGAGTTCGTGCTGAACCAGCCGCGCTACCAGGGGGCATCGGTGCTGCTGGCGCGGCAGAATTTCGGCTGCGGCTCGAGCCGGGAGCACGCGCCATGGGCCTTGCTGGACTACGGCTTTCGCGTGATCATTGCGCCCTCGTTCGCCGACATCTTTTTCAACAACTGCTTCAAGAACGGCATTCTTCCCATCGTCCTGCCAGAGACGACGGTGGACCAGCTGTTCCGCGACACCGAGGCGAATGAGGACTACCGGCTGACGGTGGACCTCGAGGCACAGGCCGTGACCACGCCGTCGGGCGAGGCCTTCGCCTTCGATGTCGACCCGTTCCGCAAGCACTGCCTGCTGAATGGCCTCGACGACATCGGCCTCACCCTGCAGCACGTGGACGAGATCCGGGCCTACGAAGCGCGCCGCCGCCAAGAGGCGCCCTGGCTGTTTGGTTGAGAAAAGATCCGACGCAAAGGCGCGAAGACGCAAAGGTCGCAAAGATTTTTTGTTTTGGTCCATTGTGTTCTTCGGCATTGCGGTGGATTGGTATGACGGTTGATGGTTAAGAGAGCTTCGAGAGCAGGGGACAAACAAGATCTTTGCGTCCTTTGCGTCATTGCGTCTTTGCGTTGAAGGGTTTTTGACAGTGACCAAGAAAATTGCAGTGTTGCCCGGTGACGGGATTGGGCAGGAGATCGTCGCCGAGGCGGTGAAGGTGTTGGGCTGCCTGCGGGACGAGTTCGGCCTGAAGGTGGAGATGGAGGAGGCCTTGGTGGGCGGGACCGCCTATGACGCCAAGGGCTCACCGCTGCCGCAGGAGACCCTGGACCTGGCCAAGGCGGCCGATGCGGTGCTGCTCGGGGCTGTGGGCGGTTACAAATGGGAGTCGCTGCCCATTGCGGTGCGGCCGGAGAAGGGACTGCTCGGCCTACGCGCGGAACTGGGCCTGTTTGCCAACCTGCGCCCGGCGATCCTCTATCCGCAGCTTGCCTCCGCCTCCACCCTGAAGCCGGAAGTGGTCGCCGGGCTCGACATCATGATCGTCCGGGAGCTGACCGGCGGCATCTACTTCGGTCAGCCGCGCGGGGTGCGCACCCTGGAGAACGGCGAGCGTCAGGGCTTCAACACCCTGGTCTACAGCGAATCGGAAGTCCGCCGCATCGGCAAGGTCGCCTTCGATATCGCCATGAAGCGCAACAAGCGCGTCTGCTCGGTGGACAAGGCCAACGTGCTGGAGTGCACCGAGATGTGGCGCGAGGTGATGATCGAGGAGGGCAAGAACTGGCCGGAGGTGGAGCTGTCGCACATGTATGTCGACAACGCCGCCATGCAGCTGGTGCGCGCTCCCAAACAGTTCGACGTGATGGTCACCACCAACATGTTCGGCGACATCCTGTCCGATGCAGCCGCCATGCTGACCGGCTCCATCGGCATGCTGCCCTCGGCCTCTTTGGACGAGAACAGCAAGGGCATGTACGAACCGATCCACGGTTCGGCGCCCGATATCGCCGGTCAAAACGTCGCCAATCCGCTGGCCACCATCCTCTCGGTGGCGATGATGCTGCGCTACACCCTCGACGAGCCGGCCATGGCCGACCGCATCCAGCAGGCGGTCGACGCCGTGCTGGACCAGGGCAAGCGCACTGCCGACATCTGGACCGATGGCTGCGAGAGGGTCGGCACTTCGGCAATGGGCGACGCCGTCGTGGCCGCAATGCGCGGCTGAAAAGATAAACATCCAACGCAAAGACGCAAAGACGCAAAGAGCGCAAAGGGAATTCAGCAAAGAACAACTTTGCGTCCTTTGCGTCTTCGCGTCTTTGCGTTGAGATCTTTTTTACGAGGAGTCAGACAAATGAAGCGTGTAGGGTTCGTGGGTTGGCGTGGGATGGTGGGTTCGGTGCTCATGCAGCGCATGCGCGAGGAGAACGACTTCGCCGGCATTGAACCGGTCTTCTTTACCACCTCCCAGACCGGGCAGCCCGGTCCGGACGTCGGCAAGGATGTACCGCCGCTGAAGGACGCGAGGAACATCGATGAGCTGAAGGCGATGGATGCCATCGTCTCCTGCCAGGGCGGCAGCTACACCGAAGCGGTGTATCCGGACCTGCGCGCCGCCGGCTGGGATGGCTATTGGATCGACGCCGCCTCCACCCTGCGCATGAAGGACGAGTCGATTATCGTCCTCGACCCGGTCAACCGCGGCGTCATCGACAACGGTTTGGCCAACGGGGTGAAGACCTTCGTCGGCGGCAACTGTACCGTCAGCCTGATGCTGATGGGGCTCGGCGGGCTGTTTCAGGAAGGACTGGTCGATTGGATCTCGCCCATGACCTACCAGGCCGCCTCCGGCGCCGGCGCGCAGAACATGCGCGAGCTGATCAAGCAGATGGGCGCCGTCTACAACGTCTCCAAGGATTTGGTAGAGGATCCGGCCGCCGGCATCCTCGAGATCGACCGCACCGTCACCGACTTCCTGCGCAGCGACGACTACCCGCTGGAGCAGTGGCCGGTTCCGCTCGCCGCCTCGCTGATTCCGTGGCTGGACGTGCAGCTGCCCTCCGGCCAGAGCAAGGAGGAGTGGAAGGCGCAGGTGGAGACCAACAAGATCCTGGGCCGTTCCGACCACCCCATCCCCATTGACGGCATCTGCGTGCGCGTCGGCGCCATGCGCTGCCACAGCCAGGCACTGACCATCAAGCTCAAGAAGGATGTGCCACTTGCCGATATCGAAGGCATCATCGCCTCCGCCAACGATTGGGTGAAGGTGGTACCCAACGACCGCGAGATCACCATGCGCGAGCTGACACCGGCGGCGGTCACCGGCACGCTGACGGTCCCGGTCGGGCGCCTGCGCAAGCTCACCATGGGGCCGGAGTATCTGGCCGCGTTCACCGTGGGTGACCAGCTGCTGTGGGGCGCGGCCGAGCCGCTGCGCCGCATGTTGCGCATCCTTCAGGAGGCGTGATTCGAGGTGGCCCGGGGCAAGCCCCGGGCTTACCCATCATCGGACGGACGGACTCTGCATGACCACCAATATCGATCTGGCCATCATCGGTGCGGCCAACGCCACCGGAGAGGCGTTGCTGGAGATCCTGGAGCAGCGGGATTTTCCGGTGGGCAAGCTGCACTTGTTGGACGCCGGTGAGTCCGTCGGCGCCCGATTGCCCTTCCGCGAACGCCGGCTGGCGGTCAAATCCGTGACCGAGTTCGACTTTTCGGCCATACGACTCGTCCTGTTTGCCGGAGAAGACGATATGCTCCCGTTTGCCCGCCAAGCGGCGACGGCGGGCTGCTTCGTTGTGGATGCCGGCGGTACGTTGGCCAGCGAGGGTGGCACTCCGGTGGTTGCGGAGGTCAATCCCGAAGCCCTCGCGGAAGCTGCCGGCGGGGGCGTCGTCGCGACACCTTCGGCATCGGCCGTTGCGCTGGCGGTGGTCCTGAAGCCGCTGCATGACAATGCCGGGCTCCGGCAGGTCGACGTGGTCAGTCTGCAAGCCGTTTCGGCCTTCGGAAAGGCCGGAATCGAGGAGTTGGCTTCCCAGACTGCGAAGTTGCTCAATGCATTGCCAGTGGAAAACAAGGTATTTTCCCGGCAGATCGCCTTCAACATTCTGCCTCGAAGCGGTGCGCTCGAAGAGGAAGGCCATACCGGGGACGAGTGGCGGTTGGTCCGGGAGCTCCGCCAGTTGTTGGCGCTGCCCGACTTGGGGGTGAACCCGACAGTAACAGTGGTTCCGGTGTTTTTCGGTCACTGTGAGGCCGTGCACATCGAAACCGACGGCGAGTTGGCGCCTGAGGTGGCCAGGGAGCTGCTGGCGCGGGTCGATGGTATTGAGCTGGCTGACGATGACGGCGGTGAGGGAATGCCGACGCCGGTGACAGATGCCGCGAACTCCGACGCGATTTTCGTCGGTCGGATCCGCCGGGACGTGGGGCGGGCCAATGGCCTGAATCTCTGGCTGGTGGCGGATAACGTCCGCCGGGGAGCGGCCGGAAACTGCGTCCGTATTGCGGAAATTTTGGTCCGCGACTATCTCTAGTATATAGTTAGGCGCAGTAACTAAAGGAACATTAGAGGTTTTCGTCTCAACCCCGTGACCCGGAACGTTAAATTCGCCGTGTCGAACGGGATTCAGGGCTGCTATTTGGGAGTAAAGATGGTGCGCAAGCTGGTCCGGACGCTGCTGTCCCTGTCGCTGGTCTCGCCTTTGACGGCGTTGGGTTTGGGGCTGGGTGATATCAACCTTCATTCAGCGCTGAACGAGGAGCTGGAGGCGGAAATCGAACTGCTCTCCGCGGAGCCGGGGGATGTAGCCAGTATCAAGGCTGGGCTGGCGTCGTACGAAGACTTTGCCCGACTCGGGATCGAGCGGACCTCCAACTTGATGCTGCTGCAGTTTGCCGTTGAAACGCGGCCCGACGGTCAACCCTTTGTCAAAGTGAGCTCGGTTCGGCCCATTCGCGAACCGTTTCTCGACTTCCTGCTGGAGCTGAACTGGAGGAAAGGGCGGCTGATGCGGGAATACACCCTCCTGCTTGATCCGCCTGAACTGGTCAAGGACAAGGCGCCCGCGACGCGTGCCCCGGTCACCGCCGCCGCACCCGCACCCGTTCAGGCCACCACCACGGCGCCGGCAACCCTGACCCAATCGGGCCGGTCGCAGGCACCCGTAGCCGGTGGCAATGGCGAAAACCTGGTTTACGGCCCAATCAAGGCGGACGACACGCTCTGGTCGATCTCCACCCGCCTTCGTCCGGATGACTCGGTCAGCATCAAACAGATGATGATGGCCCTGTACCGCGCCAATCCCCACGCCTTTCTGGACAACAACATCAACAAACTGCGCAAAGGCGCGGTCCTGCGTCTCGACGACCTGGGGCTGATCCACCAGCTAAGCCAGGCCGATGCGGCGCGGGAAGTCGAGCTGCATAGTCGGCGTTGGTCGGACACCAGGCAGGCGCTCGGCGGCGAAGGCGCCGGCCGCAAACAGAGCGACGCCCCCGTTGCGACCCCTTCGTCTGTCGGGGCACCCAAGGAGCCGAGACTGAAACTGGTCGCTCCTGAAGGGGACGCCAAGGCCAAGACCGCCGGTGCCGGCAGCAAGGACGATCTCGGGGCCGTGCGCCAGGAGTTGATGCTCGCGCTCGAGGCGGCAGAGGCGCAGCGTCGGGAAAATGCCGAGCTGCAGGAGCGCTTGCGTGAGCTGGAGAGTCAGCTGGCCTCGGTACAGCGACTGTTGACGCTCCAGAGTCCGGACCTTGCGCAGTTGCAGCAGCAATTAGGGGAACAGGCGAACGCGGGTGAAACGGCGGAGCAACCGAAGGCACCGGCGGAACCGGCGGAAGCCGTGAAACCGGCTGCACCGGCCGAAACACCGGCAGCGCCAGAGGTTGAGCCGAAGGAGCAACCGGCCGCTGTCGCCGAGGCCAAACCGGCCGAGAAACCGGTCGAGCAGGCTCCGGTGAAGGAGACGAAGGCAGAGCCGAAGGTGCCGCCGAAGTCCGAGACGAAACCGAAACCGCCGGTGAAGCGGCCTCCAGTGGTGGAACCGGAGCCGGTCAGCTTCCTCGATGAACTGCTCGGAAATTGGATGATGCTGGGCGGCATCGGGTTCGGCCTCATCCTGTTGATCCTCGGTGGGATGATTGTCCGTCGCAAGATGAACGGCGGCGGCTTCCAGGAGAGCATCCTGTCCGGTGGGACCTCGTCCATGCTCAGCCCGAAGGAGGGCGATGGCAGCAGTTCCTCTTCGTTGGAGACGTCACTGATCAGTGACTTGGCCGATGACGGCATGGGCGGCATGCCGGCCCAGGAATCGGAGGTCGATCCGATCACCGAAGCTGAAGTTTACATGGCCTATGGACGCCACCAGCAGGCCGAGGAGTTGCTGAGAGACGCCATCGAGCAGGAACCGGAGCGCCACGAGTTGCTCGGCAAGCTCATGGAGATCTATTACAAGACCAAGAATCGGCAGGCGTTCGAAGAGCAGGCCGGCGCCGCCCACGCGGCGACGGAAGGCCAAGGAGCCGTTTGGGAGCGGATCGCGGTCATGGGACACGAGCTCGCCCCGGAAAATCCGCTGTTTGCGGATGCCCCGGAGCAGGCCTCTGCCGCGATTGAGGACGACGATCCCTCTGTTGCCATCGATGACGTGCTGGACATTGGTCTGGATTTGGATGCACTGGCGGCTGAGATGGAGCCTTCCGACGAGTTCGGGGCGGACGCCACCGACGATCTGGGGATCGATCTCGGATTGGACCTGGATGACGCAGTCGAGGAAGAGGCGCAGGCCGGCGATTCGGAACCGGCTGAGACCGGGGCTTCCTCCGGTGACGAGATGGAGGGGCTTGGCGATCTGGACTTCGGCCTGGATTCCGCTGCAGAGGAGCCATCCGGCGAATCCGACACAGACAGCCTCGCCGGTTTGGACTTCGGTCTTGATTCGAGCGCTGAAGAGCAGCAATCCGGGGAATCTGATACGGACGACCTCGGTAATCTGGATTTCGGTCTGGACACCCACGCTGAGGCCGAGCAACCCGATGACTCCGATATAAGTGGTCTCGACGGACTCGATTTCGGCATTGACTCGGAAGGCGAAGCACCGGCCGCTGCGGATGATGCCGGTGAGTCGGGGCTAGCCGGTGGGCTCGACTTCGTCAGCGACACCTCGGAGGCCGATTCGACCCCTTCGGATGCGGAGGTCTCCACGGAAGCGGCCGGCGAGGAGAGCGGGCTGGCGTTCGACATGAGCGAATTCAGCCTGCCCGAAGAGGACGCCGGGGCAGCGGAGCCCGAACTCGATGAAGGACACGTGGGGGCGCTCGATGAATCCGAAAACGAAGTGGAAGCGATGGATTTCGGGATGGAGATGGAAGACCTGACCGAGGCGCCTGCTGAGTCGGCTGAGCAGGAAGAGGTACTTGACTTCGGGTTGGATACCGCTGAATCCGACGCAGCCACCAAGTCCACGAACCTCGATGATTTCGGGCTGGATCTGGGTGATTTCGACGTGGATGGCGCCGACTTTGGCGACGGCCTGGACGAGATCGGTACCAAGCTCGATCTGGCGACAGCCTATGTCGAAATGGGCGACGCCGATGGTGCCCGCGAAATGCTCGAAGAGGTGATGTCCGGCGGTGACGAAAGCCAGAAGCAGAAGGCCCAGCAACTGATGCAGCAGATCGCCGCCCAGGCGTAACACTTCGCCCCTACGCTGTTAAAATCCCTGCCCCGCAATGGTCTCCGTTGCGGGGCTTTTTCGTTTTCGAGAGTAGGGCGAATGATGCGAATCGCGATGGCGGTTGAATATGACGGCAGCGAATTCTGCGGCTGGCAGCTGCAGGAGCCTGGCGTACGCACCGTGCAGGGCGCGGTCGAGCAGGCTGTAGGCAAGGTCGCCGCCGAGCCGGTGCGGGTCCAGTGCGCCGGCCGCACCGATACCGGTGTACATGCGACGGGGCAGGTCATCCATTTCGACACCTCGGCGGTGCGTGATGAACGGGCCTGGGTCTTCGGCAGCAACGCCAACCTGCCGAAGGACGTCTGCATCTTGTGGGCACGCCCTGTCGCCAACGATTTCCATGCCCGTTTCAGCGCCGTGCGCCGCGCCTATCGCTACGTGATCTTCAACCGTTCGGTGCGCCCGACCTTCCTTCGCCGGCGGGTGAGTTGGGCCTGTCGTCTGCTGGATGCGAACCGCATGGCCGAGGCGGCGCAGTATCTGTTGGGTGAGCACGACTTCTCTTCCTACCGGGCCGTGGCCTGTCAGGCGAAAAGTCCGGTGCGCACGCTTCACCGGCTGACGGTGGAGCGGCAGGGGCAGTTCATCCACCTCGATATCGAGGCCAACGCCTTCCTGCACCACATGGTGCGCAATATCGCCGGCGTCCTGATGGCCATCGGCAGCGGGGAGCAGGAGCCGGAGTGGGCCAAGGAGGTACTCGAGGCGCGGGACCGTAGGCTGGGCGGGGTGACGGCGCCGCCCGGTGGTCTCTATTTGACCGCGGTGGACTACCCGGACGCCTTCGATATTCCGGCACCTGGGCAGGCGCCGGTGTTCTAGAGCTCAAACCAATATTATCCTTTTCCGTCGGCGCTGAATCCGGCATTTGGAACCGCAGATTTTTTATGCTTTCTGAAAAGTATGAAGTTGCGTTCGGCCGCGATCACCGGTCCCGGTCGCTTGCCCTCCCGCTTCCCCGAATCACACTCCGTCTGGTAATCTGCCCGGTTCCATGCCAACCGCAATTTCGCGTACCCGGGTCAAGGTCTGCGGCATCACCCGGGAACAGGACGCACGAGCCGCATCCGACGCCGGTGCCGATGCCATCGGGCTGGTGTTCTATGCGCCAAGCCCACGGGCGGTCGAGGCGGAACGAGCGGCGGAACTGGTGTGCTCCCTGCCGCCGTTCGTGACCACGGTGGGACTGTTTGTCGATCCCGACGCGGCTTTCGTGCAGCAGGTGCTGGCGCGGGTGCCGCTGGACCTGCTGCAGTTTCACGGGGATGAGACGCCTGAGTTTTGTGAGCGCTTCGGCCGTCCTTATCTGAAGGCGGTCCGGGTGCGTCCGGAGACCGATCTGGGCGCGACCGCGGAACGCTTCACCGGTGCTGCGGGGCTGCTGCTGGACGCCTACCGGGCCGGGGTGCCGGGCGGTACCGGCGAGAGTTTCGATTGGAGCCTGATTCCATCCGACCTGAGCCTGCCGGTGGTATTGGCCGGCGGGCTGGACCCTGGGAACGTCTTCGACGCGGTGCGCCGGGTGCGCCCCTTCGCGGTGGACGTGAGCAGCGGGGTGGAGCAGGACAAAGGTATCAAAGACGCGGCCAAGATCGCCGCGTTCATGCGAGGAGTACAGTGTGCCGACAGCGAATGAAACCAACGCCGCCTTAAGCCGGCTTCCCGACGCCAATGGCCATTTCGGGCCGTACGGCGGCCGGTTCGTGGCCGAGACCCTGATGGGGCCGCTCGAGGAGCTGCGCGAGGCCTATGAGCGCTACATGCAGGACCCGGAGTTTCTGGCGGAACTGGACGAGGACCTGCGCCAGTTCGTGGGCCGTCCCAGCCCCCTCTATCTGGCCGAGCGCTGGACCAATAAGCTGGGCGGGGCGCGCATCTATCTCAAGCGCGAGGACCTCAACCACACCGGCGCCCATAAGGTAAACAACACCATCGGTCAGGCGCTGCTCGCCAAGCGCATGGGCAAGACCCGCATCATCGCCGAGACCGGCGCCGGTCAGCACGGCGTGGCCAGTGCCACCGTGGCCGCCCGGCTCGGCCTCGAATGTGTGGTCTACATGGGCGCGGAGGATGTCAAGCGGCAGTCGATCAATGTCTACCGCATGCGCCTGCTGGGGGCGCGGGTGGTGGCGGTCGAATCCGGCTCCAAGACCTTGAAGGATGCCTTGAACGAGGCGATGCGTGACTGGGTCACCAATATCGACGACACCTTCTACATCATCGGCACCGTCGCCGGTCCGCATCCGTATCCGGCCATGGTGCGTGATTTCCAGACCATCATTGGCCGTGAGGCGCGCGAGCAGTGCCTGGCCGCCGAAGGGCGGCTCCCGGATGCGCTGGTTGCCTGCGTGGGCGGCGGCTCCAACGCCATCGGCCTGTTCCACCCGTTCATCGAGGACAAGGACGTGGCGATCTACGGCGTCGAGGCCGCCGGTGACGGTATCGCCACCGGTCGCCATGCCGCACCGCTTTGTGCCGGCCGGCCCGGGGTGTTGCACGGCAACCGCACCTACCTGATGGAGGACGCGGATGGCCAAATCATCGAAACGCATTCCATCTCGGCGGGTCTCGATTACCCCGGCGTCGGTCCGGAACACGCCTGGCTGAAAGACTCCGGCCGCGCCAGCTACGTCTCGATCACGGACGAAGAGGCGCTGGATGCCTTCCACGATGTTACCCGTACCGAAGGGATCATGCCGGCGCTGGAGTCGAGCCACGCCTTGGCGTACGCCAGGAAACTGGCCCCCGAACTGGGTCCCGACAAGGTGATGATCGTGAATCTGTCCGGTCGGGGTGACAAGGACATCCACACTGTGGCGGCACTGGAGGGCATCACCGTATGAGCCGTATCGCTGCCCGTTTCGCCGCACTACGTCAGGCCGGCCGCAAGGCCTTGGTGCCGTTCATCACCGCTGGCGACCCCAATCCCGAGTTGACCGTGCGCCTGATGCACACCCTGGTCGAGTCCGGCGCCGACATCATCGAGCTCGGCGTCCCGTTCTCCGATCCGATGGCCGATGGCCCGGTGATCCAGCGTGCCTCCGAGCGTGCCTTGACCCACCACGTCAGCCTCACGAAGGTGCTTGAACTGGTACGAACCTTCCGGGAGCGGGACACCGACACCCCGGTGGTGCTGATGGGATATCTCAATCCCATGGAGGTGATGGGTTATACCGCCTTCATCGAAGCGGCCGCCGCCGCCGGCGTCGACGGCCTGCTGACCGTGGACCTGCCGCCCGAAGAGGGCGGGGATCTGATCGCCGCCGCGGGGGAGCACGGCATCGACCTGATTTTCCTGCTGGCGCCGACCACCACCGAGGCCCGTATCGGGACCATCTGTCGGGCGGCCGGCGGCTTCGTCTATTACGTCTCGGTCAAGGGGATCACCGGCGCGGCCAATCTGGACACCGCGGCGGTGTCGGAGCGCCTTGCCGCCATTCGTGCCCATACCGACCTGCCGGTCGGCGTGGGCTTCGGCATCAAGGATGGTGAAACCGCTGCCCAGGTGGCCCGCGTCGCCGATGCCGTGATCGTCGGTAGTGCGCTGGTACGCCGTATCGAAGAGAGACAACAAGAGCCGGAACAGTTGCTGGACGAGGTGCGCACCTTCATGGGCGAACTGCGTCAGGCGATGGACCAAGCCATGGAGGAGAGGGTATGAGTTGGCTGAAGAAATTTCTGCCGTCCCAGATCCGCACCGATGCCGGTGCGCGCAAGAAGACCGTTCCGGAAGGGTTGTGGGCCAAGTGTGCCGGCTGCAACTCGGTGCTCTATCGGGCCGAACTGGAACGTAACCTGGAAGTCTGCCCCAAGTGCAGCCACCACATGCGCATGGGCGCGCGGCGGCGCCTGGAGACCTTCCTCGACGAGGAGCCGCGGGTCGAGATCGGCGCCGAACTGACGCCGGTGGATGCGCTCAAGTTCCGCGACAGCAAGAAGTACAAGGACCGCATCAGCCAGGCGCAGAAGGCCACCGGCGAAGAGGATGCCCTGGTGGCGATCATGGGCCAGGTCAAGGGCGTCCCGCTGGTTGCCACGGCCTTCGAGTTCCGCTTCATGGGCGGTTCCATGGGTTCCGTAGTGGGGGAGCGCTTCGTGCGTGCCGCCAACGCCAGCCTCGACAATGACATCCCGTTGGTCTGCTTCTCCGCCAGTGGCGGCGCCCGCATGCAGGAGGCGCTGTTCTCCCTGATGCAGATGGCCAAGACCTCGGCGGTGCTGGCGAAGCTCAGCCGTAAGGGGATTCCGTTCGTGTCGGTAATGACCGACCCGACCATGGGTGGCGTCTCGGCAAGCCTGGCCATGCTGGGCGACCTCAACGTCGCCGAGCCGAATGCGCTGATCGGTTTCGCCGGCCCCCGTGTCATCGAGCAGACCGTGCGTGAAACCCTGCCGGAGGGTTTCCAGCGCAGTGAATTCCTGCTGGATCACGGTGCCCTCGACCTCATCGTCGATCGCCGCGAAATGCGCGACAAACTGGCCTCGATGCTGGCGATGCTCACCGGTCAGCCGTCACCGGCTCCCGCCGCGGCCTAGCATCCGAGGGTGCGGTAAGCCATGCGAACCGCACCCCTGACCGAAACGTGACCGCGGCTGAAACGGAAAAAACGTCCACGAAAATTTTTCCCGTACTCCCCGTGGTTCCATGATCATGCGCTTTCAAACCCTCCCGGACTGGCTCGCCTGGCAGGAGCGGCTGCACCCGGCCGAGATTGAACTCGGCTTGGAGCGGCTCAAGGCTGTCCTCGCACGCATGGGGCGGGAAAATCCCCCCTTTGCCGTCATCACCGTCGCCGGCACCAACGGCAAGGGCTCCAGTGTCGCCCTGTTGGAGGCGAGCCTGCGCGCGGCCGGTTACCGCGTTGGCACCTACACCTCGCCCCACCTGCGGCGCTACAACGAACGGGTCCGCATCGACGGTGTCGAGGTGTCCGATAGCAGCCTGTGTGGGGCCTTCGCCACGGTGGACGATGCCAGGGGCGAAACCTCCCTGACCTATTTCGAATTCGGTACCTTGGCCGCCTTCGAGCTGTTCTGCCGCGCCCAACCGGATGTGGTCGTGCTGGAGGTGGGCATGGGCGGGCGGCTCGATGCGGTCAACGCCTGGGACCCGGATGTCGCACTGGTGACGGCCCTCGATCTCGACCATGCCGCCTGGCTCGGCAACGATCGCGAGACCATCGGCCGGGAAAAAGCGGGTATTTTCCGGGCCGGGCGCCCGGCGGTAGTGAGTGACCCGAATCCGCCTGCGTCGGTGATCGCACACGCTGAAAACGTGGGCGCCCCCCTGTTTCGACTCGGCCACGAGTTCGGCTTCCGGGACGGCGGGGCGTATTGGGACTGGTGGGGGCCCGATGCCGAGCTGGAGCAGCTGCCGCAGCCGGCATTGCAGGGCCGTTTCCAACTGCGTAACGCCAGCGGCGTACTGATGGTACTTCACTCCCTGCGGACCCGCCTGCCGGTCGACGACAGCGACATGGCCCTGGCGCTGCAAAGCGTGCGTCTGCCGGGCCGGTTCGAGGTGAAGGCGGGGACGGTGACGGAGATCCACGATGTCGCCCACAATCCACAGGCGGCGCAAGCGCTGGCGGCCAACCTGGAAAACCTCGCCGGGGCCGGGCGTACCCTGGCGGTGTTTGCAGCGCTGGCCGACAAGGACCTGGACGGCATCATCACGCCCATGAAACGTGTCGTCGATGACTGGTTCGTTGGCGGTCTGGCGGTCGGACGGGGCAGCGGTCCGGAAGTGGCCACGGCCGCGCTGGCACACGCCGGCATCGCTGCTCGGTCGTTTGCGACAGTATCGCAGGCCCTGGCGGCCGCCCGTGCCGAGGCTCAGGCGGGAGACCGTCTCGTCGTCTTCGGCTCCTTCTACACGGTGGCCGAGGCCGCGGCGAACTCCGTATAATGCCCCGACGCTTGGTCGGGGTAGTTGTCGATGCCGCTTGAACCGCAACACAAACAACGCCTGGTCGGTGCCGTGGTCCTGGTGGCACTGGCGGTGATTTTCGTCCCCATGGTGCTCGACAGCGAACGGGCCGCGACCCTGTCCGCCGGCAAGCTGCCGGAAAAACCCGGATTTCACTTCGAACCCATCACCATTCCCAACCGTGAGCCCGAACCCTTCGTGGCACGTCCCGCCATCGTCGAACGGACCCAGGCAAGGCCGGTCGCTCTGGGGCCGGTGGAGAAAGTGGCGGAATCGGCGGAGGACGCGCCGAAGGTCGAGTCCGGCGACCTGCCCGGCTGGGCCGTGCAGGTGGGCAGCTTCAGCAGCATGGAGAACGCCCTTGCCCTGCGCGACAGGTTGCGTGGCAAGGACTTTCCCGCCTTCGTCGAGCAGATCGCCGGTGAAAAGGGCGCCGTTTACCGGGTGCGTGTCGGTCCCGAAGCGAGCCGGGAGCGGGCCGAGGTACTGCAAAACCGGGTGAAAGCGGCCTTCGAACTCCCCGCGCTGGTGATGAGCCATCCCTGAGCTTTTGAGCCGGTGCCGGCTCTGGTACACTGCCGCCTCTTTTTTCGGGGTTCCAGACGGGCTCCGGCGGGTGTTTTGTTGAGACGATGAACTGGGCCGATTACTCCATTCTCTCGATCGTCGGCGTATCCGTCGCCATCAGCGTATGGCGCGGCTTTACCCGAGAGGCACTGTCGCTGGTCGGCTGGATCCTCGCCTTCTGGGTGGCGATCGGTTTTTCCGCCAATCTGGAAGGGATGCTGCGATCGCATATCGAAGTGCCTTCGCTGCGCCTCTCCGCCGCCTTCGTGATCCTGTTTCTTCTGACCCTTTTACTGATGGGGCTGGTCAATTTTCTGGCCGCGCAGTTGATCGAAAAGACCGGTCTCAGCGGCACCGACCGAATGGTCGGTGTCTTCTTCGGGGTCGCACGGGGGGGCGTTGTCGTGTTGGCGCTGGTGCTCCTGGCCGGTTTTACGGCGTTGCCCGGCGATCCCTGGTGGGATGAGTCGACTTTTATCCACTACTTTCAGGACACGGCTGAGTGGTCCCGGCAGTTTCTGCCGGCGGAACTTGCCGAAAAAGTCCGCTACTGATTGTCCAAACCTGTGCCTGAGGCGCGGGCAGACTGAGGTGAACGCGACGCGATGTGTGGCATTATCGGCATAGTCGGCAGGACATCGGTCAACCAGGCCATTTATGATGGTCTGACCGTGCTGCAGCACCGTGGGCAGGACGCCGCGGGCATCATGACCTGCGACGGGGACCGGCTCCATCTGCGCAAGGACAACGGCCTGGTGCGAGACGTCTTCCACACCCGCCACATGCTGCGCCTGAAGGGCAACATGGGGATCGGCCACGTCCGCTATCCCACGGCCGGCTGCTCCAGTTCGGCGGAGGCGCAACCCTTCTACGTCAACTCTCCCTACGGAATCTCGCTGGCGCATAACGGCAACCTCACCAACGCCGACGCGCTGAAGGTGGACATGTTCCGTGAGGACCTGCGGCACATCAACACCAACTCCGATTCGGAGATCCTGCTCAACGTCTTTGCCCACGAACTGCAGCGGCAGGGCAAACTGCGCGTGGACGAAAACGATGTGTTCGAGGCGGTGGCCCGCCTGCACAAGCGGGTGCGTGGCGCCTACGCCGCGGTGGCGCTGATCATCGGCTACGGTGTCGTCGCTTTCCGCGATCCGCACGGTATTCGGCCGCTGATCCTGGGTCGCCGCGTGACCAACGACGGCAACGACTGGGTGGTGGCCTCGGAGTCGGTGGCGGTGGACGCCCTCGGTTTCGAGCGGGTGCGCGATATCGAGCCGGGCGAGGCAGTGTTCATCGACATCGACGGCAACATGCATGCCCGCCAGTGCGCGGAAAACCCGATCTACAGCCCCTGCATCTTCGAGTACGTCTATTTCGCACGGCCAGACACCATCATCGATGGTATTTCGGTCTACAAGGCGCGCCTGCGCATGGGTGAGCGGCTCGCCAAGAAGATCCAGCGGGAATTCCCGGACCACGACATCGACGTGGTGATCCCGATCCCGGACACCAGCCGCACCTCGGCGGTGCAGCTCTCCTATGAACTGGGCGTGCTCTACCGCGAGGGGTTCATCAAGAACCGCTACATCGGCCGCACCTTCATCATGCCAGGGCAGAAGCAGCGCAAGAAATCGGTGCGCCAGAAGCTGAACGCCATCGGTCTCGAGTTCAAGGGCAAGAACGTGCTGCTGGTGGACGACTCCATCGTGCGTGGCACCACCTCCCAGCAGATCATCCAGATGGCGCGCGATGCCGGTGCCAACAAGGTCTACTTCGCCTCGGCCGCGCCACCCGTGCGCTTCCCCAACGTCTACGGCATCGACATGCCCACCTCGTCCGAGCTGATCGGTTACGGGCGGGACGAGCAAGAGATCGCCGAGGCGATCGGCGCCGATTGGTTGATCTACCAGGACTTGGACGACCTGGTCGAGGCTGTCCTGTACAAGGACAACAAGAAGGTACGCCGTTTCGACACCTCGGTGTTCAATGGCGAATACGTCACCGGCGACGTCACGCCGGACTACCTCCAGCACCTGGAGAGCTGTCGCTCCGATTCCGCCAAGACGGCCCGGGATTCGGAGGAGGGCGTGACCATCGAGTTGCATAACACGCAGTAAGCGGGGCCGGGGCCGGTTGACACCCCCGGCCTGCTCGCCTAATCTGCCGAACAGCGCCGATTTGAGCTTCAGCTTGCGGGCGCTATAGAAATGCGGCTAAAGCGAGGAAGCACGGAAAACCCGCTTCTGGCCGCACACGCCGGGCGGGTTTTTTTGTGCCCGGAAGAATCTGGAATGTGGTAGATGGCATGTCGGGAAGACCCTGATTCCATATGCCACATGCCACCCACCTGAAGAGGCAGGCATGAACGATTGGGACGAGTACGGGTTCGAGACGCGAGCGGTGCGGGCCGGGCAGGTACGTACGGCGGAAGGGGAGCACTCGGAGCCGATCTTCACCACCTCGAGCTTCACCTTTGCCAGCGCGGCCGACGCGGCGGACCGCTTCTCCGGAGCGATCCCGGGCAATGTCTACTCCCGTTTCACCAACCCGACGGTCCGCATGTTCGAACAGCGCCTGGCCACCCTCGAAGGGGGGGAACGTTGCGTGGCGACCGGCTCCGGGATGGGGGCGATCCTGTCGACCTGCATGGGCCTGCTCGAGGCCGGCGATCACATCGTCGCTTCCTCGGGGCTGTTCGGCGCCACCGTGGCCTTCTTCGAAAACTACCTGAAGAAATTCGGTGTGACGGTCAGCTACGTACCATTGACCGATCTCGATGCCTGGCGTGGCGCCATCGGCGAGCGCACGCGAGTGCTGTTCCTGGAGACCCCCTCCAATCCTTTGACCGAAGTGGCCGATGTTGCCGCGCTGGCCGAGATCGCTCATGCCGGTGATGCGTTGCTGGTGGTGGACAACTGCTTCTGCACCCCGGCGCTGCAGCGCCCGTTGGAGCAGGGCGCGGATGTGGTGATCCATTCCGCCACCAAGTATATCGACGGCCAGGGGCGCTGCGTCGGCGGCGCCGTGGTCGGCAGCGAGGCGATCGTCGGCGGCAAGGTGTTCCCGTTCCTGCGCACCGCCGGCCCGTCCATGAGTCCGTTCAATGCCTGGGTGTTCCTGAAGGGGCTGGAGACTTTGAAGCTGCGGATGCGTGCGCACTGCGACAACGCCCTGGCGTTGGCGCGTTGGCTGGAGTCCCAGCCGGGTGTGGCCCGGGTTCACTATCCGGGCTTGGCATCCCATCCGCAACATGCCCTGGCTGCAACCCAGCAGAGCGGGTTTGGCGGTATTGTCGCCTTCGAAGTGGCCGGTGGTCGTGAGGCGGCCTGGAAGGTGATTGACGCCACCCGGATGATCTCGGTCACCGCCAATTTGGGCGATGCCAAAACCACGATAACCCACCCGGCGACCACCACCCACGGCAGATTGAGCGCGGAGCAGCGCGAGCGCGCCGGCATCGGCGAAGGTCTGATCCGTCTCTCCGTGGGGCTGGAGGCTGTAGAGGACATCAAGAGCGATTTGGCCCGCGGTCTCGCCGCATAGCGCCAGCTACGTAGACAGACCGGAGCGTATTCTCACAACTACGCGAAAGGGGGGTATGTCATCCGATTTCGACCGAAAGGGTCACTGGGAGACCGTTTACCGGGAGAAGGACGAGCAGTCGGTAAGCTGGTTCTAACCGAGCCCGGCGATGTCGCTGCAACTGATCCGGGCGAAACCGGTGTCGGCACGGACGCCCCATCATCGATGCGGGCGGGGGCGCCTCCCGGCTGGTGGATACGCTGCTGGAGCATGGCTATCGCCAAGTGGTCCGTTACGCGCCGGCTGGGCTTTCCGCCGAACTCGGGCCAGGCTTCCGCCTGGTGGAGACGGTCAACAAGGCGCACGAGACCCCGGCCGGCAAGATCCAGCATTTCGGTTATTGTCGTTTGGTAAGGACGGGCTGAGACGGAGCGAGTCGATGGCAGAGACGGTGAGCGAAGCCCGCCGGGCCCTGCTGGACGGATTGCGCGGTGCGCTGGCGCGGGTCGAGGGCAAACAGGTGGTCGAAACCTACCTGCGTGCCCACCCGCCGCCGGGCGATGCCTACGTGCTGGCGCTGGGGAAGGCTGCTGAATCGATGACCGCCGGGGCCATCGCGGCCCTGGGCGGCCGCCTGGTCCGCGGTCTGCTCATCACCAAGCACCATCACCTGGGGCCGGCCTGCCGGGACCGGCGTATCGAATGTATTGAGGCCGGTCACCCGGTACCGGACCAGGCCAGCCTTGCGGCCGGCGAGCGGCTGCTGGCGTTCATCCGGGACATCCCGCACCAAGCGGAGGTGATCGTGCTGGTCTCCGGCGGCACCTCCGCGCTGGCCGAGCAGTTGCCCGCGGGCACCACCCTCGACGACCTGCAACACGCCAACCGATGGCTGCTCGGTTCCGGCCTCGACATCGACGCGGTCAATCGGGTTCGGAGAGGGCTCTCCTGTATCAAGGCCGGGCGGCTGGCCCGTTACCTGGAGGGGCGCCGAACCTGCAATCTGTTGATGTCGGACGTCCCGGGTGACGAGCCGGCCGTGATCGGTTCGGGGTTGCTGGTTCCCCATCCGCCGGAGGCTCTGGCGATCGATTTCGACCTGCCGGACTGGTTGGCCGGGCTGCTGGGCCGGGTTCCCGCGGCGCCGCTGCCGGACGATCCCTGCTTCCGATCGGTCGAGACCTGCATCCTGGTGTGCAATCGCGATGCCCGGGAGGGGGCCGCGGCGGCCCTTCGGAGGCGGGGCCTTGCCGTCACCGTTTCCGACAGAAACTTCATCGGCGATGCCGAAACGCTCGGCCGTCAGCTTGCCCGTGAGCTGTTGAAGGGACCGCCAAGCGTCCGCATCTGGGGCGGCGAGAGCACCGTGGTGCTGCCGGCCGAGCCGGGCAGGGGCGGTCGCAACCAGACCCTTGCACTGGCCGCCGCCCTGGAGTTGCAGGCCCAGGACGGGGTGGCCCTGCTGGCCGTTGGCACCGACGGCACCGACGGGCCGACCGATGACGCAGGCGCCCTGGTCGACGGCGGCACTGTCGCTCACGGCCGCCTCGAGGCATTGGACCCTGACGACTGCCTGCAACGGGCCGACGCCGGCACCTTCCTGGAGGCGAGCGGGGATCTGGTCCAGACCGGCCCGACCGGTACCAACGTGATGGATTTGGTCATCGGGATTAGGTTTTGAGCCCGTTACAAAACTACATACATAATGTCTACTACCAACGTAAAGTTTCGGATTGTTCGAGAGGTTGGCTTTGCTATACGTTACGGCAATTGACAACCAAGGTGCGATGCACCAGGGAGGAAGTCATGAACCTGCTACGTAGTATCTTCGCAATACTGTTGTTGTCGTTCGTGACAAGCGCGGCGTTCGCGATGTCTGACAAGGCGGTACAACCGAGCTTTATCGACGGTGGTTCTGAGCTCTCGGACTTCTATACGCTTGTCTTCAACAATGAAGCGGGTTTCACCTCGACACTCTACATTTCGACACTCTCTGCGGTGGGAAACTACGACATCTGCACCCTTGTGGGTAACCGCGACAGCTGTTCGCTCGTCTCTGCCGGGCACGGTGTCACGGCATTCACCATGGAAGAGCTCGGAATTCCTAACGGCACCGCGTTGATGGTGGTCAATCCGGCCGACACCACCACCTTGGGTTCCTCCATGCTCGTGATGCAGAACGCTGCCGGAGCGTTCGCCGTGTTGGAGCCGATTATCACAGAGCCCTTTAACTTCGCGCTGCTTGCGGAACAGGCGAAAGCAAGCGAATGAAATGAGCTTGCACAGGACAGACCGCTCCCCAGCGGTCTGTCCTTACCATTGCCAACTGCTTGGGAGTAACGGCGGGTTGCTATTCAGCGAATATCCGGCTTATCCAAAATGACGCGCGCCCCGGTACAATGGCGCCATGTCGAACGATCTCTTCTCCGCAGCCGAGAGCTGTCTGACAACCTGCGAGGCGGAACAGAAGGTGGCGGCCACCCACGCCGCCGCCGAGGCCTGGCGCAACGGACGACTTTCGCTGGAACAACCCGCGGCCCCGGAACCCATTGGCGAGCCGGGTAGGCCGGCCCGCCTGCGTCTGGTGCTGCCGCGCGACCTGCCACAGCGCCGGGTCACCGCACCGGAAGGCCGGGCGGTGCTCTACCACGCCCTGACTCACATCGAGTTCAACGCCATCAATCTGGCGTGGGACGCGGCCTACCGTTTTCGCGGCATGCCGCGCGCCTTCTACGACGATTGGGTGCAGGTGGCGGACGAGGAGGCGTATCACTTCAGGCTGTTGCGCGACCACCTGCGGAGTGTCGGCCATGACTACGGCGATTTCCCGGGCCACAACGGCTTGTGGGAGATGGCGCGAAAGACCGCGCACGACCCGCTGGTGCGGATGGCACTGGTGCCGCGCTGCCTGGAAGCGCGGGGATTGGACGTCAATCCGGGAATCAAGGCGAGGCTTCTGGAAGTGGGGGACGAGACCGGGGCGGCGCTGCTGGACATCATCCTGCGTGACGAGATCGGACACGTGGCCATTGGCGACCGCTGGTTCCGTTACCTGTGCAACCAGCGTGACCTCGAGCCGGAGTCGACCTATCGCGCGCTGGTCGATGAGTACATGAGCGGGCCGCTGCGCGGGCCGTTTCACACGGCGGCCCGTCGCAAGGCCGGTTTCACCGAGGCCGAACTCGCCTACCTGGAGGGTGTGGGTTGAAGAAGAAAGGGCTGCAAATACACAGGTTGGTTTGGTTCTCGCTGGTGTTCTGGATGCTCCCTGCGGCTGCCGCGGAGCTGTTGCAGTTCAGCATTACGGAGCCGGGGATGGATGCCTATTCTTCGCGGGTGATCGTGACCGAGCGTCATCTGCGCATGGACGATGGTGACGGTGCCCCCGATGAGGATTACATCCTGATGGACCGCGAAGACGGCACTTTGTACAGCGTGACCCACAGCGACCAGACGGTTTTCGTGATCCGGCCCTTGGCGGAGGCACCGAAGACGTTCGCCCAGCCGGAACTGCGGACGGAGAGGGTCGCGACCGCCCCGGACACGCCGGCTGTGGCCGGCCAAATCCCGCAACACCACCATCTCTACGTCGCCGGCAAGGCTTGCCACAACGTGGTCTCCATCGCACTACTGCCGGACAGCGTCGCGGCACTGGCCCAGTTCCGGCGGACGCTGGCGGGACCGCGCGCGTTGTCACTGGCCAGTCTGCCAGCCGATATGCAGGATCCCTGCGACCTGGCAGTGAACATCTACCATCCCGACTGGCCGCTACGCTTCGGCCTCCCGATCCAGGAGTGGTCCGAGGTGGAGGAGCGCGCCCGCGCCGTGGTGGACTTCGCCGAGGATTACGAGGCCGATCCCGCCTTGTTCGAACTGCCCGCGAACTACGAGCGTTTCTCGGCGGGTCCGTAGTCATGTAGGATGGGCAAAGGAGCGAAGCGACGTGCCCATCGATGCGCTGTTGATGGGCACGCTGCGCTTTGCCCATCCTACGCTCGTTGCACTCGTTGGGTGTGGTGAGCGCAGCGAACACACCGCCTCCGCAGACGATTCGGTTCGTTCATCACCGACATCCTACGACAACAGTGCCGGGGGCGTCGCTGTGGCGCTGCCCGAAAACGCCGAGCGCAGCCATGTAGGATGGGCAAAGGAGCGAAGCGACGTGCCCATCGATGCGCTGTTGATGGGCCCGCTGCGCTTTGCCCATCCCCGTTGCACTCGTTGGGTGTGGTGAGCGCAGCGAACACACCGCCTCCGCAGACGAAGCGGTTCGTTCCTCACCGACATCCTACGACAACGGTGCCGGGGGCGTCGCTGTGGCGCTGCCCGAAAACGCCGAGCGCAGCCATGTAGGATGGGCAAAGGAGCGAAGCGACGTGCCCATCGATGCGCTGTTGATGGGCCCGCTGCGCTTTGCCCATCCCCGTTGCACTCGTTGGGTGTGGTGAGCGCAGCGAACACACCGCCTCCGCAAACGATGCGGTTCGTTCCTCACCGACATCCTATGACAACGGTGCCGGGGGCGTCGCTGTGGCGCTGCCCGAAAACGCCGAGCGCAGCCATGTAGGATGGGCAAAGGAGCGAAGCGACGTGCCCATCGATGCGCTGTTGATGGGCCCGCTGCGCTTTGCCCATCCCCGTTGCACTCGTTGGGTGTGGTGAGCGCAGCGAACACACCGCCTCCGCAAACGATGCGGTTCGTTCCTCACCGACATCCTATGACAACGGTGCCGGGGGCGTCGCTGTGGCGCTGCCCGAAAACGCCGAGCGCAGCCATGTAGGATGGGCAAAGGAGCGAAGCGACGTGCCCATCGATGCGCTGTTGATGGGCACGCTGCGCTTTGCCCATCCTCTCGTTGCACTCGTAGTGTGGTGAGCGTAGCGAACCGCACCGCCTCACCGCATCTTCCACGTCAACTACGACGCGGCTGATGAATTAGACGTAGGGGATCTTTAAAAACTCTGCGTCTCTGCGCCTCTGCGACGGACTTTTTGGGGCACCGTTGTTGCTGACTACTCAAACCGCTCCAGCCGGCACCCCGACCCGTCACACACCAACACCTCCGCTTCATCGGTCCATTCGCCGAGCACGAATCGCTCGCCCGTTTGGCCGTTGCACTCGACGGGATGTACTGCCGGCCGATGGGTATGGCCGTGAATGAGGCGGGTCGCGCCCTGTTCGGCCATCGCCGTCGCCACGGCCGCGGCGTTGACATCCATGATCGCGTAGTCCTTGCTGCCGACCTCCTCGGCACTCTTCTCCCGCAGACCGCGGGCGAGGGCGATGCGCTCTTCCGCACTCCTACCGAGAAAATCGGCGATCCATGCCGGATTGCGCAGCGTGCGGCGCAGCTGCTGATAGGCGGTATCGTCGGTGCAGAGGCTGTCGCCATGCATCAGCAGGGTGGGGGTACCGTAGAGGTCGATGCGGGTCGGTTCCGGCAACAGCCGGCAGCCGGTTGCCTGTTCGAAGCCGCTGCCGAGCAGGAAGTCCCGGTTGCCGTGCATGACCAACACCGGGGTTCCCGAGGCGGTCAAGTCGGCCAGCGCGGCCAGGGCGGCGTCATGGCCCGGCAGCACCAGGTCATCCCCCAGCCACGCCTCGAACAGGTCGCCGAGGATGTAGAGCGCCTCGGCCCCTGTCGCCCGCTCCTGCAAAAAGCGGCGGAACAGCCCGAGAACCGCCGGCCGCTCCGCCGTCAGGTGCAGATCGGAGATGAACAGCGTGGTCATGCTGCTTCGACGGGGATTACTCCCCGTCTTCGACCTCCACCTTTTCGATCACCACATCTTCCAGCGGTACGTCCTGGTGATAGCCGGCGTTGCCGGTCGGTACGTCCTTGATCTGGTCCACCACGTCCATGCCATCGACCACCTCGCCGAACACGCAGTAGCCCCAACCCTGCGGCGTGGGTCCGCTGTAGTTGAGGAAGGTGTTGTCCTTCACGTTGATGAAGAACTGAGCGGTGGCGGAGTGCGGTTCCATGGTCCGCGCCATGGCGATGGTGCCGCGGCGGTTGGGCAGTCCGTTGTCGGCTTCGTTCTTGATCGGGGCTTGGGTCGCCTTCTCACGCATGCCGGGTTCGAGACCGCCGCCCTGGATCATGAAGTTGCTGATCACGCGATGGAAAATGGTGCCGTCGTAGAAGCCCTCGCGCGCGTAACGCAGGAAATTTTCGACGGTGACGGGGGCCTTCTCGGCATCGAGCTTCAGCGTGATGGTGCCGAAGCGGGTGTGCATTTTTACCACGTAAAACTACCTCTTTCAGTTACCGGCTGTGCCGGAGATGACGGAAACCTTCTCGATGACCACCGCTTCGACCGGCACGTTTTGATGCCCGTCCCTGGTGGTGGTCGCCACGCCCTTGATCTTCTCGACCGTCGCCATGCCCTCAATGACCCGCCCGAATACGGCATAGCCCCAGGCCCGCGGCGTACGCTCGCGGAAGTCGAGGAAACTGTTGTTCGCCACGTTGATGAAGAACTGCGCGGTGGCCGAGTGCGGCTCGCCCGTGCGCGCCATCGCGATGGTGCCGACGATGTTGCGCAGGCCGTTATCGGCTTCGTTCATGATTGGCGGTGCGGTCGTTTTCTGCTGCATCTCCGGCGTAAAGCCGCCGCCCTGGATCATGAATCCGTCGATCACCCGGTGGAAGATGGTGCCGTCGTAATGGCCTTCCTCCGCATACATCAAAAAGTTGGCGACCGTTTTCGGTGCCTTGTCCGGATAGAGTTCCAGCACGATTTCGCCGTGACTGGTCTGCATCCGGACCTTCGGGGTTTCGGCAGCGGCGGCCGCAGGAGCCGTTGTGGACGGCGTCTCATTGCTCGGTTTGTTACAGCCGGCCAGTCCGAGTAGCAGGGCAAGACCGGCCACCATCAGGTGCAGCGGCTTCATCGGCGAACTCCATCATGCGGAAAAGGTGCATGATATCGGTTGCGGGCGCCCGGTTGAAGGCGGCTTGGTGGAGTCGCCGGCTTTCGGCTACCATGCGCGGCATGTCAGATCAGCCCATCAAGACCCGTTTCGCCCCCAGCCCGACCGGCTTCATCCATCTTGGTAACGCCCGGACGGCGCTGTTCAATGCCCTCCTGGCCGGCGCCGGACGTGGCGTCTTCCTGCTGCGTATCGAGGACACCGACGCGGAGCGCAGCCGCGAGGCGTTCGTGGCGGCGCTCGAGGAGGACCTTCGCTGGCTCGACATTCCGTGGCAGGAGGGGCCTGCCGCCGACGCCGGTCACGGCCCCTATCGCCAATCGCAGCGGGGCGGGGTTTACGACACCTACTACCGGCAGCTGACCGAGCAGGGGCTGGCCTATCCCTGTTTCTGCTCGCCACAGGAGCTGGAGCTTTCGCGCAAGGCTCAGCGCGCGGCGGGGCGCCCGCCCCGCTATTCGGGAAAGTGCGCCCACTTGAAGCCGGAGGAGGTACAGGCCAAGCGCGAGCAAGGGCTCACGCCGACCCTGCGTTTTCGTGTACCGGCGGAAACGACCATCGCCTTTGACGACCTGGTGCGCGGCGAACAGCGTTTCCCCGGCAGCGACATCGGCGACTTCATCATCCGTCGGGCCGACGGCACCCCGGCGTTCTTTTTCTGCAACGCGGTGGACGACGCGCTGATGGGCGTGACCCACGTCCTGCGCGGCGAAGACCATCTGACCAATACCCCGCGTCAGTTGCTCATCCTCGAAGCGCTGGGCCTGCCGCTGCCGGCTTACGGCCATATCAATCTCATCGTCGGCCCTGACGGGGCTCCGCTCTCCAAGCGCCACGGCAGCCGCAGCCTGCGCGAACTGCGCGCCGCCGGCTATTTTCCGCTGGCGGTGGCCAACTACCTAGCGCGGCTCGGGCACAGCTACGACAGCGACGCCCTGCTGGATATGGCCGCGCTGGCGGCCGAATTCGACCCGACGCGGCTCAGCCGCGCCCCGGCCCGCTACGATGCCCACCAGCTGCTGCATTGGCAGAATCAGGTGATCGAACGAACCGACGCCGAAACCCTGTGGCAGTGGATGGGGGCGGAGGTTCACGGGCAGGTGCCGGAATCCGATCGCGAATCATTCGTCACGGCGGTTCGCCCCAACATCAGCTTTCCCGAGCAGGCCGCGGCCTGGGCCGGGCGCATCTACAATGACCTGTTTGTGATCGGCGATGAGGCGCGCGAGGTGGCGGCCGAGGCGGGTGCGGGTTTCTTCCAGGCGGCGCTGGAAGCCCTCGAGCATCATCCGGACGATTTCAAGGCGCTGGCCAATGCGGTGAAAGAGAAGACCGGCGCCAAGGGCAAGGCGCTGTTCATGCCGCTGCGGGCGGCCCTCACCGGCGAGACCGGCGGCCCGGAGATGGGGCGGGTGTTCCCGCTTATCGGCCCGGAGCGGGCCCGGCGGCGGTTCGCGGCCTGTGCCTAGACACATACTTACCGCGGAGGCGCAGCAGACGCGGAGAGGAATAATCCAGGTTTTTTTTCTGTGTCCTCTGCACCTCTGCGACGGATCTTTTTAGGATTGAGGCGATGGCGTACCAGCACGGACTAAAGGTTCACAACAATCTCACCCGCCGCAAGGAGCGCTTCGTTCCGATCGATCCGCAGCGGGTGCGCATGTATGTCTGCGGCATGACCGTGTACGACTACTGTCATATCGGCCATGCCCGCGTACTGGTGGTCTTCGACGTTATCAACCGCTATCTGCGCCGCATTTTCGGTGACAATCAGGTCACTTATGTGCGCAACATTACCGATATCGACGACAAGATCATCGCCCGGGCCAACGTCAACGGTGAGACCATCGATGCGCTGACCGGTCGCTTCATCGAGCTGATGAACGAGGACGCCGACGCCCTTGGTGTGCGCCGCCCCGACGAGGAGCCGCGGGCGACGCTGCACATGGGGCAGATCATCGCCATGATCGAAACCCTGGTAGCCAAGGGCTACGCCTATCCGGCCGCCAATGGCGACGTCTATTATGACGTTTCGAAGTTTGCCGGTTACGGCAAGCTCTCCGGCAAGAACCCGGATGACCTGCGCGCCGGGGAACGGGTGGCGGTGGACGAAGCGAAGGACGACCCGCTCGACTTCGTGCTGTGGAAGGCGGCCAAGCCGGGCGAGCCGGCCTGGGATTCGCCGTGGGGGCAGGGGCGGCCCGGCTGGCACATCGAGTGCTCGGCCATGTCCACCCACTGCCTGGGTGAGCACTTCGACATCCATGGCGGTGGCCTGGACCTGCAGTTCCCCCACCACGAGAACGAGATCGCCCAGTCCGAGGGCGCGACCGGCTGCCAGTTCGTGAATTACTGGCTTCACAACGGGTTCGTGCGGGTAGACGACGAAAAGATGTCCAAGTCGTTGGGCAACTTCTTCACCATTCGTGACGTGATGCAGAAGTACGACCCGGAGGTGATCCGCTACTTCATTCTCACCTCCCACTACCGCAGCCCGCTCAACTACTCCGATCAGCACCTGGACAACGCCAAGGCGGCCCTGACCACCCTGTATACCGCTCTGCGTGGCCTCGACCTGCCGGCGCAGGCACCCGAGGAGCTGGATGGCCTGGCCGCCCGCTTCTATGCCGCCATGGACGATGACTTCGGCACCTCCGAGGCGCTGGCGGTGCTGTTCGATCTGGCCCGCAACGCCAACCGGTTGCGCGAGGAGGAACCCGCTGCGGCTGGCCGTTACGGCGCGCTGCTGCGGGAACTGGGCAAGTTGCTGGGGCTGTTGCAGCGCGACCCGGAGGCGTTCCTTCGGGGCGGTGCCGGTGCGGGTGGTCTCGCCGACGACGAGATCGAGAAGCTCATCGACGAGCGGCTGCTGGCGCGTCAGAACAAGGATTGGGCCACTGCCGATCGCATCCGTGATGAGCTGAAGGCGGCCGGGGTTATCCTGGAGGACTCGGCGCAGGGCACCACCTGGCGCCGGGAGTGAAGGCACTTGGCTGACCGCGGGGCGCTGACGGCCGGGGAGATTGAGGGCTTTGCCCGCCGCCTGCGCGCGTTGCGCGACACCTACCTCGCGACCGGCACCCCCGGGGCGGCGACCGCCGAAGCGGAACGGGTGCGCCTGGCGACCCTCCAGGCCGAGACCATGCCGGACGACGTCGCCCGACGCCGGGCGATCGCCATGGCCTGTATCGAGGTCGCTTTGCAGCGCGTTGAGCGAGGTGAATACGGCCGCTGCACCGCCTGCGGAGCCACCATCGACCGCCGCCGCCTGAAGGCGGACCCGGCGGTTGTCCATTGCGCGACCTGCGATTCCCAAAGTCCTCGGTGAGCGGGGTGCCGGGAAAAACCGGCGAAGAGACGCAGAGGCGCAGAGATTCACTCATTCCCTACAACCCCAATCCTTTTCTCTGCGCCTCTGTGTCTCTGCGCCAGGTTTTTCCGGCACCGAAGCCTGCCGCCGCCGCAGGTGCTTGAGAGTCATGCCGCGGCCCGCTATACGATCTTGGGTTGCCACCGAGAAAAAGGAGCGTGTGATGGGGGAGTCCAGCAAGCCGGGTTGGTTCACGACCATCGAGGCGCGGCATCCCGCCTTTATCGGAGCCGTCAATGAGCTGGGTGAGGCGGTGCGGGCGGAGGGGCCGCTGGACGACAAGTCGGCGCACCTGGTTCAACTCGCCGCCGCAGCCGCGATGCGTTCGGAGGGCGCGGTGCACAGCCACGTGCGGAGGGCGTTCGAGGCCGGCGCCAGTCGGGAAGAGATCGAACACGCCCTGATGCTGGTGACCAGCACCATCGGCTTCCCAAACGTCGCCGCCGCTCTCCGCTGGGCTGAAGACGTCTTCGAAAAACGGCAGTAGGTTCAAAAGACCGCCGCAGAGACGCAGAGGCGCAGAGGTTTTGTATGTTTGAATGTGGGGTGGGGTGAGCTCTGCGAACCGCACCGATATTGGCGCGCGACGCCGATAAGCTGGCGCGAACGATGCGGTTCGTTCCTCACCACATCCTACGATTTGGTGAGTACTATGGATGGCGACCCCAAATTGAATCGCCCAAAAAACCTCCGCGCCTCTGCGTCAGGTTTTTCCACAACGCTGCTCAGCCGCGGCAAGGGTGTTCTCCAGCAGTACCGCCCGGGTCATGGGGCCGACGCCGCCCGGGACCGGGGTGATCCAGCCGGCGCGCTCTTTGGCAGCGGCATAGGCGACGTCGCCGACCAGGCGGCCGTCGTCGAGGCGGTTGATACCGACGTCGATCACGATGGCGCCCGGCTTGATCCATTCACCAGGCACGAACTCCGGCCGGCCCACCGCGGCCACCACGATGTCGGCACGACCCACATGGGCGGCCAGATCACGTGTGCGGCTGTGGCAGACCGTGACGGTGCAGCGGGCAATCAGCAGCTCCAGCGCCATCGGTCGCCCCACGATGTTGGAAGCACCGATCACCACGGCATCTTTCCCTTCGAGCGATTCGCCGGTCTGCTCCAGCAGGTGCATCACGCCATGGGGCGTACAGGGGCGCAGGCCGGGCAGGCGTAGTGCCAGGCGGCCGATGTTACTCGGATGGAAGCCATCCACGTCCTTGGCCGGGTCGATGCGTTCAATCACCGAGTCGGCATCGATATGCGCCGGCAAGGGTAGCTGGACGAGAATGCCATCCACCGCCGGGTCGGCGTTCAGCTTATCCACCAACGCCAGCAGCTGTTCCTGTGTCGTCTCCGCCGGCAGGTCATGGGCAAACGAGGTGAAGCCGACCTCGGCACAATCGTTGCGTTTGTGGCGGACGTAGACCTGGGAGGCGGGGTTTTCCCCCACCAGGATCACGGCCAACCCTGGCGCCCTGTGGCCGGCGGCCAGCCGGGCATCCACCCTTTGTTTGATGGTACGGCGGAGTTCGGCAGCGGTGGCATTGCCGTCGATGATCTGAGCGGTCATGGGGTCGTCGGTGCGGTTAGCGGGAAAGCCGTGCATTTTCTCATGCACGGCAGTCCCCGCCAAGCGCGGACCTGACGCGCATTTTTCGTTATACTTGCTGCGCCGACCGGGAGTGGCATTGACGAAGGGAAGGTGAGTGCGTATTATCGCCGACTTCCCCGCGCAAGGGGTCCTGGGTGGCGAAGAACTCGGGGTATAGCGCAGTCTGGTAGCGCGCCTGCTTTGGGAGCAGGATGTCGGGGGTTCGAATCCCTCTACCCCGACCAGCTACCGGTCCCGGAGCGGGACTGAACAGCGGCCAGGTCGACGTAAGCGCCCGTAGCTCAACCGGATAGAGCAACGGCCTTCTAAGCCGTAGGTTGCAGGTTCGAGTCCTGCCGGGCGCGCCAATTTCGCGCACGGAAAGCAGTTGTAGCGATGGTGGACGTAGCTCAGTTGGTAGAGTCCCGGATTGTGATTCCGGTCGTCGTGGGTTCGAGTCCCATCGTCCACCCCATCTTTTACGGAGCGGGCCTCAACGAGGCCCGTTTTTCGTTTCGCCCCACCCAATCGCGGCCGACATAGGCCCCCCCGTCCCACTCCAGCACCGTGCCATCCAAATCGCTGCCGGTCAGAATGGCCACCGCCGCTTCGATAACGATTGGGTTGCTGCTGGTCAGATAGGGGCGAACCGCCTCGGCGTCCCGATAGACGACTTGATAGGTGCTTCGCTCACCTTCCTGGCAGTGTTGGCAGAGAAAGGCGACGGAAGGCTCTTTTCGCCAGGCCTGCATGGCACACCGGCCGCATTGTGCATCCATGTCGATCTCCCGCGTGATAGGTCTACAAGCCGCTAATTGCAGTAAAAAAGTAGTTAATGAAACGCTTATGCGCCACCCGCTCGTCTGCAAAGACAAAAAAAAGCCGGCGGGGGGGCGCCGGCATTAATCGTGGAAGCACTGGGAGTATCGAATCGCTGCGGGTCAAAGGGGGCTGTCCCCACTGCGTTTCGTAGGGTTAAGTATGGAGGCCCGTTTGTGCGGGTGCAGTCGGATGATGGATGAAAAGCGGGTCGGTAAATGTCCTACAAAGAGAGTAGGAACTGGTTTCTACCACCGGTGACTAAACCATGCGCCGCAGCTCGCTGGCCACTTGATGCAGGCGCCGGACCCCTTCCTTGATCTGGCCGGCTCCGGCTGCTGTTTCCTTGGCGCTGGCGTCGATCGACAGCATCGCTTCTCCCATTTGGCGCAGCGCGAGCGCCTGTTGCTTGACGTTCAGGGCGATCTCCTGCGCATTCTCGAAAGCGCTGTCCATCGCGGAGGCGACGTGTGAAAACGCCTCGCCCATGCGGCGGGTCAGGTCCAGATTTTCCAGGATCAGACTCGTCTCCTCTTCGACCGAACCCACCGTGGTGGTGGTCGCCTTCTGGATCTCCACAACCAATGACCGAATGCGCTCCACCGAGGCCTTGCTGTCGGCAGCCAACTGGCGTATCTCGGTGGCGACGACGCCAAATCCTTTGCCGTGCTCCGCGGCGCGTGCCGCTTCCACGGCCGCATTGATGGCGAGCACATTGGTCTGGTTGGCCATTTCACGCACCAGGCCGGTGATGCTGCCGATCTGACCGGAAAGGTTACCGAGCTGCCGGACCTGTTCGGAGACCTCCTGGGTCTGTTGCTTCACGCCGGTGATCCGCTCGGTGCTGGCACCGACGCTGGCGCTGCCCTCGTTCGCCAGACGCAGCACCTCATTGGCGCGGCCCGAGGCGGCATCGGCCTGCTCGGATACCCGTTGCGCCGAGCGGCTGAGCTCCTCAGCGGTCGCTGTCACTTCACTGACCGCGCCGGACTGGGCCACGGTGGTCCGCTCCTGTTGCTCGATGGTGGCGCTGATCTGCGCCGCGGAACTGGCGATACTGGCGACCGCCTCTTCCAGTCGGCGACTGAGCCCGCGGGCGATCGACAGCGCCAGCACGACCGCTGCCAAGGTCGCCAGTGACGTGCCGACGATCAAGGCCACCGCCACCTGCTGCTGCGCCTCGCCGGCGGCGAGCTGCCGCTCCTCCAACAGCGCCGCCGCACGGCTCTGGGCGCGTGCCAGCAGCTGGTCGATCCGCTGGCTCAGCTCGCTGGCCCCCGACGTCTGCCATTCGCCGATCGCCTGCTCGAGCTGGCCGGCCCGTGCCATGGCAAATAGTCTTTCATCGCGCTGGTTGAGGTTGGACGCGATGCTCAGCAGTTCGCGGAGGATGCTCCGCAGCTGCACGTCCTGCAGTGTCGCTTCGAGCTGGCCGCTGAGCTGGTCCACGGGGGCACTGTCTTTGCGGTGTTGCGAGAGCGACGCCTCCCCACCCCCCAGCAGGTAGCCGCGGGCGGAACGCTGCGTGCTCACCAGGTTGAAGGCCAACCGCTGGAAATCAGTGAACTGGGTCCAGGTGTTGGTCGCTTTCTGCTCGTAGAAATCGGCGCGGTTCAGGGCGGCAAACACGAAAACGGCAGCCGCAACAAACAGCAGAATGGGCGGTGCGTATCCGGCGAGAATGCGATGCCACAGGCGCATCTGAGCGAGCATGATCAAAGCTCCGTCGACACTTCACGGGGGGTGTGCTCCCCAACGTATAGCCGTTTTTGTGTTGCTCCGGCGGCTCGCTCGGGTCCGGGGACGACTGCACCGAGTCATCGTCACGCAAAAAAGTCGGCAGCCCACATGAACCGGGTGCCGGCCAAGGCGGCCGCCATCCGGTCCCCATCGGCGTTGCCAACGAACAGGGTCTGGTGCGGGGGTACCCGGTGATGCGCCATCACCGCCTGCAACATCCCGGGGCGCGGTTTGCGGCAGAGGCAACCCGCTTCGGGAACGTGGGGGCAGAGCTCGATTCGGGCGTGGGCAACGACGGGCCCGAAGGCGGCGGACACGAGATCGGCCAGCAGCCTCCAGGCCATTTCCGCATCCAGAACGCCGTAGCCGACGTGGTCCTGGTTCGACGCAATACCCAGATGCAGTCCGCCCACCCCCCACTCGTACCGGCATAACCGTTCCCTGACACCGGGCAGCAACTCCCATTCGCCCGGCCGGTGGGGGCAGGGCTGACCGGGGACCGTGGTTTGGCGCAGGGTATCGTCGGCATCGAAGATGAACAGCCGGGTGCGGTCCGTGGCAGGGTAGTTCATGATGCCGAGCCTTCCAGCCGCTGAACGGCTGTCAAGGCCTGGCGATGGTAGCGCCGGAGTAGCGCGGTGAAACGGCGGCCGTCGGGTGAGTCACCGAGGCTGCGGGCCGCCAGCTCGGCGTAGCCAACCCGGTAGGCCAAGTAGGCGGCTTCGTAAAAGGGCAGGCGGACGGGCAGAGCCGGGTCGCGGCAGAGGGCCGCCACCCGCGCGATCCATTCCAGACGCAGGCGGCCGCCGAGCCGAAACTCCGCGATGGTGCCTGCCACATCCCAGGCAATGTCCTGCTGGCCCGGAAAGAAGTGATCGTCGTGATGGTCGGTTGCGTCGGTTTTCAGGAAACCGGCGGCAGTTCCGATCCATTCGTGCGGCAGCATGCGACCGTCGATGGCGACCACCGGCGCAGCCTCCAGCCGTTTGCGCCAGCGCAGCAGGCCTTCGTACGCGTGCTCTGAAACGCGGCCCAGGTTTTCGTTCAGCATGAGGCAGTTGGCCTCGAACGGTACGCGCACATCCCGCACGTGGCATTCGCGCAGATAAGCCAAATAGCGGGCCATCGTTTCCAGCAGGTCAGCCGAGGCGCCCGTCTGCGGTCGCCCGATCACGAACCTGGATTCGAGAAAGCCGTTCCGGCAGCCGAAGGTTTCCGGCGAAAAACCGGCCTCGGCCAGTTCGCAGGCCCGGCGCAGGCGAGTGGTGCCAAACGCCCCGAGCCCCGCGAATTTCAGCAGGCGCGGCGGAGCGCGTTGGCGGACCAAGTACTTCCGGCGCTCGTGATGGGGCTGCACGGCGGGGTAGTCCCGGGTTTGGGAAAAGACCACACGGCGCCACGCCCCGGCCGAGATATCCTCCAGGGGCGCGCTCTCCAGGTGCCCGGGTTGCAGCCAGATGTCCTCGAATGAGCGGGTAAAGCGAGGATGTCGAGGCCAGCGCCAGCGGGCCGAGGCGCTGTTGAGCCGATCTGCCGGTGGGTCCCAACTGGGAAAGAAGGCGATGTGCCGCTCCGGAATTCCCAGTCGGATCAGCGCCTCGGCGGTTCCGCAAAAGGAGGAACCACTGAGCCCCGGCCCTTCATCGACAATCAGAAACCGTGCATCCGACCAGCGCGACCATACCCGCCGGAGTTCGCCGGTCGTGCACAGCACACGCTCCGACGGGACGCCGCGCGGCCGCACGGTGTCGCGCCGTACACTCCAGCCGCGCTCCTGCAGGGCGGTGGCAACCAGCGCCGACAGGCCGGTGCCAATACTGCGGAGCCCGATGCAGACCGCACGACCTCGTGGATAACGTTCGGAAAAGTCGGCCGCGGCAGCGAGATAGCATTCGGGATAGAGGCCGTAGTAGGCATACCCCTCGGGGACGCGCAAGGTGACGGTTGTTGGCAGCGGCAACTGCGCCAGTTCTGCGAAGGCGCGCCGAACCCCGGTCTCGTCCCGTCGCGCCTCACGGGGGGCGCGCTGCTCCCAGGCCGCTTGCAGCAGTCCGGCGGTGGACAGTGCGATACGCCGCAGGGCGGATCCGGCCCGGCTGGGTGCGTCGGCCAAGGGGGCTTCCGCGTCGAGCAGGGCCGATTCGAGCATCCCGAACGCGATCAAGATCTGCACCATGGCTTCGTGCTGCGGCACGGCGCGGGCCGCCTGCGTTTGCCAGCGCCGGAAGCAGTGGGCGAGTTCCGACCGCACGCTGACCACCCGGGTCGCATCGCGATAGACGATCACGTCCCGGCCTCCTGTTCAGGTGCGGGGGAAGAGTTTTTTCTCGGGATAGGTCATTGCGGGAACCGGCAAGAAGCGCACGGGCTCGTCCATGGCCTGTCTCTCCTCGGGTGCTCGGTGGAAATTGTAGGCGAGTTGCTGCCGCCGTGGGTCGAACGCAGTGCTCAGTACTCCACCACCAGCCCGAGGGAAAAGCGCTCCACATCGCTGCGGCCAGTGGTGGCGGTCTCGCCGACGTCGAGGTGACGCGACCATTCGAGGCGGGCCTTCCAGCGATACCCATAGCGACCCAGTGTAAAGTCCGCACCGAGGCCATAGACCGGCGAAGTCCCGTTGTCTTCGATGGGTGCGGCAATCACCCCGCCGGCGAGGCGAGTCTCGGTCTCCCAGTAGCCGAGACCGAGACGGCCGAACAGCCTGACCCCGCCCAGATCCGTATAGGGCAGCATGGCGGCGGTGGCCGTACGTGCCTGGAACTCGCCGCCGATGGGTGAACCGTTGACCGGGAGCGTGAGCGGGAACCGCCCGAGGTCCGAGTAGGCGAATTCCACCGCAACGAAGCGGTGCGTGTCGTAGCCGAAACCGACCGTCCAACTGCGGTCGCTGTCATCGATGGCCACCGCGCCGGCGGACCCGCCGGCGGCCGTCGCCAGGTCGGCAGCGGCACGAGCTGGTGCGCCGGAATCCAGTAACTCGGCATTTCCCCCTGTAACCACCAGCCAGGGAAGCGTCTCGCCAAAGACCGATCCCGGTTGGAGCAGGCAAAACCCGAGCAGGGCGGTGCCCAGCCGCGCGGCTTCCTTGCCGCAGGCCGCCATCAGCTCCGCGCCGCCATGGCGGTGCGTGGCAGGGGCGGAAATGCCGGGCGAAAGCGCCCACGCTGAAAGTCGACCAGCAGCTTTCCGGCATTCTCGAAACGGTAATCGAGCAGTTCCGCCACCCGGTCTCCGGGCGTGAAATCGAACAGCTCTTTTACCTGTGCGGCGGAATACTCCCGGCACTCGCCTTTTTCCGACAGGATGCCGTAGCGGGTCTGGTCGCCACTACCGCGCACGTCGTAAACGATGCCGCGTTCCCCTTTTGCCATCCGGCCGCCATCTGCACGGGCCATGACCCGGCTGCCGACCCCCAATTCTCCTCTGGTTGATATGTCGTTCATGAACTCGGTCCCATGAATGTTTTTGATATTGGATGGTTTACCGAGTCTACCGCCGACGTCTTACGGCGCCTTTACCGCCGTCGCGCTGCGACGGCTGACGGCAGACCACCGGATTGTGGCATCTCCCGCGGGTGCTGCGCCATATGCCACACCCCCTTTAGCGTAGCCCAGTGCAAGCCGCTGTTTCTTGGCAACTAAGTGGTTGGCACACCAACTGCTAACTCCCGAAGATAATCACATCAACTATAGAGCGTTAGGGGGTTTCACTTGCGGGGCTATTCCTACTGGCTGCTGGCAGCCACCTGTCTCACGTCTGCCGCCGTGGCGGAAGACCTGGGGATCATTCAAGTCGAATCGAGCACCATTTCCGACCGGTTCGAGGACAAGCGCAGCGAGCCGAGCAACATCGGCGCGATCAGTGGCGAAGAACTGGAACGGGCCCATCCGGAAAACATCCAGCAGGTGTTGCAGCGCATCCCCGGCATCACGACCGAGGTGCAGAGCGGCGACTCGCTGAAAATCCATATTCGTGGCGTGGAAAACCAGGTCTACATGGGGGAGAAACCCGGCGTCGCGATAGTCATCGATGGCGTGCCGGTGTTCGAGCGCACCGGCAAGGTCAATATCGACCTGGACAACATCGAATCCATCAAAGTGGTCAAGGGGGGCGCCTCCTACCTGTTCGGCGACGATGCCTTGGCCGGGGCGGTGATCATCACCACCAAGCGCGGTGCGAAGTATGCCGGCTACAAGTTGGGTGCCGAAGCCGGTTCCTACGGCTACCGCAAGGGCTTGGCGCGGGCCGGCTTCTCCGGGGAGAACGCCAACGGACACGTCCAGGTCTCCACCCGGCAGACCGACGGCTATCACGACGACTCGGGCTCACAGGCCGATTACCTCAACGGCAAACTGCAGTACTACCTGAGCGACATCAGCGACGTCACCTTTGGCGTGGAGCTGTCCGAGCGCGAGAAGAACAGCCACGGCAGCGTCAAGGGCGTGACCGCCGCCGCCCTCGACCCGAAGAGCGAGGACCCCGCCTACAACGACTATGCCAACCACTTTGACGTCAACCTGGCCAAGTACTTCGTCACCTACTCGCGGGATACGTCGGCCGACGCCAACCTGCTGGTGAACGCCTACCAGTATGGGGATGAAACGAAATTCGACAGCGCGCCGCTCGATGCCAACCCGGACATCTACAGCCAGGCAAACGACTACGAACAGGTCCAGCGGGGCGTCAAGACCGAGTACCGCTCCGGCGGCCAGCGGCTCGCCTGGATGGCCGGTCTTGACCTGCGCGACAACCGCTACGAAAACCAGACCACCTATTTGGACTGCAGCGAGCGGACCTGGGACCCGACCTGCGCGGTCGGTGCGCTGTCCGGCGACAACGCCACCGACGAGGAGGTGCGGGCGATCTACGCCGAGACCAAATTCCAGGTGACCGCCCCGCTGACCATTACCCTCAACGGCCGTGTCGACCAGATCGATCTGGAGTACACGGACAACCTGGATGCCACGCTGAACGGCACCAAGGACTTCGACGTGAGTTCATGGCGGATCGGCGCCAACTACGCCGTGAGCCCGACCTTCGACGTCTACAGCAACGTCTCCACCGGGTTCCGTGCACCCACGGTCGAACAGCTGTTCGTCGGTTCCGCCAACCCGTCGGTGGCGGTCGCCGCCAATCCGGACCTGGAGCCGGAGGAGGCGGTGAATATGGAGATCGGCATCCGCCGGCGGGCCCGGTGGATGGACGTGCCGGTCGACCTCGATCTGGCAGTCTTCCAGATCGACCGCAGCGACCACATCCAGGCCAGTGCCGGCCAGTACACCACCGCCGCCGGCAACCGCTACGAGAACGTCGGCGACGTGCGCCACCGCGGTCTGGAGCTGTCGTTGATGACCGACCCGGCCCGAACCTTCTCGTTCGATGTGGCCTACACCTATCTGGACGCCTATTTCACCCGCTACAACGACTTCTATCTGCAGACCATCAATCCGGCCTACGACCCGACCTGCAGTCCGTTTAGGCCGCCGTTTCTGCCCTGCGCCCCGAAGTACGTCAGCACCCAGTACGACAATACCGGCAACCAGGTTCCCCGCGTCCCCCGTCACCACCTGAACCTGGTCGGGCACTACCGTCCCGCCCAGCACTGGCTGATTTCGGCCGAAGCCGATGCGATCTCCAGTTACTACGCGGACGAGATCAACCAGGAGAAGATCGGCGGCCATACGGTGTACAACCTGGTGGCCAACTACGACCGCCGCTACGGCAACACCGACTGGTCCTTCTTCGCCCGCATCGACAACCTGTTCGACAAGCAGTACTACAACACCGCACGGGGCCACGGGGACAGCAACGAAGACACCGTTTACGACCAGGAAGACCTCTCCATCGTGGTGAATCCCGGCCGCACCTACACCATTGGCCTGAGCGTGGGGTTCTGATATGACCTGGAGAACGCTCCTGCTTTGCGCGGCGGTGGCGGCATGGGATCCCGCGTTCGCCCTGTCATGGAGTTCGCCGCCGGCGCATGGCGGCGGCGCACACGGGCATGGTGGTCACGGCGGTGCAAGGGATGCCGGCTATCGGTTGCAGGACACCGAGGGCGCAACAGTCGAGCTCTGGCTGCCGACGCTCGAAAAGCGCCCGCTGACCGTGGCCGAGGACGGCAGCGTGAAGGTCAAGCCGACCGGCATCGATTATTACCATGCGCTGGTCGCCCGCCGCGGCGATGAAACCGCCGTACGCTACATCACCCTCCGGGGCAAGCCGTCCAAGCGCAGCCCGTCGGAGTTGATGGAGGCCGCCAAGGCGCCGCTGGAGCTGGTACCGACGCCCTACCTCCGTGAACACCAGCGTTATCTGACCAGCAAGCGGGCGGTATTCGAGCTGCTGTTCGAGGGGAAGCCGGTCCCGTCACACACCGTCAGCCTGACCACGGGTAACGGCACCCGGCTGTTCGCCAACACCGATGCGGCCGGCCGGGTGGCGTTTCCGCTGCCGGAGGACTTCGCCGACGTCGAGCCCGGCCGGCGCGCCAATGCTCCGGCCGATTTCACGGTCGGCGCTGACTATCAGGGGCACCGCTTCAGCCTGACCGCGCAGTACTACGTGAATCCGCGTCATTGGCAGTCGGTCAGTGCCGGGCTCTGGACCGGACTGGCCGGGTTTGTGGCTGGTCTGGCACTGTTGGGAATGGCCGGTCGCCGGTCGGGGAGGGCTGCGGCATGAACCTGAGTATCCTGCGTAAACTGGTGCAGCTCGCGGCCTTTTTGTTTCTGGTCTACGGCTCTGCCATTGTCGGTTTCTACACGGCGGACAAACTCTCCAGCGCCTTGCCGGCGCTGGCCTGCGCCTATGATCTCGAGACCGCCGACTACTGCTCGCTCATTGTGTTCCAGCACCAGTTCGACCACCGCGCCGGCGCGGTGCTGGCGGCCGGCGGTGCCGTGCTGGAGGCATTTCTGCCCTCGCTGATAACGCTGGCCACTTTCCTGCTGCTGTTCGTGGTGCTGAACAAGGCCTTCTGCGGCTGGATCTGCCCGCTCGGCTTCTTTCAGGAAGTGATGCACCTCATCGGTCAAAAGCTGGGGCTGAACCGGCTCCAGTCGCTGTCCGAACGGGGTGTGCAGCGTATCCGGCCCATAAAATGGATCCTGCTGCTGCTGCTGGTGTTCGGTTTCCCCCTGCTCACCGGGCTTGGCGTCACCGGTCACGAGCTGGGCGACCCCTACTGCAAGATCTGCCCGAGCCGGATCCTGACCACCCTGGCCACAGGCAATACCGACCAACTGGTGGTGGACAGCTCCAGCGCCGGCTACTTCGCCCTGTCGGTGCTGGCCACCTTCCTGTTCGGCCTGACCGCGGCCCTGGCGATGGGGGTGCGCCAGCCCTTCTGCCGCATCTGCCCGATGCTCGCCCTGCACGCGGCATTTCGGAAGATCGGGCTGGTGCGCCTGGTGAAGAATGCGGTGCCGCGCTGCAATAAGTGCGGGCTGTGCGCCAAGGCCTGTCCGATGGATATCCGCGAGATCCACACCGAGATGGAGAAGAAGGATGTCCTGCACGCCGACTGCACCCTCTGCGGCCGCTGCGTGGAGTTCTGCCCGGACAAGGACGTGCTGCAGTTGAAGTATGCGGTATTCCCCCTGTTCAAGGCGGACCCGGCCTACTTCAAGACCCGCAAGAAGGCGCAGGACCGCTGGGAGAAGGCCAACCTGCTCGCCTGGTGGCGCCGCCGCCGCGAGGCCAGGAGCGCGCCGGCAGCGACCACCTCGGAGGCGTGATGGAGCCGATCACCCTCGGCTTCACGGCCGCTTTGCTGATCGGGCTGGTCTTCGGCGCCGGGCCCTGCAACGTCACCTGCCTGCCGTACCTCGGCCCGGTGTTTCTGGGCGAGGGCAGCTCCTGGCGGGTGATCCTGCCGTTTTCCCTCGGGCGCATGGCCGGGTACACTGGCCTCGGCGCTGTGGCAGGTACTGCTGGTTATGCCGCCACCGCCTGGGTGGAGGAGGGTTGGGCCGCCTGGTTGCTGGGCGCCGTCACGGTGGCCCTTGGGCTGCTGCTGATCCGCAGTGCACGCCGGGGCAAGGCGTGCGGGGTCAGCCCCGGCGGTGAGGTGCCCCTGAGGCGCCACAAGCGCCCGATGGCCGCCGGCCTGTTCGGGCTCGGGGCGGGCATGGCGCTCAACCCCTGCGCACCGCTCGGCACCGTCCTGCTCGGTGCCGCCGCCAGCGGCTCCACGCTGGGGGGCGCCTGGCTCGGCTTCGGTTTCGGCCTGGGCGCGGTGGCGGTGCCGGCCGTCATCTTCGGCCTGCTGGTCGCCCAGTTCGGCCTGCAGGTGCGTGCGCATTTGGTGCGCTGGGGCGGACAGCTCCAGCAGGGGGCCGGCGTGCTGATGGTGCTGCTTGGCACCTTCACTATCATCGGATGGGTTCAACCATGACGTTTGCTGAATTGTTCGAAAAGGGCGGCCCGGTCGTCTGGATCCTGGCCGCCTACTCCCTGGTGGCGCTGACCATCGTGCTCGAGCGGTTGCTGCACTACGCATTGATAGGCCGGGTTCCGGCGGAACTGGAGACGCAGGTCCGGCACGCACTCTACACCGGGGCGTTGGGAGAACTGCTGACCCGTCACCGTGGTCCGGAGGTCACCATCATGCGGGCGGTGCTCGAGGCCAGTACCGAAGGGGTCCGGGAGCTGGGGCGCGTCGCCTCGCGAGTGGGCTCGGCCGAGTTACAGCGGATGGAGCGCGGGTTTCGGACGCTGGCCATCCTCGGTAACACCGCTCCCCTGCTTGGCCTGTTCGGCACCATCACCGGCATGATCAAGGCCTTCATGGTGATCGAGGCGGCCGGCGGTCGGGTCGACGCCCAGGCCCTGGCCGGCGGCATCTGGGAGGCGATGGTCACCACCGGTGTCGGCCTGGCGGTCTCAATTCCGATCCTGCTGCTGCTGCACCTCCTGGAGGGCATGGCCGATCGCCGCGCCCAATCGATGAAGGCGTGTGCCTCGATCATGCTGGAGGTGCTGCCGCACGCACCGGACCCGGAAAGCGGCGAGACCGTGCACCACCGCGAAGGCGTCGTCCATGCAGTTTGAAGGCCGCCGGCGCACCAGCAGCACGCCGAACCTGACGCCGCTCATCGACGTCGTCTTCCTGCTGCTGGTGTTCTTCATGCTGACCTCCCACTTCGTACGGGAGGAGGCGATGAACATCGAACTGCCGGTGGCCGACAGCGGTGAGGCGGTCGGCGAGGACGACCAGCTGGAAGTGGTGCTCGATGCCCAGGGCCGTTATCTGCTCAATGACCACTTCGTCGAGCCGGATGCGCTAGAGGCGACGCTGCGCCGCGCCCTGGAGGGGCGCGCCAACCGCGTGGTGCGGATACGCGGTGATCGAGGCGCGGCGCTGGGCAACGCGGTCGGGGTGCTGGACGCGGCGCGCAAGGCGGGGGCCGAGGCCGTCGATATCGTCACCGAATCGAAATGACGTCGCGCGAGTTCGGTACCTGGGGCGCCGCTTTTGTGCTGTCTGTGCTGCTGCACGGCAGTCTGCTCATCTCAGCCGGCAGCCGTCTGGGGGCGGAGGCGCCGGCGGTTAAGCAGCGCCAGGCGGTGACTCGGGTCAGCTTCAGTTCGGTGGCGAGTCCGCCGCCCGAGGCACCGCCCAAGGCGGTCGAGCGGCCACCCGAACCGGAGCCGCCGAAGCCGGAACCGCCGCCCAAGCCAAAGCCGAAACCCAAGCCGAAGCCGGAACCGAAACCGGTCCCAAAGCCCGCTCCCGAGCCGCGTCCGGTACCGTCGCCGCCACCGGCTCCGGCGGTGACCGAGCCGACGCCGCCCCAGCCGACCGTAGCCCAGGCGGCAGATTCGGTACCGATGCCGACAGGGCAAGCGGTGGACGAACCGGCGTTGATCGAGCAGGCCAAGAACGAATATCTGGCGCGCCTGATCGCCCATATCGAGGCCCAAAAGCACTATCCGCGCGCGGCACGCCGGCGCGGGATCGAAGGCAGCGTGGACGTGGCCTTCAAGCTGGGACCTGGGGGCCGGATGGAACAGCTGCAGGTGAACGGCGGCCAGGCGCTGCTGCAAGGTGCAGCGGAAGAGGCGGTTCGGGCTGCACAGCCCTTGCCAGAGCCGCCGTCGACCATGGCGCTGCCGCTGGAGGTTCAATTTGTTATCGCTTTTTCGCTGCGCTAACGGCGAAGTTTTTCTCTTGGGAGTTCCTGTTTGATGAAAAAGAAGAATTTGGCACTGGCGATTGCCTGTGCACTGGCGCCGGTCGGCAGCTACGCCGCAGAGGCATCCGAGTCGGTGGACCTGGGTACTGTGGTGGTCACCGCGCCGACCATGTCGGACCCGCTGACCGTGACTACGGACCCGAAGGCACCCCGGCAGCCGGTGCCGGCCGCGGACGGCGCCGATTTTCTGAAGAATATTCCCGGGTTTTCGGTCGTCCGCAAGGGCGGCACTTCCGGAGATCCGGTGCTGCGCGGCCTCACCGGTTCGCGCCTGAATATCCTGCAGGACGGCGCCGAAGTGCTCGGTGGATGTCCCAACCGCATGGACCCGCCGACGGCGTACCTCTATCCGCAGTCCTTCGACGTGGTCGAGGTGATCAAGGGCCCGAGCACCGTGCTTTACGGTGGCGGTAATCTCGCCGGCACCGTGCTGTTCGAGCGCAGGACCGAGCGGTTCGAAGAGGCCGGCACGCGCTTCTTTCTCAGCGGCCTGGTCGGCAGCCACGGCCGCAACGACCAGGTGGTCGACGCCACCGTCGGCGCGCCCGAGGGGTTTGCGCGCCTGATCGGGACCCGGTCGGAGTCCGACGACTACGAAGATGGTGACGGCAATCGGGTCCATTCCGCCTATTACCGCTGGAGCGGCACCGCTATCGCAGGCTGGACGCCGAACGACGACACCCGCCTGGAGTTAACGGTGGAGCGGAGTGACGGTGAGGCCGCCTATGCCGATCGTTCGATGGATGGGGTCGTATTCGATCGCGACGGCTACTCCCTGAAGTTCGAAAAGGCGGGCCTGAGTCCGACGGTTAACAAGGTCGAAGCCCAGCTTTACCACCAGTACGTGGACCACGTGATGGACAACTTCTCTTTGCGTACCCGGCCGATGATGATGAGTCGGATGGTGAACAATCCGGATCGCGAAACCGATGGCGCCCGCGCCAGCGTGGAGCTGGAACTGTCGTCGGCGACCTGGGCCACCATCGGCGCGGACTACCGCACCGATGAGCACACCGCCCGCATGGACAACGATTCGGACGGCGTGCTGGCGCTCGGCCCGCGCATGGACGACCTGTCGTTCCGCCAGGCGGGGGTGTTTGCCCAACTCGAGCATCAGGCCTCCATGCGGGACAGCTGGATCGGTGGTCTGCGCGTCGACCGGGTCGAGGCGACGGCTGAAATGATGATCGGACCGGTGGCCGCCGGTACTGAAGACGAAGACACGAACCAGGGGGCGTTCATCCGGTATGAGCACCAGTACGACTCCCCGTTCACGGTCTTTGCCGGACTCGGTCACGCCGAGCGGTCGCCTGACTACTGGGAACGCAAAACCGATTTCACTCTCGCCCCTGAGAAGAGCACGCAACTCGATCTCGGTTTCAGTTATCTGAAAGGACCGGTCTCGGGCAACCTTTCCGCCTTCTATGCGGAGATCGACGACTACATCCTGGTGGACTGGGGCATGGTGCCGATGAAGGGCTTTCAGCGGATCGGTGCCCGCAACGTGGAGGCCAGCACCTACGGTTTCGAAGGGGATGTCACATGGGCCTTCGCACGGAACTGGGCCGTGACCGGTACCGTTGCGTACGTTCGCGGCGAAAACGACACCGACAATGTCCCGCTGGCGCAGATCCCGCCGCTCGAGGCGACGTTGGCACTCGACTACGATAACGGTTACTGGCTGGCCGGCCTATTGGCCCGCGGCGTCGCCGAACAGGATCGGGTCAGCCTCAACAGCGGCTCCATCGCCGGTCGGGACCTCGGCCCCACGCCGGGCTTCAGTGTCTTTTCGGTTCATGCCGGGTACCGCCCCACGCCTAACGTCAAATTGACAGCCGGTATCGACAACCTGTTCGACCGGACCTATGCCGAGCACCTGAGCAGGAGCGGCGACGACGTCATGATCAGCGGTTATACCCAGACCGACCGGGTCAATGAACCGGGGCGTGTCTATTGGCTCCAGGCTTCGGTAGGGTTCTAAATAGCCACGAAGCAAAGCCGACGCGGTACCTTGGTTCGGGGAGCGCGGTGAATACATCCCTGTACGCGCGATGGCCGCATCCGTGCGGTCATCGGTCCCGAACCAGGGCACTGCACCGGCCCAAACGGATCGGAGTTTGGAACACCTGTTCAGGTGTGCCGCACCCGCATCGACACGGAGAACACGGAGTCAGGACGCACAGTCGCTCGTTTTGTACTGGGTGTGCTCCGGGTCGATGCGGTTTATCTCATGCAATCACAAAGAGGAAGCAGTCTGATGTTGAAATCGGTTATGGGCTTGGCGCTTTTACTTTTTTCTGTTGCGGCGCAGGCCGGGATGGGCGTGATGGTGGAAAATCCCTGGATTCGGGAGGCACCACCCACCGCCAAGGCGATGGCTGGGTACATGGTGGTACGTAACCATGGTTCACAGGGGCGTGCCCTGGTGGCCGCGGAATGCCCGGCCTTTGGCGAAGTGATGCTGCATCGCACCATCATGGAGGGCGGTATGGCGAAGATGGTCCATCAGATGAAGATCGAGATCCCGGCGGGCGGTGCGGTCACATTCGAACCGAACGGCTACCACATCATGCTGATGCAGCCGAAGCACGCGCTAAGGGCCGGCGATGAGGTACCGGTCACCCTCAAATTCGCCGATGGCGAGACAATGGCCTTGAGCTTTCCGGTCAAGGCCGGCGGCATGGGAGGCATGGATCACAGCGGCATGGATCACAGCGCTATGGATCACGGCAGCATGCAGCACATGAGCCATTGACACACGCCCCCTCTACTGGCGGTTAAGCCTGGCCCCCTGCGGGCCGGGCTTCGCGTGCGCCGATTGCTGGTTAGACTGGACAAGCCCCACTCACCGCGGCGGTTGATCGCTGCGGCAGATCCCAGTCGAGGTCGAAACAGAATATTTGCAGCTCACCACCGCGTTTGAGTGCGATCGACAGCGTGATGCACAGCCGGGCGCTGGTGGAGGACAAGAAGGGGCGCGTGACCTGAATTTCGCCGGGACTGGCCACTGCCGAGCGGAAAAACGGACGGCGGCTCCAGTCGGCGCCAACCGTGTCGTGAAGCGGCGAGAACCGCAGATCGCCGTCGCCGCTCCAGGTGCCGCCGAGTTGCAGTCCGAAGCAGTCGAGCACGTAGGCGTGCAATCCTCGCGATCTACCGATCAGTTCAGCCGCGGCTGTCTCGAGGGAGGCGCCTTCGGCATAGGCCGCGGCGGCACGGCCGAATGCGGCATGATAGGGCGCCAGCTCCCGTTCGTGTTCCTGGCGCGCATCGGCATGTCTTGCCTGCACCTGCCGTGACAGGGCGCCGAAATCGGGGGGCGGCGGGACGGTGCCGGGGTCATCGTGTGGTCGCCCGAAGAAGTATCCCTGCAGAAAATCGGCACCCGTGTCGAGGGACAGCAGCACCGATTCGTAATCTTCAATCCCCTCCAGCACCACCAGGCAGCCGGCCTCGTGCAGCATCGAGACCATGTTGGGCAACAGGCGCCGGGCCAGGCGGTTGTCGCGGGCGTGGACGATCAGGCCGCGGTCGATTTTGACCAGGTCCGGTTCCAGGCGCACGATGCGATCGAAGTTGGACTGCCCGGCACCGAAGTCATCGATGGCGACCAAACAACCCAGCTCCTTGTAGTAGCCAACGGTATCGCCCAGCAACGCTTCGTCGGCGATGGCGCTTTCCAGGATTTCAATCACCACCCGGCCGGGTGGCATGCCGGTGGATTCCAGCATGCCGGCAAAAAAGGAGCCGTAGGCGCGGCCGTCCACCACCACTCTCGGGTTGACGTTGAGGAACAGCCAGGTGTTCTCCGGCGCCCGTATCTTGAAGTTCCTGGCATGCAAGGCGCGACAGGCGCGATCGAGGAACACGGTCTGTTCGACCGTCCAGTCGCCCGCAAACACTTCGCGGGGGAGGGCCGTCCGCCCGTCCGCCGTTTCGGCCCGCAACAGTGCCTCATATCCGATGGGACGGCGCAGAGCGGGGCTTACGATGGGCTGATAGACCGAACGGAGGCGGTACTCGCCGAACTGGCCAACGGCACCCGATGAACCGCTCATCAGTGCGGCGGCGATCTGTTCGTACGATGCACTTGCCATGTGTCGGGAGCCGACATCCGTGTCAGTGTGGACAGCCGGATCGGGGAACGGCGGTCTTACGATGCTCAAGCAACGATCTCCTTGCCCAGTTCGGCGATAAAGCTTGCGGTCGTCATCGGCAGCAGTTCGATGCCGAGCCGTTCGCAGAACTTCTTTTCCTTGCGGGTCGGGTCGGGAATGACGGCCCACCCGGCCGGCCTGTCGGCAGCAAACATGATTTCGGACGCCATCATCCGTTCCGTATCTCGATTCAGGCGCAAACCCAGCAGCAGATAGCGGCGCCCCGGCCGGTAGCGCTTGAGAAAGGGCGGAATGGCGAAACCACCCATCAACTCGGTGATGTAGTCGACGTAATCGGCGTCGGAGGCGATGAATTGCGGTTCGGGAACCGGTGTCCCCATCGGTTTGAACAGGATGGGGCCGCTGCTATCCGTGTCGTAATCGAGCGTCTCCCGATAGGTGTTGCCGTCGTAGCGGTAGACGCGGTAGCGGAACTCCGTGCCGCCAAGGCGGGCGACCCCGACAATGAGCGTGTGCGGCCTGTCGGCGTAACTGGTCAGCAGGTGGGTATCGCGGTTCAAGTCCACCACATAGGGCGTTTGCAGCCCGGCCAGCCAGTCGTGCAGCGGTGGGCGGCTCCAGGCCGGGTCGGAGTAGAGCTTGTCCAGAAACCGGGTGATCGCCGGCCGGCCGCGCCGGAATTCGATGTGCATGGCGGCGCGCGAAAACTCGTACATCAGCTTCGGCGCCATCGGCTTGCCCCCATTCAGTGCAAGGATCAGCGCCTCGCTTTCGGCGGGGAGCGGTTCGCCGGTGCCGCAATGGACACTGCCGGCCAGCGCGCCGGCGCCGAGAAATGGGACTACGCTGCCCTCTTGCAGGCCAGCCAGGATATCGTTGTATGCCATCTCGCTCTCTCCTTGGGTTTCGAGAGGCGATGCAAACAGCGAACCAGCTTTTACCAGAGGAAAAAAGAAGGATTTGGGTGTGTGCGGCTGTCGGGTTTGCAACATGGTGGCGCGGCTTGTCTGAACTCACCCGCGGGAGAGTTCACGATTGGAGTTCTTGTTAGGCCGCGGAGTATAACGAAAAACCGTAACAGTTTTATTAACTACTCGCCCCTCTCCGTCATTCCCGCGCAGGCGGGAATCCAGGGAACGGTCAATGGATCCCCGCCTTCGCGGGGAAGACGGATACCTTGTGTCGCGCGGGACATCGAGAGCGTACCTCGGCGAGCAGTTACCCGTTTTACTAATTCGCAACAGAAAAGGGGAGCGGCGTTCCCGCTGGAACGCCGCTCCCCTTTGGCTTCAGGTTCTTATGCCGAGCATGGAAACAGGTTTTGACAGGACGCCCAGGAATTCGCAGGCTGGAAAAAATTGCTCTTCATCCTGTTAATCCTGAAAAATCCTGTTAATCCTGTCCCATCGGTCCGTGCCGGTGCTTCATCAGCTCCGGGTCACTGACCGGCGGCCGCTTCGGCCTTCTTGTCGAACCACTTTTTCGCCTCGTCGTCCCAGCCGTCCGTGCGGACATAGGGATTCATGCGCGGGCGCTCGATCATGTTCGGGTCGATATCCACGCCGATCCCCTCGAGGAAGTTCTCCAGGCCGATGCGGTCGATCATCTCGCCGGTACGCTCGTGTTCAAGGGCGTTCTCGGCGAAGAAGTCGATGACGTTACCGGCCATTTCCACCAGTTCGTCATAGTCCTCGTCGGTCTCGAGCTTCTTGAACGGGACGATGACGGTGCCCATCAGGTCGCCGATCTTCAAGGTGCGCTTGCCACCGATCAGGACCGAAACGCCCTTGTCGTCGCCGGGCGAGAGGGCCTTGGTCAGGACGTTGATGCAGTGCATGCAGCGCACGCAGTCCTGGTTCTTGACCTCGAGGGTGTCGTCTTCGTTGATGGACAGGGCGTTGGTCGGGCAGCGGGTGATCACGTTATCGACGATCCACTTGCGGCCCTTGGCCTCGACATAATTCTTGAACTCCGCCTGATCGACCTTCATGTCGTCGCGCCAGGTACCGATCACCGCCATATCGGCGCGCTGGATCGAGTTCATGCAGTCGTTGCCGCAGCCGGAGACCTTGAACTTGAACTTGTAAGGCAGGGCCGGGCGGTGCATGTCGTCCAGGAAGGCGTTGACCAGCATGCGATGGATGCGCTGCTCGTCGGCACAGGAGTGCTCGCAGCGGGCGGAGCCGACGCAGGACATGCCGGTGCGAACGGCGGGGCCGGCGCCACCGAGGTCGAAGCCCAGTTCGTTCAGCGCGTCGAAGGCGGGCTGCACGTTCTCGGTGGAGACGCCCTGGAACATGATATCCCCGGACTGGCCGTGGAAGGCGATCAGGCCGGAGCCGTACTGCTCCCAGATATCACACATCTTGCGGATGGTCGCACTGTCGTAGTGCATGCCGGCGGGCGGCTGCACCCGCAAGGTGTGGAATTCCGCCGCTTCCGGGAAGACCGGTTTGCCGCTCTCATCTTTCAGTTCGGTGAAACGGGGAATGACGCCGCCACCGTAGCCGACCACGCCGACCGTGCCGCCTTTCCAGTACCCTTTCTTGGTTTCATAGGAGGTCTCGAGCTGACCCAACAGGTCGACCATCATGTCGTTGTCCTTGGCCAGGCGTTTCAGGCCAGTGACAAAGCTTGGCCAAGGACCACTCTCCAGCTGGTCCAGCATCGGCGTATCGTGCATCTGTTTTGCCATGTGTCCGTCTCCCAATTGCTGGTCTTAGGTTGTAACCCGCGACCGGGCACGCGACCCCGGCCATACGGGTGCAGTCTGGAATGACTCTCTAAAGTAGAGTAGAATGGTCAGGAATTGCGGCAATTACCCGAAAGAGATAGTTGAGCAACCCAATAGGGATAGCGCTGCCTAGACGACGAATGCCCAACGCCCCCGGTAGAAGGCTCAAGAAAGGAACACCCGGCCCGCTTGCTAATATTGAGTCAAGCAGACTCAGGGAGGAGCCGCCATGCAGTTGCCGTTGCAAATCACCTTCCACAACATGGACCCGTCGCCGGTCGTGGAGCAGCGGATCCGCGAAAAGGCGGCCAAGCTCGATCGGTTCTACGACCGGGTGATGAGCTGCCGGGTGATGGTGGAAATACCCCACAAGCATCAGTACAAAGGCAAGCTTTTCCATGTGCGGGTGGATGTCACCGTGCCCGACCAGGAACTGGTTGCGAGCCGTAACCCCGATCAGCACCACCGCCATACCGATATCAATGCCGCCATCCGCGACGCCTTCGACGCCATGTATCGGCAGCTGGAGGATTACGCCCGCAAGCAGCGGGGAGACGTAAAAACCCACGAGCCACCGCCCCACGGGCGGGTAGTCGACCTTTCTGACGACCACGGCACCATCGAGGCGAGCGATGGGCGGCTGGTCTATTTCCATCGGCATGCGGTGGTGGATGAAGCGTTCGAGAACCTCCGGCAGGGCACGGAGGTGTGGTTCGCGGATGAGGAGGGCGACCAGGGGCCGCAGGCGTCAACGGTGCATGTGTTGGAGGGACACCACATCTTCGAGCCGCCGGGACACAAGCATCCGGAGTTGTGATGAACGGTGCCCCGCCGAGCGCCCCATCGCGCCGAGAGGCGCTTCTATCAAATTAGCGTCGGCGTGGCACCGGCGCGGGCTTGTGGGAGGGCCGTCCCGGCGCGATGCAGAGTTCGGGTGGGACGGAGAACATCATGGCTCCGCACAGCTCAATCGCGGCGAGGACGCCCCTCCCACAATCCAGGCCGGAGCAGCACAGAGTTTGTGGGAGGGCCGTCGCCGGCGCGATGCAGAGTTTGGTTGGGCGGAAAACATCACGGCTCCGCCCAGCTTAATCGCGGCGAGGACGCCCCTCCCACAATCCGGGGCATGGCAGGCGTCCGTTTTGCTGCGATTGCGGCGCGGGAACCGGTGTAGGGCGCTCCTACAGATTGTGCTGCGGCTCGGGTAGAATGGCGGCTGTTTTTCAACCGGAGCCGCCCATGTCGCAAACGCTCGCCATTGCAGGAGGCGGTGCCTTGGGTGCTCTGTTGCGCTTTTGGGTCTCGGGCTGGGTTTACTCGCTGACCGGCCGGGGGTTTCCCTGGGGCACGCTGGCGGTGAACGTGGCGGGCTCATTGGTAATGGGCGCGTTGTACGTCTGGCTGGTGGAGCGGTCAATCCTGGCGGCGGAGTGGCGGGCCTTTCTGATGATCGGGCTGCTCGGGGCCTTCACCACCTTCTCCACCTTTTCCATCGAGACCTTGAACCTGGTTCAGAGCGGTGAGCCGCTCAAGGGGCTGGCCAACATGGTCGCCAGTGCCTTGCTCTGTGTTTTGGCCGCCTGGGGCGGCGTGGTGGCCGGGAGGCAGTGGCTATGAACGGAACCGAAGTGACCGTGGTCCGGATATACCTGAGCGAAGGCCACGCCCAGTTGGAGACCTTGATCAAGCGGCTGCACGACTGGGAGCACCTGCGTGGGCTGACCGTGTTTCGTGGGATCGCCGGCTACGGCACATCCGGGAAGCTGCATACGACCAAGCTGGTGGACCTTTCGCTCGACCTGCCGGTCGTGGTCGAATTCTTCGATGAACCCGAGAAGATACGGGCGGTGCTCGCTCACCTGGGCGAAATCGTCAAACCGGGCCACATGTTGAGCTGGTCGGCCGTCATCAATGCATGAACAATCCTCCGGCGCGACCGGGGCATAACAACGAACTTGAAGGTAAGGCAGTCAGATGCTCGATCCGAAGCTGTTTCGCAGTGATTTGCAGGAAGTCGCCGGCCAGTTGGCACGGCGCGGTTTTGTTTTGGATACCGACGCCATCGCTGGCCTGGAGGCGGAGCGCAAGACGATTCAGACCACCACCCAGGAGCTGCAGAGCGAGCGCAACGCGCGCTCCAAGGCCATCGGCCAGGCCAAGGCCAAGGGCGAGGACATTCAGCCCCTGCTGGATGCGGTGGCCGACCTGGGCGACAAGCTGAAGGCTGCCGAGGCGCGGCTGGGGGAGATCCAGCATGAGCTGGATGTGATTCTGCTCGGGGTACCCAACATCCCGCACGAGTCGGTGCCGAAGGGCAAGAGCGAGGAGGACAACGTCGAGGTGCGCCGCTGGGGAACGCCCCGCGAATTCAGCTTCGAGCCGCAGGACCACGTGGACCTCGGCGCCGCCCTGGGGCAGATGGACCCGGATACCGCCGCCAAGATCACCGGGTCGCGCTTTACGGTGATGACCGGCCCGCTGGCCCGCCTGCACCGCGCCCTGATCCAGTTCATGCTGGACCTGCACACCACCGAGCACGGCTACCGTGAGGCCTACGTGCCCTACATGGTCAATGCCGAGAGCCTGCGCGGTACCGGCCAGTTGCCCAAGTTCGAGGCGGATCTGTTCAAGCTCTCCGGCGACTTCGACTACTACCTGATCCCGACTGCCGAGGTGCCGGTGACCAACATGGTGCGCGACGCGATCGTCGCGGCCGAGGCGATGCCGCTCAAGTTTGCGGCCCACACCCCCTGTTTCCGCAGCGAGGCCGGCTCTTACGGCAAGGACACCCGCGGCATGATCCGCCAGCACCAGTTCGAGAAGGTGGAACTGGTGCAGATCGTCCAGCCGGAGAACTCGTTTGCCGCGCTGGAGGAACTCACCGGCCACGCCGAAGAGGTGCTCAAGCGGCTGGAGTTGCCGTACCGGGTGATGAACCTCTGCGCCGGCGACATCGGCTTTTCCTCGTCCAAGACCTACGACCTCGAGGTGTGGCTGCCGGGGCAGGGCAAGTATCGCGAGATCTCCTCCTGCTCCAATTTCCAGGACTTTCAGGCCCGCCGCCTGCAGGCGCGCTGGCGCAATCCGGAGACCGGCAAGCCGCAGTTGGCACACACGCTGAATGGCTCCGGCCTGGCAGTGGGGCGTACCCTGGTGGCGATCATGGAGAACTATCAGGACGAGGGTGGCCGGATTGTGGTACCGGCTGCGCTGCAGGGCTACATGGGTGGTTTGACCCACATCGAGGCACAGCGGTAAGTTTCTGATTTGGCGCCCTATCCCCAACGGGGGACTGGGTTAATTGCCGATAGTCGCTAGACTGGTCGGCCAATATTAGAATGTTTGAATGTAGAGCCATGGACCTCCTTCCGGTTTTCATGAACATCCGCGGCCGCCGCGCTTTGGTGGTGGGCGGTGGCGAGGTGGCAGCCCGTAAAGCGGGACTGCTGCTCGAAGCGGGCGCTGCCGTGACGGTGGTGGCCCCGGACCTCTGCTCGACATTGAGCCGGCAGGCGGGTGAGGGACGGATCGACTATCGTCCCGGCCGCTTCGCACCGGCCGACCTCGATGGCGCGGTGCTGGCGATCGCGGCCACCGATGATGAGGCGGTCAACCGTGAGGTGTCGGAACTGGCGCAGGCAAACGCTGTACCGGTCAACGTGGTGGATAACCCGGAGCTTTGCAGCTTCGTGATGCCTTCGATTATCGACCGCTCGCCGGTGCAGATCGCCGTCTCGACCGGCGGCGCCTCGCCGGTACTGGCGCGGCTGCTGCGGGCCAAGCTGGAGTCGGCCATTCCCATCGCCTATGGCCGGCTGGCGGCGCTGTTGGACCGCTTCCGCGACAAGGTCAAGGCCCGCTTCTCCGACGTCAACGCACGCCGCGATTTCTGGGAGCATGTCATCCAGGGGCGAATCGCCGAGCTGGTATTCGCCGGTAAGGACGCCGATGCGGAGGCTGCACTGGAAGAGGCCATTCAGCAGGGCGAGGAGCGGGAACTGGGCGAGGTCTACCTGGTCGGCGGCGGCCCCGGTGACCCGGATCTGCTCACCTTCCGTGCCCTGCGGCTGATGCAACAGGCGGACGTGATCGTGTACGACCGATTGGTCTCCAAGGAGGTGCTGGACCTGTGCCGGCGCGATGCCGAGCGCGTCTATGTCGGCAAGGAGCGCGACAACCACGCGGTGCCGCAGAACGAAATCAACCAGCTACTGGTGGATTTGGCCAAGCAGGGCAGGCGCGTCTGTCGGCTGAAAGGCGGCGACCCGTTCGTGTTCGGCCGCGGTGGCGAGGAGATCGAGACCCTGACCGCCCAGCAGGTCAATTTCCAGGTGGTGCCCGGCATCACTGCGGCACTGGGGACGGCGGCCTACGCCGGCATCCCGCTGACCCATCGCGATCATTCGCAAGCGGCGGTGTTCGTCACCGGACACCTGAAAGACGGCACCATGAACCTCAACTGGCCGGCGCTGGCGCAGCCCAACCAGACCGTGGTGTTCTACATGGGCCTCAAGGGCCTGCCGATCATCTGCAAGATGCTGATGGAGCACGGCCTGCCGGGCGATACTCCGATCGGTCTGGTGCAGCAGGCGACCACACCGATGCAGCGCGTCTTCACCGGCACCCTGGCGGACATGCCGGAGCGGCTGAAAGGCAGCGAGATCAAGCCGCCCACCCTGATCATCGTCGGCAGCGTGGTGACCCTGCACGAGAAGCTGGGCTGGTTCCGCTCCGAGGAGATGCGCCGGCGGGGGGAGGGGGCTCAGGGCAGTGCTGCTTAGAACCTGCCGCAGAGACGCGGAGGCGCAGAGGGTTTGAGATTGGGCTTGTTGCCCGTTGGTTGGTGCCGGGTAGGATGGGATTCCGGGGCTTCGGTGAGCCTATCGCGCCGGGGCATAAACCCCCGGCGCGATGCGCCGCCCGGTGACGGCTTTGCTTCAATGTCGCCACTGACGCGTGGGTCCTGAGAAGCAATAAAGTCCTCCGCGTCTCTGCGGCAGGTTTTAATCAGGCAGGCCGCCGCTGATCCGCCCGCACGTTCGGTGCGAAGTACTCGTCGGCGGCATCGATATCGACCTCGCCGCCGTCCTTGTCCTTAAGCGGCTGTTCGAAATCATTCCAGCCGCGGACGCCGGTCTTGAGGGAGCAGACGTTTTTGTAGCCCATGCGCTGCATGGTATGGGCGGCGAGTACGCTGCGGTAGCCGGAACGGCAGATCACGACCACTTCGCGTTCGCGGGCCTGCACCAGTTCCGGTACGGTTTCCTCGTAATCCCACTCGCAGGCGGACTCGAGCACGCCACGGGGCACGTTGAGGGAATTCGGGATGTGCATGGCGTCGAACTCGTAGGGTTCGCGGATGTCGAGCAGCAGCAGGTCGGGATTGGCTTCCACGCGCTCGGCGAGGTCCCAGGGGAAGATTTCGGAAACGTCAGTGAGGCATTCAGCGACAAGATCGGTATAGGTCTTCATGTCGAAAAGATAGCGTTTAAATTGAATGGAATGGTCGGAAATTGGCGGATTCTATCCCCTTTGCCCGGATAGCTCAAAACGCAGCAGTCCAAGTGCCGTTCCAGCGGAGATTAACGATGACGGTGGAAAAATTCATTCCCATTAAGGATGAGAGCCAAGCGGAGGTCGACCCGCGACTGGAGGCGTTCAGTTCTCCGTGCGAGGGCAAAGAGCCCTATGTGCTGATGGTGCTGGGTGACAGCATGGCGCCGGAGTTTCTCGAAGGCGACGTCGTCGTCATCGAGCCGGGACATCCGGTGAAGGACGGCTGTTATGTGGTGGCCCAGCGCCAAGGTGAGTACACGTTCCGCAAGCTGCGGGTGGTCGGAGAGCGCTTCTACCTGGAGGCGGAGAACCACGCCTATCCTGCCGAACAACTCGACAGCCTTGATCAGGTAAAGGGTGTGATCACCCAACGTAAACGCCCGGGAGGCGGGCGCAAGAACCGCAAGAATTACGAGTGATGTCTCCGTAGTCCTACCCATGCGTGTCCCGGGCTTGCCGTCTACGCTTCGGGCAAAGGCCTACGGGAGGATTGACGCATGAACACACGGATGCTGCTCTGTGCGGTGCTGGCGCTGACGATGGGAGCCGTGTCGGCCCAGGAGACCGACAACAATCTTTACTTTGGCATAAGCGCGGGTACGACCGACCCGGATGTCGGTGATGAAGACACCGGCTACAAGTTCATGCTCGGGTATCGGGCAGCGCCCTGGATCGATGTTGAGGCCGCCTTCATCGACATGGGCGACTTCGGTCCCCTCGAGGTGGTCGGCTTTCAGGCGGCCGGCCTTGCCAAGTACCCGCTCGGCGACCTCGAGATCTTCGGCAAGGCCGGGATTTTCGCGTGGGATACCTCCGGCGATGACCTGGCCTTCTTCGATGACACCGGTGTGGACCCGCTGTTCGGTCTGGGCGCCAGCTACCGGTTCAGCGAGGAGTTCAGCGTACGGGCGGAATTCGAGCGCTTCTATGAAGTCGATGACGTCGACATCGACATGTATTCGATCGGTGTGACCTACGACTTCTGATCACGACCGCGTGATTGCGGTCACGCCTCTTTCTGGCAGAGGTTCTGCTCGACCGCCATAACGGCGGCTTCGACACGGGAGTGTACGCTCAGCTTCCGCAGGATCGCCTTAACGTGCAGTTTGACCGTGCCGTCGGAGATGCCGAGGTTGCGCGCAATGACCTTGTTGCTCTGCCCTTCCGCGACCAGGCAGAGGATCTCCAGTTCACGCGGGGTCAGTTCGTCGAAGGGATTGCGCGGTGCCTCGGCCGGTTCATCCGCGTTGAGACCGTCGCCCTGGACAACGCGGGCGAGCACACCTGCGAGTTCCGGGGCGACGATGGTCTTGCCATTGACGATTTCGCCCAGGGCATCGACCAGTTCCGAGGGCTCCATGTCCTTCAGCAGATAGCCTTGCGCACCATTACGCAGGCACTCGACCAGGTCCTCCTCCTCGTTGGAGGTGGTGAGCATCACAATGGGCATCTTGGCCCCTTCGCGGCGTAGCGAGCCGAGCACCTCCAGCCCATTCATGTCCGGCATGCGCATGTCCAACAGCACGATTTCGGGGTCCAGCTCCGTGGCCTTTTGAATTCCTTCCCGGCCGTCGCCAACGGCAGCGACGACATCGATGCCGTGGCGCTCGAGCAGCGTTTCCAGCCCGCTGCGGAAGAGAGTGTGATCGTCAATCAACAGAACGCGCATTGGAAGTTCCAGTTAAACCGCAGAGGTGCAGAGAGCACCGAGATCCGAGAGTTCTGGATCTGAGGGGCCAGCGCCAATCGTGCTTCAATCGAGCAAAAGTATCGGCTTTCTCTTCGTCTCAGCGGTTATTTTTCGTTTTTGCCGTCAAATCAGGGCGAAGCGCTGGTTGGGGCGGTCGCTGTTCGGGTCCGGGTGGCGGAAGCTCAGCGAAACCCGGGTACCTTCGCCTTCTTCACTCTCGATGCGCAGTTCCCCCCCGAGATAGCGGGCGCGCTCCTGCATGATCGAAAGCCCGATGTGTTCACCTGGATGGCCGGAGAACGCAGGACGGCTCATGCCGATGCCGTCATCCTCCACCAGCACATTGTAGTTGCCGTCGTTGTCGCATTTGAGCATGACGCGGACGGTGTGGGCCTTGCTGTGTTTGCGAATGTTGGCGAGCGCCTCCTGCACGATCCGCAGCACCTGCATCTCCAGGTTGGCGGGCAGCCGGGTCGATTCCCATTCCTTTTGCAGGAAGATGTTCATGCCGGTCTGCTTGCGGAACGTCTGTACCAGGTCTTCCAACGCCGGTAACAGGCCGCGGGCATTCATCGGTGCCCGGAAGTGGGCGAGCAGCTCGCGAAGTTCGGTATAGGCTTCGTCAAGGCCCGCCTTGACCTGCTGGATCTCGCCATGGATGCTGTCCATGGACTGCTTGTCCACGGTCTCGTCGAGCATGCTGACCTGGAACCGCAGGGAGGCCAGCGTCTGTGCCAGGGAGTCGTGCAGCTCATGGGCGAGGGCATTGCGCTCCTGCATGATCGACAGGCGCTTGGCCTCGTTGTCGAGATGGGCCTTTTCGATCGCCATGCCCAGGTGGCGGCCGATGGAGGTAAAGAGGGCCTTCACCTCGTCGCGGGCCCGGAATTCCGAACGGTCGACGAAAAGGTTGTACACGCCGAGGTTCTTGCCGCGGTACTGGAGCGGGACGGCGATCATCTCCAGTGAGGTGTCATAGAGCATCGGGCGGCCGACGAACTGGCTGCAGGGGCGAAGGTCATGCTGGAACAGTACCTCACCTTCCTCCACAGCGTTGCCGCAGAGGCAGCGCTGTACCGGCACCATCCGCTCCAACTCCACCACCTCATCATCCAGGCCGATGCTGGCGACGAGTTCCATCTGGTTGTTGTCGGTGAGCAGGCGCACGGTGCCAGCCTTGGCATTGACGATATCCCGCATGGTGTAGAGGAAGCGGGTGAGCAGGTCCTTGAGGTCGCGGGAGGCGTTGAGACTGGCGGCAACGTCATAGAGAACCTGTAGGGAGTTGGTCTTCTGGGCGATACGCTCGGTCTGGCGACGCACCTCCTCGTCCAGATTGAGCGACAGACTCTGCAGCGACTCGCCGATTCGGTTCAGGTCATGGGCGAGGGCATTGAATTCGCTGCTGCCGCCCTCGGGGAGCCGCACCTGATGGTCTCCGTGCCGGACCCGGCTGGCCCAGTCGCGCACCCGGCCCATCGGGGTCAGCAGTTGGGTATAGAGCACGCCAAACAGGATCGAGACCATGGCAAGCCCCAGGGCCAACAGCAACAACAGGATCCCGAACAACAGATCGGTGCTTTCCGGATGCCGGACCTGGAGAAACGCGGTCAGGCCCATCGCAGGTAGCAGGAGGGCCAGACCGATCAGCGGCAGCAGGAAGCGCTTGTGACGCAGCAGGCCATTGAGACCGGCCGCTTGTTGGCCAGTGTCGGCGGCGGACATCACCTCGAAAGGCTGTGCTCCTGACTCTTGCACCTGGCTCATGAAGTAGGAATGGTGGCATTTCACAAGGGTGAAACCCGACCATATTAACATAGACCGGGTGAACGGGATCACGCCCCGGAAGCGGCTACAAAAAGGCCTTCCAAACTCCGTGGGCAATGTCCTTGTGAGCCGGAGGCGAGGTACGCAAGGGCCTGCGGTGACGCCGGCGCAGCGAGCTTTGGAACAACTCCCTCAGCTGCTGCAGCCGCCGGAACCGCAACCGCAGCTGTCGCCATCGTCTTTGGGGGGGACGTAGTTCGGGTCGTTCGGGTTCAGAATGATGAAGCGGTGTTGGCCGGGCTCGAATTCCACGAAATCGATCGTCGTGCCGTTTAGCATCGGTTCGAACTCGGGCCGCATGATGACGCTGATGCCTTCGCAGTTGAAGATCAGGTCATCATCCGTCATTTCGTCAAAGCCGATGCCGTAATCGAAGCTGCCGTCCGGGCTCTTGCGGGCGGCAATCCGCAGCGACAGTTTTTCGGCCTGCGCCTGTTCGGCGGACGCGAGCACCTGCTTGGCGGCGGCGGCGGTGAGAGAAATGGTCATGGATTACCTCCTTCGGTGCTGGGGGGGCTAGGCTGCCGATCATCGCGCACCCGGCGCACGAAGTCGACGAAACGGCGAACCCAGTGATTCGATTCGACATCCTGCAGGTGGACGTAGTTGGCCAGCAGGTTTTTGTAGACGAAGCCGTCGTGGCTCCCGTCGATCCCCGCTCCCCGGTTTACCTCATAGGCATAGGTCAGGCCGGGTGCGAGGTTCTCCAGGGAGGAGTAGTGAAACTCGTGGGCGTGCACCTCGTCGGTATCGGCAGCCGGCCACGGGGCTTTGCCGGTCGGCCGGAGGCGGACGTAACCGCGGCCGACCGGGGATGTGTGCATCACCGTATCGGCGGGGACGACGCCGACCATCTCTGCGCACTTGTCCTGCCAGCGGATGCTGCGCGTCAGGTACATCAGACCGCCGCATTCGGCGTAGACCGGCATGCCAGCCTCGATGGCGTCGCGGATCGCCTGCCGCATCGACCGGTTCGCCGCGAGTTGCCGCATCTGCGTTTCCGGGAAACCGCCGCCGATGAAAAGGGCATCGACGGTTGGCAGGTCGGTGTCCCGAAGCGGACTGAACGGCAAAAGCTCGGCACCGGCCACCCGGAAGCGCTCCAGATCGCGCGGGTAGTAGAAGCCGAACGCTGCGTCCTGCGCGATACCGATGCGGACATCGGCAGGGCGGGCGGGCGGTTCGGGCAACGGCTCGGCCGAAGGCAAAGCGGCCTCGTTCGCCAGTTGCTGTAGCTGATCCAGATCCACCTGCCGTTCAATCGCGTCGGCGATTTTGGCCAGTATCCGATCCGCTTCGGCCGCCTCATTGCTTGGAACCAGGCCTAGATGGCGCTCATCGATCGCAAGGTTCGGATCACGGTGAACCGCTCCGACGATCGGCACATCCAGGTAGTGGCCCAGGACTTCGCGCAGGCGTTTCTCGTGGCGTTCACCGGCGATGTTGTTGAGGAGCAAGCCGGCGATACGAATTTTGGGTTCGAAGGCCATGAAACCGCGGACCAGGGGAACAATGCTGCGGGTCGCTCCTTTGACGTTGACCACCAGTAGCACGGGAGCCCCCAGCAGCGCCGCCAGGGCGGCGTTACTGTGCCTACCTTCAACGTCCAGGCTGTCATAGAGACCCATGTTGCCTTCGATCAGTGCCAGAGCGCTTCCCGTTGCGTAATGGCGAAACGTGCCGAGGATCTCGGCAGGGGACATGGTGTTGAAATCGAGGTTCTGGCACGGCCGGCCGCTGGCACGCCCGAGCCACATCGGGTCGATGTAGTCCGGCCCCTTCTTGAACGGCTGTACCGCCACGCCACGCCGGGCGAGGGCAGCACACAGCCCCAGCGTCAGGGTGGTCTTCCCGGACGACTTCTGGGGGGCTCCGATGAGTAGATGTGCCATGGGGTTAAAAGCTTTCAACGCAAAGGCGCAAAGACGCAAAGGTTTTCACCGGTAATCTCTTTGCGACCTTTGCGTCATTGCGCCTTTGCGTTGGGTTTTGAGCCTTCAGGCCGCGGCCAAAAGGCTGGACTTGTTGCGGGCGTTCCACATGTCCCAGGCCTGGTTTTCGGCTTCCTCGCGGCTGGCGGCGCGGCCCATCAGGTAGAGGGCGACGGCGACGGTGCCGACCACGGAGGCGGCGGCGTATTCGTCCTCTTTGTCACCCTTCCAGACGGTCATCAGGTCGGCAATGTTCATCTCGTCGGGGCGGACGTGGCGCTTTTCGAACATCGGCGGCCACTCCTCTTCGGAGAATTCGCCGTCGTGCAGCATGCGAATGAGGCAGGGGAGGTCGGGGTTGCGTTCGATCTCGCCGCCTTCGCCCTTGATGGTGGCCGCGTGCGGCTGGCCCAGCGCCTTGGCCGACTCCTGGTGGATGTCACGGTAGCCGGGGTGGAAGATTCCCTGCAATACGTAATCGGCGCCGAACGGGTTCAGCTCGCGGGCGATGGTGTGCACCGGCGAGCGCAGGCCGAGCAGCGGGCGCATTTCGATGATCTCGTGCAGCTTCGGCGACAGGTGTTCCAGGTCCAGGTAGGCAAAATTCTGGTGGTCCATCTGCATCGCGGCCTCTTCCAGGGAATGGGCCACGGGCACGCCGAGTTCCGGCAGCACGTTCTTGGTGTAAATGCGCCCGGCGGTATGGCCGCTGGCGCCATGCATGAAGATGCGCACGCCGTTTTGTGCCAGCAGCAGCGCGGCAAGGATATACCAGGGCAGGATCCGCTTTTTGCCGGCATAGGAGGACCAGTCCAGGTCGACCTTGGGCGCGTCGGCCGGCACCCGGATCGTCTCGCGGATCGCGCGCACGAAGGCTGCCACCTCCGGGCCGGTCTCCTCTTTCACGCGCATCAGCATGAGGAAGGCACCGAGCTGAATCGGCTGCACTTCGTCCGCCATGATCATCCGCATCGCCTCGTAGGACTCTTCGGCGTTGAGGGCGCGGGAGCCTTGACGCCCCTTCCCGAGGATGCGGACGTACTGCGCGAAAGGGTGTTCTTGCTGGGTCATGCGGGGACCTCGATGTTCAGCATTCGGGGGAGTTCGGTAATTCTAAGATAACTTGGGGCCGGGGTCAGGAACATCAAGGCGGTTGAAGAGTCAAGAGGGGCAAAGGGTTAACAGTTAAGGTTAGGGTGATGCGTCACGCGTCACGGAAAAACGAAAACACCGGCCGAAGCCGGTGTTTTCAATCCCTTGACAGCTAACCCTTAACGGCCTTACGCCGCGTGCGGCTTCACTTCGGCATCGGCCAGGCTGGCGGGCAGGGCACGCAGGGCCTTGACCGCTACCGTGGTCATCGCCAGGGCGATGGCGATGCCGGATATACCCAGCAGGATTTCCGGGGCGCTCGGGCTGTAGGCGTTGACCATGCCGTCAGCGAATGAACTGGTCACCTCATAGCCGGGGAACAGCGCCAGCGGGAAGGCCTGACCGCCAATCAGCAGGGTGTACAGCTGGGCGAACCCACCGACGATCACCAAGCCGGAAGCGATGCCGATCCAGCCCCGCGACTTCCCGGTAGACGGGTGATACAGGATGGCCAAGGGTGCCAGGCTGCCCAACAGGATCTGACCGACCCAGAACAGGGTGGTATAGATCCCGCCGCCGCTGAGGATGAACTTCTCGACGCCATGGTGCTCGGGGGCGTACAGGTTCGTCAGGTGGTACACCAGCACGAAGTAGAGCACACCGGCAACGAAAACGCCGAGCAGGTTCTTCAGACGGTTGACGACGTAGTCACCCAGCGGGCGGCTGGTCCAGCTGTAGGTCGCCATCAGGTACAGCAGGAACACCGCCAGTCCGAAGGAGAACGACATGACGACGAACATCGGCGCCAACAGGGCGGCATCGTAGGCCTGACGGGCCACCAGGAAGCCGAAGATGGAGCCGGTACCGGTGGTCAGGATGAGGCGCCAGACGAAGGCGAACACACCGACCGGGGTGCTGTACTTGTTGAAGCGCTTTTCGAACATCATCCACAGATAGACGGCGACGATTGCGAGGAAGCCGTTATAGAGGATGATGTTCCAGGCGAAGATCGACTTGAAGTTGTAGTTGGTCATGGCGACCACCAGTCGATCCGGCCGGCCCAGGTCAAGCACCAGCACCGTCAGCCCACCCAGCAGCAGGGCGATGGCCATGATGCCGGAGAGCGGGGCCAGCGGCTTGTACATCTTCTTGCCGAACACCGAGCCGATCGATGCCACATTAAGGGCGCCGGAGGCGGCAACGATCAGGAAGATGGCGAACACGTGCGGGATACCCCAGACGATCTGGTTGTTCATCCCCGTCACCCAGTGACCGTTGTGCTCCATGTAGTACATGGAAGCGAGTCCGGCCAGGATGACCACGCCGAAGCCGGCGAGCAGGGCCCAGAAGCCCTTTCCTCCCTCAATCTGCGTGTAGAGCGTTTTCTTCATGCCTGTCATCCGTCGGTTTAGATACCCCGGTACCGCACGCCCGGGTTGAGGCCCAGGTCTTCGCGGATCGCGGTGGTGTCGTACTTGGCCAGTGCCTTGGAAATATCGCTGTTCGGGTCCTTCAGGTCACCGAACGTGATCGCCCCTTCCGGGCAGGACTCCACACAGGCCGGCAGGCGACCGGCATCGATGCGGTGCACACACATCGTGCAGCTCTCGACGCAGCCTTTGCCGCGCGGCATGTGCAGTTCCTGGTTTTCCAGGGATTCGTGCACAAAGGAACGCGCCTTGTAGGGGCAGGCCATCATGCAGTAGCGGCAGCCGATGCAGCGGTGGCGGTCCACCAGGACGACGCCGTCGGCACGCTTCATGGATGCGTTGGTCGGGCAGACGTCCACGCACGGCGGGTTTTCACAGTGCTGGCACATGACCGGCAGGGAGTGGGTCTTGCCGGTGGCGATGTGCTTCAACTCCACCTTGCGGATCCACTGTGCCTGCTGTTCGGGCCGTGACTTCAGCTCGTTGCTGCCCCAGCCGTTTTCCTGCTGGCAGGCGGTAACGCACTTGTCACAGCCTGTCGCACACTTGCTGCTGTCGATGAGTATGCCCCAGCGATTCTTGCTGGAGGCGGCCTCGTCGGCCGGGCGGGCCTCGGCGATGCCGAACAGGACCACGCCGGGGGCGATGGTCAGGCCGGCGGCCAGTTTGGCGCTATGACCGATGAACTCACGGCGTGCCAGATCCGTTTGTTTCTGTTCGCTCATTGAACCCCACCTGTCTGCTTGCTGGCATGGGCGCTGGCAAATTGGTTCAGCAGCGCGCCGGTATCCGGCTGGTGGACGTCTTTCAACGCCTTCATGCCGGGCGTGACCAGGGGATGGAAGAGGGCCGTCTGCTTCGGTTTGGTGGCGTGGCACTGGAAGCAGTCGATGCGTACGCCGGCATAGGCGTGGCAGTTCATGCAGAAGTGACCGCCCTGTTCGGCCGAAGCCGTTTGCGCTTCCGTTTCCGGAGCAACGTGGCACTCGATGCACTCATTCAGGCTGTGCTGCTTGGTGCGGATACCCTCGCGCAGGGCCTCGTCGCGATGATGCTGCAGGTAGTCCATGTGGTTGCGGCGCATGTCGTCGGTATCTTCGACACACTGCTCACCCTTGACGGCCGGCGGCACCTGCGGCTTGGCGACTTCGCTGACTGCCGGCGCTGACAGAGTCAGCGCCGCCAGAGCGGGCACCAGCAGCAGAAGCTTGCTGATACGCTTCATGATGAACCTCTTTATTCACCCATACCCATGTCGATGTAGCCGGTCGGGCAGACGTCGGCACAGATGTGGCAACCGATGCAACGGTCGTAGTCGGTGTAGACGTAGCGGCCGGTGGTCTTTTCCTTGACCGGGGTCTTCTTGACGGCATCCTGCGGGCAGAACACCACGCAGTTGTCGCACTCGAAGCACATGCCGCAGCTCATGCAGCGCTTGGCCTCGTTGACGGCCTGCTCTTCGGAGAGAGCCACCAGACGCTCCTGGAAGTGACCCAGCACATCTTCCGACGTCACCTCGATATGCTCGCGCTTGTTGCGCGGGGTGTAGGCGAAGTGACCCAGGAAAAGGTCTTCGGCCGGGATGATCTCGTTCTTGGAACGGTCTTCGTAGTTGTGCACCGCGTACTTGGCGTCGGAGGTGCCGCGCAGACCCAGGTCGATCTCCTTGGCGAAGCCTTCGGCCTGCTTGATCTCGTCGCGGCCGGCCGCGTGGTACTCTTCCGGCGCCAGACCGGTCTCCATCAGCTTGTTCATCAGGTTGAAGTGGTGCACGTCAACCTTCGGGCGCTTGACCAGTTCTTCGTGCTTCATGAAGTGGTCGATGCTCTCGACGGCAATGGCGGCCTGGCCGATAGCGGTGGTCAGCAGGTGCGGACGGACGATGTCGCCGCAGACGAAGTACTTCGCCTTGTTCGGCACCTGGAAGTGCTTGTCGGCGTCGATCAGGCCCTTGCCGTTGTCGAACGCTTCCATCCCTTCGAGGTTACCGGTCTGGCCGATGGCGGCCACGATCAGCTCGGCTTCGATGTCCTCGAACTCGCCTTCGATCGGGGTCTTGCCGTCGGCTTCCAGCTTCTGCACGCGCAAGGCGATGGCACGACCGCTGGCGTCCTTGATCACCTCGACCGGGCTCAGCTGGCCGCGGATGGTGACGCCTTCGCGGGTGGCGTCTTCGATCTCGTGCTGAGCCGCCGGCATCTTCTCGATGGCGGAACGGGAGATCAGGACCACTTCGGCGCCGGTGCGGTTGGCAACCATGGCGGCGTCGTGAGCGGTCTGATTGATGATGATGTGCTCCGGACGGTCCTTTTCGTTCTCGACCGTGATGTGACCCAGACGGCGGGCCACGGAGGCGACGTCGATGGAGGTGTCACCACCGCCGACCACGACCACCTTGCCGGAGACGGCCTTCAGGCGGCCTTCGTTGAAGGCGGCGAGGAAGGCGACGCCGCTGATGCAGTTGACAGCATCGGCGCCCGGGATCGGCAGCGGACGGCCGGACTGTGCGCCGATGGCGAACAGGATCGCGTCGTACTCGCTCTCCAGCTGCTCCAGGCTGACGTCAACGCCGACCTTGGTCTTGGTCTTCACTTCGACGCCCATGGCGACGATGCGGTTGATCTCGCCATCCAGCACGTCACGCGGGGTACGGTAGCCCGGGATGCCGTAGCGCATCATGCCGCCGAGGTGCTCGTAAGCCTCGAAGATGGTGGCGCCATGGCCCTTCTTGCGCAGCTGGTAGGCCGCGGCCAGACCGGCCGGACCGCCGCCGATGATGGCGACCTTCTTGCCGGTGTCGGCGCCGGCCTCGAAGCCGTAGCCGTTGGCCAGGGCGGTGTCACCGATGTACTGCTCGACGGAGTTGATGCCAACGCGGTCTTCGACCATGTTGCGGTTACAGCCGTCTTCGCAGGGAGCGGGGCAGACGCGGCCCATGATGGCCGGGAACGGGTTGGCCTGGGTGTTACGACGGAACGCGTACTCCGGCATGGTCATCTCGCCGGCCGGCTTTTCGATGCCGCGGACGATATCCAGCCAGCCGCGGATGTCGTGACCGGAGGGGCAGCTGCCCTGGCACGGCGGGGTGCGGTGGACATAGGTGGGGCACTTGTGAGTCCAGCTGGACTGCCAGATCTCCTGATTCCACGGACGGTGCTTGTCGTCACCATCCTTGTAGCGGCGGAAGGTCAAACCCTTTTTCATGTCGTCGCTAGAAGTCGCCATGTCTTAGTCTCCTGTGCCAAATGGTTCGGCTTTCACGACAGCAGGTCGCCGCGAGAGCCGTTGATTCTTCTGTTCGTTTACTCGGCCACCGCCGCCGTCTCCTCCGCTTCGGAGGATTCCGGCTCGCCGTCCAGCGCCTTTGCCTGATTGGAGCCCGTCAGCACCAACGCATCACCGACCAACTGGTGGGTGGAGACGATGGTGTCCATCGGAATGTTGTAGTAGGGCATGATCTTGGCGAACTGGGCCTTACAGATGGCGCAGATGGCCGCCATGTTGGTCACGCCTTGGTTCTCCATCACGTCCTTGAGCGCCTCCATACGGGGCAGGGCGCCCTTGACCCGGATCTCCATCAGGTCGTCGGTCAACAGACCGCCGCCACCGCCGCAGCAGAAGGTCTTCTCGCGGATGGTGTCCGGATCCATGTCCACGTAGTTGTTGCAGGCCGCCTTGATGACGTTACGCGGAATATCGAACTGACCGCCTGACTTGGTCCCCATGCGCGAGGCGCGCGCCACGTTACAGGAGTCGTGGAAGGTGACCGTACGGTGGTCGTTGGCCGACTTGTCGAAGCGCAGCTTGCCCTCTTCGATCAGGCTGTGGGTGAACTCGCAGATGTGCTGCGGGATCGGGTAGCTGTGATCCAGCTGCTTCTGCAGTTTCTGTGCGAACTCGTCGTTCTCGTCCGCACCGGAACCGACGCCGGCCAGGGTGTTCCAGAAGCTGTAGGCGACGCGCCAGGCGTGTCCGCATTCGCCGACCATGATGCGCTTGACGCCCAGGTCCAGCGCCGCCTTGCGGATGCGCTCGGCGACCACCTTCATGTTCGAGTAGGAGCCGATGAACATGGAAAAGTTGGCCGCTTCCGCCGCATAGGAGGAGAGGGTCCAGCTGATGCCGGCCTCGTGGAACACCTTGGCGTAGCCCATCAGGCCGTCAATATGGGGCTCGGCGAAGAAGTCCGCTGACGGGGTGATGAGCAGCACGTCGGCGCCCTGGACGTCGATCGGCAGCTTGATCGGCAGCCCGGTGTCGTCTTCCATCTCCTCCTCGAACTCTTCGAGGGTGGCTCTGAGCGCCGGGCCGGGCAGGCCGAGGTTGTTGCCGATGGTCTGCACCTTGCCCAGGATCTCGTTGCAGTACTTCTGGCCGTGACCGATGGAGTCCATGATCTCGCGAGCGGCCATGGAGATCTCGGCGGTGTCAATGCCGTAGGGGCAGAACACCGAACAGCGGCGGCACTGAGAGCACTGGTGGAAGTAGCTGTACCACTCGTCCAGTACTTCGCGGCTCATGTCACGGGCGCCGACCAGCTTCGGGAAGAATTTGCCGGCAAAGGTGTAGTAGCGACGATAGACGCTGCGCAGCAGGTCCTGCCGTGCCACCGGCATGTTCTTCGGATCGGAGGTGCCCTGGAAGTAGTGGCACTTGTCGGTACAGGAACCGCACTTAACGCAGGCGTCCAGGAACACCCGCAGACCGCGGTAGTTGTCGACCAGTTCGCCAAGCTTGGCGACGGCCTTTTCTTCCCAGTTGTCGACCAGCTCACCCGGGAAGCCCAGTTGCTCCTGGTGATTTGGCTTGGCAATGAACGGGCTCAGGTGCGCCGTTGCATCGGGTACCAGTTTGTTGGGAACAGCGGGGTATTCCCTAAATTCCGGTGTCTGAAAATCGGCCACGCGGATTCTCCTCGTTCGATAATCCGGTTACTTGTCCAGTTCGGCAGCCCACGGCGCGATGTGGCGGCGCTCACGCGGGTTGTCGACCTGGTTGCGGGTCGGGCTGAAGAACACACCGGGCGCGTGCAGTAGCTTGCTGATCGGGAAGATGATCATCAGCACAGCAACCAGGGCCAAGTGGATCAGCAGCAGCGGGTCGGTGGGCAGCGGCTGCACGCTGAAACTCATCAGACCGAGGAAGAACGCCTTCACCGCGACGATATCGGTGTGTGCGACGAACTTCATGCCGAGGCCGGTCACGCCGATGGCGACCAGCAGGGCCAGCATCAGATGGTCGGACGGGTTGGTGATGTAGCGGATGCGCTCCACTACGACCCGCCGTGCCCACAGACCCGCCAGGCCGAGGACCATGGCGAATCCGGCATACATGCCGAACGGTTGGATAAAGGCGATCACGCCCGGCACCGGCTCGATGAAATAGCGCGTGTGGCGCAGCAATACCAGTGCCAGTCCAAGGTGGAATACCCAGCCGAATAGCCAGATCCACTTGTTGGACTTGAACAGGCTTTCGAACAGCACGACTTCACGTGCCATCCGGGCAACCACACCGCTCGTGGTAGTGGGAGCGGGCGTGGTGGGAATCTTGAGGGGCGCGGGTGTTGTGGCGTATTTATAAATTTTGTAGCCAAGTCCGCCGACGAGGACTACGGTCGCCAAATAATAGAGTGCGGCGTAAAGCTCAGACATCAATCGACTCTCCGAACTCCGGACAGAGTAAGGGTGGGGGGCCGTACGGCCCCCCGTGCATCGGCTTAGATGCAGCCGGTCGGCTTCGGCAGACCGGCGATCTTGCACGCCTGCTTGGCCGGGCCGTACGGGAACAGCTCGTACAGGTACTTGCTGTTGCCCTTCTCTGGGCCAAGCTTCTTGCCAATCGCCTTGGTCAGCACGCGAACGGCCGGGGCGATCTGGTATTCGTTGTAGTACTCACGCAGGAAGTCGACGACTTCCCAGTGGTTTTCGGTCATGTCGATGTTTTCGGACTTGGCCAGCTCGCCGGCAACGTCCTTATCCCAGTCATTGATGTTGACCAGGTAGCCTTCCTCATCGACTTCAACGCTCTTACCTGCAACGTCCATCGTACCCATTGCACTGTCTCCTGTTTGAGATTGGTTCTGAGTGGGTTAAACCGTTTTTACAACCAGGCCTGAACCTTGTCGTTTTCCACGGCAAGGTCGACAAAACCGGCGTAATCCACCAGTTTCACGCCATCCATCATCTTGCCCGCCACGCCGCGCGCCTTGACGTCCGGCTCGAGGGCGTAGATGGTGAACTTGCTCATGGCTTCCTGCACTTTTTCCGATACGGCGGTGCCCTTCATGGCGCCGTACACGCCGTCCTCGATCAGCAGGATGGCGCTGCCCTCTTTGGCGTGAGCCAGGCAGCTTTCCAGGCTGTTCTTCTCGAACGGCGACTTGTTGACGGTATGCAACATCTCTTTCTCCCCCGAATTAGAAGCTGAGGACGACGTCCATCTCTTCCATGAGATCCCGGATTTCGGCGGCCGTCTTGACCTCCACATCCACCAGCAGGTCTTCCTCGGTCAGACCACGCGCGTCCAGAGACTCCTTGGCGACATAGAGCTTTTCCACGTCGTACATCTCCAGGGCGCGGTAGGTCGGGGAGAAGTTCTTCATGTCCGAGTCGCTGGTGTCCTGGCCCTTGGTGATCTGGAACACACCGTCATCCAGGAAAACGAGCGTGACGTCCTGCTCGAACGCTGCACCGATAAGAACGACTTCCAGGGACTCCAGGGCGTAGACCGTTCCGTACGGAGCCTTGCGGTTCACGTACAAGAACTTCTTGACGTCTCCCCCCATCATTTCTTCACTCATCGATTCATCCCCCCGTTAGTCGCCGAAGACAACCAGGCGATCGGCCTGGATGCCACCTTCGATCAACTGACCCAGGCCGGAAATGCGGAAGCCGGGTGCCAGGTTGTCGGCGTCTTTGCCGTTACGCCTTGCCTCGTCGGCGTCGGCGATGCCGCGGCGCTGGGCCGCGGCAACGCAAACGACGAGGTCGAGGTTGTGCTTTTCGGCAAGTTCGGACCAACGCTTGACGATGTTGCGATCGTCCTGCGGGGGCGTCGTCAGACGCGTCGCGTTGTTCACACCGTCGTGGTAGAAGAAGACACGAAAGATTTCGTGGCCCTTCTCCACTGCGGCCTTCACAAAGTGATACGCCGTGTCGGACGACTGATGCTGATAAGGTCCTTCGTTAATCTGTACCGTAAACTTCATTACTCGACCTTTTCCGTTCTTAGAAGCGGATGTGAGCCGACGCGTTCAGGTTAACGCGACCACCACGCCAGTTGTCGATGTGGTACTTGGTGAACGGCAGACCGGTCTTCTCGAAGAATCGCGGCCAGCCGATACGCTCGGCCCACTCGCCCATACGCTCCCAATCCTTCGCGTCTTCCTTGTAGGCGTTCAGGATCTTCTTCACGACGTCGGCAACTTCCGGCCAACGCGGCGGGTTGTTCGGCAGGCCGGCAGCGACCAGCTTGTGGAAGGTCGGCTTGGAACGGGCGTTGGAGTTCTTGCCGCCGACCCAGATGGCCAGCTTGGAGTGCTCCGGATCGTTGATCTGCATCGGCGGGCAGGGCGGGAAGCAGGCGCCGCAGGCAACGCACTTCTTCTCGTCCACTTCCAGCGACGGCTTGCCGTTGACCATGGCCGGGCGAATGGCTGCAACCGGGCAGCGGGCGACGACGGACGGGCGCTCACACACGTTGGCGACCAGATCGTGGTTGATCTTGGGCGGCTTGGTGTGCTGGATGTTGATGGCAATGTCACCCTGGCCGCCGCAGTTGATCTGGCAGCAGGAGGTGGTCATGCGGACACGGTTCGGCATCTCTTCGTGGGTGAACTCGTGGTAGAGCTCGTCCATCAGCGCCTTCACCACGCCGGAGGCGTCGGTGCCCGGGATGTCGCAGTGCAGCCAGCCCTGGGTGTGGGAGATCATGGAGACCGAGTTGCCGGTACCACCGATGGGGAAGCCTTCGGCGTTCAGCTTGTCGATCAGCGGCTGGACCTTGTCTTCGGAGCTCACCATGAACTCGATGTTCGAGCGGATGGTGAAGCGGACGTAGCCTTCGGCGAACTCGTCGGCGATGTCCATCAGCTTGCGGATGGTGTACAGGTCCATCTGACGCTGGGTGCCGGCGCGGACGGTCCAGATTGCTTCGCCGCTCTTGGCGACGTGGTGCAGGACGCCCGGACGTGGACGGTCGTGCCAGGCCCACTGGCCATAGTTCTTCTTCATGACCGGATGCATGTACGGCATCGGATCCGGTACACCGCTCTCAATCGGCATGCGAGGTGCGTTCATCATTACCTCCAGTGTTCGAAATCTTCAAGAGCGGGGCGTGGTACGCCCCGCCTTCCGTATAGTCGGGTTCGCGCTTAGACGGCCGTCTTGCGCTCAAACCACTTCTTGGCTTCCTCGTCCCAGCCGTCCATACGGATGTACGGGTTCATGCGCGGCTGGTTGACCATGTTCGGATCGATGTCGAGGCCCAGACCTTCGAGGAAGTTGACCAGACCGATACGCTCGATCATCTCACCGGTACGCTCGTGCTCCAGGGCGTTCTCGGCGAAGAAGTCGATGACATTGCCGGCCAGCTCTTCCAGGGCTTCGAAGTCCTCGTCGGATTCCAGCTTCATGAAGGGGACAATGACGGTGCCCATCAGGTCGCCGATCTTCAGGGTACGCTTGCCGCCGATCAGGACGCTGACGCCCTTGTCGTCGCCCGGGGAGAGGGCCTTGGTCAGCACGTTGATGCAGTGCATGCAGCGGACGCAGCTCTTGTTATCGACGTCGAGGGTGTCGTCATCGTTCAGGGACAGGGCCTGGGTCGGGCAACGGGTGATGACGTTGTCGACGATCCACTTGCGGCCTTTGGTTTCGACGTAGTTCTTGAACTCGCCCTGGTCGACCTTGATGTCGTCACGCCAGGTACCGAGCGTGGCGAAGTCGGCACGCTGGATGGCGTTCATGCAGTCGTTGCCGCAGCCGGAGACCTTGAACTTCATCTTGTAGGGCAGGGCCGGACGGTGCATGTCATCGAGGAAGGCGTTGACCAGCGTGCGCATGGTGCGCGCTTCGTCGAAGCAGGAGTGCTCGCAGCGGGCAGCACCGACGCAGGACATGCCGGTACGGACAGCCGGGCCGGCACCGCCGAGGTCGAAGCCCATTTCGTTCATCTCGTCGAAGGCGGGCTGAACGTTTTCGGTGGTGACACCCTGGAACATGATGTCGCCGGACTGGCCGTGGAAGGCAATCAGGCCGGAGCCGTACTTTTCCCAGATATCGCAGAACTTGCGAATGGTGGCGGTGTCGTAGTGCATGCCAGCGGGCGGCATGATACGGAGGGTGTGGAATTCAGCAGCAGCCGGGAACAGGGGCTTCTTGTTCTCGTCCATCAGCTCGGTGAAGCGGGGAATGACGCCGCCGCCGTAACCAATCACACCGACCGTGCCGCCCTTCCAGTAGCCCTTGCGGGTCTGGTAGGAGGTTTCCAGCTGGCCGAGCAGGTCGACCATCATGTCGTTGTCCTGTGCCAGGCGCTTCAGGCCGGTCACGAAGCTCGGCCACGGACCGCTTTCCAGCTGGTCCAGCATCGGTGTGTCGTGCATCTTCTTCGCCATCGGATTTTTTCTCCCGTACGGTCTTCAACTTGGTTGCCGGCCCCCTCTGGGGTCCCCCATCAGACCGGCTCCAGGCTGCAGGTACTGCAATCGAACCCTGCAAATACCTATAAAAGGTCTTGAAGCAGGATGACCCTACCTTCAATTGGTGCGAAAGTTTAGGAGTTCCTTATGGAGCAAAATATCCTTCCGATGGGGGGGCAGAGGGTGACATAAGCTATCCTAAATGGGATATACAAAAAATAATGTGACTATGGATTCATAATTTGTGAGGCGCTAAAAAGCCCCATCAACACAATGGGTTGCGACGCATTGTGGAGGGTATTTGTAAACAATTTCGGCGATCGGAAGGGGTATGCCGCCGGGGCTGAAGGGTTGCGTCCAACCCACATTGTCGTTTCAATAATCTCTACTTAAACGCTAGGAAACCGGCGTCGGTGCGGTTGTAAACGCTGGGCAAGGATCCCATATGCACGAATGGCACCCTGACGCGTACACCTATATAGATAGGGGAATGAGATGCTCCATCTGAGCGAGATCCTGATCCAGAATCCGCAAATCGAGACCTTCGAGCAGCTGCTCAAGGTGGTCGAGGAGCGGGCCAAGTCGGAGATGTTTTTCCGTATCGACGTCAAACCGCCGTTCCCGGACACCCCGGAGAACTGGGAAGATCGCCTCGAGGCGGTGTTCACCTGAGGAATTCATCGGCAGAGACGCGGAATGCACAGAGGTTTTGGTTTTTTCAGAGCAGTGGCCGCTAAGCTGCGAGCTGTAGACAGGGTGGCATCCCCTTTCGCTGTCTCCTCCGCGTCTCTGCGGTGGAACGATATCCAGGAGTAGCCTGTGAAATATTTGCAAACGGAGAACTTTCTTGGCGAGGCCGAGTGCTCCACCGATGCGGTTCCCTCCACGCAGTTGCTCGAGCAGCGGCTGGGGGAACTGAGCCGGGAATTGGAGGCGTTGCCGGAGGATGCACCGACCGAACAGCGGTATAAGCTCATGCTGGACAAGGGATATGTGCTGCTGGACCTGCAGCGCAAGGCCGAGGCCTGGGATATCGCGGAGCAGGTTTTCCTCGGTGCCATCACCGGTGAAAACTGGCTGCAGGCGGTGGAAGCGACAGATGTCATGTTCCAGGCGGAGCAATCCGGTTCGGTCAAGGCGCTGGCGCACGGGATCTGGCTGGGGGTAACCTTCCCTATCGATCCGGAACTGTCGGTGGCCATGTTGCAGCATCTCGTCGATGAAACGCCGCCAAAGTCCGACGGAGCGGCGGTCGCTGCGGCGACGGCGCGCTACATCGTCGACCTCCGTGCCGAGGGATCGCAGCGCGATTCCCTGCAGTTCTTTACCGGGCAGTTGTTGGGCGACGTGGCCCGCCGCCATAGCCAGGTGGAAGAGCAGGAGGTGTTTGATTTCTGGGTCGAGCGACTCGAACTCGATGACCCTTCGAAGTTTCTGCCGCGTCTGGCCAAGGTGCTCGACGTCATCGTCGAGGACGGTTGGTGGTTCGATCGCGATGCGTTGCGGGCGAAAATCCCCGATAACGGGTAATCAATCATGTTCTGGCAGGAAGAAGACGATGATACCCCCTTTGCCGTACCCGACAATGTGCTGGATCTGGTATTCGAAATCCGCTGCCGGGTCCTTCCGGTCGATCACTCCGAGGCGCTGTACCGCATGGTCACCGACCAGTTGGCCTGGTTCGCCGAGGAGGAGGGCGTTGGCCTGCACCTGATCCATGGCGCCGAGTCGGGAAACGGCTGGGAGCGTCCGGAAGACGGGGACGAACTGCTTTACTTGTCCCGACGCACCCGGCTGACCCTGCGCCTGCCCGCTCATCGGGTGGCCGATGCCGAGGCGTTGAGCGGCGCGACGGTGCGCGTCGGCGGATACGATATGACGGTCGGCGCGGCGAAGACGCGGCGCCTCAGCACGCACCCGGCACTCCACTCCCGCTACGTGGTCTGCGACCCGGAAGAGGACGAGGACGCCTTTCTTGATCACAGCGTCGCCGAGCTTCGGCAAATGGGGGTTAAGTTCAAAAAGGTTTTATGCGGTAGAATGCACCGCTTCCGTTCGGAAAACGGGGAAATCACCACGCGCAGTCTGTTTGTCGCCGACCTGCCGCAGGAGGACGCCGTGCGTCTCCAGGAGGTTGGGGTCGGTCCGGGGCGCGAACGCGGCTTTGGCCTGTTCATTCCGCACAAGACGGTCAACAAGGTCGCTAAATAGCTTTTAACAACAAGCACATACAGCAACAGCTTAGAAGAGTACAGAAAGGAGAAATCGATGCCTTACGAAGTAAACGGCCAGAACATCGAATCCGATGCCAACGGTTATCTGGTCAACCTCGAAGATTGGAACGAAGACGTCGCCAGCGCCATCGCTGCTGCCGAGGGCGTTTCCCTGACCGAAAAGTCCTGGGACCTGATCAACTACCTCCGCGACGAGTACCTGAACAACGGCCAGAACCAGCCCAACGACCGCAACATCGTCAAGGCGATGTCGGAGAAGTGGGGCGAGTCGGTGCAGTCCAAGGATATCTACGCCCTATTCCCGATGCAGCCCTCCAAGCAGGCGGCCAAGATCGCCGGTCTGCCGGAGAGCCGTCGCAAAGGCGGTTACTAAGCACGGCCCCAGGTCCCGCCCGCCTCGGGCGGGACTGTTCTTTCCTTCCCCTTACTCCCCGGTGGCCAGTTCGGCCGACACCTTTCTCATAGAACTGCCGTATCGAGCGGACAGTGCTGAGCTGTTCGAGGCAGTGGCCGACCGCCCCTGGTCGCAGTTCCTGGACAGCGCCGGCTGTGGCGGGGAACGCGGCCGCTACGACATCATCGTCAGCGACCCGCGTCTGACGCTGGTGACCGAAGGCGATTGGACGTCCGTTACCGATCGCGCGGGCAACCGGCAGCGCTACGGCGGCTCGCCAGTTTCCGTCTTGCGCACCGTCCTCGGCAACGGCCCCTCCAACGCCGCCCCCGCCGACCTGCCGTTTTGCGGCGGTGCCGTCGGCTATTTCTCCTATGACCTTGCCCGCAACCTGGGGGAGCTGATGCCTCGCTGGCGCGCGGAGACAGCGCTGCCGCCGATGGCCGTCGGCATTTATGACTGGAGCGTCGTGACCGACCACCGGGAACGGCGCTGCTGGCTTGCCTCGCTGGGAGGGAGCCCCGATCTGCCGCGATGGGCGCGGCTGTTTTCGGTGCCGATCACCCGCGAGCGCGAGCCCTTGCGGGCAACCGCTCCGATCTCCTATCACCTGGACAAGGCCGGCTATCTGGCGCAGTTCGCGCGCATTCGCGCCTATCTGGAGGCGGGCGACTGCTATCAGGTCAATTTTGCCCAACAGTTTTCGACCCGTGTGGCGGGCGATCCCTGGGCCGGCTATCGGCGCCTGCGAGCCATCAACCCGGCGCCATTCTCGGCTTACCTGAACACCCCTGCCGTTCGGGTGTTGTCCGCCTCGCCGGAACGCTTCCTGCTCTGCCGTGAGGGCCGGGTGGAGACCCGCCCAATCAAAGGCACCCGGCCGCGGGCGACCGACCCCACCGAGGATCGGCGCCTGGCCGATGAGTTGCGACGGAGCGTCAAGGACCGTGCCGAAAACATCATGATTGTGGACCTGCTGCGGAACGATCTGGGCAAGAATTGCCGCATCGGCAGCGTCCAAGTGCCGGAACTGTTTGCCATCGAGAGCTTTTCGTCGGTGCATCACCTGGTGAGTACCGTGACCGGGGCGTTGGCTCCCAATCGTGATCCGCTCGACCTCCTGGCCGGGGCGTTCCCCGGTGGCTCGATCACCGGGGCACCGAAGCGGCGGGCCATGGCGATCATCGAGGAACTGGAGACAGAGCCGCGCGGCCTCTATTGCGGTGCCATCGGCTACCTGGGTTTCGACGGCCGCCTCGACACCAATATCGCCATCCGCACCATCACCCTCCAACAGGGCCGGGCCCGGTTCGCCGCCGGCGGCGGAATCGTCATGGATTCCCGCCCGGAGGACGAATATCACGAATCCCTGGTGAAGGCGCGTCGCCTTTTCGAGCTATTCGGCTTCGAACCGCAGTAGGCGTGAGCTACACCTGGTCAATCAATAGGACAGGATTAACAGGATGTTTACAGGATTAACAGGATGAAGTGAGGGTAAAACCGCGTGCTCGGTTCGTTAGTCCGGTTGAACAGCGCCCCGAATCATCCGTTCCAGGTCTGATTCGAGCAGGATTCGGCGCTTTAAGTCTTTTAGCAAATAAGCTTTTATCCTGTTAATCCGGAAAAATCCTGTTAATCCTGTTGAATTCGAATAGCGCCCGCCTTCCCCGCCGCGCGGACTATGCTTTTTAGTCAAACCCTTGGGCCGGCCTTCGGGATCGGCCCATTGACGCCGGGGAGAAGAGTATGGGGCAGGAGGAGCGCGTCTTTGCCGCGCAGAAGCCAATCGCGTCAGAGCGCTATGGGCAGGTGCGGCAGGAGAGTGAGCGGCTGTGCCGACCGCTTGCCATAGAGGACTATGTCATCCAGACGACCACCGAGGCGAGTCCCGCCAAGTGGCATCTGGCCCACACCAGTTGGTTTTTCGAGACCTTCCTGCTCACACCGTATCTGCCGGACTACCGGGCGTTCCATCCCCAGTTTTCCCGCTTGTTCAACTCCTACTACGACAGTGTCGGGGTCCAGTGGCCGCGGACCCGTCGCGGTGAACTGTCGCGGCCAACAGTGGCGGAGGTCTACCAATACCGCGCCCACGTGGATCGGGCGATGGGCGAGCTGCTGGCGCACTGGCCGGAGTCGGCAGAGGCCGCCCAACGGTTCGAGATCGGTCTCCAGCACGAACAGCAGCACCAGGAACTGATCCTGACCGACCTGAAGTGCAATCTCGGGCTCAACCCGCTTGCTCCCGCGTATGACAAGCTCCCCGAACCCCCCGAGGGGGAACCGGCCCCTCTTGAATGGATCGCCTATGACGGCGGCCCGGTGACGATTGGAATGTCCGGCGAGGGTTTTGCCTTCGACAATGAGCGCCCTGCCCACACCACGTGGCTGCAGGACTTTCGTCTGGCGAGCCGTCCGGTGACCAACGGTGAGTATCGGGCGTTTGTCGAAGATGGCGGCTATGAGCGGCCCGAGTGGTGGTTGGCGGACGGCTGGAGCACGCTGCAACGGGAGAACTGGCGGGCACCGTTGTACTGGCGGTACCAGGACGGGCAGTGGTTCGAATTCACCTTGGGCGGGTTGCATCCGCTGGCGGACAACCTGCCGGTCTGTCACGTCAGCTATTACGAGGCGGATGCTTACGCCCGCTGGGCGGGCCGGCGGCTGCCCACGGAACAGGAGTGGGAGGCCGCGGCTGGCAGTGTCGCCATCGTCGGCAACTTCCGGGAGAGCGGCTATTTGCACCCGCAGCCGGCGCCCCCCGGCGAGCTGCCGATACAGCTTTTTGGTGACGTCTGGGAGTGGACCGCAAGCGCCTACACCGCCTACCCGGGGTATCGGCGCGAAGGCGGCGCCCTCGGTGAATACAACGGCAAGTTCATGTGCAACCAACTGGTTGCCCGGGGCGGATCCTGTGTCACGCCACAGGAGCATATAAGGGTCAGTTACCGCAACTTCTTCTATCCGGCGGATCGTTGGCAGTTCCTCGGCATCCGCCTGGCGGAGTGGGCGTGATGGAGCGCGGGAGTGTGCTGACGCAGGCGCCGTTTCATGATGCGGGGCCCGCGCTGACCTGCCTGCGGGACGAGGTGATCGCCGGCCTGTCGCGTCGCCCCAAGGCGCTGTCGCCCAAACTGCTCTATGACGACACCGGTTCGCGGATTTTCGAGGTCATTTGCGAGTTGCCGGAATACTACCCGGCCCGCACCGAGTCGGCGATCCTGGCACAGCATGCCGGCAGCATCGGCGAGATGGTCGGGTCCGGTTGCGTCCTGGTGGAACCGGGGGCCGGGAGCTGTCGGAAGATCGAGCACCTGCTCGATGCGCTGGCACCTCAGGCCTATGTGCCGGTCGATATCGCCGGCACCCACGTGAGGGCGGCCGCGGAAAGGCTCCGCGCTGACTATCCGGCGGTGCCGGTGAGCGCCGTCTGCGCCGACTTCGGCCAGCTGGATCTGCTTGACGGCCTGGTTCCCGAAGGCCGCCGCGTGCTGTTCTTCCCCGGTTCCACGATCGGCAACTTCGAACCTGCCGAGGTGGTCGCCTTTCTGCAGGCAACCAGACGCTTCGTCGGGACCGGCGGTGGCCTGTTGATCGGCGTGGATTTGAAAAAGCCCAGTGCGCGGCTCAATGCGGCGTACAACGACGCCCAAGGAGTCACCGCCGCGTTCAATCTCAACGTACTGACGCGAATCAATCGCGAACTGGACGGCAATTTCGATGGCGATCGGTTCTACCATCGCGCCTTTTTCAGCGAGCATCTTGGGCGCGTGGAGATGCATCTGGTCAGCAAGCAGTTCCAGCAGGTAAGTGTGGGCGGTCACCGGTTTGCGTTTGGCCCCGGCGAATCCATCCATACCGAAAATTCCTACAAGTACACCGTGGGCGGCTTTCGGGAGATCGGGCGCCGGGCTGGATTCGAACCCCAGGGGGTCTGGACCGATCCGGAACAGCTGTTCAGCGTGCACTTCTTCTCCGTTCCCGATTTGCACATTGCTGCCGAACGGGATAATTTGCCTGAACGATAAGATGCAGACAAAACGCACGTTTGCTGCTGCGGTGGGCCGACAGGCTGGCCAGCGGCGGCCGTTTCAGGGCGAGGAGAGGGGGATGATCACAGATAGCGCAATGGCCGATGAGCTGCGGAGGCTTTTTCTCTTCTCCGCCTTTACCGACGAGGAGATGGCTCAGGTGCTGCGCCAGGCCGCACGTGTTCAGGCGCAGGCAGGTGAAACGCTCTTCGTGCAGGGGGAGAGGACCGAGCGCTTTTTCTGGCTGCGCCGGGGGCTGGTCAAGCTGACCCGCCTGTCGCCGGACGGCGAAGAGAAGGTGGTCGAACTGATTCGAGAGGGTCAGACCTTCGGCGAGGCCATTGTGTTCATGGAGCGCCAGCTCTACCCGGTCAATGCCGAGGCCATCGAGCCCTGTGAGCTGGTCGGGTTCGATTGCCATGGGTTCAGGCAGCTGCTGCGGGGCTCGGTGGACACCTGCTTCCGGTTGTTGGCCGCCTTGAGCATGCGCCTGCACCAACAGATCGATGAAATCGACCGCCTGACGCTGCACACGGCCACCACCCGCCTGGTGGCCTACCTGCTCGAACAGCGCCAGGACGGGGAACGGATCCAGCTCGATATGCCGAAGCATCTGCTCGCCTCGCGGCTGTCGATCCAGCCGGAAACCCTGTCCCGTATTTTCGCCCGGCTGGGTAAGTCCGGCCTTATCTCCGTCGAGGGACAGGCCATTCGTGTGCTCGACCGCGACGGGCTGCGCGCCCAGGCGGGCCTGCAGTAGAAGGTGGCAGAGGAGGGGTCGTGAATCAGGACATTTCGGTCATACTCGAACGTCAACTGATTGCGCTGCAGAATGCCCGCTACGATATCGCGCTTCGCCGGGACGGCGGACGCGTAGAGGAAAGACCCGACCTGTTCGTCAGCCAGGTGAAGGAGATTGGCGACTGGCTGGTCGAGCAGAATCGTCGCCACCGCACCGTGTTTTTTCGGCCCCACGGCGGCCAGGGACACAGTCTGCTGGCCGGGCTTCGACATTCCCAAGTGATGCAGATGCGGGGCGATGGGTTCGAGCCGGCGCTGCTGATCGAATTCGCGCCGGATCGTTATGAGGCTTGGTTACGGCATGATCGGAAGCTGTCGCCGGAGATCTGCGCGGCGGTGACCCGTTACCTGGCCGAACTCACGGGGGCAGAGCCACCTCCGGAGCATGGCGCCGCCTACGGTCATGTTGCCGGTTTCTGGGCCTATGGGGCGGAGGGAGCCGAAGCCTTTTCGGTTCAGCTGGTCGAGGCGACCGGCGTGGTCTATTCCATGGCGGAAACCATCTGTGGCCGCTTCGACCGCGATTGAGCGCTACTTGTTAATCCCCATCAGGGCGCGCACATGCAGTGCGACACTGAGCGCCAGGGCCTTCAGGTTGTAGCCGCCCTCGAGCACCGAGACCACCCGGCCTTCGGCGTGGCGCCTTGCCACCTCGAGCACCCGCTCGGTTATCCAGCCGAAGTCCGCATCCTCCAGCATCAGCTGTGATAGGTCATCCTGCCAGTGCCCATCGAAGCCGGCAGAGATCAAAATCATTTGGGGCCGGAAGTCATCCAGCGCAGGAAGCCACTGGTTCGTGATGGCCTCGCGGAAGGCATCACTGGCGGTGCCCGCCGGAAGTCGCGTGTGGATCAGATTCGGGCGATCATCGGCCGTTTCGGTCCACGGATAGAACGGGTCCTGATAGGCCGAGCAGAAAAGCACCCGCTCGTCGTCGCGAAACATGGTTTCGGTGCCGTTGCCGTGGTGGACGTCGAAATCGACGATGGCGACCCGTTCCAGACCGCAAGCCGCCAAGGCGTGTGCAGTGCCCACCGCCACATTGTTGAAGATGCAGAACCCCATCGCACGAGCCGGTTCGGCGTGGTGGCCGGGAGGGCGAACGGCACAAAACGCATTCTCCACCTCGCCCGCCATGACGCGCTCGACGGCGAATACGACCGCACCGGCGGCGTGGTAGGCGGCGGTCAGGGTGTGGTCGCCCATGGCGGTGTCGGGATCGAGCGCCAGCAGCCGGCCGTCCGGCCGTATGGCGTCGAGCTTCGCCAGATAGGCCTCGGTGTGCACTCGCAGCAACTGCTCGCGGGAGGCGGCCGGAGCCTGGTAATAACGCAGCAGATCCATCAGGCCGGAGGCGACCAACTGGTCCTCGATCGCATGCAGGCGGCTCGGCGCCTCCGGATGGTAGTCGCCGGTTTCGTGCCGGAGGCACTCGGGGTGGGTGATGTAGGCGGTAGCCATCAACAGTCCTGGGTTTCGGCAGCTCAACGAGGGGCATTAACATTATCGCATCGGGACGGCCGTCGCACCGTTTCCGCAACCGGTCGGGCCTCTGCTAGGCTGCTAGTGTACTGTTTCATGCTTGGCCGTTTCTGCGCATCCATGCGCTCGCGGGATTCGTGCATCCCTTCCTGCGCCGGCGCGACTTGCATATGACCGGCCGGCTCGCTGAATCTGCCGCCAAGCAGGAAACACTACACTGGAGAAACCAAGGATGGATCCAGCATGGCGCAGCACTACCTGAGACCGCTGTTCGAACCGCAGTCCGTGGCGGTTTTCGGTGCCAGCGACCGCGCCGACTCGGTCGGGTCGCTGGTATTCAAGAACATGCTGGAGGGTGGCTTTGCCGGCCCGGTCTACGCCATCAATCCGAAGCACAGCACCGTCCAGGGACAGCCGGCTTACCCCTCTCTCGAAGCGCTCAACAAAACGGTCGAACTGGCGGTAATTGCGACCCCGGCAGCGACGGTGCCCGGCATCATCGAGGCGTGCGGCATCCACGGTGTCCACGCCGCCGTGATCCTCTCGGCGGGGTTTCGGGAAGTCGGGGCGGCCGGACGCAAGTTGGAACAGGCGGTCGTGGAGAACGCACGTCGTTACGGCATGCGGTTTCTGGGACCGAACTGCCTGGGCGTCATGCGCCCCGGCATCGGGCTGAATGCCACCTTCAACAACGGGGGGGCACAACCCGGCCGGCTCGGGCTGGTATCGCAGTCCGGTGCACTCTGCACCGCCATCCTGGACTGGGCCGCGGCCAACAGTGTCGGTTTCTCCACGGTCGTCTCCACCGGGATCTCGGCCGACCTCGATTTCGGCGAGATCCTGGATTACCTGGTCGCCGACCCCAAGACCAACAGCATTCTGCTCTATATCGAAGGCATCCATCATTCGCGTTCGTTTGTCAGCGCGCTGCGGGCGGCGGCCCGGGTCAAACCGGTCATCGCCCTGAAGGTGGGGCGACACGCCGCCGGTTCGAAGGCGGCCGAGTCCCACACCGGGGCCCTGGTGGGGGCGGATGATGTATTCGACGCGGCACTACGTCGGGCCGGCGTCGTGCGCGGCCTGCGTATCGGCCACCTGTTTGCCGCCGCGCAGACGCTGACCTCGCGTTTCCGTGCCAAGGGCGAGCGGTTGGCCGTGGTCACCAATGGGGGTGGTCCGGGGGTGATGGCGACCGACCGTGCCGAAGACCTGGGGATCCCCATGGCCCAACTCTCCGGTGCCACGCTGGATAAGCTCGACCGGGTATTGCCGGGTACCTGGTCACATGGCAATCCGGTGGATGTCATCGGCGACGCTACCGCCGAACGCTACCAGGAGGCCCTGAGAATCTGTCTGGCCGACAAGAACGTCGATGGCGTGCTGGTGATCCTGACCCCCCAGGCGATGACCCGGCCGCTGGAGGTGGCGGAGGCGATTGCGGCGATCGGCAGCTCTGCCGCCAAGCCGGTGCTCGCCTGCTGGATGGGCGAGGTGCAGGTGGGCGAAGCGCGCGAGAAGCTGCGCCAGGCCGGTCTGCCCAGCTTCCATACGCCGGAGGCGGCGGTGGAGGCCTTCTCATATCTCACCGCCTACTACGGCAATCAGCAGCTACTTTTGCAGACTCCCGGACCGGTCGGGCGACGGCGTCTGCCCGATGTGGACGGGGCGCGCATGATCATCGAGAGTGCGCTGGCGGACGGGCGCAAGGTGCTCAGCGAGTCCGAATCAAAGGCCGTGCTGGCGGCCTTCCAGATCCCCACCGGTCAGGCCGTGGTCGTCCGTTCACCCACCGAGGCGCTGGTTCAGGCCGAATCCATGGGGTTCCCGGTGGCACTCAAGATCAACTCTCCGGACATCACCCACAAGAGCGATGCCGGCGGCGTGCGGCTCGGGATCAGCAATGCACAGGCCGTCCGTAGCGCCTACAACGACCTTATCGCCGAGGTGACACGGCGCCGTCCGGAGGCGCGCATCGACGGCGTCACCATTGAGCCAATGGAGCTGCGGCCGAATGGTCGGGAGCTGCTGGTCGGCATCATCACCGATCCCGTCTTCGGCCCGGTGGTGACTTTCGGGGCCGGGGGCACGACGGTCGAGGTGATGGGGGATCGGGCGGTGACCCTGCCGCCGCTGAACCATTTTCTGGTCCAGGACCTGATTCGACGCACACGGGTTTCCAAAAGCCTGGCCGCGTTTCGCCATATGCCCCCGGCCAATCTGGAGGCGCTGGAGAACGTTCTGTTGCGGGTCTCGGAGATGGCGTGTGAACTGCCGTGGGTACGCGAACTCGACATCAATCCGCTGATCGTCGACGAGAACGGTGCCACGGCAGTGGATGCCCGGCTGGTCGTCGACTACTACGCGGGTGGTCGCGGCCGCTATGACCACATGGCGATCTATCCCTATCCGGTCCAGCTCATCGCACACTGGCAACTGCCCGACGGGACCGACGTGACCATTCGGCCGATCCGCCCGGAGGACGCGACCATCGAACAGGCGTTCGTGCGCAACCTGTCGGGACGGGCCAAGTACTTCCGTTTCATGCAGCATCTGGAAGAGCTGACGCCGACCATGCTGGCGCGCTTCACCCAGATCGATTACGACCGGGAAATGGCACTTATTGCGGTGATTGAGCAGCAAGGACAGGAACAACAGATCGGCGTGGCCCGCTACATCACCAACCCGGACGGCCTCAGCTGCGAGTTCGCGGTGGTGGTTGCGGACGAGTGGCAACATCGTGGTGTCGGTCACCACCTGATGACCCAGTTGATGGAGGCGGCCCGCGGCCGCGGACTGAAGGTCATGGAGGGGGACATTCTTGCCGACAACCACGATATGCTCGCCCTGATCCGATCGCTCGGTTTTGCCATCGCCACCTCGGAAGAGGACCCCAAGATCAAGCGCGCCCACCGCAGTTTGTGATTGGACCACCAGGGGACACGGGCCCACGGTGAATTCCCCGTGCGCCCGCTTCCCCATTGTTTTCTCAGGCAGTTGCGCGAGCCGGAGCCCGGCAGTAGGCTGTTCGCCTGTCTGTGTCGATGCCGCCTCTCCGTGATCAAACGCGTTTTCCTCCTCGTCCTGCTTGCTCTGGCGCCTGGCGCCTGGGCGGAAGATCTGCAGCTGGTGCGGATCGGGATCCTGAGCCATCGCGGGGACGAGGCGACCCTGAGCGCCTGGTCGCAGACCGCGGAATACCTCACGACCGAATTGCCCGGATACTGGTTCGAGGTCTTGCCACTCGATTTCGATGCCGTCGAGCCGGCGGTGGCCGGCGGCCAGATCGATTTCATCCTGGTCAACCCCGGGATGTACGTGAATCTCGAGGTGTGGCACCGCGTCTCGCGTATCGCCACCCTCAATAACCGTCATGGCCCCAGCGAGGGCTACAACGTCTTCGGCGGAGTGGTCTTCACGCGTGTCGATCGGCGGGACTTGCGCCGCTTCGGGGACCTGCGGGGGGTGCGCTTCGCGGCCGTGGACGAGCGCTCCCTCGGCGGTTTCCAGATGGCCTGGCGGGAGATGCGCAAAGAGGACACGGAGCCAAAGGACTTCGGAGAGCTCCGATTTCTGGGCACGCACGATGAAGTGGTGCGCGCGGTTCTGGGCGGGGAAGTGGACGCCGGGACGGTTCGCAGCGACATCCTCGAGCGTATGGAATCGGCGGGTGAGATCACCCTCACCGACGTTGCCGTCATCGGCCAGCGTACAGAACCGGACTTTGGTTTCCTGCTCAGCACCGAATTGTACCCCGAGTGGCCGTTCAGCAAGCTGCACCACACACCCAATCAGTTGGCACAGCGGGTGGCGGTGGCACTGCTCAACATGCCCCGCGACCACGCCGCGGCACAGGCCGGACGCTACGCCGGCTGGACCATTCCGCTCGATTATCAACCGGTCCACGAGCTGTTCAAGGAGTTGCAGCTGCCACCGTATCCGCCGCGGACGGTCACCCTGAAAGAGGTGGTCAGATATTACGGACACTGGCTGCTGGTCGGTGGTGGGGCGTTGTTGCTGATGAGCTTCATGAGCAGTTGGGTGTGGCGCCTGAACCGGCAGCTGGAGAACGCCAAGAGCTGCCTCGAACAGCAGCACAACCTGATCCTCAACTCGGTGGCAGACGGGATCTACGGCGTCGACACGCGCGGCAACTCCACCTTCGTCAACAAGTCCATGGAGCGGATCACCGGCTGGAGTGCCGCAGAGCTCATCGGCCGCAATCAACACGAGGTCCTGCACCACACCCATCTCGACGGCTCGCCCCACCCGCCTCTGCAGTGCCCGGTCTACCGGACCTTTCGCGACAACGAAACCCGCTATGTGGAGGAGGACCTGTTCTGGCGCAAGGATGGAACGAACCTGACGGTGGAGTACACCAGCAACCCGGTCCACAACGAGCGCGGCGAGGTCATCGGCGCGGTCGTGGTGTTCCGCGATATCACGGAGCGCAAGCGGGCGCAGGAGCGGCTGCGCAGCCACCAGATGGAACTGGCCCACGTCAGCCGCCTCTCCACCATGGGGGAGATGGCGTCGGGCATGGCGCACGAACTCAACCAACCGCTCTCCGCAGTGGCCAACTATGCCCGCGCCGGCATTAACCTGCTGCGCTCCGATGAGTGCAGGACCGGGGAAATCGAGGAGGTGCTGGAGCGCATCGCCGGGCAGGCGGAGCGGGCCGGCGAGATCATCCGCCAACTGCGCGCGTTCGTTCGCAAGGAGCAGCTGGAGCAGGCGGAGGTGGATGTGAATCAACGTATTCGCGACCTGGCCGTGCTGCTGGCCAGCGACGCGCGCCGGGAAAAGGTCCGGGTGGTGCTCGATCTGGACCCGGGCAATCCCCGGGTTTACGGTCATGCGATTCAAATCGAACAGGTCATCCTGAATCTGGCACGCAACGCCATCGAGGCCATGCACGATGTGTCACCGTCCCGTCGAAGGCTGATCATCGCGACCCGCTGCCGGGACGCGGTGGTGGAAGTGCGGGTGGAGGATGTGGGCACCGGCATCGCCTCCGGGCTCGACGGCACGTTGTTCGACCCCTTCGTGACGACCAAGCCGCAGGGGATGGGCCTTGGTCTTTCCATCAGCCGTGGGATAATCGAATCCCACGGGGGCAGCCTGGGGGTGCTGTCGTCGTCCGGTGAAGGCACCGTATTTCGTTTCACCCTGCCTGCGCACGTTAAGGGCCCGATGTGAATTCCAACCCGATGTCCACGGTATTTGTCGTCGATGATGACGATGCGGTACGCGACTCCCTCCGCTGGCTGATGCGGTCGGTCGGCCTTTCGGTGGAGACCTTCTCCTCGGCCCAGTCTTTTCTCGACGGTTATGACCGGAGTGTGCCGGGCTGCCTGGTGCTGGATATCCGGATGCCGGGCATGAGTGGACTCGATCTCCAGGAAAAACTGGCAGGGGAGGGGGTTGCGCTACCGGTGATCGTCATATCCGGACACGCGGATGTGCCGATGGCGGTGCGGGCGTTGAAGGCCGGTGCCTTCGATTTCATCGAGAAACCGTTCAACGACCAGCTGCTGCTCGACTGCGTACAGCGGGCGATCGACGTCGACCTGATGCAGCGTCGTGAGGCGGCCGATCGCGAACAGATCGTCACCCGCCTGGAACTGCTCACTCCCCGTGAGCTGGAGGTGCTCGATCTGGTGGTCAAGGGCACGCCCAACAAACTCATCAGCCGCGAACTCGGCGTCACTTTGAAGACGGTGGAAGCGCACCGCGCCCGCGTCATGGAAAAACTGCAAGCTGGCTCCGCTGCAGAACTGGTGCGGCTGGTTCTCTCCGTCAGAGCAGCGGAAAAGAGCAGCCGGAGCTAACCCTCCTCGCGTCACCTGCCTAGGGTAAACCCTAATTCGCCGGGGGAAACGCCCTAATAACATTCCTGCCTGGCCTGAGCTTTAATTTCCCTGCACTTCTCCGGAGAGGGAAGCGGCGCACAACGAAAAATACCCATAAAGGAAGGCGGCATACACGGACTGCCAGCGGAGCTACCCGGCACGGCGAAGTGTACTTTGCCTTGCCGGGCTGCTCGGCCGGAGCCGCTAATCCAACCCACGTGATGGAGGTCTGACATGAACAAGAAGACCGCGGTTGTACTCCTGGTCGCCTGCACGGGGCTTGCACCGCTGACTGCCAGTGCAGAGGCGAATCCGCTAATCGAGAAGGGGCGCGACATTGCCTTTGACCGCAGCAAGGGCAACTGCCTCGCCTGCCATGCGATGGAAAAGGGGGAGAGCCCCGGTACCATCGGCCCGCCGCTGATGATGATGGATACGCGCTATCCGGACAAAGAGCGCCTGCGCGCCCAGATTTGGGACTCGACCCGCTTCAATCCGAACACGGCCATGCCGCCGTTCGGCCGGCACGCCATCCTCTCCGAGCAGGAGATTGATGCCGTCGTCGCCTACGTCTCGTCGCTGTGAGCCAGGAGGAATGACCATGAAACGACTGATTTTGGGCGTTGCACTGGCCGCACTGGCGCCAATGGCAGCGATGGCAGGACCGGCGGAGGACGTGCAGCAGTATCGTGAGTTCTTCATGCGTAAGTTCCCGGGTGTGCAGATGCAGGAATTCAGCAACGGCGCCTATGCCATCGACGCCGATGCCCGCGCCAACTGGGAGCAGATCGAGGAGTTCCCGCCCTACGAGGTGGACATCGACGAGGGCAAAAAGCTGTTTGAAACGCCTTTCGCCAATGGCAAGACCTACTCCAGCTGTTTCCCCAACGGTGGCATCGGTATTGCCACCGACTATCCGCGTTGGGACCGGGACCGTGGTGAGGTGGAGACCCTGGCGCTGGCCGTCAACCGATGCCGCGAGAAGAATGGCGAGCAACCGCTCGGCTACAACAAAGGGCCCATTGCCAAAGTCCTGGCCTACATGGCCTACACCTCCCGGGGCAAGCCGACCAATGTCGTGGTCCCTGCAGACGACCCGCGCGCTCTGGAGGCCTACGAAGATGGCAAGAAGTTCTACTTCACGCGCCGTGGCCAGCTGAACTTCGCCTGTAGCACCTGCCACTTCGACAACTCCGGCCAGATGATCCGGAGTGAGCGCCTGAGCCCCGCGCTCGGCCATACCAGCCACTGGCCGGTCTATCGGGCCAAGTGGGGCGAAATCGGCACGCTGCACCGCCGTTTTGGCGGCTGCAACAAGCAGGTGCGTGCCAAGCCCTTCGCCCCGCAAAGCGAGGAGTACCGCAATCTCGAGTACTTCCTCACCCATATGAGCAACGGCATCTCCGCCAACGGGCCCGGTGCGCGCAAGTAAGCCGGTCCAAAGAGCACTTTTGTTGAGGAGTCAACCAAATGAATGACAAGCGTCGAATTTTTCTGAGGGGTACTTTGGCGGGCGGCTCGTTGGCAGTGGCCCTGTCGGCGGGGCTGGTCGCACCGCGCCAAGTGCTCGCCGCCTGGCCCAAGGACGCCTTTGGTGCCAAGACGGTGGGGGATGCGGCAAAAGGTATTCTGGGCACCGACCTCAGTGAGCCGAGCGGCGATATCGAGATCAAGGCGCCGGATATCGCGGAAAATGGTGCGGTTGTCCCGGTTACGATCTCGACCGGTATCGCCGGCGTGAAGAGCATCGCTCTCGTCGTCGAGGGGAACGGCACGCCGCTCGCCGCCAACTTCGCACTGGGCGCCAACACCGCTGCCAACGTCTCCACCCGGATCAAGATGGGCAAGACCTCCAACGTGATTGCGCTGGTCAAGACGGCGGACAAGGTCTACAGCGCACGCAAGGAAGTGAAGGTGACCATCGGCGGCTGCGGCGGCTGATCAAACCCTTCCCATCGACGAATTCGGAGATAATGACATGGCATCCAATACCATCAAAATCCGCGTGCAGTTGAAAGACGACCTGGCCCAGGTCAAGGCGCTCATCAAGCACCCCATGGAGACCGGCCTGCGCAAGGACAAGAAGACCGGCCAGGTGATCCCGGCACACTTCATCCAGGAGATCGCCTGCGAACACAACGGCAAGCCGGTGCTGAACGGCATGTGGGGTGGCGCCATCTCGACCAACCCGTATCTGTCGTTCGAGTTCCGCGGCGCCAAGAAGGGTGACAAGGTCAAGTTGAGCTGGGTAGACAACAATGGCAACACCGATGCCATCGAAACCCAGGTCTCCTGACCGGTACCAAAATCGGTTCGGCCGATAGTGGCCGAGTGCCGCTCTCCGGGGGGCCCGCAAGGGCCCCTTTTTTTTTGCTCCGCCCTTGCTGCCCATGTTTTTCCCGCAACCGGGAACCCGCGACAGCTACCTTGAATTACCCATGCTCCAGACTAGATTGAGTGTACCGGTACCCCGGTATTTCAGGGCATTTCGAGCCCGTTCCCTCCAAGGGGTACCCCACTCGATTCAACGGGACAGGGGGCCGTGTAAGCGTGCTGAACAAGGACGCAGAGCAATACTTTTCGGCCATCGAAGCCCTCTCAGAGGCGGTGAATCGTCACGAGGCATTGCCGGATTTTCTGGTGACGGCGGTCAAGGTGGTGGAAAGCCGTATGCCGGTGACCCAGGCGGCGGTGATCGTCTCCAGCGGCAGCGGCGAGTGGCACATCGCCGCCACCGGTCAGGCGCTTTCCGGTGACCAGCAGAAATGGCTGAGAAGCCGCACCGGGCTGCTGGCCCTTGGCTCCCAGACAGCCGACGTATCCTTATTGAGTCAGTCGGGATCGCTATCGGAGAGCCGGCTGGTCGCCGGGAGTGATTCGCGTAGCGGGATCCTGAGCAGTCTGCCTTGCGGGGAGGCGGGACGTGGATTGCTGTTCCTCGCGTTCCGGAACGACCGGCTTTTTTCCGACTGTGATGTGCGCTTCATCCGTGCCGTTGCAAATCTGATTGGCGGCGCGATTTCCCATGCCGAGCGGATGGCCGACCCACTGATTGCGCTGGTGGAGCGCGCCAAGCTCGAGTGGGAGGCGACGGTGGATGCCCTGCCGCAGCTTATCTGCGTGCTGGACCGGCAGGGACGGGTTTTGCGGGGCAACCGTGCCCTGGAGGAGTGGGGCATTGGCCGTGTTGGCGAGTTGATTGGCCGAGAGGCGGGCTGTGTCCTGCACCCGCTCTGTCCGGATCGCCACTGCGACCGGCGGCAGGAGTATGACCGGTTTTGGAAAAGTGGGGGCTGCCACGCGGTCGAGTGGGAAACGGAATGCCCCGCGGTAGGGCGTGTCGTGCGGCTTGTTCTCCGGCGTCTGCCGAAGGGGGCCGGTGATGAGCTGCGCGACTTTGCGGTGCTGACTGTGGAGGACATCACCCGGACGAAACACGCGTCGATTCGGGAGGACGAGCACCGGCGGGAGCTGGAAAGGCAGATCGCCGAGCGTACCCGACAGTTACAGGAGAGCAACGGACGGCTGCAGGAGGAACTGCACAACCACCGGCGCGACAAGGTGGCCATTCTAAAGCTGGACAATGAGCGGAGACAGCTCTCACAGCGCCTGCTGGAGTCACAAGAGACCGAACGGCAGCGGATCGCCCGTGAATTGCACGATGGCTTGGGGCAGACCCTTACGGCGGTCAAGCTGGGGCTGGAAAGCTGTTTGCTACGGCATGAACGGAATGGTGCTCTGGACACGGAGTTGCTGACCGACACGATGACACGCGTCAAAGGGGCCATCGAGGAGACGCGCCGGGTGGCGCTCGACTTGCGTCCGCCGATGCTGGATGACCTCGGGCTCATATCCACCCTAAAGTGGCTTTGTAACGACTACCGCCGCCTTTGCGGCCACCTGGAGGCGCAGTTCGAAGTCAGTGAGCATCTGGTTGACGACGACCTGCGGATCGCGATCTTTCGCATTTGCCAGGAGGCGTTGAACAACGTCGCCAAGCACGCGGTGGCCGCGGTGACCCGGGTCCGCCTTTACGTTGAGAATGAAAAGCTCTGGCTCCGCATCGATGATGATGGTGTGGGCTTGGGGCCGCGGCGCGAGGCCAGTGCCTCCGGGGGCTTCGGCCTGTCGAGCATGCGGCAGCGGGCGGAGCTGACCGGCGGTTCGCTGACGGTGGAGGGGCGCGAGCAGGGAGGTGTCACGGTCGCCGCCAGTTGGCCCTTGGCAACCGCTGCGCGCGGTGTTCTTCCACCACGGCCGCTGCCGCGCTTCGGCAAACTGCCACTGACCCGCAGGATTTCGCCGCGTCAGACCGCCGGCGGGGAATAAGCGCTACCGGGAGATCAGCCCGTTGCGGATCGCATAGGCGGTCAACTGGGAGGCGCTATGCAGGTCGAGCTTCCGCATCAGGTTGGAGCGGTGCTTTTCCACGGTCTTCTCGCTCAGCGACAGGTAGGATGCGATCTCCCGGTTGCGGGCACCTTCGGCAATCAGCTTGATCACTTCACGCTCACGATGGGTCAAAATTTCCCATGTGGTCGGCGACTTTGCCAGTTGCGAGCTGTCCAGATACTCGGAGACGACGTTTTGGCAGATGGCGGGGCTGAGATAGGTCTTGCCCTTGAGCACGCTGCGGATGGCCACCAGCAGTTCCACATGGGTGTCGTCCTTCAGGACGTAGCCGTCGGCACCAGCGCGCAACGAAGCACGAATGTACTCCTCCGAGCGGTGAACCGTCAGGACGATGATGCGTACCTCGGGATAGCGTTTTTTGATGTCCTGAATGGCCTCGGTGCCGTTCGTGCCCGGCATCGAGAGGTCCATCAAAAGCAGGTTGGGTTTGTGCTCCGGGACCATCAGCAGTGCTTCGCGCCCGTTGCCGGCTTCGCCGACCACCTCCAGGTCCGGTTCGGCTGCCAGCAGGGCACGCAGCCCTTCGCGCAAGATGGTGTGGTCCTCGACGAGGAGTATTCGTCCGATGGTCGCCATGAACTCCTTCCCTGGGGGGCGCCTTGCGATCCGGCTTCCGTGCCGGTCTTTGGAATTGACGCCGCTGCCGTGAGCGGCAGCAAAGCAAAGCATAGACCGGAGCTGTCGGTAGTGCACGGAAACACTGGTAACAATGTGGTTATGTCCCGGGCAGTACTTTGGGAATCAATCGGTGGACACCGCGGTCAAATCACGGTGTTCTCCCCCGTGTGAATCTGAGAAGGATAGTCTTCGGCCGATGCTCCACCTTGCCAACCCGACGCCCGAGCAGCTGGCCCGCTTCGTCCATGGCGCTCTGATCGTGGCTCTGGGCGTATCCCTGGCGCAGTTGAGCTGGCGGCTGGTGCCGGAACCCGACTCCCTGATGCCGGTATCCGAGCAGACCCCACGGCCGAGTGCTGCCGCTGCACCCCGTAGCGGACTCGATCAGGTCGCCCAACTGCGCCTGTTTGGAACCATAACGGAAGCGGCCACGGCGAGAGCACCGGTCAACGTCCCGGAAACACGGCTGAATCTTACGCTGACGGGCGTCTTTGCGGCCGATGAGCCGCACGAAGGGGGGGCCATTGTCGCCGACGGGGGGGGCTTGGAAGCCTTCTATCTCACCGGGAGCCGCCTCCCTGGCGGCGCAGTGCTGAGCGAGATCTATACAGACAGGGTCTTGCTCGAACGCAACGGCAGTTACGAGACGCTGCGTCTGCCGAGCGATCCGGATACGGGCGTGGAGATCGGTCAGGTCGACCAGACCAGCGGCGCAGACGAAACGGTGCATCTGCCGGAGCTGGCCGAGTTTCGTGAGGCCGTTATCGCGAATCCGGCCAAGGCCTTCGACCTGGTAAGCCTGCAACCCGTGATGGCCGAGGGGAGACTGAAGGGCTATGAGGTCAGTCCCGGCAAGGAACAGTCCCTGTTCCGCCGCTCGGGACTGCGTGCGGGCGACGTGGTGACCGGTCTCAACGGTGTGTCACTGGAGCAGCCGGTCCAGCTCAATGAGGTGTTTCAGGAGTTGACTTCGGCCCGCCAGCTGCGGTTGACGGTGGAACGGGGCGGCGAAACGCACGACCTTACCGTAAGCCTCGACTAAGGGTTTGTCGATTTCCGATGCAGCGCTTCGGGGAACGGAAAACCACCAAGTACAAGGCACGCAGCATTTGCACTGCTAATCTCAGGGAAGGATAAAACAGTCAGAAAGACAAAAACGGATGCTCTCCCGCCTGTACAAGAGTGCGGCACCGGCTTGGGTGGCGCGACAATGTCCATTGGTCAAGCGCACCGTGTTGGCGGCCTGCTGGCTGCTATTCGTCACGTTTTCCGCCGCGGCCGGTGCCCAGACCCTGACCCTGAATCTGAAAGAGGCCGACCTCAATTCGGTGATCGCCACGGTCGCGCAGATGACCGGCCGCAACTTCATCGTCGACCCACGGGTCAAGGGTAGGGTAACGGTGATCTCGTCGGAGCCGATGAGCCCCGACGAGATCTACCAGGTCTTCCTTTCCGTCTTGAGCGTGCATGGCTTCGCCGCGGTGCCCACCGAAAACGCAATCAAAATCGTGCCGGAGGCGAACGCCAAACAGGATGCGATCCCGACCGTCAGTATGTCGATGCCCGGCCGGGGAGATGCCTATGTCACCCGCGTCATTCCGGTGGAAAACGTCTCGGCGGCCCAACTGGTGCCTATCCTGAGACCACTATTGCCGCAGCAGGCGCATCTGGCCGCGTTGCCCAGTGCCAATGTCCTAATCGCCTCGGCCAGCGCCGCCAACATCCAGCGACTGGCGGACATCGTCCAGCGTGTCGACCTGTCGAGTGACGGCGAGGTGGAGGTGATACGCCTCCAGCACGCCTCGGCCTCCGAGGTGGTGCGGGTCCTGCAGACCTTGCAAGGTGCACCGGGGGGGCAGCAGGCGCCCGGCGATAGCCCCTCTCTGGTGGCTGATGAAAGAACCAACTCCGTCCTGATCAGTGGCCGGGCAAACCGCCTGCGGTTGCGCACCATCATCAGCCATCTGGACACGCCGCTGGAGGGCGGTGGCAACACCGAGGTCATCTTCCTGCGCTATGCCGACGCCACCGAGTTGGCGGAGTTGCTGAGAGGGCTCGGCAGCGGGCTGACCGAGGGCCAAACAACACAGGGTGCACAGTCGCCGGAGATCACTATCCAGGCCCATGCAGCCACCAATGCTGTCGTTATCAACGCGCCGCCCGATCTCCTGCGGGCGCTTCAGGCGGTGGTTCGCCGCCTCGACGTGCGCCGCGCCCAGGTCCTGGTGGAGGCGGTGGTCGCCGAGGTCTCCTCGCAGACGGCCAGCGAACTGGGTATCCAGTGGATCTACGACGGATCGCCCGAAGACGCCCCCGTTGGACTCATCAACTTCGGTGGTTTCGGTGCGGGGATTGCCGGCGTTGCGGCGGCGGTGTCGGCAAATGCGTTGGCGGCGGCCCCCGATGGTCTGACCGCGGCGATCGGGGATACCGCCGGGAACGGCGGCACCCGCTTCGGCGCCCTGATCCGGGCACTGGCGGGCACCGGCGACACCAATATTCTCTCCACGCCGACACTGCTGACGCTGGACAACGAAGAGGCGGAGATCGTGGTCGGCCAAAACGTGCCGTTCGTCACCGGCTCCTATACCAGCCCCGGCGGCACCGGCTCCACGCCCACCAACCCGTTTCAGACCATCCAGCGTGAGGATGTGGGTTTGACCCTCACCGTAAAACCGCAGATCAACGAAGGCAATGCGGTCAAGCTGGAGATCGCCCAGGAGGTCTCCAGTGTTGCCGCCGCCACCACCGGCGCGGCGGACCTGATCACCGACAAGCGTTCGCTGCGGACCACGGTGCTGGTGGACGACGGCCAGGCGGTGGTGCTCGGGGGGCTGATCGACGACAACCTGCGGGAGAGCGTCCAGAAGGTGCCCGGCCTTGGGGACATCCCGGTGCTCGGCTGGTTGTTCAGCTATAAGCGGACCCAGAAAGAGAAGCGCAACCTGATGGTCTTCCTGCGGCCGGTGATCCTGCGCAACGCGGCGCAGGCCACGGCCGTGTCCGGCGAGAAATACAGCTATCTCCGGACCCGCCAGCTCGACGTGCGCCAGCGCGGTATCGCCCTGATGTCCGATACGGCCTCACCGTTGCTGCCCGAAATGGAGGAATTTCTGGAACTCCCCCCCAGTTTTGAAGTCTGGAAAGAGGGCCTTGACGAACGCGCAGGCGAAACGCTGCAAGAATGACAATATCCGAGGATTCCCTGAACAGCATGGTGACACCGGCGGTGACCGATGCGCGCCCCGGCCGGCTGCCGTTCGCCTTTGCCAAGCGCTTCGGCGTGCTGGTCGCCGACGGCGAGGACGGCCGCGCACGGGTGCTGCACCGCCCCGGGATCGCGCTGCAGACCC
>JAWLGP010000044.1:0-23622 GCA_041685045.1 Gammaproteobacteria bacterium
TTCTTGGAAAGGGCGCGCCATTCCCTGCGAAACGCGCCTAGCAGCTGGCGGCTTTGCGTCGCGCTGAAAGCGTCAAACAGTGTGAAACAGTACACTAGCTCAACACGGAGGCGAACGTGTCGGAAGGCAACCGCGAAAGAAAAAGAGTCAACGTCGGGGATCGGCTCGAACTGCTCTTGTTCTATCTGGGCGGTAGTCAGTGTTTCGGGATCAATGTCCTGAAGGTCAAGGAGGTGATCACCTGTCCCGCCTTGACCCAGGTGCCCCAGTCCCATCCGGCGGTGCGTGGCGTGGCTCACCTGCGCGGCGAGCCGCTGACCGTAATCGATCTCTCCATGGCGATCAGGCGGCCCGCGCTGTTCGCCGACGCCCAGTCCGCCCGCGCGGGCGCGGTGATCATCACCGAATTCAACCGCAATATGCAGGGTTTTCTCGTCGAGCGGGTCGATCGCATCGTCGTTTGTGACTGGAAAACCGTGCTGCCGCCTCCGCGGGCGACCGGCGTCGGCAGCTACATCACCGGTGTCACGGAAATCGATAAAAGGCTGGTGGAGATCCTCGATGTCGAGAAGGTTATCGGCGAAGTGACCGGCGTCGAGGAGGTGGAGCAGGTCTCTGCCGAGGAGCATGAACTGGCCGCCACCCAGGGCCGAAAGGTGATGGTGGTCGATGATTCGACCGTGGCGCGGCACAAGACCGTGCAGACCCTGGACAAACTGGGGGTATCGTGCGTACTGGCGCGCGACGGCAGGGAAGCGCTCGACATGCTGCGCGCAATGGTCGGTGAAGGCGCCCTCGTGGATATGGTGATCTCCGACATCGAAATGCCGGAAATGGACGGCTACACGTTGACCCGTGAGATTCGAAAGGAACCACCCCTTTCCAGCCTCTATACCCTGTTGCACACCTCGCTAAACGGGGCGGTCAACATCGAGAAAGCGGATAAGGCCGGAGCCGATGCCGTCTTGACCAAGTTCGTTCCGCACGAACTGGCCAAGGCGGTCATCAAGGGGTTGTCGCGGGATCAGCCGGCGTAAGCCGTTACGCGCGTCGACCGCTTCCGCTCTCGAGGATCTCCTGCACGCGCTCCCTGCGGAATTCAACCGCGCGCCGGAAGGCCTCTCTTCGGCCGAGCTTTTTCACCGAGAAGTATTTGTGCCGTTGTGGTCCACCTTTGGTTGGGCACCAGGAAGCCACATACGCCTGGCTCACCGAGTTGCCTCGCTGTTTTTCAACATAATGGACGCCAACCACGCCTGAGGAGTTGCTCTTGAAGGAGGTGCAGACTCGGCGGACCGAGTCGGCGTGCTCCCCATAGAGCTTCTGCCGAAGATCATCGCGGTAGGCACGGGCCGCGGTCAGCGCTCTGCGCTTGCCGCCGTATTGGCCATCGGAAAACAGTCGTTGGTGCAGCCTGCCGTCCTTGACCACCCGAACCCAATATCCGCGGACCTTCTCATGCTCCATACGCGTGATGTTTCGGTTCGCCGGGTTCTTTCTGCTTAGTTTCATCGCACCGTTCATAGTGTGCAGACATGACAAGGTTATAGACGCTGGTATGGACCTTTTCAAAGAGTGAACGCCAGATAATGGTCCGCCGGTCTGCCAACTGACGCTGGCTAGACACTGGATAAGATGATTCCGGGTAGGCAATGGTTCCCGACAGGAACCGAATCGGCGGGTACCGAGGGTACGGCGGCGTGTCAGATGGGCAGGTTGCCGTTCAGCTCGTCGGTGTCCAGTGACGGGGCGGCTTCCATCTTGTAGGCCTCCATCATCTCGGCGACACGCTGGAGCGAGGAGAGGATCAGGTTTTGTTCCCAATCTCCCAGGCGGCTGAACGCATCCAGAAAGTGCTCCTGAAGGAGGGTAGGGGCCGATGCCAGGGCCTCGGAGCCTATCTCGGACAGGGAGACGACCACTCGCCGCTTGTCGGTGGTGCTGCGGGTCCGTACCACCAGCCCCCGCTTTTCCAAACGGTCCAAAATCGTGGTGACAGTGCCCTGGCTGAGGTTGATGCGGCGCGCGAGGTCACCGACATTCAGCTCGCCCTGGCGGCCGATCACCTGCAGCGCCAGCAGCTGCGGCCCGGTCAGCCCGGAGCGCTGCATCAACTGCCTCGATTGCAGGTCGATGGCACGAATGATGCGCCGCAGGGCGGCGAGCACCTCTTCTTCATGTCGGTTCATGACCGGGATTCTACCCCAAACTCCTTTTGCCTCAAACGATTTGACGTCAAAGCGTTTTTCGCTACCTTTTGATAGGGGGTTGGCGGTTTGAACTTTGTAACACGTTGAAATATAATGGTTCGTCTTCCGCGAGCTTCGATGCGTTAGTTTTGCTAATCCATTGGAAACAAAGCGGTTACGCAAGATATCCGGAAAAGACATATGGAACAGAAAACGGCAGAGGGGGTTCTGCTGCGGGAGCCTTGCCTGGCTGACGGCAAGGCGGTGCATACGTTGATCCGCAACTGTCCGCCCCTCGATTTGAACTCCTCGTACCTCTATTTCCTGCTGAGCAGCCACTTCTCCGAGACCTGCGTCGTCGGTGAACGCGACGGCGAAATCCTGGCCTTTTTGTCGGCCTATCGGCTTCCCAAGCAGCCGGATCGGCTTTTCATCTGGCAGGTCGCGGTCGACACCTCGCTACGCGGGCTCGGGATGGCTGGACGGATGCTGGATGCGGTTCTGTCCCGCCCGGCCTCAGCAGGGGTGCGTTTCCTCGAGACCACGGTCTCTCCCTCCAACACCGCTTCACGCCGCGTGTTCGAGCGTTTTGCCGAAAAGCGCCGACTCGGCTGGCACGAAGAGAGCTTCCTGACGGAGGAGCACTTCGGTGGTGAGCAACACGAATCCGAAGTCCTGTTCCGTATCGGCCCGTTGAACTAAAAAACCAGGGGAAAAATTGCCATGAGAATCTTCGAACAGCTGGAATCGGAAGTGCGCGGTTACGTGCGGTCGTTCCCGACCATCTTCGATACTGCCAAGGGTTCGTTTTTGTGGGATGAAAACGGCACCAAGTACATCGACTTCTTCGCTGGGGCCGGTACGCTGAACTACGGCCACAACAACCCGATCATCTCCAAGGCGATGATCGAGTATCTCGAGAGCGACGGTATCGTTCATGGCCTCGACAAGGCGACGAAGGCCAAGAAGGAGTTCCTGCAGAAGTTCTACGACACCATCCTTGCGCCGCGAAACCTCGAGTACAAGGTCCAGTTTACCGGACCTACCGGCACCAACGCGGTGGAGACGGCGCTGAAGCTGGCGCGCATGGTCAAGCGCCGCTCCAACATCATCGCCTTTACCAACGGCTATCACGGTCTTACCCTCGGCTCGCTGGCGGTGACCGGCAACAACTTCTATCGGGACGAGTTCTACGGTATGCGGCTGAACGCCGACCATATGCCGTTCGACGGCTATTTCGGTCCCGATGTCAATACCATCGAGTACCTGCGCAAGTTCCTTTCGGACAACTCCTCCGGTATCGACCTGCCGGCGGCAATCATTACCGAGACGGTGCAGGGCGAGGGCGGCATCAACGTCGCTTCCATCGAGTGGCTGCGGCAGCTGGCCGACCTCTGTCGTGAATTCGACATCCTGCTCATCATCGACGACATCCAGGTGGGCAACGGTCGAACCGGCCCCTTCTTCAGTTTTGAGCGTGCCGGCATCAAGCCGGACATGGTGACCATTTCCAAGTCCATCGGTGGCGGCATGCCACTCGCGATGCTGCTCATGCGGCCGGAATTGGACCAGTGGAAACCAGGTGAACATACCGGCACCTTCCGCGGCAACAATCTGGCCTTCGTTGCGGCCACTCAGGCACTCTCCTACTGGGACAACGACGATTTGTCGGAGGCGGTGAAGTACAAAGGTCACATCATGGAGGAGGAACTGCGGAGTATCGTCGATAAGTATCCGCAGCTCGAGATGAAACTGCGCGGGTTGGGCATGGTGTGGGGGCTCGAGATCCCGCGTGCCGGTTTCCCGGGCGAGGTGGCGAGGGAAGCTTTCCAGAACGGACTGGTCATCGAGCTGGCCGGCAGTGAAGACCAGGTGGTCAAGTTCCTCCCGGCGCTCACCATCGAGGAGGATTCCATTCGCGAGGGTATGGCAATCATCGACAAGGCCATCGGCAATCTCCTCAAGCGCAAGGAGGAACTGCGCAGCGGGGATACGCACCAATGATTGTTACCCACCTCGACGACATCATTGGCACCGAGCGTGACGTGGCGGCGGAGAACGGCAATTGGGTCAGTCGCCGATTCCTGCTGCGCAAGGACGGGATGGGGTTCTCGTTCAACGAAACGATCATCCGTGCCGGCACCGAGACACACATCTGGTACCAGAACCACCTGGAGGCCGTTTACTGTGTTGCCGGCAATGGGGAGATCGAGGACCTGAAAACCGGCAAAATCCACCCCATTAAAGACGGCACCATGTACGCCCTCAACGAGCATGACGAGCACTTGCTCCGGGGCGGCAGCGAGGATATGCGTCTGATTTGTGTGTTTACCCCGCCGTTGACCGGCAGGGAAGTGCACGACGAAAACGGCGTTTATCCGATCAGCGAAGAGGACTGAAGCCGACTGTCCGCACGGGCGCTGTGCCCGTGCGGCTCACCTCTGGTGACAATCAATTCGGAGCAGACTTGCCTCGATCTCCCGTACGCGGCATCATCCGAGCGTACCGTCTTGGGGGAGGGGCATGGGAATCAGGCACCGCATTTGGTGGACACTGATCGGCGTTATCCTGGTGGCCGGGTGTACTCCGCGCCCCGGCGCCGACCCCCGGCCGGCGCCGGAATCGGCAGTATGGCCTTCCTGCACTAACACCAATGAGCGCTACCGCGTCAGTATTCCTCCCCGCTGGAAGGTCAACAGCGGCTCGGTTCTCTCGCCTTGTTCACTCTTCGATCCCGCCGATGTATCGGTGCAGCACGGCACGGAGATCCCGTTTGACATCGCCATCAGCATCGTTCGTGAACCGCACCCGCTGCATATCATTGTCGACAGTTATGCGACGGTTGCACGGGTCAGTGAAGCAGCCGTTTCCGTGGGGGGACACAAAACCGTTCGGTTGGAGGTCTACGATCCGGAAGCCGGTGCCGGCACTCCGCGGTTGAGCCTCCATTACCTCATCGAGATGAACGGGGAGACACTGGTCGCTTCCACCTGGGATGTCGGCAGCACCCCTTATTTCGAGAAAAAAGCGGTGCTGGATCGCATGATGAAGTCGCTGCATTTTTTGTCGCCGCTTGAACCGGCGGAAAGGGTTAACGGTTAAGTTAAGGGTTAAGCGTTAGGAGTTGGAGTGCCCGCGGGTGTTTTCTCTTAACGGTTAACCCTTATCTCATTATCCGACATCAGTAGCTGTTCAACTCCTCCGGCACACCCTTGCTCACTGCCAGCACCGCGGCCTCGACCCGGGAGCGGAGGTTCAGCTTCTTCAGCAGGTGCTTGATGTGCACCTTGACCGTGCCCACGGTGATATTGAGTTCACGGGCAATGAGCTTGTTGCTCATACCCTTGGCGAGCAGCGTCAGGATCTGGCGTTCACGTTCGGTCAAGCCCGCCTCGTCGGGTGCCTTCGGCCGGCTATCCTCCCGCAGCGCTTTGGCCAGCAGTTCGGTCAGGCGTTCACTGATGACCAGGTGGCCGTGAGCCGCCGTTTGGATGTGGGCCAGGATCTGCTCCGGCTCCATGTCTTTCAGCAGATAGCCGTCGGCTCCACAGCGGAGCGCCGCCACCACATCTTCCTCGTGGTCCGACACGGTCAACATGATTACACGCGGATCGATCGAATCATCGGCCTTGAGCGCCTTGAGGGTGGCGAGGCCGTCCATGCCTTTCATGTTGAGGTCGAGGAGGATCATGTCGGGGCCGAACTCCCGGGCCTTTCTCAAGCCGTCTTCCCCCGAGGAGGCTTCACCGATCAACTGCAGTCGACTGTCCATGCCGATGAGATCGGCCACCCCTTTCCGAAAAAGGGGATGATCGTCGATTATTAGAATTGTGTTTTCTTCGATATTCATTGATGTAAACCCACTTTGTTTTCGGTGTTGGTGCGTGAGGTCGGGACAAACGTGAGCCTGACGCGTGTACCCGTAGGCTCCCTGTGGCTGATGATCATCTTGCCGCCCAGAATCTGTGCCCGCTCCTCCATAATGGCGAGCCCGTAATGCTGCATTCGTTTCGGCTCCGGCGGCATACCCACACCGTCATCTTCGATGGTCACCGCCACCCGACCATCCTCCAGCGACTCGAGCACGACCTGGCATTCGCGCGCCTGTGCGTGTTTGGCGACGTTGGCGATGGCTTCACGGACCAGTTGCAGAATATGTATCTCTTCGTTGGGCGTCAGCTGTTCGCTGTAAAGGCGGTCTCGCAGATCGATACGGATATCGTTGCGCACGGAGAATTCACGAACGGTTGCCTCCAGTGCTTCGGAAAGTCCGTGTCCATCCATGCGCAAACGGAAGGTTGTGAGGAGTTCGCGTAATTGGCGATAGGCGCTGTTGAGCCCTTCGCGCAATTCGTCGATTACCGCCGTTGCGGCCGGCACGCCTTCCGGTTGCTGCAGGGCAGCCGCGATGCGGCTCACCTGGATCTTCAGGTAGGAGAGTGACTGTGCCAGTGAATCGTGCAACTCCCGGGCGATTACGCCGCGCTCCTCCAGCAGGGCGAGGCGTCGTGCCTCGGTGTTTCGTTGGGCGATGGCAATCGCATTGGCGATATTTTTTGCAACGGTATCCAGCAAACGACGTTGCCAGTCTTCGAGTTCCACTCCGGGCGGGATCTCTACCAACAGCACACCATGTGTCTGCGCCTGATCCCGGATTGGCACGGAAAGGACTCGCAACATGTCATCGCCCCGGGCGATCTCGATCACGTGGGTCTCGCCGTTCTCGAAACATTCTTGGCAGTTCGGCGGCAAGCACAGATCGGGGCGGCCGGGTTCAGGGTCGCGGGTCGAGGCCAATTTGATGGCCCGCGTGTCGTTGTGTTTGGCGAGGCAGATGGTACCGGGCCCGGTGCCAGCGAGATTGCTGATATCGGCCAGTAGCAGGCGGTAGGTCGATTCGGTCAGGGGGCCGCTGTTCAACAGCACCGTCGCCTTGTAGAGGAGTTCCAGCGAGCGGTTGGACTGCTTCAGGTTGGTGGTCTTTTCCCGTACCCGTGCCTCCAAATCGGCATATTTTCGCGACAGGTCTTCCGACATAACGTTGAATGCATGCCCCAACCGACCCAGTTCGTCATCGCGGGTGTGCGCAACCCGAGCGGAAAAATCTCCATGGCGGGCCTTTTCGGCGCAGGTGAGCAGATCCCGTAGTGGAATCAACACGTCGGTATGCATCAGGTGCAAGGTGATGAACACGACCGCGAGTGTCAGGAACAGAGAGATCACCTGAATGATCCGCAGGCGTTCGATCTTCGCTTCGGCGGCACTCTCAAGCAGGTTAACGAAACGGTCTATCTCATCGACGAAATCGGTGACCCGGCTGAGATAACGGGTCTGGAAATCGGAGAGCGTGTGCGCGGTTATCCTTCCGCTTCGGTGCGCCGCAACGACGGCTCGGCCCTCATCCAGCAGCGGCAGGATCTGGGCCCGCCAGCGATGTTTGATCAGCTCATAGGTGTCACTTATCGGGTGTGAGTGATCGCCGGGAAGCGCATCGGTGAGCCGATTGCTGCTGAGGCGCTCGACGAATTCGGCCGCCGCCTGCTGCACGTCGTCGAATGATTGGCCGCTCGCGTTCTGGTAGTGCAGCAAGGTGGCCGCAATCCGATACGACTGCATGCGCAGGGAACCAGCCTGGTTGATGGCGCTGGCGTCCCCCTTCCCCATCTCGGCGATGTACACGGAACTCAACATGCCGATGAATGCCAGGGTGGTGATGGTCGACAGGGCAAGGCCAAGCCGCAGCAGCAGTGACTTGTGTAACAGGCGTTTCATCTGTGCGTTATCCTCCGCCGGCGCTACCCCGCTTGCCGGCTAACCGGCAATACGGCTCTTCTTGCTGGCCTCTGTTGACGCGCAAGATGGTTGCACGGCCCCGCGATGCCAAAGGTGCATTATTTCAACATGTTTCTGTGTTTGCCTCCATGGCCAATGGTTTGCCAATAACATCAGTAAGTTACCGTTTTGTTTGTCCGCGAAGGCGACGACCAAAGGGGCGATATATCCCTTTTGTGATAGTGCCAGTTCCTTACTTACGGAACACGCTTGTTAAAGCAGTACGTAAAATACAGCTAAGCCGGAGGTGCACTTATGATGAACACCAATCCGTGGGCCCACAAGACCAAATCGCTTGTCGTCAACGGCAAGCTGGTGACGACCGATTCCGAAGGATACATACAGGACATGGACGAGTGGTCGGAGGCGTTCGCCGTTGCCTTGGCTGCGGAAGAGGGTTTGGCGCTGACGGATGAGCACTGGGAGGTCATCCGGTTCATTCGCGACTATTACGAGGAACACAACGTTCAGGCCCAGGTGCGAACGATGATCAAATATTTCGAAAAACGCTGGGGCCCTGACAAAGGCAACAACCGTTATCTGCACGACATCTTCCCCAAAGGCGGGCCTCAGAAGCAGGGAAACCGCCTTGCCGGGATCAGAAAGACCAAGGGCGAGCATTGAACCGGCATAATTGAGTTGTTCGTCCCGCCTCGACAGCTGCCAAAGCCCAGCTACTGGACACCTATTATGTCGGGTCGAAATCGGTGAAAGCTGCCAGTGGAAAATCGGCGAACAGGTGGGCGGCTGACATTCGGTCATCTCCGGCGAGTTTCGCACCCGTAAACAGGTTGTACCATTCGCCGCCACCGGCCCATTCCACTTCGGTGCCGTTCCAAATCAGGTCGCCGACTGGCGCTTCGTGATTGACCAGCAACCGGTGGAACCAGCGTGGGGCGACGACCACCAGCCGCCGCCCTTCGTGTCGGCGTACGAAGGCGCAAAGATGATCGGCGCGGGCGCCGTTCGTCGATAACGGCAGATATTCGCCGTCGATGAAAAGTTCAGGATGGTGGCGCCGCAGGTTCAGCAGCCGCCAGGTGACGAACAGCTTGATCCGGCCGTCCTCCATGTGGGCCAACAGGGATGGGGGCAGGTCGATGCGGGTTTCCCCGTGCCAATCCCGCTCCAGCGCCTCGAGCTGTTCCTGGCGGATGCCGTAGTCGACGGGGTGCCGGTTGTCAGGGTCGACCAGGGCAAATTCCCACAATTCGTTGCCCTGGTAGATGTCGGGCACTCCCGGGGCGGTCAGCTTCAGCAGCAGTTGTGAGAGGCTGTTGAGCAGGCCGGGCCGAGCCACACGACGGACAAATGGGATGAAATCGTTCAGGAAACGGCTCGTCTCATCGTGGAGCAGCCCATCCACGAAATGTTCGACGGCCGCTTCGTAGTCGGCGTTCGGGTTCACCCACGAGGTATGCACCTTGGCTTCACGTACCGCCTTCAACATGTAGGCACGAATGCGCGGGCGGAACACCTCCAGCTCGACCTTCCCCAGCGGCCACGCGCCTACCAGCGTCTGGTACAACAGGTATTCGTCATTGCGCGAAGGGGCCGGCTGCCCGTCGACCAATGTCTTCTTGTTCCGGTTGAGGCGGGTCCAGCGTCCGACATTGCGCTGCCACTCCCCCGGCAGTTCCGAAAGCACCGCAATGCGGGCACGAACGTCTTCGCTCCGCTTGGTGTCATGGGTGGAGGTGGCCAGCATGGCGTGGGGCCAGTGCTGCCGTCGGTCCTGGCAGGTGTGGTGAAAGGCCGCGATCGTGACCGCATACCGATTCGGGTCGCCGCCGACCTCGTTGAGTGACGTGAGCCGGTTGTACACGTAACAAGTGGTGTCCTCCAGCCCTTTGGCCATGACCGGAGCCGTGTACTGCTGGAACTTCATGGTGAACCCGAGCGCCCACTGCGCGACCTCGTTACTGGCATCCGCGCTCCCTTGCCCCAGTAGCACGTTACGGATGAACTCGAAAATGCTGGGATCGACGGCGGTGCTGCGTTTCTTTGCCCGGGCGACGGCCCAGTCGATGTACCGCCGCTCTTCGTCGGACAGGGCTCTGTGACCGTTCGCGTAGGTCCGATAGACGGGAAAACTGGCGACCACGAGCGTCAGGGCGTTGCGCAGCCCAATCAGGGTGAAATCACGGGTGTAGCGGTTGTACTGCGCAATCCGGTCGAGGATGTTCACGAGAATGGTCAGTTCACTCGCCAACTGGGTCTCGATGACCAGTTTCTTGCCTTCGAACAACAGCTCGTCGAAAGACTTGCGGACTCCGGTAAAGCGTGTGTAGATCCGGTCGAGTTCGTGTTCGGAGTTCGGATAGACGAACAGGCCGCCGACGATGTTGGCGAAGTCGTAGCCGGTGGTGCCGTGCACCGGCCAGTGCGCCGGCAGATGCTCATGGCCGGCGAGGATCTTCTCCACCACCAGGTAGAACGATGGGGGATGCTCCCCGGTGTTCTCCTCGCCGAGCGCCATACTGGCACTTTGCACCAGTTGTCGGTAGTAGCCATTGGGGTCGTAGAGTCCGTCGGGGTGATCGATACGCAAGCCGTCCAGCTGGCCTTCCTGCAACAGGTCGAGCACAAAGCGGTGGGTGGCGTCAAAGACGGTCGGCTCTTCGACACGGATCCCGCCGAGGTCGTTGATATCGAAAAAGCGCCGATAGTTGATTTCGTCGGAGGCGACGTGCCAGAAGGCGAGGCGATACGCCTGCTGCTCAAGCAACCGATGCAGGGGCCCGAAGCTCTCGGGCACCCCGGGGGTGCCGTTGAAGAGGGCGACCGTCTGGGCAATGTGGGCGGCCACCCCTTCCGAGCGGGCACACAGTTCGGCCAGATGACGCTTGTGGACCTCCTTGTCGCGACGCCGCTCCAGCAGCTTGTCCTCCGTTTGGTCCCAACGGGGTGGCAAGTGACCGAAGGCCGATATCAGTGCCTGGATGTCCTGCGCATCCGGATCCTCAGCCGGACGCACCGCCAGAAACTCGGACAGCCCCTGCTCTATAATCATCGGGTAGGTGCCGGGGTCGACCGGGAAACGGTGTGCGTAGTACCAGATGCTGAATTCGCCGCGGTCCGCATCGAACACCAGTTTGAGGTCCCCTTTCTCCAGGACGGAACCGTAGTGCTCCCCCAGTACCGGGATCAGCACCTTGCCCCTCAGGACCTCCTTGTGGGGTCGCCAATCGATATCGAAATAGATGGCATGGGCCGATGCGGCACCGTTTTCGAGAACGTCCAGCCACCACTGGTTGTCGCTTCCGAAGATGCCCATGTGATTGGGGACGAGATCGAGGATGTGTCCCATCCGGTGGCGGCGTAGTGCAGCGACAAACCGATTGAAGCTGTCGCGATCACCGATCTCGGGATTAAAGGTGTTGTGGTCGACGATGTCGTAGCCGTGCAGGCTGCCCGCACGTGCCTTCAGATAGGGGGAGGTGTAGCAGTGACTGACGCCGAGGCGCTCCAGATAGGGCACCAACGCGGCTGCCTTGGCGAAGGTGAAGTCGCCGTTGAGTTGAAGGCGGTAGGTGCTGTACGGCAGACGGGGCTCAGCCATCTGGCCCGCCCGATGCCGTGAGGAACCAGATCACGCTCCAAGGGGCGAGTACTTGAATGCCGCCCCGATCCGAGCCGGCCGGCCAGGCGAACAGGATACGGCCGGGCGGGACCGTCTCGACGCTGAGCGGATCGGCTCCGTAATTGGCCAACAGGGCGAGCCGATCGCCATTCCCGAATTGCCACCACACCAGCAGCCCGCGCGGGCCGACCGACTCGTACGAGGTGGCGCGAAGAGGTTCCGCCAGACGCGGGACGATCGCCGTCTTTCGCAGGGATAGCAGCTGCCGGGTGAAGTCCAGCCAGCGCCGCCCCTCCGCGGTGCCGGCGTCTTCCCAGCGGAGAACGGCCTGTTCGAACGTCTGCGGCGACATCGGATCCGGGATCTGTTCACGGGTGGCGGGGTCGCTGAACTCCGGAAAACGGGCGAATTCACGCCGCCGCCCCTCCGTGACCGCGTCGGCGAGGTCGTCACCGAAGTCGCAAAAGAAGGGAAACGGCTGGGTACTGCCCCATTCCTGGCCCATGAACAGCAGGGGGGGAGCGGGGGCCAGTAACAGGGTGCTGAGTGCGGCGATCCGCGCGTCCGGCGCTGCCAGCACCGAAGTCCGCTCACCGAAGGCGCGATTGCCAATCTGGTCGTGGTTTTCCAGGAACGAAACGAAGGCGGTGGGGGGGAGCCCGGCGGTCGGTTCGCCGCGGGGCGTGCCACCCCGGTGCGGCGAATTCTCCCCCTGGTAGGCAAAGCCCGCCGCCAGACAGCGTCCCAAATGGGCGGCGGGCCTGCCCGCATAGTCCTCGTAGTAGCCGCTGATCTCGCCGGTGATCAACACGTGCAGGGCGTGGTGAATGTCGTCGTTCCACTGGGCCCGGAAACCGCGGGGGCCGCGCAGGTAGTGGGCGGCGTTGTTGTCGTTCTCCAGCACCAGGTGGACGTGGCGCTCCCTGGCCGGACCCTCGGCGACGGCGGCGGCGATCGCCTCGATGATGTCGGGGCGGGAGTCGTCGAAGATCGCGTGCACCGCATCCAGTCGCAGGCCATCGAAGTGAAACTCCTCGAGCCAGTACAGGGCGTTGTGGATGACGTACTGGCGTACCCAATGGGCATCGTCGCCGTCGTAGTTGATGGCCGCACCCCAAGGGGTATGGTGCCGCTCGGTAAAGAAATGGGGGGCATACAGGTGCAGATAATTGCCTTCGGGACCGAAGTGGTTGTAGACCACATCGAGAAAGACCATCAATCCGCGTCGGTGGGCCGCCTGGACCAAGAGCTTCAAATCCTCCGGCGTACCATATCGGGTATCTGGCGCGAACGGCAGGACGCCGTCGTAGCCCCAGTTGCGGCGGCCCGGGAAGTCGGCGACCGGCATCAGCTCGATCGCCGTGACACCCAACTCGGCCAGATGATCGAGGTTCTGCTCGACGCCGCCAAAGGTACCCTGTGGCGAGAAGGCGCCCACATGCAGCTCATAGATGATCGTCTCTTCCCATGGACGGCCGCGCCAGTCGTCGTCCTGCCAGAGGAAGGCCTGCGGATCGGCCACCTGGCTGGGCCCGTGGACGTCTCGCGGCTGGTGGCGGGAAGCGGGATCGGGTACCGCCGGCTGTTTGTCGTCGATGCGAAAGCGGTAGAGGCTGCCGACCGTGGCCGCATCCGTGTCAGTGGCGAACCAACCGTCCTCCAGGCGTTTCATGGGCAACGTCCGTTCAGCCCAGCGTCCTTCCAGCAGGACTTCCACCCGCTCCGCTGCGGGCGCCCACAAACGAAAGCGTACGCCGCCGCCATCCAGCACGGCGGCGCCGAACGGCATCTCATGTCGTCGTCGCAAGGGCATCGCCGGACAGCGCTCCTTTCCATTGCGCAAGCAGAACCAGGGAACGGCTCTTCAGTGGATACTCGCCTCCGGAATAAAAATAGCGTCCATCGTTGCGCCTGCCGTCGGCGTAACTGGTATCCACCAATGCGTGCCAGCGGGCGTTGGGTGGATACGGGGGGATGCGGAAGGGGATCGCTTCATGGTGCGCATTGAACAGCAACAGCAGGTTGTCATCGTAAACCGGCTGGCCGTGGTCATCGGTCTCGTCGATGGCATCACCGGCGTAAAAGACGCCGAGACAACGGGCAAAAACCATCTGCCATTCGGTCTCGGTCATCTCGCCGCCATCGGGACGCAACCAGGTGATGTCCTTGACGCCGGCCCCGTGGATCTGCCGACCTTGAAAGAAGTAGTTGCGGTGAAACGTCCGGTGGCGTTTTCGTAAGCGGATCAGGTGTCTCATGAACCGGATCAGATCCTCCTCCTCCGACGCCCGCTCCCAGTCGATCCAACTGAGCTCGTTGTCCTGGCAGTAGGCGTTGTTGTTACCGTGCTGCGTACGTCCGAATTCGTCACCGCCGACCAGCATGGGAATACCTTGCGAGAACAAAAGCATCGCGAGGAAGTTGCGTTTCTGGCGGGCACGAAGGTCATTGATGTGCTTGTTGACGGTCGGCCCCTCATGCCCATGATTCCAGCTGAGGTTGTGATTTTCCCCGTCGCGGTTCTCCTCGCCATTGGCCTCGTTGTGCTTGTGGTTGTAGCTGACCAGATCGTGGAGCGTGAAACCGTCGTGGGCGGTGATGAAATTGATCGACGCGTAGGGCCGACGGCCGCTCTGTTCGTACAGATCGGATGAGCCGGTCAGGCGATAACCGAGTTCGCCAATGACGCCGCCATCACCTTTCCAGTAGGCACGCACCGTGTCCCGGTATTTGCCGTTCCACTCGGTCCAGCCGACCGGGAAGTTACCTACCTGGTAGCCGCCTTCACCGAGGTCCCACGGTTCGGCGATGAGCTTGACCTGTGACAACACCGGATCCTGATGAATGATGTCGAAAAAGGCGCCGAGACGGTTGACCTCGTGCAATTCGCGGGCGAGGGCGGAGGCGAGATCGAAACGGAAACCGTCCACGTGCATCTCCAGCACCCAGTAGCGCAGGGAATCCATAATCAGCTGCAGCACGCGCGGATGCATCATGTTCAGGGTGTTGCCGCAACCGGTGTAATCCATGTAATAGCGCTGGTTGTCAGGGACCAGCCGGTAGTAGGCGGCATTGTCGATGCCGCGAAAGGCGAGGGTTGGCCCCATGTGGTTGCCCTCGGCGGTGTGGTTGTAGACCACGTCGAGAATCACCTCGATCCCTGCCGAGTGGAAGGTCTTGACCATGGTCTTGAATTCGTTGACCTGACCGCTGGCCAGATAACGCGGGTCGGGGGCGAAAAAGCCGATGGAGTTGTAGCCCCAGTAGTTTCGCAGGCCCTTCACCACCAGATGCCGATCATCGATGAAGGCGTGTACCGGCATCAGCTCCACCGCCGTTACACCGAGCCGCTTCAGGTAGTCGACCACCGGAGCCGTGGCCAGGCCGGCATAGGTGCCACGCAGCGGCGGCGGTATGTCGAGATGGCGCGCGGTATAACCCTTTACATGCAGTTCATAGATGATCGTATCGTGCCAGGGTACATTGGGCGGCCGATCGTCTCCCCAGGTGAACGCGGTATCGATCACCCGGCAGCGAAGCATGCCGGCGGCGCTGTCGCGCGGGTCAGGTGTAAGGTCCGCCTTCGGATCGCCGATGCGGTAACCGAAAAGGGCGTCACTCCATTTCAGGGAACCCGCGATGTCCTTGGCATAAGGATCCAGCAGTAGTTTGCGCGGATTGAAGCGGTGTCCGCATGCCGGATTGTACGGTCCGTGGACCCGGTAGCCGTAAAGCTGGCCGGGACGGGACTCGGGAAGATAGCAGTGCCAGACCTGGTCGGTTCGCCAGGGTACTTCGATGCGTTGGACTTCACGCCGGCCGCGCGGGTCGAACAGGCAGAGTTCCACCTGTTCGGCATGCTCGGAGAAGAGGGCGAAGTTGACGCCTTCGCCATCCCAGGTCGCTCCGAGCGGATAGGGATAGCCTCGCCAGACGGCAGTCCCGTTTTTGCGCATGCCATTCTCCTTATGGGTTTACAAGGCGGCGCCTCAACCGAGTTCGATACGGTCTCCCGCGCCGTGCAGCAGACCGACGCTCAGCGTCAGGTATTCGCGGAGCTGGCGGGTCAGCAGGAAGTTGTCGCGCACGAATTCCTGAGCCTTCATGCCCATTTCGTGCATTTTTTCCCGCTGTCGGAACAGGTAGCGCATGCGCAGGGCCGCCCCTTCCGGCGTGTTCACCAGAAACCCGGTATGATGATCGAGCACTTGCAGGCAGATACCGCCGGTATTTCCCCCGATCACCGGCTTGCCCTTCCACATCGCTTCCGTGACGGTGAGTCCGAACCCCTCCTTGGTCGACTTCTGCAGCACGATATCGGCCAGCCGCTGCAGTGCGTTGATGGTCCGGTGTGCATCGGGCGGGAGCAGCAGCACGTGAATATCCGCATCGCCGGCCGCGGCGGCGCGCACCTCTTCGAGCACGAGCTCCCCTTCCGGATCGTCGCTGGCACCGCCGCCCGCGAGGACCAGCTGCAATCCGGGCAGGAATTTCTTGGCCAGCTTGTACGCAGCGATTACCCCGAGGGGGTCCTTGAAGCGGTCGTAGCGGGAGACCTGAGCCACCAGCGGTCGTGTCGGGTCAAGTCCGAAGCGTTCGGCGACGCTTTGCAACTCTTCGGCGCCCAGGGCGACGTTTTTCTCGCTCAGCGGGTCGATGCTGGGCGGAATGATGTATTCCGGGCTCGGCAGTGACTGGGCGAACGCCGGCAGCGAAAAGACGCTGGCATCGTATCCGCCCAGGTGACGACGCAGGTATTTCCAGGTCGTACGGTCGGGGTGGCTGGCGTCGATGTGACAGCGCCACACCCACTTGCCGCGCCGATTGGGGGTCAGGCCCAGCAGCGGTGCCGGTTGCGGGTCGTGAATGAATACCACATCGGCCTCTTCCAGGAGGGGGCGCAGCCGTTCGGCATTTTCGGCATTGGTGGCCTCGTAGGCGCGCAACAGGTTGTCACTGATCTGGACCGGACTGCCCTGCAAGGCGTTGTGCATCCCCTTGGTGCACTGATAGAAGTCCAGCTGACCGGTAATCACCTCCCAGCGGGCGTCGATCCCCAGTTCACGGCTCAACGGCACCAATTTGTCCAGGATCTCGGCAACGCCGCCGCCGACCCGGGTCGAATTGACGTGGACCATGCACTTTCCCTGGAGCACGCCCGTGAGCTGCTTGAGATGGTCCACCACTTCCGGACCCGCGGCCTCGGCATAGGCCTCCAGCATTCCGCTCATGGCGCTTCTCCGAAGTGGTCGGCAAAGACCTGGATGAGATTGCGGCGAACTTCGCTCAATGACGCGAAATAGGGGTCTACTTCGGACAACTGCTCACAAAGCCTGTCGAAGCCGAAGGAGCTGAGCCAGAACCGAAAGTCGTCGGTGCCTTCCGGGAATCGCTGCCGGGCATCGATGAAGTGGTAGAAGATGCTGCTGGCAGACAGGTGGGGCAGTAGTTCGGCCAGCTGTTGTGGGCTGTCGGCGCGTTTGTGGGTATCGAAAACGACAATCTGCGAGCGGATGAATTCGAACGAGCGGGGGACCTGCTGCCAGCGCAAATACTCCCTCTCCTCGAGGCGCTCCTCCACCAGGTCGATAACCTCCTGGCGCAACGCCTCCAGGTCATGGAACTCCGTCGGGTCGATCACCGCGAGCCGTTCCGCCAGGGTGCCGTCGTGGAGCCAGTGGCGCGCCCATGCCGCGAAGTCGTTATTGAACTCCCGCTCCTCGAAGCGCGGCTGGAGCAGTCCGCCCCAGAAATGGTAATAGATGCTGTCCGCGTTGATGGTCAGCAACTGCTCCCGCAACTCCTTGAGTGAGTAGGCGCGGCGCCCGGTCGCAATCGCGATAAGTGCACAGTCCTTCACGGCGAACACGCCCGGCGTCTCCGACGGCGACTCTACAGCAGCCAAGTCGACCTCCTTACGCTGTGCATTGGCGTCGGCCCTTAAGTATAGTGTGCTCTGCACACCTTGGTACCGGCGGCAAAAAACCTTGGAAAAGACTGACTATTATTACTTGTTGAGCTTTTGCTATTCCTTCCGGTCGATTGACGGTCCCGGAAAACGCATGTTACAAACCCGTCGCATCTATTGAATGTTTGTTCGCACACCTCATTAGCAAATAAGAAAACACTAATACGCTGGGTTGAGGTTGCGGGCATTTGTTGAGCCACCCGCGGGGACATCATGTCGGATTTTCAAAAAAGTAAGTCCAAGCGCTTTACTCGGAAGTCACTGGTCATCGGTCTGGTTGTGTTTTTCGGCGGATTTGCGTCATTCGGCGCAATGAACACCTTTTTCGCGAAGACCAACGAGCTGGAGTTCTGCACCTCGTGCCACTCCATGAAGATTAACCTTGAGGAGTACAAGGAGACCGTTCACTACAAGAACGCTTCCGGCGTACGCGCGGGCTGTTCCGACTGCCACGTGCCCAAGGAATTTCTGCCGAAGCTCAAGGCAAAGATCTTCGCTGCCAAAGACGTCTACCACGAGTTGGCCGGTACGGTGGACACCAAGGAGAAGTACGAGGCCCGGCGCTGGGAAATGGCCATGGCCGTGTGGGACCGCATGAAGGAGACCGACTCCCGCGAGTGCCGCACCTGTCATGACTTCGAGAACATGGATTTCAGCGAGCAGGGCCGGATGGCGCGTCGCAAGCATCCCAGCGCGCAGACGAAGGGCAAGACCTGTATCGAATGCCATCGTGGTATCGCGCATTACGAGCCGTTTCCACCCGATGGATGGGTAGACCCGGAGGAAGAAGAAGAGGAAGAAGACGAAGAATGAGGCTCCCCGGCGTGCCGAACTGGTATGCTGAGGTCCTTGCCTATTTTTGGGGATGAACATGCGTTTTTCGAAACTGGCCGCCGTTTTTCTCGGGCTTTTTTTGCCCTTCGCCGTTGCCGCTGTGGATCTGAACGCAGAGATTCGCGAGGCAGCCTTCGTCGGAGATGCGGATGCGGTTGGACGGCTGTTGAGGATGGGCGCCGACGCCAACTCCGCCGGCAAGTACGGCAAGTCGGCACTGATGTACGCGGCGGAGGAGGGTAACACCGAGGCCGCAGCCGTGTTGATCGATACGGGCGCCGATGTCAATGCCAAGAGCGTGGCCGGATGCACTGCGCTCTCCTATGCCGCCGAAGGCGGCTACGCCGAGATTGTCTCGATGTTGCTCGAACAGGGCGCGCAAACCGCGCCGAAGACACGGGCCGGCTGGGATTCGCTGATGATCGCCGCCCGCTACGGCTATGACGATTCCGTCGCGTTACTGATTGAGGCCGGAGCCAACGTCAATACCTCCGACAAGGACGGCATGACCGCGCTGATGGCGGCGGTGGAAAAGGGGCATTTCAACGCTGTCAAGCAACTGCTGGATGCGGGCGCCGAGATGCATGTGCGCAACAAGAATGGTGCCAGTGCACTGATGCTTGCGGCCGGCACCGGACAGTTCGCCATGGTGGAACTGCTGCTAAAACACGGCAACAACGTCAACGCGATCGACTCCGAAGGTGCGTCGGCCCTGATGTGGGCCGTGGAAAGCCGGCACGACCACACCGTCGAATACCTGTTGCAGAATGGAGCCGATCCTAATCAGGCTGAACTATCGGGGCGAACCCCGTTGATGGAAGCCACTATATTAGGAGATGTGAAAATATTAAAATTATTATTGGCTGCGGGTGCGGATCCGAATTTAAAAAACAGAGGGGGAAGAACCGCACTTGATTATGCAAAGGCCAATAACAATCAGGCTGTAATAAAGGCCCTTGAACAGTCGTTAGGCATGCTTTAAATTTACCGGGCGTTTCCTCTACACCACAAAGTAAAGAGTCCAACAGGGGGGATTCAATGAACTACAAGAAATTGTTACAGGGTGCACTGGTGCTGGGCGGCCTCACGGTCGGCGGCGCGGCCATGGCCGCAACGCCGAGCGGTGCCATGCTCGGCAATACGTGTGCCGGTTGCCACGGTACCCACGGCAACAGCAGCGGCCCGGCCACTCCGAGCATTGCCGGCATGGCCAGCGAGTACTTCGTCGATTCGATGACGGCGTACAAGAATGGCGAGCGTCCGAGCACCATCATGACGCGTATCGCCAAAGGATATTCGGATGAAGAAATCCACGCGATGGCCAAGTTCTTCGCCGAGCAGAAGTACACGCCGATGAAGCAGGATTACGACAGCTCCCTTGCCCGCCTCGGCCAGCAGCTTCACGATCGCTCCTGCGAAAAGTGCCACGAAGATGGCGGCTCTGCCTCTGAAGATGGCGGCATCCTCGCCGGCCAGCCGAAGATGTACTTGCACTGGACAATGGAAGATTTCCTCGCCAAGACCCGCGAAATGCCCAAGAAGATGGCGCGCAAGATGGAAGAGGTGCACAAGGCCAAGGGTGACCAGGGTATGGCCGCACTCGTGAACTACTACGCCAGCCAGGGCAAGTAAGGGGGAGGAATAACAACATGACTTTTTCTCGTCGTAATTTTCTCAAGGTAACCGGTGGCGCCGCAGCTGTCGGTACGCTCGGTTTCTCGAGCATGTCCGCCAGCGCCGCTACCAAGGGCAAGGTGGTCATCGTCGGTGGCGGTATCGGTGGTAGCACCGCTGCCAAGTACATCCGCATGATGGACCCGTCGATCGAGGTCACCCTGATCGAGCCGAACAAGCACTACTACACCTGCTTCATGAGCAACGAAGTGCTGTCCGGCGAGCGTGACATGAAGTCCATCGAATTCGGCTACAGCGGCCTGGCCGGCCACGGTGTCCAGGTGGTCCACGACTACGTGACCGGCATCGATGCGGCCAAGAAGGTGGTTTCGACCAAGAGCGGCAAGAGCTTCCAGTACGATCGTTGCATCGTCTCCCCGGGTGTGGACCTCAAGTACGATTCCATCGAAGGCTACAGCGAAGCGGTCGCCGAGAGTATCCCGCATGCGTGGAAGGCCGGTCCGCAGACTGTCACCCTGCGCAAGCAGCTGGAGGCCATGAAGGACGGTGGTACCGTCATCCTGGCCGCGCCGCCCAACCCGTTCCGTTGCCCGCCGGGGCCGTACGAGCGTGCCTCGCAGATCGCCTGGTATCTGAAGAACCACAAGCCGAAGTCCAAGGTGCTGATCCTGGATCCGAAGGACAAGTTCTCCAAGCAGGGTCTGTTCACGGCCGGCTGGGCGAAGCACTATGGCCACGGTACCGACAACAGCATGATCGAGTGGGTCTCCGGCGCGAACGGCGGCAAGGTCGAATCGGTCAATGCCAAGGGCATGTCCGTGCAGGCGGCCGTCGAAGAGTTCAAGGGTGATGTGATCAACATCATTCCGGCGCAGCAGGCCGGCAAGATTGCCTTCGTCGCCGGCCTCACCGACGATTCCGGCTGGTGCCCGGTCGACGGCAAGACCTTCGAGTCCACGGTGCACAAGAACGTGCACGTGATCGGTGACGCCTCGATCGCCTCCCCGATGCCGAAGTCCGGTTATGCTGCGAACTCGCAGGCAAAGGTCTGTGCCGCTGCCGTGGTCGCGCTGGTGAACGGTCACGAAGCTCCGCAGCCGGCCTACGTCAACACCTGCTACTCGCTGATCACGCCGGAAGACGGTATTTCCGTGGCAGCTGTCTATGCCTACAAGGACGGCAAGATAAGTGGCGTGGCCGGTGCCGGCGGTCTGACTCCGGGTTATGCCGACACCACCATGGAGATGCGTAAGCGCGAAGTGGCCTACGCCCACTCCTGGTTCAAGAACATCACGGCCGACACCTTCGGCTGATCGACGTTCGCGAACCGCAGAAGAACGGGGCCTTCGGGCCCCGTTTTTCTTTTCACGCCTTCCTTTGCCGTCACGGGCATGGATGGCGCGCTGTTTTGCGACTTTCCGCGTAAAATATCATCCCTTTCCCTGTTCGACGGTCCGGCCATGCTTTCGCGTTTGATCACTTTTCTCATCCTGACGGTCGCCGCTGGTTTACTTGCGCCTGCTCGAGCCGATGGCACGCTGCTCGCGTACGGCTGTGCCGGCTGTCACGGTACCAATGGCATCTCGCAGGGACCGGCGACGCCGAATCTCGCCGGGATGGAGTCGCAATATTTCATCGAGACCATGAGCGCCTTCCGTAACGGCAGACGGGCATCGACCATCATGGACCGTATTGCCAAAGGGTATTCGGAGGAAGAGGTGAAGGTGATGGCCGCGTTCTTTGCGGCACAGCCGCTTCAGTCGCCGCCGCGCACGCACGACGCGGCCGGTGCAAAAATCGGAGCGGAGTTGCACCGGCGCTTTTGTGACAAGTGCCACGGCAACAATGGCCGCGACGCCGAGGATTCGGCACCGCTGGCAGGGCAGCCCCGATTGTATCTGGAATGGTCACTGCAGGACTTTGTGAACGGCGCCCGTCCAATCCCGCGCAAGATGCAGCGGGAGCTGGAGAAGATCTACGTGCGTCACGGTGACGAGGGACTTGCGGCACTCGCCGACTTTTACGCCGGACAAGGTCCACAGCCCTGACCGGCTCCGAGTGTTGGATTACCAGGGCAATTCCGTGCCGTCGTAACGGAAGAAACGGCCAGTCATGGACCGGTCGAAGCGCTGCGCCAGCTTGAACATGCCGTCGACGCTCTGCTCCGGAGACAGTCCGCTCGAGGGACCCATGCGGGTGACGACCCCACCCGGATGCAGAAGCAGCAGGCCGACACCACGCGGTGCCAGTTCTGCGCTGAGGCCACGCATGGCCGCGTTGAGAGCGGCCTTGCTACTGCGGTAGTAGTAACTTCCCGAGGTGCTGATATCGGCGATGCTGCCCATGTGGCTGGTGACGGAGATGATCAGGCGTTTCCTGCTGCGGGCGACGTTTTCGGCGAAGGCCTCGACCATGCGCACCGCCCCGAGAGTGTTGACCTCGAAGGTGCGCAGCCAGTCGTCATAGCGCAGGCTGCCGATTGGGGTGGCGCCCTTCTCGAGATAGACGCCGGCGTTGTTGACCAGCAGGTCGATGGGCTCGGATTCCAGCTCCCAGTAGAGCCCTCGAATGTCGTCTGGCGAGCTGATGTCGGCCCGGTGGACCGTCAGCCGGGGCGACTGCCGTGCCAATTCGTGCAGGGCCGCTGCTTCTGCAGGGTGTCGGCAGGAGGCAAACACCCGCCAGCCTTCGGCGACGAGCCGGTGGGCCCAGGCCAGACCGAGTCCGCGGTTACTGCCCGTGATTAGTGCGTTCATCGGCATGCGCTTTCCGATCAGGCGGTAATGTCGGCAAGCTCGACAAGACGGACCCCGCGCTGCTCCAGCAGGTCGACTACCGCGGCGTCGTCACACCGGTTGACGGGGCGGGTCAAATCCCAGATCACGTAGGTTTCGAAGCCGGCCTCTTTAGCGTCTTCCGCGCTTCGGCGGATGGAAAAATCCCGGGCCAGTCCGCAGAGGAACAGGCTCTTTGTGCCGCGTTCACGCAGGTAGCCGGCAAGTCCCGTCGACGGACGCTCACTCTGTGGGTTCCAGCTGTCGCGAAACGCACTGTAGGAAGCCACCTCGGGATCATTGCCCGTACGAATGATCGCGCTGAGTCGCTGCCAAGGTGGACCAGGGACCAGGTCGGCGCCCCGCGAACCCTGTACGCAATGGTCCGGCCAAAGCATTTGGCGGTGTCCGTACAGCTCGATGCTGGTCAGTGGGGTCGCGCTGTGGCGGCTTGCAAAGCTGACGTGATTGTCGGGATGCCATGCCTGGGTTGCCACATAAAGCCCGAACAGCTTCAGCCGCAGCACATCCGACAGTGGGGCAACAATGGTGTCGCCACCCTTTACGGCCATGGCCCCGCCCGGCAGGAAGTCGGGCTGCATATTCACAATCAGCAGGGCGGACTTGCGCAGGTCGAGGCTGGTGTCGCTCACCGCACCCTCCAGGACATCCGGTTGTGTACAAATCTAGTGTAGTGTTTCACACTGTTTGACGCTTTCAGCGCGACGCAAAGCCGCCAGCTGCTAGGCGCGTTTCGCAGGGAATGGCGAGCCCTTTCCAAGAAACGCAACAACGCAGATGGCGGCT
>JAWLGP010000012.1:0-130842 GCA_041685045.1 Gammaproteobacteria bacterium
CCTGCAAACCATGGGCAATCTCGGACATAATCCGCTCATCGCGATCCAAATGGCTCTCGCCGGTCACTCTGTCAGCATGACAGGGGGCGAGTAGTTACCCGGAGGGTACGTTTAAAGCCCATCCGTGCCGGCGTACCGGCTAACGCGCGCTATCCTTCCACAGGCCCGGAGTTTCCCACCAAGCGCCGGCCGCCATCGACGATCAGAAGCGTCAACGCCCCGACCACCAAACCGGCCAAGCCGTCCAGCAGTGCCGGAACGGCCGCTCCGGCCATGGGTAGCGACCCGAGCGCGTGGACGGCGGCTTCGACCAGGTGATGTGCTCCTGGTATCCCATGCAATACGATTCCTCCCCCAACCAGGAACATCGCCACCGTCCCGGCCACCGACAGCCCTTTCATCAGCCAGGGCGCGGCTGCCAAGATCCCCCCGCCGATACGCTGCTTCATCCTGACAAACAGGCCCTCCCCGGTCTGCTGCGCAAGGTAGAGCCCGGCATCGTCAAGCTTCACGATCCCGGCCACCAGACCGTATACACCCACGGTGATGAACACCGCTACCGCAACGAGGACCATCACCTGGGTAGGAAATGGTGCGCCCGCCACGGTGCCGAGCGTGATGGCGATGATCTCCGCCGAGAGGATCAAGTCCGTTCGCACGGCTCCCTTGATCTTCGTCTGCTCGAAGGCCACGAGGTCGACCGCCAGGTCCGCCACCGCCTTGAGGTGCTGGTCATGCTCCTCGGCGTGAGTTCCCGGTTGCAGCTTGTGCACGATCTTTTCGAAGCCTTCGTAGCAGAGAAAGGCACCGCCAATCATCAGCAGCGGGGTAACCGCCCAGGGGATAAATGCGCTGATCACCAAGGCCAGCGGGACCAGCAGCGCCTTGTTCATCAAGGAGCCTTTCGCCACTGCCCACACCACCGGCAACTCCCGTTCCGCCCGAATCCCCGTTACCTGCTGCGCATTGAGGGCCAAGTCATCGCCCAAAACGCCTGCAGTCTTCTTGGAAGCCGCTTTAGTGAGCAGAGCGACATCGTCCAACAACGTCGCGATATCATCGATAAGGGCAAGCAGGCTGGAACCGGCCATTGAGGGCACCAAAAGGAAAGAAGAAAACGGGAGATCATGCTAGCCGCGAAGGCACTCCGTTGTCATTGATCCTGGCAATTCGCGTACATCCCGGGCGCCCCACCATAGGCAGCGGCGTTGCCGAGCCGGGCACGAGCCATGTGGGAGGGTCGTCCTCGGCCCAATGCGGCGGTCGTGGGGTCGCTGAGTTTTGGGGTTCGCCTTCGCCGAGTCGGGCAGGAGCCCTGTGGGAGGGCCTTTCTCATCCCGCTTCTATTTCACTCTGCCCCCATTTATCATTCGTTCTCCGTCTTCGTTCAAGAAAGAAACGGTCGAATAACAGGGAGAAGGGGCTAGTGAGCAATTCCATCATGCATTGCCCGAAATGCGGGCACCCTCGCAATGGGAAGCCACAGTGCGATTCATGCGGCATCATATTTTCAAAATACGCTGAAAAGCAGCGACTTGCCCAGGAGTTGGAATATCAACGATTGGAGCGCCAGGAAGAGCAGCGGCGGCAGCTATTTAAGAAGCTTGCCGGAGTGGTTGCGGTGGTCTTTGTATCCGGATCGGTTTTTGCTCTGCTCCAAAACGACGAAGCGTCTGCTCCCGAGCAGGTCGCAAGCAGTACCGAATCGATGACCAACCCCTATGACCAGTATGGCTCGAATACACTTCTTGACAATGACATAAAAAAACAGGTTTCTTCGTCCACGTTCAACATACGCAACTCGAAGCTCAGCTACCCTCGCAACACCAGCACGTCATTTCTTATAACTCGCAGCTGTTACGCGCTCACGGATTTCTACATCAGCACGACGCCACCTTCGTCGAACGAAAGGATAGCCACGTCCAATTTATTGGCAGTTAACAACGCTGTCGCTGAATTGTACGATGAACTGGAGGCTGCACGGCAAAAGTTCATAGCGGAGTGCTCGGACTGTAGCCAGGAAGCCTTCCACCGATCCACAAGAAGACTACGCGACAAGATTGCCAACTACGAAAAGCAGCAGGAAAAGCTGAATCAACAAACCCCGGTAGAGACAAAGAGGCAACCCCTGTCCGCCAATTTCAATGGCAACAGTTACTCACTGGAAATCGTCGAACGCAATGAACCCCTCGGGGTCGCGCTGCTGCACATTGAGAGCAATGCCGCCTGCACACCGGTGAAAATTGGAGACTCCTCCACATTAAAGGTGGGGGACAAGATCTTTATGATGGGGGGGGATGGCAGGGTCGCAGACGGTGTCGTGACCGGATTCCCTACATCCGATTCCGGTCATGGCCTCATCGCTCACACCGCAAGGGCGAGTTCGGTTGGTGGCCTGCTTGGAACGCCTTTATTCAATGAAAAAGGCGAAATTTTAGGGGTCAATGTAAACGGAATTGCAAAAGAGCGTCACGCCGTTCGCATCGAGAAGGTCCTGGACGCGTTCAGGATCGTCCTTTAAAAAAGATCAAATCGTGTGGTGCCGTGGTGGCCTACCAGCCTTCAACCGGCTCGTAACGGCATTGCGGCATCCACTTTTCAATACTGGGGTAGCTCGGAGTCAGACATATCCAGCGTTCACTCACATGATCATCCAGCTGTTGAGGGAGAAGGAAGATATGGCCACTTGCTTGAGGGCTTTCGCCCTCGATCTCGACATGGATAACGCCGTTGTCTTCGATCGCAAGGGCCTTCAGTCCTCGCAGGCGAAATTCGTGGGGCTCCGGCAAATCCAGTGAATAGTTGGAGTTCGGAAGTTCACCGTTTTCGTAGAAATACTCTTCGACACGCAATTTGATTTGCGCTGCTGAGGCATACGCGTTGGCAATCACTGCCCTGTCGATATAGACATCCCTCTGTTTGTTCTGGATCAAGAGTGCGATTACGCCAGCGAGAAAGATAAGACCAACAAAGATGAATACGCTGCGCATGCCTACACCTGAACGCCGTTGAATACCCATGTCAGAAAGGCCATGGTGATTTACGCCACCAAGCCCAACGTCTGCTCTGATAATCTCCTGGCCGCTGCGGAAGCGGTCGCCCGGACGTTGCCAAAGTCCGCCGCGCAGGTTAACTCAGACCTGCTGAATCCCCGCCACATACCAGTCACCTTCGGAGCTGTCCCAGGCATGGATAACATGCCACAGCTCGGCAAACTCGCGGGTCTCCCCATCCTGCTCCTCTTTGATTCCACCGAAGAAGCGGACGGTGGCAACGACATTGTCGCCGTCGCGCTGCACACCGGCCAATTCTGCGTCGAGGTAACCCACTTCGGTGTAGTGGGTCTCATCGCCGCGGCTCAGGCGTTCGGCCTGAAGCTGGGAAAAGAGTTCGGGCGTGGTGTAGGTGGCGATATCCTTCATGTCGCCCTTGTCCCAGGCGGCCTGAAGGCGGATGAAGTGCACGCGGGCCCCCTGGAGGAAAGTCTCGGCGTTGAACCAGGCCGGGGAATCGACACCCTCATTGCCAGCCATCGGGGCGGCCGGTGAAAACGCCGCGTCCTGCCCGGAAGCCGCACCGCCGAACGCCGGTCCACCCGCCGGCTGCGGCACCGGACGGGGGCGCATGGCGCGGAAGAGCATGATGCCGCCGAAGACCAACCCCGCAATCAGCAGGAAATCGAGGATCTGAAAGCCATCGAAACCATCACCAAACAGCATGGATGCAATGAGCCCTCCCGCCGCCAACCCGGCAAGAGGCCCCAGCCAGCGGCTCGCACCACTCGACGGCTTGGTGGTGGTCTGACTGGCCGCCGCCTGGCGCGGCGCGGTGTCAGGCGTCGTCGTGTTGCGTTTCGGCACGCTGTACGACTTTCCATAGCTGCCGCCATAGCCAAACCGCTTCGCTTCAGCAGCGTCCGGCAGGGCCAGCATGAGAACGGCGGCGAAGAGCAGAGGAAATACGGAACAAATTCGCTGCATGGGTAACCCGAGTGTTTGACCAAAGGCGCGCATTCTAACAGCTTATGGGTCCCCGGATCCGGGGACCCAAATCCGAGTCCGCTGCGGACCCGAAATACCATGCCACGGCGCCGCATCGCGATACCTACCGATATGAAGGGGAATGGAAGACAAATGCTAATCGCGATCGTGCCGCTGTTATCAGCCACTGCCGAATATCACGAATACCGGATCGCCGACGCCAAATGGTTCGAGCAAAGCTTCAGGGTCAGTCACCCTTTGCTTGACTGTCCACAACGAAAGACGCCGTCAACGAACGCGATCACTGCCCATAGTAATAACCGGCCGCCGCTAGCAAACCGAAAAATCCGAGCAACAGAACGCGGCGGATCCGCGCAGTCCGCGCTGCCCCTTCACGGGCGGCAGCGCGCTCTTCCGGGAGCAGGTGGGCCAATGCCAGTTCCTCCGGGGAGAGCATCCTCTGATCTGACCGGCGCGCCACAGGGACTTCAAATCGACTGTCGAGATCGATTCCGGCCAACTCCGCCTCGACGGTAAGGCGCCAAGTGACGTAGGAGTGAACGAGATCACCGGTGGGGAGCACCGTCTCCGGCAGTTCGAAGCGGAAACGCGCGAAGCTGCCGCGCTCGCCGGCCTCAAAGAACGTTGGTCGCTCCCTCTCCCACTCGACCGTCGGCGGAATATGGTCATCATGGCGACCAACGTGGTGCTGTGTGCAAGTCAGACGGACCGTTCCCTGGCGGCCGGGGACGAACGCAAGAGACGGCAGGTCAACCACACCACTGACCTCGCCGCCCAAGGCCGGCGGGAAGCGATCCAGCCACAGCGCGATGTCGCCAAACCGCCACCACTGCAAGGTGGCGAGCACCGCCGCCCGCAAGAAAGACAACGGGATCGGCGTGGCGAGAATAACCAGAAGGATGGCCCATGGTGCTTCGAGGTACGGCACTCGAAACCAGGCAGCGCCCACCATCAGCGAGAACAGGGCGGCAGGTACCCACAGCCAAATGGAGAATCGAGTGTCGGGACGAATCCACGTGCCGTTGTGCTGCTGCCGTGCAGGGGCGCTCACTTCGTCTCGCGCCGGAGGATCTGCTTGCGAATAATGCGCCCGACAGTCGCCAGATGCAGACCGAAGTATTCGGCTATTTCCCGATAGTTATAAGCGCCGGTGGCATAGGCCGCCGTGATCGCGGCATTGCGCTCACCGTGCTGCCTCGCGATAACGTCCAACGACGGCGCCGGCGGTCGCCGCTGCGCTTGTGGGATGCTCAGCTCGTCCCCTTCCACTTTGGCCTTCGACTGCGACCGTTCCACGAATCCCTCATCGCCAAGATAGATCTGCTGACGTAACCCAGCCCAAACACTGTCGGCACCGAGCCCTGCCGTTACAAAATCTCGGTAGCGACTCCGTGCTGCGGGGCGCGTTTTCCCGAACTGAGCCAGAAGGGCGTCAGTGGCCAGCCATTTGGGCGAAGCCTCCTCACCGACCATTGCTCTATAGCTGCTCCAAAGCCACTGTTCAGGCTGCGCGACCATGCTGGCGCGAACCGGATTGAGCACCACGTACCGGGTCAACTCCAGCAGATAGCTCTCCTTGTCCACCAGGATCCCCTTAAACCGATCTTGGAACAGGTGCCCGACTCGCCCATGCCGTCGGTTCGAGCCTTGCGTGTAGACGCCGTTGAGCTGACGCATCCCCTTGGACAAGTTGGCATCCGGCGTTTCCACCACCAAGTGATAGTGGTTAGTCATCAGGCAGTACACATGGCAGATCCAATTGAACCGCTCCACCACCTCGGCCAGCGTCGACAGAAAAACCCGCCGGTCTTCGTCGTCTTCGAAGATCGCCTCGCGCCGATCCCCACGCGACGTCACGTGATAGAGCGCACCAGCAAATTCGATTCGTAGCGGCCTGGCCATGAACCCATGCTACGCATACGCGCCCGATGTTACAATGCGAGAACTGACCCCCTCCTTCCCCAAAGAAAGTGGGGCTGGCGGTGCCCCTTAAAATGAGTACACTTTAAGTAACTACTCGCCCCCTCCGTCATTCCCGCGCAGGCGGGAATCCAGGGATCGGTCATTGGATCCCCGCCTTCGCGGGGAAGACGATGCCTTGTGGCGCCGACATCGAGAGCGTACCCGGGCGAGCAGTTACCACTTTAACAATCAAAGGGACTGAAAAAACCTCGTCAGGCCGTATCCAATCACGCAGCCTTGGCAAGCTTGAGCGTGCGGGCCCGAGTCATGAACCACCGCCGCCGGTCGGCATCGCCGAAGCGGCAACACGCCGTTACCACCCGAAAAGAGATTTTAGTGCGCCCCCGTACTGCGCCTTTTCGGCTGCCGCGCGCAGCTACCTCAAGTTCAAGAGAGCAGGAATGAACAGCAGACCAAAAATCATAATTTCATCCCTGGATGCGGAAAGACTGGACCAGCTACTGGAATCGCTGGCCGGCAGCTCCGTTCCCGGCAAGGACGAGTTGGAGGCCGAACTGGCACGTGCGGAGGTGGTGCCCCCCCAAGACATTCCGCCAACCGTGGTCACCATGAACTCCACGGTGCGATTCAGGGTCGCGTCCTCGGATAAGGACTTCGAGCTGACACTGGTTTATCCCAAGGACGTTGATTCCACCGGCGGCAAGATCTCCATCCTCGCACCTGTCGGCAGCGCCCTGCTCGGTCTCTCCCAAGGGGATGAAATCGAGTGGCCGAAGCCGGGTGGCGGCGTGCTGCGGGTTTGCATCGAGGAGGTCACTTACCAACCGGAACGTGCCGGTGAGTATCACCGGTAAATGCCCACCTTCCCAACCAGGGCGCTATACAACGGATGCGCTGACAAAATCGGCAGGGCGCGGCCAAGGCGGTCGCCTCGAAAACTCGCCCACGGATAGTCAGGATGCGGCACCATTCCCGCGCACCGGGTTGCGTTCAATGTGTCGGTAGCACTGGAGTCCGAAGCCAATCGCGAATGTTTCGCGTTTGTCAACGACCCCGTTAATTAACCACGGCCGCAGTAGGGCACCGGCCGTGGCCACAGGATCAAGGCCTTGACAAGTGTTACGGGCACAGGGAGGTGCCACACCTTGTCCATCCGCCAACTGATACGAATACCAAGAACCGGGAACGGACACAGACAATAACCGCACGCCCTGCTTTCTTCAATGCAGGAAATTGCCGATCGCAGAGGTTTCGGCTTTTTGACCGTTCATCGGCGACATGCTAAAAAGCGGGAGTTTATTCTTGCTGGAGAACACCCGTGGAAGTCGTTGGTATCGACATTGGTTTTGGTTTCACCAAGGCGACGAATGGTCGCTCTACGGTCGTGTTCAAGTCCGTGCTCGGGGAAGCTGGGGATGTCGTTTTCCGCGAATCCATGAGCTCCGGGGCCGACGATTACCTCCACATCGAGACCGGCGGCAATGCCTTCTTCGTCGGCGAAATGGCGGAGCGGCAGAGCGGGGTCCGCTACTTCACCCTTGACCAGCAGCAGTTCATCAACCGCTTCGTAAAGACGCTGGCGCTGGCCGCTCTTGCCCGGCTCGCCCCCAGGAACATCCCCGTCAATCTAGTGACCGGTCTACCGGTCGGCCACTTTGGGGAGCACCGCGAGGAGCTGGCACAACTGCTCACCGGCCGGCACGAAGTGACGGTCATCAACCGGCGCGGCGAGCGCAGCGAGACTGTGATCAGCGTGAACAAGGTGCAGGTCATTCCGCAGCCGTTCGGTTCCCTGTTCAACCTAATGCTGGACGACCTCGGCCAAGCAGCGGATGCGCGCTTCCTTCAAGAGAAGACCGGCATTATCGACATCGGTTTTCGTACCGCTGACTACGTGGCGGCCCACCGGACCAGTTACCTCGCCCGATCGAGCCGTTCCACGGAGTCCGGAATCTCCCAAGCGTTCAACACCATCGCCACCAAGCTGCAGGAGCGTAGCGGCGTTGACGTCGAGCTGTATCGGCTTTACGAGGCGATTGGCAAGGGTTCCATCCGGATCCACGGCAAGAGCTACGACTTGAAGAAACTGTCCGAACAGGTTTTCAGCCGACTGGCAACCAACGTAGCCAATGAGGTGAACCGCCTCTGGGCCGACGATTGGGACATCGACGAGGTCATCGTCAGCGGCGGCGGCGGTGCCGTGCTCGCCCCTTATCTGGAGTCCCTGGTCCGCGGCAAACTGCGCGCGGTGGAGCCCGGCAAGGACGCGCGACTGAATAACGCGAAGGGCTATTTCAAATACGCGAAATACCTTTGGGACCGCGGCAACCGCACCCTGCCGCCCTCCGTCCGCGCCGCGGCAGCGGTTGAGACGGAATAGTCCATGCATTGAGGCCGACTCCTTCACCAGCACATCCCCTCATTTGCAGGGTTCTTGAGCGAAAAGGGGTCGGTGAAAACTGTGAGTCATTCCGTCTGCTCAACTGTCGGCCGGCCACTCGTCGCGTTGCCAATCTGATGGATGTCGACACCGTCGTGCTTGAACAACTCCCCGTAAGCAGCTTGGCGCACGGATAGCGGCCCACCCGGGGCGCTATACAACGGATTTGCTGACAAATGCGGCAGGTCGCGGCCAAGGCCGCGATCGGCAACGACTCCCCGGGTATGGCGAGGGCGGGAAACGCGTCTATATTTTCGTTAGAACAAAAGACGCCAGGTAACAGTCATGCACCTATTCCGCCGATTGCAGCGCCCTTTGGCCGCTTTGTTACTGCCGTTGTTGTTGCTGGCCTTCAATGCCCCGGCCCATGCGGCGCTGGTTGGCACCGGCGATGCGGCCGCTGCGGCCGAGGGCTCTGCGCAGCGACAACAACTGCTGACCCTGTTGGACCGCTCCGATGTTCGTGAGCAGCTGATCGCCGCCGGCGTGGGTCCAAACGAAGCCCGGGATCGGGTGGCTGCCTTGAGCAATGAGGAACTGAACCAGCTGGCTTCCCGATATCCCGAACTGCCAGCCGGAGGCAATAGCTTGATCGGCGCCGCAGTCTTTGTATTCGTGCTACTGCTGCTCACCGACATCCTCGGCTTCACGGACGTGTTCCCGTTCGTCAATAAGACGGCCCGTTGAGCCTTGCGGGGCCTGTTCGCCGGAGCCCTGCTGGCGCTGCTGGCAGGCTGTGCCGCGACACCGCAAACCGACCGGTTGGCGGTTTCACCGCCAGCCGGGCTGCCCGCCCGCACTGAGCTTACCCAGACCCCCTTCCATCCTCAGGAACGCTACCAGTGCGGACCCGCGGCCCTGGCTACCGTACTGACGGCGGCAGGTCTCGAAATCACGCCCGAGCAGCTCGTTTCCGAGGTCTACCTGCCCGCCCGTAAAGGCGCCTTGGCGCCGGAACTGAGCGCGGCCGCCCGTCGTCACGGTGCACTCCCCTACCCGCTCGAGGGCGGGATGTCGGCATTACTGGAAGAGTTGGCGGCCGGATATCCGGTGCTGGTGCTGCAAAATCTGGGGCTCTCCTGGTGGCCGCAGTGGCACTTCGCCGTCGCGGTCGGTTACGACCTGCCCCGGGAAACCGTAGTGCTGCGATCGGGAACCGAAGCCCGCCATGAGCTCACCCTCGCCACTTTCGAACATACCTGGCGTCGCGCAGACTATTGGGGACTGGTGGTCGTGCCTCCCGATCGGATACCCGCCACGGCCCGGCCGTTGCGCTACCTGCAGGCGGCCGAGCCGTTCGAGCAACAGGGTCGCTATCGCATCGCCGAAGCGGCCTACCGCGCTGCCGCCGATCGCTGGCCCGATTACCCGGAGACAGGGCTCGGCCTGGGCAACCTCCATTTCGCGCAAGGCGACCTCAACGCGGCGGCCACGGCATACCGGCGTGTGCTCGTGCATTTCCCCAACTATGCTCCGGCGCTCAACAATCTCGCCCAGAGCCTGCTCGACATGGGCCGGCCAGCTGAAGCCGTCGAGTACGCACAGCAGGCCGTCGCCCTGGGTGGCCCGTTTTCCGACCAGTACCGCCACACCCTCAATGCCGTCCTGGCGGCTCAGCGACCATAACGGGCCCCCACCTGGAACTGCGGCCGGCGCACCCGCGCAAATACTGACCGGTAGGTTGAATCGGCCACTGTTTCCCGTTGCCCTTACTTCGACACCGCTGGAACGAGCCCGTGAACCACGCAGCGTGCCGCCCCCAACCAGCTGCTGATCTGACATTTGAATGTAGTTAACAACTGGGATAGGTTATTGCCCATATGCGGAAAAATGCGGGCCGGGCTTCGGCGGCGCTATTTGCGAACCGCGATGGTATGACAGCGGTGAAAGGGAGACATGATGGGAGCAGCCAGACATGAGGCAGTTGAAGGTTCATAACGACGGTCATTCCGGCGGCTTCCATGGTGAATACACCCGCGAAAACGTGGAGCAGTGGGTCGACAACCTGCCGCTGACCGATATCGAGCGGACAACCCGGCTCGTGACCGCCGCTTTGCATGATTTCAACAAGGCCCCAATCCACGCCCTCGACCGCTACAAGCTGCTCGAGATCTACGCCCGGCCGATGGCGACGGTGTTGCCTCACCTCATCAAGTATTACGGCAACGAAACCTTCCCGTTGCCGAACAGCACCCGGAAGTTCGCGCTCCTGACCACCAGGATGATCTGGCAGTATTTGGTCGGCTATAAAAGGGTCCTCGAAAGCGAACAGGCCTCCAATTGGCTGGTCCGGAAGACCCAAGTCCACGCATGGTACACCTCGGCGCAGCGCATGATGCGCTGTTTCGCCTTCCTCCTGAAAAACCACCGTCTGGTTCACGATGGCGACCCCGACCGGATCTGGCGGGCCATTCACCAGCTTTACCTGGTCTGTGAGCGCGACGGATGGACCGACAAGCCGATCCCGCTTTGTGCGGACAACAAGGTCACCAGCACCATCCATGATGATTACGTTCACATACTGCTCCTTTCCCGGATCGATCTGCGGCACGTCACCCTGAAACAGTTCATCGAGATTTCGGGAACTTGGCCCGAGTGGACCAATCCGGTGCGGATCTGCAAGCTCGCGGATAACTATCAAAAGACGCCGGGCGCTTTGTTGATCAATGCGGACAATGACGCCCCGCCCCAGCCATTGAATCGCTTCGATCCCGAGACGCTAAAGGAGAACCCGAACGCCCGGGTGATCGACACCCACCTACTGGAGGCGCGGATAAGAAGGTATCGGGAACAGATGCGGGTCTCGCGGGACAAAAGTGTCCACGTATCCGGGATCAAGCTCAGTGAACAGACGTTGAACGCGATTCACGCCGCTTGGTGCCAACGTCCTACGCGACTGGAGCACCGCAGGAACGAGAAACAACTTTCTGTCGAGATTACCCTCGGTCTCGTTCAAACCCACAACCAGACCAGCACCTGCGCCATCAAGGGAAGCCAGCCGGTGCTCAAGAGCCCGAGCCGCTTCGGTCTTCAGCTCGAGTCCGAAGAGATGTTCACGGTAAGACTCGGTGACCATCCCGATGTCTGGAGCCGAATCTACGGCCTACCCGCGGTTGAAAAGCGGACACTCACTCCGCGCCAGTTGGAAGTCGAAACCAAGCCGTTGGTGGTCAAGGTGGTAGACCAAAGCCGTCACGGATACCGCATGAAGGTAGAACGTGAACAGGTGGAACGGATTCGGATCGGCGACGTAGCAGCCGTTCGCGACAGCGGCAGCGGTCAGTGGAAGATTGGTCAGATACGCTGGATCCGGAGCGACAAGCAGAAGGAATTCTTCCTCATCGGCATCCAGCTCCACATGCTGGAAGCCTTCCCTGCTACATTCATCGTCCTCACAAACGGGCGACGCAGCGCACCGCAGCCCTGCATCATCGGGGTCGACGACCATTCCCCCCCGTTGTTGATACTGCCCCAGCTACCGGCACTGAGGAAAAAACAGTTGATTCTCGTGCACGAACTCCACGAGACGAAAATTGTGTTGTTCGATCGTGTGGCCTCCACGACACATATGAACTGCTACTCCTTCGAGCTGGAGGCGCAGCTACACACCGACGAACACCTGCTGCCGCACCATCCATCGCTCGACAACATCAAAGACGCGCTGTCCGGAAAGGACAAGCATTACAAACCCTGGGATGGCGCGCTCTCCCTGGTTTCGGATGAAGAGGGCGAATCCTATCTCTGGAACCTGCTTATCTGAGCATCCAGCCATTGCGCCTATTTCAAGGCGCTCAAGAGGCTCGCCGATTCGCGGCGAAATCGTGCCGGCCGGCTCAGGCCGTTGTGCCGCCCAGAGTGAAGTAGAAGGTCGCGCCCCGGTCCAGGGCCCCTTCGGCCCAGACCCTGCCCCCATGCCGGTGAATGACGCGCCGCACCGTGGCCAGCCCTATCCCGGTCCCGGGAAACTGCGCATTCGAGTGCAGCCGTTGGAACGGGCCGAACAGCTTGTCGACATAGCGCATGTCGAAGCCGGCGCCGTTGTCGCGCACAAAATAGACTGACTCACCTTGTGTCTCCATGCAGCTGAACTCGATCACAGCCGGCGTGCGTCCGGCGGTAAACTTCCACGCGTTTCCCAGCAGGTTCTCCAGCACTGCCCGCATCAAGCCGGCATCGGCATTGGCATGGATACCTTCGGCGATGCGTATCTCCACTGCGCGGGAAGGATCAGCGTCCGCCAGTTGCTCCACCACCTCCCGCGCCAGAACGCCCAGGTCGACACGCTCACGCCGGGGCTCCGACCGCGCCAGCCGCGACAGGTACAACAAATCATCGATCAGCGTGTTCATCTGCCCGGCCGCGGAAAGAATGCGGGCAAGGTGCTTCTCGCCGGCATCATCCAGTCGATTGTTTGTATTCTTTCGCAGCAGGTGGGCGAAGCCGTCAATCCTTCGCAGCGGCGCACGCAGATCGTGGGACACCGAATAGCTGAACGCCTCCAGTTCCTCGATGGCCACTGCCAGTTCCGCAGTCCTTTCGGCGACGCGCCGCTCCAGTACCTGCCGGGCTTCGCGCCGCCCACGCTCGGCTTCGGTCACGTCGACGAGGGACACCACCACCCCCGTCACCGGCCCGTCGCCTTCCCTCATCGGGGCCAGGGTCCAGTCCCAGTAGGTCGTCCCGCGCTCGGGCTGGTCCGGATGTTCGAACGGTTTGGCCGCGACGCTGTAAGTCTCGCCGGTGGCGACGACCCGGCGGAAAATCCGCTCGTTTTCCTCGTGCGGGAAGAGGGCGAAATGGTTCTTGCCCACGAAAAAGTCAACCGGCTGACCGGAGGCCCGGGCATAGGCGGTGTTGACCCGAAGGAAATTGAAATCCCGGTCCATCACGCCGATGAGGACGTGGAAGTTGCAGAAAATCGCCTGCAGCTCCTCGTTCATCTCCTGTAGCGCCGCCTGCTGGCGCCTGCGCTCGGTGACGTCGCGAAAGCTGCCGAGGTAAACGTGGTTGTCGCCGATGGCGATCCGCGTTCCGGCCACCTCCACCGCCACGCGCCTTCCCTCCTTTGTGCAGACCTCGATCTCGTAGAGCGAGGTGCGGTTCTCTCTCATCTCGAGGAAAGCCGCTTCCAGGCGCCCCTGCTCTTCCGGAGGATGGATGTGGGGTGGGCCGATCTGTAACAGCTCGTCCCTGGTGTAACCGAGCAGTTCGACGGCACGGCGGTTGGCGTCAATGAACCGGCCCTCACTGCTCACCACCAGGATGGCGTCACTGGCGTGCTCCATCAGCGCGCGGTACCGCTGTTCCGACTCGGCGAGGGCCCGCTCTGCCGCCTTGCGTTCGGTGATGTCCCGGTCGATGCCGCGGAATCCTTTGAAGTTCCCGGTCTCGTCGAAAAAGGGCGAGCCGTTGGTCTCCAGCACCACCCGCGACCCGTCCTTGCGCAGATTAATATTTTCCAGGCCGGAGAACGGTTCGCGCGCCGCACTGATGGCATCGAACTGCCCGAGCAGTTCGCCTGCCTGTTCCGGCACCACGAATTCGATCGGGCGGCGGCCGAGCAGTTCGTGCGGTTCGTAACCGAGGATTTCCCGCACCTGCGGGCTGACATAGGTATATAGCCCGTTCTCGTCGACCTCCCATACCAGATCACGGGTGGTTTCGACCAGGGCGCGCCAGCGCGCCTCGCTGTCGCAGAGCGCCTGCTCCGCCCTCTTCCGTTCGCCAATCTCCTGGACGACGCCGAGCACGTGCGCGGGCCGGCCCTGCCCGTCATACAGCAGGGTGGCCGTGACCCTGACCCATATAACCTGCCCGTCCTTGCGCAAATAGCGCTTCTCGAGGGTATAGTCGGGCACCTCGCCACGCAGCAGCTTGCCGTGCATTTCAACGTTGGCGGCCCGATCCTCGGGGTGCGTCAGGTCGAGGAAATCGTGACACCGTAACTCCTCGAGCGGGTAGCCCAAGATCTCGCAATATTTGGGGTTCGCCAGCAGGAGCCGGCCGGTGTGGCAGTCCACCTGGCCGATCCCCAACGCGGGAAGCTCAAAGATGGCCCGGTACTGCGCATCGCTGGCGCTCGAAGTCCTCTCCACTTTGCGTGGGCAGCCGGTATCGTCGGGACCAAAATCACCGCTCACTGCGGACGTCAAATCGTTCATTTTTATTTTCGTCCGGTGATCGCAAGCATTCGAAATCTGCGGGCGATTGCCCGACTATATACAACGCCAAAAATAATCACAACGACGATAGGTGATTGTGAAAACTCATCCAGCCAAGGAGCGGGGACGCATCTTCGGCGACCGGCCGCCGTTGGCCATCCCGATGGGCTCGAGTGCGGTTGATGCCACGGATCCTAACTGGCAGAATCGGCTGGGGATCGGCCCGGCAGGAGTGGAGGGGTATCGTTTTTATGGATTTGCGGAAATTCTTCGGGGAAGCTTTGGATATCTTCTATGTGTGGAAATTCAACGCCGCGAGCCGCAAGAACGAACTGTTATCGTTGCGCATCGACCATATGACGGTGCGGCAAAGCGGGATGATCGAGGACAGCTTTATTATCCACCACATCGCGGGGGTCAGCGAAAAGGAGATAGCCTCTATCGAGGTGCCGGCACCCCGCAAGGGTGACGTCTGGAACTCTCCAACCTTGGTTGAACCCCACCAGTTCGACACCTTCCAGCGCCACTCGGCCTATAAACGGCTGCTCACCTTCTCTATTCGCTACCTCCCCGTCCTGCGCATGTCGGACCTCACCTTTGCCATGCAGCGCGGCATCGGAACACTGCCGATTAGGAACCTGCTGATGAATGCGACGACACCACCGATCGTGCAGAGCAAGATCAAGGACGCCCTCCACCAGAAACTGAATATCAGCATCGACCGAATCAACCGGCGTGACTCGGTGCAGCAGCTCGCCCTGCAGCCGACCGAAAAGAAATCTATCTGACCGCTTGATTGGGGCCGTTTGGCCCGGCAACACGTGGGTCGGGAGCCGGGGTCTTGGTGCGCCAGGAAGCAGTTCGGGTGTAAATCGGCGAGCGCTGGGGTACAGTGAGAACTAACGCAGTTTATGAGACAGATTGCATGGCGTACACGCTGGGCGATATCGCCGACAGTTTCGGCTTTGGCCTCGATGGCGACCCATCCTTGCGCATCGAAGGCGTATGCGGATTGACCGACGACCGCTCGGGCCACCTGTCGTTCGTCGCCTCTCCCAAACTCCTGGAGCAGGCGGCTGAATCAAGCATCAGTGCGTTCATCACAAAGCCGGGAATGGCGGTCGAGGGCAAGGCCAACCTGACGAGTGATGATCCGGAGTATGCAATGGCCCAAGTCGCCGGCTGGTTCGTCCCGCCGGCCCTCGCGCAGGAGGAGTCCGTCCATTCCAGCGCAGTCATGGGTCGCGATGTGGTATTTGGTGGGGGTGTACGCATCGGTGCGGGCGTCGTGATCGGCAACCGAGTGCATATCGGTGACGGCAGTGCGGTATTGCCCGGCAGTGTGGTGATGGACGATGTGACCATCGGCCGCGACTGCCTCATCCATGCCAACGTCACTATCCGGGAACAGTGCCAGCTAGGCGACCGCGTCATCCTGCAACCGGGCGTCGTCATCGGTGGAGACGGCTACGGCTACCTGCTTCGTGACGGCGAACACAAGAAGGTCCCGCAGGTGGGCGGTGTCATCATCGAGGACGATGTGGAGATCGGCGCCAATGCCACAGTAGACCGCGGCCGCTTCCTTTCGACCCGGGTGGGTCGGGGTACCAAAATCGATAACTTTGTCCATGTCGCTCACAACGTACAGGTGGGTGAGCACTGCCTGTTGGTGTCCCACGTCGCCATCGCCGGCAGCACACGCCTCGGAAACTACGTCACGTTGGCCGGTCAGGTCGGGGTGGTTCACCACATCGAGATCGCTGATGGTGTGACCGTGCTCGGTCAATCGATGGTGAGCAAGAGCATCAAGGAGAAGGGAGTATGGGCCGGCAGTCCCGCGCAACCGGCCCACCTGTGGCGGCGCTCGGTGGCGGCGGCCTACAAGCAGGCCAAGCGCAAGTAGGTGTCGGCGGGGTGCGATATTCCGGATCAGAGCTACTTTTCGATGCTCTCCGTGGCCGCCCCCGCGTTTAGGCAGCAATGGGCCGCCATGACCCCGTCGTTTGTCTCTACCCTGTTTTCCAGTGGATGTTGTCGTAGGGCTTGGGTCTAGCTTATCGTCGATCCCTTCTGTCCAGAACGGAATGCGTTTGGAGAGTCAGAATGCTGAAGCCAGTGATCAACATCGCGGAAGTCGCTCTGGAACCATGGCCGCCGGGTATGGCTCTGTCGGGTACCGCTGCAGACCGGTATGAAGCGAAGATGGGGGCCATCGGCATCCGCATCGGCGCTCAAAAGCTCGGGTACAACATTACTGCCGTTCCGCCGGGCAAAAGCGCATTTCCGCTCCACAATCACCGAGCCAATGAAGAGATGTTCTTCATCCTGAGTGGCACTGGAGAGCTTCGAGTCGGTGACCAGACCTATCCAGTCCATGTCGGTGATGTCATTGCCTGTCCTCCCGGGGGGACGGAGCGGGCACACAAGATCACGAATACGGGGGCCGAAGAACTCCGCTATCTTGCGGTGAGCACAAAGTTGTCGCCGGAGGTCGTCGATTATCCGGATTCTGGCAAGTTTGGTGTTCTCGCCGAGCTTGATCCCGGCGCCGATGGCAAACCGCAGCGGTTCGTCTTCGTGGGGCGCGGGGATCAGTCGCTCAACTACTGGGAAGGCGAATGATCTGGGTATTTGGGGGTCAGAGTATGAGGAATTCCCAATTTTTGGGAGCATAACTGGCTGACTAACAAGGGATTAGGGGTAAACATGCATCGTCAAACGAGGTGGACAAGGTCGTTGCCAACCATGACGTGCTGCGGGTAACGCGGCGCCGGGGCGGGGACTTCGTCGTCTTGAGTGCGGATGACTGGCAGGCGATCGAGGAGACGCTCTATCCCCAGCGCGTTCCCGGGCTCGCAGCCAGCATTCGTGAAGCTGCCGCCGAGCCTCTTGAAGAGGGAACCCGCCTGAAGGACATCGAGTGGTGAGTTGGGAGATCGTTCTCTCCCACCACGCGGTGAAAGACGCAATACGGCTGGCGGCTGCCGGCCTGAAACCCCAGGCGTGAAGCTCCTGGAACTGCTGGAACGCGATCCCTTTGCCAACCCTCCTCGCGTCGAAAAGCTCGTGGGTGACCTGGTCGGCTACTACTCTCGACGTATCAACATCCAACACCGGCTTGTCTGTCGAGTCGAAGCGCAACGCCGCATCGTGCATGTGCTGCGCATGTGGAGCCACTACGAATAGCGCCGTCGCGCTTTACGCGATCGGTCCGCCGCCATCCGGTTACGCCCTCTCGGGCTGACCCGACCTACGAACTGGCCCCGACTCCCGATCCCGAACTCGATATTCCCAGGGGACGACTCTGACCCCATCGGCCCCACTCCTCTGCTTTCTGCAGCACGATGCGCTCGATTTGCTGGAGACGCGTGTCGTAGCCCCCCTGGTCCGCAGAGAGACGTTCGGCCGGCCCGCATCAGTAAATTAATCTGGTATTCACGATCGAAGGTGATGAGGTCGTCCTACGGCGGAGCTCGCCGGGGTCTCGCGCTCCAACCTCGGTGCCCGCGTCGCTTCCCTGCGTCCAACGCGACGAAATCATCGCCGCACTTGACCTCGTGTTCACAGGGTTTTGAATCAAGGCGGGTCAAACGACTCTGATCCCGCAGGGCCGGATTTGTGACCCGTAGGGTGCGGTGACGACTGCATGGATGCAGGAGGTAGAGCAACGCAGGGAGCAGTTGCCGAGGAACGAACCGCACCGTTCGCGGCATGCCAGCGAAGGCCTCGGAAGGTGCGGTTCGCAAGCTCACCACACCCTGCGGCTCTGAGAAACCGCCGGCCGAACGGGCTTGACGGGGTCAAACGAACTCGGACCCCATCGGCCCACCAGCATCATGGCGCCAGATTCGGTGCGGTCAGTGCTCGGTGCGCTTGAGGTCGCGGTAGAAATTCTCGCGAGGGCCAACCATCAAAAGCCTGAGGGTGTTCTCGTCCAGGCTCCGATACGCAAGCAGGCACAATTGATCGCCCATGCGGAATCTGTGGACCCGCACACCAGCAAGATCGCCGACTTTGGCCTCTCCAATTTCCGGCTGACTGGCGACCGCGCGCACGGCCTCGTCGAGCGCACTCTTTTGCCGGCGATGCAGTTTCTTGACCGTGCGCTCGAACGTGGGAGTAACGAGGATGCGCATCAGCCGAACTTGTATTCATCAACGGCCTCTTCCTGATCCGCAATCAGGATATCGCGGATGACACTGAACGGCAGATCGGGGTTCTCGGCGGCGATCTTGCCGATCTGCGACCAGTATTCGATCTGCTTGGGTACCGAGCGGTGCTCGATCATGCCGTAGCGTCTGGCGCTCTCGACCAGTGCCTCCGGGAGCTTGACATTGATGGCCATGGGAACCTCCGTTGAAAACGGCTACATTTTAGTCCCTTATGCTCCAAACGGGAACCACAAAAGCAAAAGGGGTCAGAGCCAGGGTCAGAGCCGACTCTGACCCCATCGGTCGTCAGCCTGGGGAAGCCCGTAGGATGGGCAAAGCGCCGCCGCCCATCCGCTCGGTTTGGCACCATTGCTTTACGGCGCGTGCCCATCAGTGTCGGTAGATGGGCACGCGCCGGTCAGGTTCAGGCTCAATGCAACCGGCATAGGCGGCGCTTTGCCCATCCTACGAAGCTTCCGAGCTTTTATCTGTTCGGTGCTCTAGTGGCTAGCGGCGCCTGTTGGCGGTGGGCAGCCAGGCCTGGAACAGGTTGGGGCTGAGCGCCTTGAGGCGGGTGCGTTGGTCCTCGTCGTCGGGGGCGGCGGCGAGGCGGTGCAGTGTGGCGAAGGCCTCGCCCGGTCTGCCGCAGTCGGCTCCCAGGGTCGCGTCCAGGTGGTGGGCGAGACCCGGGGCGGTGATCAGGAGCCAGGCGGGGAACCACTCGGGAGAGAGCGGTTCATCACGGTCCCAGAAGGTTTCGCGGGCGTCCGCCAGGACGGCGTCTGTGCATGCTTCGAGCCACACCTCGGCGGCGCCGGGATGGCGCCAGCAGAGGCGGCAGGTGGCGGCGAGGCCGGCGTGTTCCTCCCCCGCCGCGAGCAGGGCCTCGGCGAGGCGGGCGAGCAGGACGGCGTGCGCTTCGTGGTCGGGGACGGCGCGCACGGCGGTGGCGACCGTCGGCCAGTCGAGGTAGCGGGCAGCGGTCCAGCTCGGGTGGAGACGATCCTCGGCCGGGTCGAAGCGTTCGGCCGGCAGGGCCTTGGTGAGACGGCGCCAGAAGGGGGCAATGAAGTCACGGGCGCGGCCGGCGAGCAGTTCGTCGGCGCGCGCGGCGAGGGCCTGGACGGCGGCGAGCTCTTCGGCGGGCTCGCGCAGGGGGGCGTTCAGGTGCCCGAGGGCGTCGGTCAGCGCCTCGGCAAAGGGCAGCTTGGCGTGGTTCGGATCGGCTTCGGCGAGGGTGGCCAAGTGACGGTCGGCCGCCTCGGGGTCGCGAGCGGCGAGCGCGTCGCAGAGGTCGTTGAGGGCGGCAGTAGTGCCGCTGTCGAAAAAGAGGTCGAGCTGCGGCGTGTCGTCGGCCAGGGCGTAGGCGGTGCGCGCCAGGCGGTCGACCTCCGCATCGCGAAACAGGGCCAGGCGCGGGCGCGCCTCGCCCCAGCCGTGATACTCCTCCAAGGTCGCGGTCAGACCGAGGCGCCTGGCCCAGGCGGCGGCCGTCTTGAGCTGTTCGACGATGCGGTCGCGGTTGCCGGCGAGGCCGTCCTCGAGCATGGGCAGCTCGCCGCTTCGCCAGGGCCTCATAGCGCCGGTAAGGGAGGCGGCCGAGGGCGAGCAGCAGTTCCAGCGGCTGGTAGCGGCGCTGGGCGGCGATAAGGCGATCGACGGCGGCGTGGGTGAGCTTGTCGGGATTGCCCATGGCGGCACCTTCAAATTAGTGGTTCGAACAGCGCTTCGAGATCGTCGGCGGCGAGGGCCTTGGGGCCGGTGGCGCCGAACAGGGACTCGACCAGGCCGCGCTTCTCCTCCTGCATGCGGACGATCTTCTCCTCGACGGTGCCCTCGGTGATCAGGCGATAGACGAAGACCTTGTTCTCCTGGCCGATGCGGTGGGCGCGGTCGGTGGCCTGGTCCTCGACCGCCGGGTTCCACCACGGGTCGTAGTGGATGACGGTGTCGGCGGCGGTGAGGTTAAGCCCGGTGCCGCCGGCCTTGAGGCTGATCAGGAACAGCGGTACCTCGCCGCGCTGGAAGCGCTCTATGGGGGTGGCGCGGTCGCGGGTGCGCCCGGTGAGTTTGACGTAGTCGATGTGCCGCTTGTGCAGCTCCTCTTCGATGAGGGCGAGCATGCTGGTGAACTGGGAGAAGAGCAGCACCCGCCTCCCCTCTTCGAGCATCTCCGGCAGCAGTTCCATCAGCATCGCCAGCTTGGCCGAGCCGGCGCGGGCCGATCGGGCCCCCTTGAGCAGGCGGGGGTCGCAGCAGACCTGGCGCAGCTTGAGCAGGGCATCGAGGACGACGATGCGGCTGCGCTCGAGCCCCTGTTCGGTGAGCGCCTTGCGCACCTTGTCGTTCATCGCCAGGCGGACCGTCTCGTAGAGGTCCCGCTGTGCCCCTTCGAGGGCGGCGCTGCGCAGGATTTCGCTCTTGGGCGGCAGCTCGGGGGCGACCTCGGCCTTGGTGCGGCGCAGGAAGAAGGGGCGGATGCGCCGGGCCAGGGCGTCGCGGCGCTCGTCGTCGCCGCGCCGCTCGATGGGGTGGCGGAACAGGCGGCGGAACTGACGTTCGCCGCCGAGAAGGCCCGGCAGCAGGAAGTCGAACACGCTCCACAGCTCGCCCAGATGGTTTTCCATCGGGGTGCCGGTGAGACAGAGGCGGTTGCGGGCGGGCAGCTCACGCACGTGGCGGCTCACCTTGGTGCGGGGGTTCTTGATCGCCTGCGCCTCGTCGAGGATGAGCAGGTGGTACTCGTGCTCGGCCAGCGCGGCGATGTCACGCTGCAGGAGCGGATAGGTGGTCAGAACCAGGTCGGCCTCCCCGATCTGCGGGAAGCGGCCGGCGCGGTCGGGACCGTGCAGGGTGAGCACCTTCAGCGCCGGGGCGAAGCGGGCGGCCTCGGCGCGCCAGTTGAACATCAGGCTGGTGGGGGCGACCACCAGGGCGGGCCGATCCAGGCGCCCGCTCTCTTTTTCCAGCAGCAGGTGGGCGAGGGTCTGCACTGTCTTGCCGAGCCCCATGTCGTCGGCGAGGATGCCGCCGAGGCCGAACTCGCGCAGGAACTGCAGCCAGTCGAGGCCGGTGCGCTGGTAGGGGCGTAGGGCCGCGTTCAGGCCGGTCGGCGGCTCGACCTGGGCAATGCCCGAGAACGCGTGGAGGCGACGGCCAAGGCGGCGCAGCTCCTCGCCGCCGGACCAGTTCCAGTCATTGCGCTCGAGCAGGGGCAGCTCCCCGGCGCGAATCACCGGCAGCAGCAGGCGTCCCTCCTTCAGCCGCGTTTCGGGGTCGAACAGCTCCACCAGGGTGGTGAGGATGCCGCGCAGGCGCCCGATCGGCAACTGCGCGATGCGCCGCGCGTCGAGGCGGACGGGCAGCGTCTCCGCGTCGTCGGCCTCTTGCAGCAGCGTCGACAGCGTCTCGATCGGCAGCCGCTCGATCCACTCCAGCAGCATCGGCAGCAGCGAGATGCGCTCCCCCTCCAGTTCAACGCCGAGCTCCAGCTCGAACCACTGGCGCCCGCCGTCGGGGGTCACATCGCCGTACCACGCCTCCGGCACAACCACTTGGTAGCCGAAGCCGCGATCGACGCTGACCCGCCAGCCGTCCGCCTCGAGTTCCGGGATCTGTTCCTGGAGGGCGAGCCAGCTCTCCGCCTCCAGGTCGGGGAAGGGGGAGACCCAGGCGTTGGGATCGCTGGCCGCGCTAATCTCGGCGAAGGTAAAGACCGGGTAGAGTTCGTGCTCGCGCAGGCGCATGGCGGCGAGCTGTTCGAGCCCGGGCTCCCGCTCGATGTGCACGATGGTCTCACCGACTACCACTTGCTCCCTGTCGTCGCCCATCCATGGCAGGACGTGGCCGCCGTACTCGAAGCTCAGGCGGGCGGCCGGGAGGGTATAGCTGCCGGTGTGGTCGGTGAGCTCGACCTCGCTGAGGTGCAGGAGCGGGATCGGCGCGGTGGGCGGCAACTGCCTGACCTTCAGCGGCCGGGGGCGGGCGAATTCGGTGTCGGGGAAGCGGTTCTCCCACGCCGCGAGGAGGTCGGCCACCTCCGCCGCAGTAATGGCCGGGCGACCCGCCAGCTCCGCCATCAGCGGGACCGGCAGGTCGCTCTCCAGGGGGCCGGCCGTCCAGTCGGCAGGGTCGATGTACCAGGGCGGCATGAGAGCGGGGACGATGAGGCGCGCTCCGGCGTCCCGGAAGTGGAGGCACTGGGTGCCGTCCTCCAGCAGATCCCACTCCGCCGTCCCGCGGCGTGGGGCGCCCGGCCGCAGCGGCGGATGGGCGAGATGCTGCCAGTGGCAGCGCCCTGAGGTGACGATCCGCGCCAGCAGCGGCCCCGAATCGAGCGGAAGCGGTATGGCATCGCCGGTGTGATACGGAGCGTCGGCGCGAGTCAGGCTGCGCAGGATGGCGATGTCCGACTTGAGCAGATAGCGGGGGGGAAAGGGCTCCCAGGCGCGCTCCGGGTGGAATGGCCGGCTGGAGCCGTAGTCGCCGCTCTTTCTGAGGTGGACCCGCACCGGGCGCATGAGCAGTGTGTTGGCCGACTCGTCGATGTCGAGCAGGTAGACGAGGCGGTTGTCCACCTCGGGGGGATACTCCTCATCGCCCTCCTCGGGAAGAGGGTAGGCGAGCGGCATCGGCGGCTGGGGGTCGGTATTGCAGCCGGCCGCCGCGAGCAATACGGCCACCACGTGCTTGCAGTTCCACGCCACCGGACAGCTGCAGTCGCCGTCCACCTGGTCGCCCTCGATGCGAAGGTAGACGTCATAGGTCGGGCCGTTGCCCCGGACCCGTCCGGTGACCACCAGTGCCCCGTCGACCGCCTCGATGGCCGTTTCGATCACCCGCCCCTCGGCGAAATAGCGGCGGCCCCGCTCGACATCGGGGCTGGGCAGGCCTGCGAGCAGGCGTTCGGGGTCCGGCAAGCGGGTAGTCATCGGCACGGCTGAATCGGAAAAACCGGCAAAGCTACCACAGGACTGTAGCCGCCGCACCGCATGGTGGCACCGACCGGGACCGACCAGGGTAAACGCATACTTACATCAAGGGTGTGCTGGGCGTGTTGTCAGTCCTTGAAAGAAGGCACCCCGTGAATACATTCCTGTGGGACCGACGGGGGTCAGAACGGTCAGTGCTCCATCTGCTGGACGTGCAAGCTGACCTGCTTGGCCATTTGAACCCGAGAGCCGGTTGCCAACTTTCAGTCGCACCGTGACGAAATCGCCGCGGCAACAGACTTTCTCATGCGGGGCTTCTAAATTGGTCGCTCGCGGTCTTCCCGGGGCACGCCTGAACTCCAGGAAGCACGGACGGGTCCAACAGGTGTCTTTCCGAACCCCCGCCTGTCCATGCCGCCGCCACCGAAAGCCCCGGCGGCAGCGGGCTGGTGGCGGCACGCGAGGTCAGCGGCCGCCGCCGGCGTCGTTGCCGCGGCATTGGTGTACGCCGCCAATGTCAGCTATCTGCTGTTCCACTCGCTGGTGGAACTGTTCGCCATCGTCACCGGCGTCCTGGTGGGCGTGGTCGCTTGGTACACCTATCGCTTCTCCCGCAACCACTTTCTCACCTTTCTTGGCCTGGCCTACCCGTGGGTCGCTGCCGTCGATCTGGTGCATACCCTGGCCTACAAGGGCATGGGGGTGTTTCCCGGTGCCGACGGCAATCTGCCGACCCAATTGTGGCTGGTCGCGCGCCTGCTGGAAGCGGGCGCACTGGCACTCGCACCATGGTTTCTCACGCATCCGTTGCCGCGTGCCGGTCGGATAACCGCTGTGGCCGGCAGCTTGGCGTTGCTGCTGGTCGCGTCCGTTTTCGGCGGAATATTCCCCACCGCCTATGTGGAAGGTGCGGGTTTGACCGGTTTCAAGATCGCGACCGAGTACGTCATCGTGGCGATCCTGGCCGGCGCGGGAGTGTTACTGTGGCGGCAGCGCCACCACCTCGACCGCACCATCGCCGCACTGGTCGCGGGCGCCTGGGCCCTCACCGTCGTTGGCGAACTGGCCTTTACCTTCTATGTGGGGGTGTATGACCTCTCGAACATGGTCGGGCACCTGTGCAAGCTCGGTTCGTTCTGGCTCGTTTTTGTCGGGCTGGTGCGAACCAGCCTGACGGAACCTTTCCGCCTCCTTTCCCGCGACAGCACCACCTATGATGCGATCCCGGAAGAGATCCTGGTGGTGGACCGCACGGGCCGGGTCCGCCAGATCAACCGGGTGCTGAAGGAGCAGTTGGGCCGCGCTGCCGACGCGGTGATAGGCCAGGACTGCCACGCCCGATTCCACCCGCCGCATCTGGCCCGCGATGCGTGTCCGGTCTGTCGTGCCATTTCCAACGGGGAGGCGCTGTCGGGTGCGGAACTGGCCCTGGGCGACCGCTGGCAGTTGGTCTCCCTCTCCCCCATCCGCGGCGGCGCGGCGGCGCAAGGCCTTGTGCATGTGGCACGGGACATCACCCAACGCAAACGGGCGGAGGAGGAACTGCAGAAGGCCAATCGCGCCATGCGGGCGATCAGCGCCAGCAACCAGACGCTGGTGCGGGTTCGGGATGAGAGGCGCCTGCTGCAGGAAGTCTGCCGCATCGTGGTGGAAAAGGGCGGCTACTGCATGGCCTGGGTGGGGTTTGCGGATGACGACGCGCAGCGGCACATCGTCCCGGTGAGCTACGCCGGTCGCGAGCAAGGGTACCTGTCCGAGGTGACCTTTTCCTGGGCCGACGGCCCGCTCGGCATGGCGCCTGCCGGCACCGCCCTGCGGACCGGGCACATGGCGCTCGTCAATTCCATCGCCAGCGACGTCAGCTACACCCCTTGGCGCGGTGCCGCGTTGAGGCGGGGCTATTCCGCGGCGATGGCATTTCCGCTGGTAGCGGAGGACAAGCTGCCGATCGGCGTGCTGGTGATCTATTCCGACCGCCCCGATGCCTTTACCGGCGAAGAGACGCAGATCCTCTCGGAACTGGCCTCGGACCTCGCCTTCGGCATCGGGTCCATTCGCGACCAGCGGGCACGGCGCACAGCAGAAGAGAACCTGCGCCTGCGTACCGCGGCGCTGGATGCGGCCAGTAACGGCGCCATCGTTCTCGACGCAGCCGACGAAGCGGCAACACCGGTTTACGTCAATCCGGCAGTCACCGCCATCACCGGCTGGCCTGCCGATAGCTTTCTGGCCCCCGAACCCCCGTCGCCGACCATTCAGAATATGTTGAGGGCGATTCGGGTCGGTGGACGGGGTGCGCACCTACATGAGGGCAGGCGAAGGGACGGTGGCACGTTCTGGTACGAACTGCAGGTTTCGGAGCTGACCGCCGGCGGGACTCGCAGTCACTGGGTGGCCATCGTCAGCGACGTGACGGAGCGTGTGCTCTACGAACGGCAGCTGGAATATCAGGCGCACTTTGACGACTTGACCGGACTGCCCAACCGCATTCTGCTGAACGACCGCCTGCAGCAGGCGGTGGCCGGTTGCAACCGCACGCGCGAGTCACTGGCCGTCCTCTTCCTCGACCTCGACCGTTTCAAGCTCATCAACGACAGCCTGGGGCACAACGCCGGCGATGGGGTTTTGGCGGCAGTGGCCGCGAGATTGTCAGGCTGCCTGCGCGACGTCGACTCGGTCGGCCGCTACGGCGGCGACGAATTCGTGCTGTTACTGCCCCACCTTGCTGCCGCCGAAGTCGTGACCGACGTCGTGCGACGGATCGCCACCGCCCTGCGGGAACCGATCCAGGCGGACGGCCATGAACTGCACCTGACGGCCAGCATCGGTGCCGCCTTCTATCCGACGGACGGTACCAATGCCGAGGAGTTGTTGCGAAGCGCCGATGCGGCCATGTATCGGGCGAAGGAGAGCGGGCGCGACAACCTGCAGTATTTCACCAGTGAGTTGAACCAGCGCGCGCTGCTACGGCTGACCCTGGAGGGGGAACTGCATGGTGCGATCGCCGGCGACCAGCTGCTCCTCCACTACCAACCACAGGTGGATCTGGTCCGCCGACGGGTCATCGGGGTGGAGGCCCTGGTCCGCTGGAATCATCCCGTTCGCGGTCTCATTCCCCCCGATGACTTCATCCCGGTTGCCGAAGACAGCGGCCTCATCATCGCCGTTGGCGACTGGGTGCTCAATCAGGCCTGCCTGCAAGCCGCCGCCTGGAGCCGATCCGGCCTGCAGCTGCGGATGGCGGTCAATGTCTCGGTGCGACAACTTCAGGAAGCCGAGTTCGTCGACAAGGTCCGCGACGCGCTTGTGCGTTCCGAGCTGGATCCGGGGCTATTGGAACTGGAGGTGACCGAAACCCTGATCATGAGCGACCCCGAGCGGATGACTGCGCGCCTCGGCGAGGTCCGCGACCTCGGAGTGATGATCTCCATGGACGATTTCGGTACCGGCTATTCCAGCCTCGGCTGTCTCAAACGACTGCCCATCAGCAAGCTCAAGATCGATCAGTCATTCGTCAGCGATGCGGTCAGCGACCCGGAAGACGCGGCGATTATCCGCACCGTGATCGGCATCGCCGACAGTCTGCGCCTGGAGGTGCTGGCCGAAGGTGTGGAAACCGAGGCACACCTGCGCTTCCTGGAGCGCCATGGCTGTAACCTGATTCAAGGCTTTTACTTCAGCCAACCGCTTCCCGCAGAGCGACTCGAACAGTTGGTTGCCCAACCCGGTCGGATGGCGTTCCCCGAGCCCTGGACCGCGGAAGCACGCCCCGCGCTACTGCTGGTCGACGATTCGACAAATGTGTTGCGCGCGCTCTATCGCCTGTTGCGGAAAGATGGCTACGAAATACTGATGGCCAGCAATCCGCAAGATGCCTTCGAGCTGCTGGCAACCCGGGCAATCGCCGTGATCATATCGGACCAGCGGATGCCGGCGTTGCCGGGAACGGAGTTCCTGCACCGGGTGCGGGAGCTCTACCCGTCGGTGATACGGATCATCTTGAGCGGTTACACCGACCTTCAGACAGTCACCGAAGCGGTCAATCAGGGCTGGGTCTATAAATTCCTGACCAAGCCCTGGGAGGACGAAGCGCTTTCCGCCGCCGTTCGCGAGGCCTTCGAGGAGTATCAACGGGGGCGGAGAGAGCCAGCCGATCACCTGTCCCGGCCGTGGAAACACGCCCCCCTGCGGCAACATTCGGAAGCGATACCGCGGGGCTAGTGCCGCGGCAGCGTCAGGGAGGCACGGCTATAAAGGATGCCATGTCCCCCGTTCTCTCGGTAACCTCTCTGAGCAAGTCCTACGGTGAGACCCTCGCCGTCAACCGTGTGGACTTTGCCGTGGCGCGCAACGAGATCGTCGGGCTGCTCGGCCCCAATGGCGCGGGCAAGACCACTACCATCAACATGATCCTGGGTGTGCTGGAACCCACTTCCGGAACCATTCGCATCGAGGATTCGGATTTGGCAACCGAGCGCGTCCGCGCCCTCTCCTTCACCAACTTCGCAGCCGTCTACGCCCCTATGCCGGGAAACCTGACGGTGGAGCAGAGCCTGCGCATCTTCGGCATGTTGTACGGGGTCGACGACCTCCGGCGGCGGATCGATGCGTTGTTGGGTGAGTTCGAACTGACGCGCTTTCGCCGCACCAAGTGCGGACTACTCTCCTCCGGTGAACAGACCCGCGTCGCCCTGGCCAAGGCGATGCTGAACAAGCCCCGCCTGCTCCTGCTGGACGAGCCGACCGCCTCGCTGGACCCGGCCACGGCGCGCGAGATGCGCGCCCGCATTCGCGACTTCGCCAGCCGCGGCGCCTGCGCGGTGCTTTGGACCTCGCACAACATGTACGAGGTGGAGGCGGTTTGCGACCGGGTACTGTTCCTCTCCCGCGGCCGTCTACTACTGGAGGGCAACCCGAAGACCCTGCCTGCCGAACACGGCAAGGCCAACCTGGAGGAGCTCTTCATCACCGTCGCCCGCGAACCGCTCACGCTTGGGGGTGGTTTGTGAATAAAAAAAAACCCAACGCAATGACGCAAAGGGTCTGTTACGTTTTTCCCGGGTCGAATTGCCATCGCATTGGCAACGGCAATACCGGGGTACACTCCACAGAAAGCCCAAAAAACTTTGCGCCCTTTGCGTCATTGCGTCTTTGCGTTAAAGGCTTTTCCGCCCCATGAACCTCCAGCGCATCGGAGCTATGGTGCTGCGGCAGTTCTATTTGATGCGGGGCAGTCCGGCTCGGCTGCTGCCGCTGTTTGCCTGGGTGGCCATCGATATCGTGCTATGGGGTTTCATCACCCGCTACCTGAACATGGTGACCGCTGGCGGTCCCGATTTCGTCACCGTGCTGCTCGGCGCCGTGCTGCTGTGGGACTTTTTCACCCGGGTGATGCACGGGGTCACCACCGCCTTTTTTGAAGACGTCTGGTCGCGCAACTTCCTCAACCTTTTCGCCTCGCCGCTCTCCATCGGTGAGTACGTGACCGCTTTGGTGGTAACCGCCACGCTCACCAGCAGCATCGGGCTCGTGGTCATGCTGGTGCTGGCCAGCGCCGCGTTCGGGCTGTCGTTCTTCGCCTACGGCAGCCTGTTGTTGCCGTTTTTGCTGATCCTGTTTACGTTCGGCATCGCCCTCGGCGTCTTCAGCAGCGCCATCGTGCTGCGGCTCGGGCCCGCCGCCGAGTGGTTGATCTGGCCGCTGCCGGCGATGCTCTCGCCGTTCGCCGCCGTGTTCTACCCGCTGGAGACGCTGCCGGAGTGGATGCAGGCGGTCGGTTACCTGATGCCCGCCGCCTACGTGTTCGAGGGAATGCGTGCGGTGATCGCCGGTGAACCGTTTTCCGGCGCACATCTGCTCGGCGGGGCGGTGCTGGCGCTGGGCTATCTGCTGCTGGGCGGGTGGTATTTCACCCGCGTCTACCGCCATGCCGTGCGCACCGGGCTGCTGGCGCGCTACAGTGCCGAATCGGCGTCCTAATTGTGGCAGTGGCGCAGAGGGGTGGAAAAAGATCCAACGCAAAGGCGCAATGACGCAAAGGGCGCGAAGGGTTTATGTGTTTGCGTCGCGGTAGCCCTGGCCGTTTCGGCATCTGCAATGGCGCTTACCCCCTTCCACTATTAACCTTTGCGTCCTTTGCGCCTTTGCGCCTTTGCGCCTTTGCGCCTTTGCGTCTTTGCGTTGAAGGCTTCTCCCGGACGTAATTAAGACGATGGCATCCAACGATTATCGCACCTCACCGGCCGACCTCTTTGTCGGCATCGACCTTGGCACGTCCGGCTGTCGCGCCATCGCCATCGATTCCGCCGGCACGCCGGTCGCCGAGAGCCGGACGACGCTGGCGGCGCCGCTGTCCACCGATGACGGCGGCCGCGAACAGCGACCGGCACTGTGGTGGGATGCAGTTTTGGGAACGCTGGACAACCTGCTGGAGCAGGTCGATCGTCAGGCCGTCCGTGCCCTCGCCGTGGACGGCACCTCGGGCACGGTGCTGCTCACCGATGCTGAAGGCAGCCGCTGTGGTCCGGCGCTGATGTACAACGACAATCGGGCGACCGCCGAGGCTAACCGTATCGCCGCAGTGGCACCGCCGGAGACCGCGGCCCACGGCACCGGTTCGGGATTGGCCAAGCTGCTGTGGTTGTTGGCGCGGGACACCGGCTGCGCCGCCCGCGTCGCCACCCAGGCCGACTGGATTACCGCCCGACTCTGCGGCCGCCGGGGAGTCTCCGACGCCAACAACGTGCTGAAGCTGGGTTGGGATGCGGCACACCGGCGCTGGCCGGAGTGGCTCGACGCGCTCGGCGTGCCCGCCCGCCTGCTGCCGGAAGTGGTCGCCCCCGGCACGCCGGTCGGGGCTCTCGATCCCACGCTTGCGGCGCGCTGGGGCTTGGCGACGGATGTGGTCATCGGGGCGGGCACCACTGACAGCACCGCCGCGATCCTGGCCACCGGTGCGGCCGAGATCGGTGATGCGGTTACCTCACTGGGGTCGACACTGGTCACCAAGGTCGTCACCGCCGAACCGCTGTTCGCCCCGGAGTATGGGGTCTACAGCCAGCCGCTGGGCGAGCGCTGGCTGGTGGGCGGCGGCTCCAACTCCGGCGGCGCGGTGCTGCGCCACTTCTTCACGCCGGAGCAGATGGCGGCGCTGACGCCGGCCCTGGAGCCGGAACGGCCAACAGGGCTCGACTACTATCCCCTGCTGGCGCCGGGGGAGCGCTTCCCGGTCAACGACCCGGCATTGCCGCCCCGCCTGGAACCAAGACCTGCGCAAGACGCCGTGTTCTTCCAGGGCCTGCTGGAGGGGATCGCCGCCATCGAGGCGCAGGCCTACCGCAAGCTGACCGAATTGGGCGCGCCGGCACCGCGGCGGGTGTTCAGCGTTGGCGGCGGTGCCACCAACCGGGCGTGGCAACGGATCCGGTCGGCACGGCTTGGCTGCCCGCTGGTCGACCCGGTGCATACGGAAGCCGCCTATGGCACCGCCCTGCTCGCCCGCAGGGGACTCCGGTCGTAACGCAGGGTAAACGCATACTTCAAGACTGTGCTGGGCGAGTTGTAAGTATGCGTTCACCCTCGGTCGTGACGCTATTCGGTGGAAGGACTCGCAACCGGATCAGGCGAGCCAAGGCCTCCCGACAACCAGCCTCCGCGGACCAGTAGCAGAATGACGCTGGGCCAGAAAACGGTGTTGAGAAGGTCGTGCAGACTGGCACGCCAATCCCACACCCCCAAACTGGCCAGGTCATCATGCCAGTCGAACAGTTCCCCGATAATGGCAACCAGGACAACCGACAGCCACGGCAAGGCAGACCCCAGCGATTTGCGCAGCAAAACCGCTGTCGCCAACATCACCGCCAACGCCACATAGACGTGCAAGGCATCCTTGGAAAGGCCGGTCGCCGAAGAGAGCGCCAGCTTGGCCGCTTGTACAAGAGAGATTTCCAACCTTCGCTTCACTCCCGGACGGTGTGGATTGCGGTTTCAGCATAGCTCGTTCCGCTCCGGTAGGACTTCGGCAATCGCACCCGAAACCGTTATCATCCATCCGCATGGATGAACCGGAGCATGCCCATGAGCAGTAGCGGCGAACGCCACGACCTGGATTTGTTGATCAAGTCCCGCACACCGATCATCGTGATCGAGACATTCGATGAGCCGCAGGCTGTCGAACTGGTGCGGGAGATTGGCATTCGACGCTTCCGACCGGTGTTCCTGTGGACCATTACCGAGGGGCTGCGGCGCCAGGATATCGATGCCGGCGAGGACTCCGGCAGCACCGAACCGGAACAGGCGCTCCGCCGTGTAAAGGGCTCAGCCGACGATGGCATCTACGTACTCGCCGACCTTCACCCCTTCCTCCGCGACCCATTGCATGTCCGCCTCCTGAAGGATATCGCCCTGCGCCACGAGCAGACCGGACAGACCCTGGTGCTGATCAGCCACCAACTCGACATCCCCGACGAACTGGAGCGGCTGTCGGCCCGGGCCGAGATCGCCCTGCCGGACAGCGCCGAATTGGAGAATATCGTGCGCGCCGTGGCGGCCGAATGGCGCCGGCGCCACCAGTCGCCGGTCACCACCGATACCGAAACCTTCCAGTTGCTCATCCGCAGCCTCAAGGGCATGACCGGCAACGACGCGCGCCGGCTGGCCCGTGGAGCCATCTTCAACGACGGCGCGATCAACCACTCCGACATCACCGCCGTCGTAAAGGCCAAGCATGCGCTGCTCAGCCCCGGCGGCATTCTCAGCTTTGAGTACGATACCGCCGGTTTCTCCGACGTCGGCGGCCTTTCACGGATGAAGGTCTGGCTGGAACAGCGCCGGGAGGCCTTCGTGGCGGGCACGGCCGGCGAGGACCGGCCTCGGGGCATGCTGCTGCTCGGCGTCCAGGGGGGCGGCAAGAGCCTGGCCGCCAAGGCGGTGGCCGGCGTCTGGCAGGTTCCGCTGATGCGCATGGACTTCGGGGCGATCTACAACAAATACCACGGCGAGTCGGAGCGCAATCTGCGCGAGTCGCTGAAGACCGCCGAGGCGATGGCGCCCTGCGTGCTCTGGATAGACGAAATCGAAAAGGGCATTTCGGTCGGGGACGGCGACGGCGGCACCTCGCAGCGCATCCTCGGCACGCTGCTCACCTGGATGGCGGAGCGCAAGGCGCCGGTGTTCCTGGTCGCCACGGCCAACGACATCAGCCGGCTGCCGGCCGAACTGGTGCGCAAGGGCCGCTTCGACGAGGTGTTCTTCGTCGACCTCCCTTCCCGCTCGGTGCGCGAAACCATCTTTGCCATCCATCTGCGCAAGCGCGGACTCGATCCGGACGCCTTCGACCTCATTCACCTGGCCGCCATCACCGCCGGATTCTCCGGCGCGGAGATCGAGCAGTCGGTGGTGGACGCCCTCTACAGCAGCCGTGCCCGCGATGCGGAGCCGACCACGGCGGAGGTGGAGAACGCTATCCTTCAGACCCGGACGCTATCGGTGCTCATGGCCGAAAAGCTCGAAGCCCTGCGCGCCTGGGCCGCGGAGCGGGCCGTCCCGGCCGACGAGAGCGATGAGACGTAGACCCGAGGATTCCGCTGTTTCGTGCGATCATGCACTCGCATGCCGAGGGAAGCGGAAACGTAGCGACTGCGGTGCGTGGCGTGCCTGGCGGCTCGGCGAGAGAATAGGTCTACATCGGATTACCCATAACAGTCCGCGGAGCGCCCTTGAAAAGTGGGCTTCGCGACGTGCTGATCAGGAGTCGAAATGGTAAGGAATTCACCGGTCGCCGGGGCGGCCTACTTTACGCGTGGCCTCAAACTGCTGGGTGAGCCGGGGCTGAAACGCTTCGTCGCCGTCCCGCTGGCGGTCAATATCGCGGTCTTCGGCGTGCTGCTCTGGTTTGCCTTCGGCTGGATCGAGGCCCTGGTCGAAGCCTTCCTGCCGCAACTGCCCGACTGGCTGGCCTGGCTCGCCTGGCTGCTTTGGATCGCGGCCGGGCTCGCCGCGCTGGTGATCGTCTTCTACAGCTTCTCGATTGTCGCCAACCTGATTGCCGCACCGTTCAACAGCCTGCTGGCAGAGGCGGTGGAGCGCCACCTGACCGGAACCGCACCACCTGGCGGTGACGGGTTGGCCGCCGCGCTGAAGGGTGCCCCCGTGGCGCTGCTGGATGAGCTGCGCAAGCTGCTCTACTTCGCCAAATGGGCGATCCCGCTGCTGCTGCTGTTTGTCATCCCGGGGGTCAACCTGATCGCCCCCCTCCTGTGGGCCCTGTTCAGCGCCTGGATGCTGGCGGTGGAGTATGGGGATTATCCGATGGGAAACCACGGCCTGCGCGGCAAAGAGCAGCGCCAGCGCCTGGCCGAGCGTCGCCTGCTCTCCCTCGGCTTCGGCGGCGTGACGCTGCTTGCCACCCTGATCCCGGTGCTCAACTTCCTGGTCATGCCGGCCGCAGTGGCCGGCGCCACCGCCATGTGGGTGGAACGCATGAAGGGCAATACATTAATAGGACAGGATTAACAGGATGTTTTCAGGATGAACAGGATGTTTTTCTTGGGGGTCAAAGCCAACTCAGCTTTATTCTGTTTTTGGAAAGTCGTGAAGATCCCAGTTAGGGAAGAATGCTTTCTCGGAGCCAAAGCAACTTAGCCTTATCCTGTTAATCCTGAAAAATCCTGTAAATCCTGTTCCATCGTTCGGGGCTCACCCGTTCCGACTACGCCGTAACGAATTGGGCGATCCGGGCCACGCCTTCCTGCAGGCGTTCGAGCGAGGTGGTGTAGGCAAACCGCAGGTGCTGCTTTGCACGGTATTCACCGAAATCGAGACCGGGGGTGACCGCCACGCCGGCCTGCTCCAGCAGGTCGAGCGCCAGGCGTTGCGAGTCGTCGGTGAAGCGGCTGCAATCGGCATACAGGTAGAACGCTCCCCGCGGCTCGACGGGGATTTCGAAGCCCAAACCACGCAGCGCGGGCAGCAGAAAGTCGCGGCGACGGGCGAACTCCGCACGGCGCTCCTCCAGAATCGCCTGCGTGTCGGGCTGAAACGCGGCCAACGCCGCATACTGGGCCGGGGTCGAGGGCGCGATGAACAGATTCTGCGCCAGCTTCTCCACCTCGCGTCGGTAATCCTCCGGGACCACCAGCCAGCCGAGCCGCCAACCGGTCATGCAGAAGTATTTGGAAAAACTGTTGATGACGAAGGCGTTCTCATCCACTGAGAGCGCAGTGACCGCATCCGTGCCGTAGGTCAGACCGTGATAGATCTCGTCGACTACCAGCCGGCCGCCGCGAGCTGCCGCCGCACGCGCCAGCGCCTCCAGTTCCGCCCGCTCCAGCAGGGTGCCGGTTGGGTTCGAAGGGGATGCCAGCAGTGCTGCCACCGTCCGCTCGCTCCAGTGATGCTCCAGGTGGCCGGCGTGGAGTTGATAGCCGCTGGCGGCATCCACCGGGATGCCGACCGCCCGGGCTTCGACAAACCGGGCGAAGTGACGGTTGCAGGGGTAGCCGGGGTCCGCCAGGAGAATTTCGTCGTCACGGTCGAGCAGCACCCCCAAGGCCAGCAACAGTGCGCCGGAGGCGCCCGGCGTGACCACGATCCGTTCCGGCCCCACCTCGATGCCGTAGCGCTCCCGATAGTGCCCGGCGATCGCTTCGCGCAGCGCCCCCAGACCGACCGCCGGGGTGTAGAGGGTCTGGCCCGCCGCCAGTGCCCGCTGTGCGGCGGCGATAACCGGCTCGGGCGTGCCGAAATCCGGCTCCCCGATCTCCATGTGGACAATGTCGTGCCCGGCCGCCTCCAAATCACGCGCACGGCCGAGCAGTTCCATGACGTGGAACGGTGCGATCGCCCCCATCCGGCGGGCGATGTGCACCGGGTGTTCAGCCGGCATGCAGGCGCCTGACCAGGGCCAAATCCAGATAGCCTGCCCCGCCGGCATCACCGCTCAGTACGGTGAACGGGTTCTCCGGCTCACCCCAGTGGTCGAGGACGATGCTCGCGCCGGTGAAGTCGTCATCCTGCGTGTAGCCGTTGACAGCGACAATGGTCTTCAAACCGGCGGCCGAAGAGGCCCGAATGCCGTTATAGGAGTCTTCAAAGGCAATGCAGGCCGAGGGCTCCAATCCGAGCTGCTCCATCGCATAGAGATAGATATCGGGCGCCGGCTTTTTCTGCGGCACAACGTCGCCGGCCGCAATCACGTCAAACCAGGCGGTGGCGCCCCGACCCAGTGTGTTCTCCAGCAGTGCCGTCACGTTCTCCGGCGTGGTGGTGGTGGCCACCCCCACCTTGAGGCCGGCCACCCGCGCCTCTTCGATCAGGCGCCGCACCCCTGGACGTAACGGGATCAATCCCTCGGCCAGCATGCGGGTATAATGGGCGGTCTTGGCCTTATGCAGGCCGGCAATGAAGCGGTCGAGCTCGGCCGGCCGTTCGAACTTCGTGTTGAACTGGTCGAGATAGTAGCGAATCCGCTCTTTGCCGCCGGTAACCGCGAGCAGTTTGCCGTACAGCTCTTCGGACCAGTCCCAATCGAGATCGGCGTCGCGGAAGGCCAGGTTGAAGGCCACGCGATGGCCGTCGCGCTCGGTGTCAGCCAGGGTTCCATCGACGTCGAATAGAAGTGCGTCAAGTTTTGCCATGTGTTTTTGGTCTAGAATCTGCCGCTCGGGCCGATAGGTTACCTTGAGCTATCGTCCCACGCACCCTGTCGATTTGATTGCGCGGGTCCGGTAGTTCTGGTATAGATGCCGGTTTGTTTTTTCGGGCCAATTATCGGCCATGGCATACCGGCGGGGGAAAATAGATATGCCAGCGAAGAAAACGGTAGCCGACACGGCTACCGCCAGCGAAAAAAAGCCCAAGGCTGCAGCCAAACCGAAGGCAGTTTCGGACGCCCAAAGCAAAGTGGCGGCCACCGGCGGTGCTGCGGACGGCTTCCGCAAGTTCGAACCCTACAAGGAGGGGAAGGGCGAGGAGTACATGAGCCCACGCATGTCGGAGCACTTCCGTCAGATCCTCCAGGCCTGGCGCCGCGAGCTGATGGAGGAGGTCGACCGCACCGTGCACCACATGCAGGATGAGGCGGCCAACTTCCCCGATCCGAACGATCGCGCAACCCAGGAGTCCGAGTTCACGATGGAACTGCGGACGCGCGACCGTGAGCGCAAGCTGATCAAGAAGATCACCGAGTCGCTCGACGCGCTCGATGAGGGCGAGTACGGCTACTGCGAGTCCTGCGGGGTGGAGATCGGCATCCGGCGCCTCGAGGCACGCCCCACCGCCACGCTCTGCATCGACTGCAAGACGCTGGACGAGATCCGGGAAAAGCAGCGCGGCTGAACGGCGGCGCTGAGGGGACCGAACGAGGGGGCTGCGGCCCCCTTTTTCGTTTATGTAGTTGATTTGATCCGCAAGTGAACGCGAATAAGATCAAACGCAAAGGCGCAAAGACGCAAAGGTCGCAAAGCAAAACCGGTTAGAAATAAAACCTTGCGTTCTTTGCGCCTTTGCGTTGAAGCTTTTGCCTTCGCGTTCATTTGCGGATCCCTTCCCAATAGAGGCTAGCGATGGACGTCATTGAGGCACTAAGGCAGCGGGCCTCGACCCGCGCCTTTCTCGACCGCGAGGTGCCGCGGGAACTCATCGAACAGGTACTGGACGCGGCCCGCTGGGCGCCGTCCGGCGTCAACATCCAGCCGTGGCAGGTGGTGGTGGTCACGGGCAAGGCCAAGGCCCGCTTGGGGGAGGCAATCATCGCCGCCCGCGAGGCCGGTGTGCCGGACAACCCCGACTATACCTACTACCCGGCGGAGTGGATCGAACCGTTCAAGGAGCGGCGCAAGCGCAGCGGGCTGGCGCTCTATGGCGCGCTCGGCATCGGCCGGGACGACGCCGAGGCGCGCAAACAGGCCTGGTATGCCAATTACCGGTTTTTCGACGCCCCGGTCGGTCTGCTGTTCTTTATGGACCGCAGCCACGGCCAGGGGGCTTGGCTGGACATGGGGATCTTCCTCCAGAGTGTGATGCTGGCGGCCACCGGGCTGGGCTTGGCCACCTGCCCACAGGCATCCCTGACGGATTATCCCGACCTCATTCGCGACCAGTTGGATGTGGACCCCCGGCGGCTGCTGATCACCGGTATGGCGCTCGGCTATCCCGACCCGGCGGTGCCGGTGAACCGCTTCCGCACGGAGCGGGAACCCGTGGGCGCCTTCACGCGCTGGTACGAATAGAGAGGAACGATGTACGTCGGCCGCTTCGCGCCCTCGCCCACCGGACCGCTGCACTTCGGTTCGCTGGTCGCCGCGGTCGGCAGCTATCTGGAGGCGCTCCACCATGGCGGGCGCTGGCTGGTCCGCATAGAAGACATCGACCCACCGCGCGAGGTCGCCGGGGCGACCGGCGCCATCCTGCAAACCCTGGAGGCGTACGGCTTCGAGTGGGACGGCGAAGTGATGTTCCAGAGCCGCCGCGGCGAAGCGTACGAGACGGCGATCGAGACATTGCGGCGCCAGGATCTGGTCTACGGCTGCACCTGTTCCCGTCGGGCGATCGCCGAGGCCGCCGCCGCACGCGACCTCGGCCCCTCGGTTTACCCCGGCACTTGCCGGAACCGCCGCTCCCCCATCCGACCGGGAACGGCGATTCGGGTGCGGGTAACCGACGAGTCGCTGGCCTTCGAAGACGCGCTGCAAGGCCGTTTCGCACAGCGGCTGGAGCGAGAGGTCGGCGATTTTCCGATCCGGCGGGCGGACGGGCTTTTCGCCTACCAATTGGCGGTGGTGGTGGACGACGCCGCTCAGGGCATCACCCACGTGGTCCGCGGCAGCGACCTGCTCGACTCCACGCCCCGGCAGATCCACCTGCAACGCCTGCTCGAGCTGCCCACGCCCGAATACCTGCACCTGCCGGTGGCGGTCGACGGGGCCGGCCAGAAACTGAGCAAGCAGAACCTCGCCCCACCCCTGGACGACGCCCACCCTGTCCCGTCGCTGATCGCCGCCCTGGCGTTTCTGGGCCAGGAACCCCAGACGGACCTGGCCGATGCCGATTTGAGCGCCGCCTGGCGCTGGGCGCGGGAGCACTGGGAGCCGGGACGTATTCCCCGACGTCTGGCGGTTTCCGTGAAACAGATTGACGGATAGCGCCTCCAGAGCCTCGGCGATGGAATTCAACAGGATTAACAGGATTTTTCAGGATTTACAGGAAAACCCAGGTTGAGGTTTCTGGGGTCGAGACGCTGGTTAAATGACTCATGCACGGATGTCTGCCTTTATCCCAGGGTGAACGCATACTAACGTCACGGCCGTGCTGCATGCGATGTAAGTCCTTGAAAGCAGGTACGCTGTAAATACATCCCTGTACGCGTCGACGGCCGCATCCCTGCGGCCGACGACCTGCTTTCAAGGACTTACATCGCTCTTCGGTGAGTATGCGTTTACCCTGGCCTTTATCCTGTTAATCCTGAAAAATCCTGTTAATCCTGTTAAATATACGTGATTCCGGTCGCTTCTTCGGGCCACCGAACCCCCTAGAATCGGCCGGAGCCCGCAGCAACACCACGGATATGAGCGCCACCTCCCTCCCCAAAGGCCTCAAACAACTCGGCGCCGGGCCGGGTTTTCGTGACCGCATTTGTTCGATGCTGGAGCAGATTGCGATGCTCAGCGACTTCTCCCATCGGGAGTTGGAGACCCTGGCCGACTACATGCATGCCTTCGAGGCGATCCCCGGTACGGAGATCTTCCGTGAAGGCAATCACGACAGCTTTCTTTGCCTGGTGGTGGAGGGCAAGCTCGACGTGGTCAAGGAACGTGACGAGGGTCAGCAGCGGCACATCGCCACCATCCGTGCCGGCAAGGTGATCGGCGAGATGTCGATCATCGACGAACAGCCCCACTCGGCGACCGTGGTCGCCAAGACCGAATGCACACTGTTGCTGTTCACCAAGCGCAGCTTCCTGCGCATCGCCGAGGCCCACCCGGGGCTCGCCTTCCGCGTCCTTTGGAAGATGTCGCAACTGCTGAGCCACCGCCTACGCCAGACCAGCGGCAAGCTGGTCGACTACCTTTAGCCGGCTTCGGAGTCGACTATTCAACCCCCCGTGTTACGTTCCGTAACGCCGACTGGTAAGCTATAGCGGCTTCCAGAAGACGGCGTATCCGTGGAAAAGACCATTCTCCTGCTGCTGTTCGCGCTTCTGCTGCTGGTCTCGCCGCTGGTGAGCTACTGGGCGGCGGACGACAGCCCGTGGTATCTGCCCTACCTGCTGTGGGGCGCGATCATCGGCCTGACGGCGTGGCTGCAACAAAAGGCGCGCGGCGATGACCTTTGAGCTGTGGCAGCTGTTCCTCGCCGGCGTCGCCTACCTGCTGGTGCTGTTTCTGGTGGCCTACAGTGCCGAGCGCGGCTGGCTCCCCTCCGGTTTGGCACGCCACCCGATCACCTACGTGCTGTCGCTGGGCGTCTACGCCACCTCCTGGACCTACTACGGCAGCGTCGGCTTCGCCGAGGAGTGGGGCTACAACTTCCTCACCATTTACCTCGGTGTGACCTTGGCGTTTGCACTGACGCCGATCCTGTTGCAACCGATCCTGCGGCTGACGCGGGAGTTTCAGCTTGCTTCTCTGGCTGACCTGTTCGCCTTCCGCTACCAGAGCCAGCTGGCCGGGGTCCTGGTTACGCTATTCATGCTGGCCGGCACCCTGCCCTATATTGCGCTCCAGATCCGGGCGGTCACCGAGTCGCTGCAGGTGCTGACCAGTGAGTCGACGCCGGGCCTCATCGCCCTGGGGTTCTGTCTCACCATCATCCTGTTTGCGGTTCTGTTCGGCGCGCGCCACATCTCGGCCCGTGAGCGGCACGAGGGCCTGGTGGTCGCCATCGCTTTCGAATCCCTGGTCAAGCTGGCCGCCCTGCTCGCCGTCGGCCTGTTCGCGGTATTCGGCGTATTCGACGGGCTGGGCGGCCTGAACAGCTGGCTGCACGATCATCCGGAAGCGACCGAGGCACTGTACCGACCGGTGCGGGAGGGGCCCTGGGCGACGCTGCTGCTGTTGGCCTTCGCCGCGGCATTCCTGCTGCCACGCCAGTTCCATATGATTTTTACCGAAAACCTCAACGAGCGCTCCCTCGGTTTCGCCAGTTGGGCGTTCCCGCTGTTTCTGCTGTTGCTGAACCTGGCCATCCCTCCCATTCTGTGGGCCGGCAGCATGTTGCAGCCAGGCACCTCGGCCGATTTTTTTGTGCTCGGCATCACCCTGGAGAGTGGCTCGACCTGGCTGCCGATCATGACCTTCATCGGCGGCGTCTCCGCCTCCAGCGCCATGATCATCGTCACCACCCTGGCGCTGGCCGCCATGAGCATGAACCATTTGGTGCTGCCGGCCAGCTTTCCGCCACGACTCAAACCGGACGTCGATCTCTACCGCTGGCTGCTGTGGGGCCGGCGCGTGCTGATCGCCCTGGTGATCCTGGCTGGCTACGGTTTTTACCTGCTGCTGGAGCGCAACCAGGGTCTGGCCAAACTCGGGCTCATCTCCTTCGTGGCAGTGGCACAGTTCCTGCCGGGGATCATCGGTCTGCTCTATTGGCGGCGGGCGACCCGTGCCGGCTTCCTGGTCGGGCTCGGCGGCGGGGCCGCGGTGTGGACCTTCATGCTGCTGTTGCCCCTGTTTGGACAGGGGGGTTGGTCCGGTGTGACCGGCGAGCCCTGGAGTGCCGCCACATTCTGGTCCTTGGCTGTCAACTTCACCCTGTTCGCGCTGGTGTCGATGCTGACCCGGCCGACCACCTCCGAAACCGAGGCGGCCCAGGCCTGTTGCAAGGAGAATCTCGGTCCGCCGCCGGGACTGCTGGTGGCCGACTCGCTGCAGCAAATACGGGATCAACTCGCCCTGATCACCGGACCGGAGATGGCCGCCCACGAGGTCCAACGCGCCCTTGCCGACCTCAATCTGGCCGATGCGCCATTACCCGCGACCGACTTGCGTCAGGTGCGTGACCGCATCGAACGCAACCTGTCAGGGCTGCTGGGTCCCATGCTGGCCCGCATGATTGTCGATGACCGCCTGCGCATGGACCCGCAGGCGCGCACCGCCCTCTCCGCCAGCGTCCGCTACATGGAACAGCGCCTGGAGGATTCCCGCACCCGCCTGCGCGGCCTGGCCGCCGAACTGGACGACCTGCGCCGCTATCACCGTCAGGTACTGCAGGACCTGCCGCTCGGTGTCTGTTCCCTGGGACCGGACCGGGAGGTGGTGAGCTGGAATCTGGCGATGAGCGTGATCTCCGGGATCGGCGCCAGTGAGGCGGCGGGCAGGCCTCTGAAGGAGCTTCCCGAGCCCTGGTCCGGCCTGCTGTGCGGTTTCCTGCGGGCCCATGACAACCATCTGCACAAAGTCAAGATGCGGGAAGAGGCGCGGGTCCGCGTTTTCAACCTGCACAAGGCGGCCATCGAGGATGGAGCATCCGGCGGCGGCGCGGGCGGCACCGTGATCCTGGTCGAAGACCTGACCGACATGCACCGACTGGAATCGGAACTCGCCCATAGCGAGCGCCTTGCCTCCATCGGCCGGCTAGCGGCAGGGGTGGCCCACGAAGTGGGCAACCCGGTCACCGGTATCGCCTGCCTGGCGCAGAACCTGTTGAGTGACCGGGACGACGAACTTACCGAAGAGGGGCTCACCGAGATCCTCGCCCAGACCCGACGCATCACCGCCATCGTACAGTCCCTGGTGACCTTCTCGCACAGCGGCACCGTGGCCGACCACGCACCGACCATCACCGATCTTTCCGACAGTGTCGATGAGGCGGTCCGGCTGGTGAGGCTCAGTCACGCCGGTAAACAGCTGGAATTCGAGGACCGTTGTGAGGCGGGCTATCGGGTGCTCGGCGATCGCCAGCGGCTGACCCAGGTATTCGTCAACCTGCTCAGCAATGCCTGCGACGCCTCGCGGCCCGGCGATCGCATCACCATAGAGTGCCGTCGCCTCGGCGACTACCTGGAGGTCACGGTCGAAGATCAGGGTTTCGGGATCCCGGAGGAGATCCTCGACCACGTATTCGAGCCCTTCTTTACCACCAAAGAGCCGGGGGAAGGCACCGGCCTCGGTCTGCCCATGGTGTACAACATCGTGCATGAACACTCCGGCACCGTGGACGTGGACAGCCAACCGGGGGCAGGTACCCGCGTGCGGGTACGTCTACCGGCCGCCGACGACAACAGCATCTTTTCCGCCCCCCCGCTGGAGAACCTCACGGTATGAGCCGGATCCTGATCGTCGAAGACGAGGCAATCATCCGTAAATCCCTGCGCCGACTGCTGGAGCGTCACGGCCACGCGGTCAACGAGGCCGGTTCCGTAGCGGAGGCCGAGGCCTACCCGCTGGCCGATTTCGAGCTGATCATCACCGACCTGCGCCTGCCCGGCGCTCCCGGCACCGACATCATCAAGAACGCTGGCGACGCTCCGGTCTTGATCATGACCAGCTACGCCAGTGTGCGTTCGGCGGTGGAGTCGATGAAGCTGGGCGCGGTCGACTACATCGCCAAGCCGTTCGACCATGACGAAATGGTGATGACGGTCGATCGTATCCTCAAGCAGCGCGCCCTTGCCCGCCAGAATGAGGTGCTGCGCTCCGAACTGTCACGCGCCTATCCCATCGAAGGCATGATCGGCTCCTGCCCGGCGATGCAGGAGGTGTTCGGACGCATTCGCAAGGTGGCGCCGATGGACACCACCGTGCTCATCCTGGGCGAATCCGGCACCGGCAAGGAGCTGGTCGCCCGCGCCCTGCACGCCCAGAGCGGCCGCCATGACGCCCCGATCATCACCGTCAACTGTGCCGCGATCCCGGAGGGGCTGATCGAATCGGAGCTGTTCGGCCACGAGAAGGGGGCCTTCACCGGCGCCATCGGAACCCACCGGGGCCTGGTGGAGGCGGCGGACGGCGGCACCCTGTTCCTGGACGAGATAGGTGAACTGCCGCTGGAGGCGCAGGCGCGGCTGCTGCGGGTCCTGCAGGAGGGCGAAATCCGACGCGTCGGGGCCACTCAGTCGCGCAAGGTCAACGTCCGCCTGGTAGCAGCGACCCACCGTGATCTACAACAGCGGGTGAGCGACGGGCTGTTTCGCAACGACCTCTACTTCCGCCTGCATGTGATGGAGATCCGGCTGCCGCCTCTGCGCGAGCGCGGAGCGGACATCGCCAGCCTGGCGCAGGTACTGCTGGAGAAAACCTGTCGCAAGCTGAACCGGCCGCCGCTGGCGTTCTCGGACGCTGCGCTGGAGCGGCTCCAGGCCCACAGTTGGCCGGGCAATGTCCGGGAACTGGAAAACGCGATCGAGCGTGCCGTGATCCTGGCGGAAAAGGCGGTCATCGATCCCGACCTGCTTGCCCTTGAAGACTCGCCGGGGTCGACCCCGGCAGGTGGAGAGGCGCTCTCACTGGACGAGTATTTCGTCACCTTCGTACGTGAGAACGAGGGACGAATGACCGAGACCGATTTGGCCCGCCAACTCGGGATCAGCCGCAAGACCCTCTGGGAGAGGCGCCAGCGCCTCGGTATACCGCGCCAGCGGTGATCGATGGGATCGATCCGCGAATGAACGCGAATAAACGCAAATAGAATTTGGGGTACGATTCATCGCGCGGGGCGGTGCATCTCAATCCACTTCCCAAAAGCCGGAGCTCATTCGCGTTCATTTGCGGATCATTCACGCCCGCCCGAAGTGACTCAGGTACCAATCGACGAAACGCGGCACGCCCTCCTCCACCGGCGTCGCCGGGCGATAGCCCACGTCTTCAATCAGGTCCTGCACGTCGGCATAGGTGTCCGGCACATCGCCGGGCTGCAGTGGCAGCAGGTTCATTTCCGCCTTTTTGCCGAGCGCCTGCTCCAGCAGTTCGATGTACTGCATCAGTTCCACCGGCCGGTTGTTGCCGATGTTGTAAAGCCGATAAGGCGCAAAACTGCTGGCGGAATCGGGTTTGGCACCGCTCCAGTCCGGATTCGGTTCCGGCACCCGGTCGAGGGTTCGCACCACCCCTTCCACGATGTCGTCGATGTAGGTGAAATCGCGACGGTGCTGCCCGTAGTTGAAGACGTCGATGGGCTCGCCGGCCAAAATCTTGCGGGTGAACAGGAACAGCGCCATGTCCGGCCGCCCCCAGGGCCCGTATACGGTGAAAAAACGCAGACCCGTGGTCGGCAGCCCGTACAACGAGCTATAGGTGTGCGCCATCAGCTCATTCGCCTTTTTGGTGGCGGCATACAGGCTCATGGGATGGTCCACATTGTCGTGGACCGAAAATGGCATGGTGGTGTTGGCGCCGTAGACCGAGCTGCTGGAGGCATAGACCAGATGCTCGACCCCGTGGTGTCGGCACCCCTCCAGCAGATTCACGAAACCGACCAGGTTGGTGTCGACGTAGGCGTGGGGATTTTCCAGCGAGTAACGTACCCCCGCCTGGGCCGCCAGGTTGACCACCCGCTCGGGCCGATGTTCGCTGAAGAGCCGCTCGACCGCCTTGCGATGGCCGATGTCGCCCAGCACGAATCGAAAGGCACCGGCCTGGCGCGAATCCGCCCACTGCCCCGGCGCGGCACCGGCAGCGGCAGCGATCCGATCGAGGCGGGTCCGCTTCAGGCCGACGTCGTAGTAGTCGTTGAGGTTATCGATCCCGATCACCTCGTCGCCCCTCGCCAGCAGGCGTAACGCCAAGGCCGAACCGATGAAACCCGCTACGCCGGTGATAAGTACTTTCATGTCCTTTCGCTCTGTCGTCCCTTGCCCGCGGGAGGCCGTGCCCCCCTGCCCTCGCTAGTGCAGTGTTTCACACCCCACTAAACAGCTGTTCCAAAATGATAGCCATGCCTGTGGGAGCGACGGGAAGCGAATCGCGGCTCCCGCCGCTCCTGCAACTTATCGAAAGCGGACCCTATGGATACGGTTTCGGGACACGTATTTAGAGCCGTGCCGTCGCCACCTCTCTCGGCAGCACGTATTTGCTGTCGTAGATCACCATCTGCTCCCGGCCAAGTGCCCGGATCGCATCCGCCCCCATTTCCGCGAACTGGCGGTGAGCCACCGCGAGAACCACGGCGTCGTAGGTCCCCGGCTCGGGCATTTCGATCGGCCGAATCCCGTATTCGCGTACCGCCTCTTCCGGGTCGACCCAAGGGTCGTAAACGTCGACCCGGGCGTGGTAGTTTTCGAGTTCCCGCACCACGTCGACGACCCGCGTGTTGCGCAGGTCCGGGCAGTTTTCCTTGAAGCTCAGCCCCAGCACGAGAATGCGCGCCCCCACGACGTGGATGCGCTGGCGGGTCATCTGCTTCAGCACCTGAGAGGCGATGTAGATACCCATCTCGTCATTGATACGGCGGCCCGCCAGGATCATCTCCGGGTAGTAACCGATCTCCTGGGCCTTGTGGGTCAGATAGAACGGATCGACCCCGATACAGTGCCCCCCCACCAGCCCTGGCCGGAACGGCAGGAAGTTCCACTTGGTACCGGCAGCCTGCAGGACCTCCTCGGTGTCGATGTCCAACCGATTGAAGATGATGGCCAATTCATTGATCAGGGCGATATTGACGTCCCGTTGGGTGTTTTCGATGACCTTGGCCGCCTCGGCCACCCGGATGGAACTGGCCCGGTGTGTGCCCGCGGTGACGATGCTGCCGTAGAGCTCGTCTATGAATGCGGCGGCGGCAGGGGTCGAGCCCGAGGTCACCTTCCTGATGCTGGTGACACGATGTGCCCTGTCGCCCGGATTGATGCGCTCGGGGCTGTAACCGACATAAAAACCCTGGATTTCCTCGCCGTCTTCCCCGCTCAGGTAGCGCAACCCCGATTCCCGCTCGAGGATCGGCACACACACCTCTTCGGTGGCGCCCGGATAGACGGTCGATTCATAAACCACCACATCGCCCGGCTTGAGGACGGTGCCGACGCTCCGGCTCGCCTTCTCCAGCGGCGTCAGATCCGGACGTTTATGCCGGTCGATCGGGGTCGGCACAGTGACGATATAGACGTTGGCATCGGCGATCTCCTGCAGACTGTCGGTAAACGTCAGCCCGCTTTCGCCATCCGGCCGGCCGGAAACGGCCAGCAGATCGTCGGCATCCACCTCGAGAGTATGGTCGCGCCCCTCCTTGAGGGCCTTGATGCGCCGCGGGTCGACATCGAATCCCCGGGTGGAGAACCGACGCGCGAACTCCACCGCCAACGGTAGACCGACGTAGCCCAGACCGACCACGGCCAGGCGCGCACGATTGAGCTCAAACATGGCATCCCTCGGAAGCAGGCAACAACTCTCTTGACCTATTAATATGGTTGATTATCGGCTATTTGCGATGCGCCCGGTGCGCGCGGCACACCGTGGTATAGTGCCGTCGACATCCGGTGTTTTCGAGGCTAAACAGTAGTCGCCCTTCGGTCCATATGCCAACACATTGCTCACGATGAATAGCGGTTTCCTGGAGAAGTATCACGGCTACTTGAAGAATTTGCTGCGGTGGGACGAACTGGACCGCCTGTGGGATCGCTTGCGGCAGGCTCCGGACGGCGTCTGGTTCGCCTACGCCACCGGCGAACCGCCGCCCCAGCAGCCACTTGACGCCGAACAGCTGGCGCGCGTCATCGGGGAGCTGGACCTTCTGTTGCGCACGGAACACAAGGAAAGCTACTGCGGCATCGTCTATGTCGACGACCCGGATGCTCCGTCGCTGGTAAAGATCTATGACCCCAACAATCTGGGCAGTGTCTGTGGCTCCAGCTCCGGTCCACCGCCACTTCCGGGCTGGGTGTTGTCGACCCGGCCACCGACCGACCTCAAGGCGGTGCTCCCCCAGCCCGAAGGCCGCCGCCGCTGGTGGCAGCGTCTACTGGTGCGCGGTAGCGGCTAAAGTTCCTTCACCGGGGCCCGATTTACTCAGATAGAGCGTCCTAGCCGCCTGACGAGTAGCATGCCCGACTACAGCAGCGCCGGAAAAACCGAACTCTCCGATTTCGAAAACCAGGAGCAGTTCCTGCTGCATGCCAAGGGCGAGATCGTGCACGTGCTGAACGACCTGGCGAAGAAGCCGGACATCATGACCGGCTACTTCGACAATGGGCGGCAGTACATCCTCACGGTGGTATTGAAGGTTCTCGCCGATCGCAACCTGCTGGTCCTCGACTGCGGACCCGACGACCAGGCCAACGAGGCCCTGATCCGGGCCGGACGGCTGCTGTGCATCACCAAGCACAATCGTATCCATATCAAATTCGCCCTCTCCGGCATCAAGCGGGCCCGCTATCAGGGTCAGCCGGTGTTCGCGGCACCTTTGCCGGAAACCGTTTTCCGGCTCCAGCGCCGCGAGTACTTTCGGGTAAAGACGCCCCTGCTCACGCCGGTCACCTGCGAAGTGCCGTGGGCAGGGAATGCGCGTGCCGAGTTACCGGTGCTGGATATCGGTCACGGGGGTCTGGCCCTGCTGGATCGAGAGCGCGCCTATTCCGGAGAGCTTTTCGTTGTCCTGGAGGACTGCGGACTCTACCTGCCGGATTTCGGCGAACTCCGCCTGGACCTGGAGGTCCGCAACATCGTTCCGCAACAACACAAGGGCGGAAAGGGCACCCAGCGGCTCGGCTGTGCCTTCCGGCAGTTACCCATGAACAAGAGCGCCGCCATTCAGCGCTATATCCATCAACTGCAGATCGCCCAGAAGTCCCGCACCGACTAAGGCGCCGTGATCGCGCTGGGGTACTGTTTCGTGCTCGGCGGCACTTTCCGATACAGCTTACCGGCGTAGAACGTTGGAATGCCAAATGAACCAGTGAACCCAAGTGGCGGTGTCGCCCCCAACGATCTGGAGCGATTTCGCACCAGCGACCGCTATGAGATCAGTCGCGTTCTGCGCGATCTGCTCCGCGGCCACGAGCTGGTAACGCTCGGCGTTCGCGATGACAGGGGGTTCGTCCTCACCTCGGTGGTCCATGTCGATTCCGAGCAGCAGTGGTTCTACCTCGACCCCGGCGCAGACCCGGGTGCCAACGAACGCCTGCTCCATGCCGACAAAGTGCTGTTCCTTTCGCACCACAACCGTGTGCGGGTACAGTTCATGATCGATCGGCTCGAGTCCGGCGAACGGGATGGCGCACCGGTATTCGTCGCCCCGTTTCCGCAAAGCATGATTCGGGTGCAGCGACGGGAGTTTTACCGGGTCCGTACGCCCGCCGCCGCCCCCCTGCTGTGCCATTTTCTGCTTGGCGGGCAATCCATACAGGCGACGATCGTCGACATCAGCCTCGGCGGGATCGGCATTATCGAACCGGAGAGGCACCTTGAACTGGAAGCAGGAAGCGTGCTGGAACGGTGCCGAATCGAGCTTCCCGACGAAGGCAGCATCGAAACGGCCGTCGAGATCCGCAGCCATTTCGAAGTCGCGGTTCGCTCCGGAGCGCCCCAGCGGCGGATCGGCTGCCGCTTTCTCCACCTCAGTCCGCACATGAACGCCAGGATTCAGCGTTACATCCACCGGGTGGAGCTGGATCGGCGCCGGCGGGTCCGGGGCGGTTGACGATCTGTTACTGTTCGTAACACCGCCCTGTTACCGCCCGTAACAGCGTAACCCCCGCCCACTGCCACGCCCAAGACTTTATCCTTTATTTTCCGCCAGTTGCGAACCCGGAACGATTTTTGCTCAAAGGGGCTTACTTGCCGCTACCGATTTCGCCATGACCCACGCTCCGCTAACGCCGGTGATCGAGTTTCTGCGCCACCACGCGCCGTTCGACCAGATGGCACCGGCACACCTGGATTACATGGCCAAGCGCCTGAAGCTGGTGTTCTACGCGCGCGGCGAGACCATCCTGCGTCCTGCGGACGGCCCGGCGAATCGCTTTTTCATTATCAAACAGGGGCGTGTTCGCGGTGAGGTGGAGGGCGACCGCTCCGCCGAAGGGGCATGGGAACTGGTGACCGGCGAGTGCTTTCCGGTCGGGGCACTCCTGTCGCGCCGACCGACGCACGTCACCACCTCGGCAGCCGAAGACAGCTTTTGCTTTGAGCTGGATCGGGAGGTATTCGAGCGGCTCTTGGTCAAGAGCCCGGTCTTCCACGACTTCTGCACCCGACGCCTGGCAAGCCTTTTGGACAGCGCACTGCGTACCGTGCAGGCCAACTCCGCCACGCGGATGTCGGAGGATACCTCCCTCAGCACCGCCCTGCGGAGCCTGATCCGACGGCCGCCGGTCACCTGTCTGCCGGAAGCGCCACTGCACGCCGCGCTTCAGCGCATGCAGGCAGAACGGGTGGGCAGCATATTCATTGTCGACGAGCAGCAGTCGCCGGTCGGCGTATTCACGCTGCACGACGTGCTGGCGCGGGTCGCGTTGCCGGAAATCGACCTGAGTACGCCGATTCGCGAAGTAATGACCCCCCGCCCGCTCTCCCTCCCTCCCAACGCGCGGGCCTACGAGGCGGCGCTCGTGATGGCCCAGGCGGGCTTTGGCCATGTCTGTGTGGTCGAAGAGAGGCGCCTCATCGGGGTTCTTTCCGAACGCGACCTTTTCTCGCTGCAGCGGGTCGGACTGGTCAACCTGAGCCGAGCCATTGCCAATGCGCCTAACGTCGATGCGTTGACCCGCCTGGAGTTGGACATCCACCGGCTGGTCGACCAGATGCTGGCCCAAGGCGCTTCGGTGGACCAACTGACCCAGATCATTTCCGCCTTGAACGACAGCCTGACACAGCGGGTGATCCGCCTGGTGCTGGACGAGACGGGAGCAGCGGACGTGGCGTTCACCTGGCTTTCGTTCGGCAGCGAAGGGCGCTCCGAGCAGACCCTGAAGACGGATCAGGATAACGGCATTCTGTTCCAGCTCCCGAACGGCGACAGTGCCGACGCAGTACGGGAAAGACTGCTGCCCCTGGCCCGGCGCATCAATGAGGTGCTGGACGCCTGCGGCTTTCCGCTCTGCAAGGGCGGCATCATGGCGAGCAACCCCGAGTGTTGCCTGAGCCTGGAGGAGTGGCAGGCGCGGTTCTCCCGCTGGGTCGATCAGGGCACCCCGGAGCACCTGCTCAAGGCGACCATTTTCTTCGATTTCCGTCCCCTGTACGGGGATCCGGAGCCTGCTCAGCAGCTCCGCGAGTGGCTCGCCGGCCGGGTGATCAAGAACAGCCGGTTCCGGCGCCAGATGGCGGCCAGTGCCCTGCGCAACCGGCCGCCACTGGGGCTCATCCGGGATTTTGCGGTGGCACGCGGCGGCGACCACCCGAACACCATCAATCTGAAAGTCCAGGGTATTACGCCGTTCGTGGATGCCGCGCGCCTGTTCATGCTGGCCACCGGCGGCAAGGAGACCAACACCGTGGAGAGGCTGACCAGCGCCGCCCGCGCCGGCGCCCTGAACCCGGCCGACGTGTCCGCCTGGGCCGAGGCCTACCACTTCATCCAGCTGCTGCGCATGCGCGCCCACCGCCGTCAGGCCGAGGCCGGCGAGCCGCTCAGCAACCACGTGGATCCGGGCAGTTTCAACGAACTGGACCGCCGCATTCTGAAGGAGGCGTTCCGGCAAGCGCGAAAGCTGCAGTCGAAGCTCGCGCTGGAGTACCAGCTGTAACGATTCCAGTGTTTTCGGGTTAACCGGAAATTGTGGAAGTAGTGCCCCTGGTGAGGAGTTGGGGGAGCATCCGCCAGGACGGCACATTTGCCCTTGTGACTAGGAGAAATAGCTATGACAGACACTGCAAGCGTCACCTCAGCGGTCAACGCGCAGTCAAAGGCGATGGCCTACTGGAAGGCGAATGTTCGCCTTCTGCTCGGCTGCCTGGCGGTTTGGTTCGTCGTGTCCTACGGGCTCGGCATCATCCTGGTAGACGCCCTTAATACCATTTCGCTCGGCGGCTACAAACTGGGCTTCTGGTTCGCCCAGCAGGGTTCGATTTACACCTTTGTGGGGCTGATCTTCTTCTATGCCTGGCGCATGAACAAGCTCGACCGCGAATTCGACGTACACGAAGACTAATCGGGGGACTCACATGGAACTGCAAACCATGATCTACCTGGTAGTGGGCGCGACCTTCGCCCTCTACATGGGCATCGCCTTCTGGGCGCGTGCCGCCACCACCGGCGAGTTCTACGTCGCCGGCAAGGGCGTACACCCGGTTGCCAACGGCATGGCCACCGGCGCCGACTGGATGTCCGCGGCGTCGTTCATCTCGATGGCCGGTCTCATCGCCTTCAACGGCTATGACGCCTCGGCCTACCTGATGGGCTGGACCGGCGGCTACGTGCTGCTGGCGATGCTGCTGGCACCCTACCTGCGCAAGTTCGGCAAGTTCACCGTGCCCGAGTTCATCGGTGACCGCTACTACTCGCAGACGGCACGCCTGGTCGCGGTCGTCTGCCTCATCGTCGCCTCGATCACTTACGTTATTGGCCAGATGACCGGCGTCGGCGTGGCGTTCGCCCGCTTCCTCGAGGTGGACTCCAACACCGGCGTAATGATCGGCATGGGCATCGTGTTCGTCTACGCCGTGCTCGGCGGCATGAAGGGCATCACCTACACCCAGATCGCCCAGTACGTGGTGCTCATCTTCGCTTACACCGTGCCGGCGATCTTCATCTCCCTGCACCTCACCGGCAACCCGCTGCCCCAGCTCGGCCTCGGCAGCACCATGGCCGACGGCAGTGGCACGTTCCTGCTGGACAAGCTGGACGTCATCGTGAAGGACCTCGGCTTCGCCGAGTACACGGCACAGAAGGGCTCGACCCTGAACATCGCCCTGCTCACCCTGTCGCTGATGATTGGTACCGCGGGTCTGCCTCACGTGATCGTCCGCTTCTTCACCGTACCGACCGTGCGTGACGCCCGCTCCTCCGCCGGCTGGGCGCTGGTGTTCATCGCCATCCTCTACACCACCGCTCCGGCTGTGGGTGCCATGGCACGCCTGAACCTGACCGAGACCATCCAGACCGGGCCGGTCGGCTCCTCCGCCGCCAACCTGGTCTATGACGAGCGTCCCGAATGGTTCAAGACCTGGGAGACCACTGGTCTGCTGAAGTTCGAGGACAAGAACGGCGACGGCCGCATCCAGTACTACAACGACAAGAACCCGGAGTTTGCCGCCAAGGCCGCAGAGTGGGGCTGGAACGGCAACGAGATGGTGACGGTGAACGCCGACATCATGGTGCTCGCCAATCCTGAAATCGCCAAGCTGCCCAACTGGGTCATCGCCTTGGTGGCGGCCGGTGGTCTTGCCGCCGCCCTCTCCACCGCAGCCGGTCTGCTGCTGGCCATCTCCTCGGCCATCTCCCATGACCTGCTGAAGGGCACGTTCACGCCGAATATCTCGGAAAAGAGCGAGCTGATGGCGGGCCGTGTCGCCATGGCTGGCGCCATCCTGGTGGCCGGTTACCTGGGCATGAATCCGCCCGGCTTCGCGGCACAGACGGTAGCGCTCGCCTTCGGGCTGGCGGCCTCATCCCTGTTCCCTGCGCTGATGATGGGCATCTTCAACAAGCGGATGAACAGGGCCGGCGCCATTACCGGCATGCTCGTCGGTCTGGGGACCACCGTTTTGTACATCTTCACGTACAAGGGCTGGTTCTTCATCCCGGGCACCAACATGCTGCCGGATAATGCCGACAACTGGATGCTGGGCATCTCCCCTGGCTCCTTCGGCGCCGTAGGTGCGATCTTCAACTTCCTCGCTGCTTATGTGGTGTCGAAGATGACCGCGCCAGCACCGGCGGAGATCCAGACGATGGTCGAGGACATCCGCGTACCGCGTGGCGCGGGTACCGCTTCCTCGCACTAAGCCGTACCGGTTCGAGGCCTCTCCGCCAGGAGAGGCCTCGGCCTTTTTTCGGTTGTCGGTGGCATGGGGTTTGGCTACAAGCTCCATGCCAGCGGTTATCGAGAACAAAGATGAGATCCGCGCTAATGAACGCCTTTGAACGCGCCTGCGCACCCCGAATTTTCCGTAAACCTGCGCGTGCTCGCGCACAACAGACCGGGGCCGCCTGACTTTGGAAGTCGAACTGGCAGAAATTCGCGATTTTCTCGCCGCGCACCCGCCGTTCGAGCAACTGCCCTCCGAGGTGCTCGATCAGCTTCCGAAGGAGCTAACGGTTCGCTACCTGCGCCGGGGAACGCCCTTCCCCCCGGCAGACGCCGGCGGCGCTTTCCTCTACGTCGTGCGCAAAGGCGCGGTGGAGGTACGCGATTCGAACGAGGAGTTGATTGGCAAGTTCGGCGAAGGCGAACTGTTCGCCTCCGACTGCCTGGATGACAACGGGAATGGTGAAGGTTTCCGCTCGACCACCGTTGAAGACAGTCTGTTCTACCTGCTGCCTTGCGCTCGCCTCACCGAACTGCGGGTGCGTTACCCCGAGTTTGCCGAGCACTTCAACCAGTCGGTCCGTGCCCGGCTGAAGCGGGCGCTCGCTGTGCTGCAGGAGACGCGCAGCACCGGAGCCGGGCTGATGACGGTCGAGGTGTTCGAACTGATCGGTCGCCCCCCCGTAACCATCCCGCCCACCGCCAGTATTCGCAATGCAGCACAGCTGATGACCCGTGAGCGGGTCTCCTCGCTGCTGGTGACGGAAGAGAGCCGGCTCGTCGGTATTCTTACCGATCGCGACCTGCGCTCACGCGGTATCGCCGAGGGACTCGACTACGACACCCGAGTGGAGCAGGTCATGACCCGGCGCCTGCACAAAATCGCGAAAGATACCCCCGGCTTCGAAGCATTGATCACCATGACCCGGCTGAACGTGCATCACCTGCCGGTGGTGGATAGTGAGGGTGTGCTCGGGGTCATCACCTCCAACGACCTGATCCGTTACCAGAGCGCCAACGCGGTCTACCTCGTCAGCGACATCCGCCGCGCCCGGGACGTCGCCGCGCTCGCCGAGATCGGCGCCGGCCTGCCGCAACTGCAGGTGCAAATGGTGGCCGCCGGCGCCACCGGCTACCACATCGGTCAGGCGATCTCATCGGTGACGGACGCAATCACCAAGCGATTGGTCGAGTTGGCCGAGGAGGAACTGGGCCCGCCGCCGGTCCGCTACGCCTGGCTGGCTGTAGGTTCCCAGGCCCGACGCGAACAGACCATCCATTCGGACCAGGACCATGCGCTGCTGCTGGACGATCGCGTCACGCCCGCCGACGATGCCTGGTTTGCTGAACTGGCCCGCCGAGTCAGCGATGGCCTGGCTGCCTGTGGCTTTTTCTACTGTCCGGGCGAGGTGATGGCGACCAACCCGCAGTGGCGGCAGCCGTATACCGCCTGGCGCCGTCACTTCGCCTCCTGGATCACCAACCCGCAGCGCAAGGCGCTGATGCTCGCCAGCAACTTCTTCGACATGCGGGTCATCTGCGGAGACGAGTCGCTCTACGATCGGCTGCACGCCGACGTGCTGCACCAGACCCGCGACAACAAGATCTTCCTCGCGCACATGGCCGCCAACGCCCTGCACAATCGGCCACCGCTCGGTTTCTTCCGCAACTTCGTCCTGATCAGCGACGGCGACCACGCGCAGAGCTTCGACCTCAAACACCGCGGTATTATCCCGATTACCGACCTCGCCCGGGTCTATGCCCTCTCCGCCGGATTGCCGGAAGTGAACACCTGCGAACGGCTCAAGGCCTCGGCCGAAGCGATGACGCTCAGCCAGGAGGGGGCCGCCGACCTCGAGGATGCGTTCGAGTTCATTGCCACCCTGCGCGCCCGACACCAGGCCCGGCAGATCAAGGAAGGCGTAGCACCGGATAATTACGTACGACCGAGCGAATTGTCGGCGCTGGAACGGGGGCACCTGAAAGATGCGTTCTCGATGATCAGTACGCTGCAGAACGCCCTCGGCCAGCGCTATCAATCCGGCCGGTTCTTCTGACGATGTTTGCCAATCTGCTGAGCCTCGAATTCCGTCGCCAGCGCCTGTTGCGCAAGGTACCGCCCGGGCCGCTTCACGATTTTCTCTCCGTCCCCTTTCCTTCCGCGAAGCAGAATTGCCGCGACGTCGAGTATGTCGCCCTCGACCTGGAAACCACCGGCCTGGACGCGCAGATCGACGAAATCCTGAGCTTCGGTTTCGTACAGATGACCGGACGCCGTATCGATCTCACCACCGCACAACACTGGCTGGCGAGCCCGACGCGGGCCATTCCGGAGCGAAGTGCGATCATCCATCAAATTACGGATGACGCCGCAGCGGCCGGCGAGCCGCTCGAGCGGCTCATGGCGCGACTGTTGCCGCGCCTGGCCGGCCGGGTGTTGATCGCCCATCACGCGCGTGTGGAGTTTCAGTTTCTCAATGCCGCCTGCGAGCGCCTGTACGGCGGGCGCTTCCTGATGCCAATAGTCGATACGCAGTGGATTGAGCAGCGGACGCTGGACCGCCGCAATCGGAGCTATGCTCCGAAAGAGCTGCGACTGGGGCGATTGCGCGAGCGCTACAACCTGCCCCGCTACCGGGCGCATGACGCACTCAGCGACGCACTCGCCGCCGGTGAATTGTTCCTGGCACAGCTCGCTGAGCGGGAAGGCGGGCACAACCTGCCGTTAAGGGATTTTCTCGTTAAACTTTGACCACTTCCGTCCGTTTCGGGTTACTTGCGCGGGGCGATTCCGTTACCATGAAGACCCGGATTTCTTTCGGCCTGGAAAAGAACCGAACCTCGAAGACAATTAAGGAAGCAGCGGCGAACCGCTTCCGCTATAAAAAAGTGCAACTGACCGAGGAGTAACCTATGTCCGAGAAAAAGTACCCGGTCCCGACCGAGGTCGCGGCAAAGGCCTATATCGACGCCGCTAAATATGAGGAGATGTACAAGCGTTCCGTGGAAACGCCGGAGGCGTTCTGGGCGGAACAGGCCGAGCAGTTCCTCACTTGGTCCAAGAAGTGGGACACGGTGATGGATTACAGCTTCGACGCGGACAATCTCCACATCAAATGGTTCGACGGGGGCAAGCTCAATGTCGCCCATAACTGCCTGGACCGCCACCTCGACAAACGCGGCGATCAGGTGGCGCTGATTTGGGAAGGTGACGACCCGGCCGTCGACAAGAAGATCACCTACCGCGAGTTGCACGAGGAAGTGAGCCGCTTCGGCAACGCGTTGAAGGCGCGGGGTGTGAAGAAGGGGGATCGGGTCTGCATCTACATGCCGATGATCCCCGAGGCAACCGTGGCGATGCTCGCCTGCGCGCGCATCGGCGCGGTCCACTCGGTGGTGTTCGGCGGCTTCTCCCCCGAATCCCTCAAGGACCGTATCCTCGATTCCGACTGCCGTGTGGTCATCACCTCCGACGAAGGGCTGCGGGGCGGCCGTCACGTGGCGCTCAAGGGCAACACGGACAAGGCGCTGCTCGAGTGCCCGGATGTGCATACCGTTTTCGTGGTGAAGCACACCGGCGGCGACATCAACTGGCTCGATTCCCGCGACATCTGGTACCACGAGGCGAATGCGGCGGCCAGTGCCGACTGTCCGGCCGAGGAGATGGACGCGGAAGACCCGCTGTTCATTCTCTACACGTCCGGTTCCACCGGGAAGCCGAAAGGCGTTCTGCACACCACCGGCGGTTATCTGCTGTTCGCAGCGATGACCCACAAGTACACGTTCGACTATCAAGATGGCGAGGTGTACTGGTGCACGGCCGATGTGGGCTGGGTGACCGGGCACACCTACATCGTTTACGGGCCGCTGGCCAATGGCGCCATTAGCCTGATGTTCGAAGGTGTGCCGAGCTATCCGGACGCCTCCCGTTTCTGGCAGGTGTGCGACAAGCACAACGTCAACATCTTCTACACCGCACCGACCGCCATCCGTGCGCTGATGCGCGAAGGCGATGAGCCGGTGAAGAAGACCTCCCGCAAGAGCCTGCGCATTTTGGGCACGGTCGGCGAACCCATCAATCCCGAAGCCTGGGAGTGGTACTACCGCGTGGTCGGTGAGGAGCGCTGCCCCATCGTCGATACCTGGTGGCAGACCGAGACCGGCGGCCACCTGATCACCCCGCTGCCGGGTGCCACCGACCTGAAGCCCGGCTCGGCCTCCAAGCCGTTCTTCGGTGTGGTGCCGGCCATCGTCGATAACGAGGGCAACGTGCTCGAGGGCGAGTGCGAAGGCAACCTGGTAATCACCCGCCCCTGGCCGGCGCAGATGCGCACCGTCTATGGCGATCATCAGCGCTTTGCCGACACTTACTTCAAAACCTTCCCCGGCACCTATTTCACCGGTGACGGTGCCCGTCGTGACAAGGACGGTTACTACTGGATCACCGGCCGCGTCGACGACGTGCTGAACGTATCCGGTCACCGCATGGGTACCGCCGAGGTCGAAAGCGCATTGGTGCTGCACGAGTCCGTGGCCGAGGCAGCGGTGGTCGGGTTCCCGCACGACATCAAGGGCCAGGGCATCTACGCCTACGTCACACTGGTGAAGGATGTGGAGCCCACCGACGCCTTGCGCAAGGAGCTGGTGACCCTGGTGCGTTCGGAGATCGGTCCCATCGCCACACCGGACATCATCCAGTGGGCACCGGGCCTGCCGAAAACCCGTTCCGGCAAGATCATGCGTCGCATTCTGCGCAAGATCGCCGCCAACGAGATCTCGACCCTGGGCGACACCAGTACGCTGGCTGACCCGAGCGTGGTCGAAGACCTGATCGCGAATCGAGCGGTGAAGTAAGCGAAAATCAAGCGAAAGGGAAAACCGCGGACTTCGGTCCGCGGTTTTTTTTGTCCGTAGACCTCGTAAAAAAATTCCCCACGTCCCTGTGGGGGGGATGAAAAGCCTTCCCCCTCCGGGGAAGGGTGCCTTACTGGCACTCACTGACTTCAGGTCTCACCGATAGATATCCGGCGCGTTCGGATCCCCCTTTAACGTTCCGCCGCCACCGGACGTGTGCAAATCTATCAGACGGCCGTGACATGAACGTGAATTGCCCCAGCCATGTTCACCGACCGACCGGCGGCGCCGTCGGGTACGCCATTTCGGTGGCTAAACCGCCAATATTCCACCAATAGCGGCCCTTCGCTTGACTAATCGGCCGCGCTGTTCGAAATTTACTCCGGGTTAGTCAAACCACCACAACAACAAAGGGGGACCCCACATGACACAGCTTTTTTCGGAGGATTGGATGAAGCGCTTCCAGGACGCCTGGAACGCAGAGCCGGAACTCGCCGGTGCTTTGGAAAAAATCGCCTTCAATTCGCTGATCGGCTACGGCTTCGCCGAAGCCGAGAAACCGGCCGGGTTCATCAAGGTCGAAAACGGCAAGGTGACGGCTGCCGGCAGCTATGCCGGCGAACCCTTGAACTGGGACCTGCGGGCCAGCGAAGACAACTGGAAGAAGTGGCTCGAGAAGGGCGTTGGGATGACCACGCTGGGGATGGCCTACACCACCGGTAAACTGAAATTCTCGGTCGGTGATTACAAGGCAATGCTCAAGGATCCGCGTATGGCCGGGCCGTTCATCAAGAGCTTCTCGGTAATGGGCAAAGTCGGCTGATCCGACCTCGCTCCGGTACCGGGCACTCACCTAAGTGCCCGGTACCATTTCCCGTCGTCATTCCTCAACCGCATCACTCGTAGATCGCCACCGAGGCCGGGTCGCCTTTTACAACAGCCGCCACCACAGGCAGTGCCCTGTGGCAGTTGTCGAACCCTGCCGCGGCGCTCCCACTCCGCCAGCACGCCACGGACCGTATCGGGGTCGTGGTTCAGGTAACCACTAACAAGGGCCATCGCCCGCTGGTCTCGCGCGGGATGGCACGACTGTGGCGGTGGTCACCAGCCGAGGCGCCCCGCGGTAGGCAACGCCCGACGGCGCATTCAGCCGACGTAATCCGGCTCGTTCCCCGGCTTCCATTTGATGTTGCAGCCGATGCTGGGGGTCTGCTCGGTGGGCACTGGCTCGCCCGCCAATAGGGCATCGACGGCTGCCCGCATGTCCCGGCCGGTTACCGGACGATCGTTGCCGGGGCGGCTGTCGTCGAACTGGCCTCGATAGACCAGCTTGCGATCCGCATCGAACAGGAAGAAATCAGGCGTGCATGCGGCGCGGTAGGCCTGGGCCACCGCCTGGCTCTCATCGAACAGATACGGGAAAACGTAACCACGCAGCTGCGCCTCCTTGGCCATATGCTCCGGCCCGTCTTCGACCCGATGGCCGGGGTCGTTGCTGCTGATTGCCGCCACGGCGAGCCCTTTCTCCTGGTACTCCCGCGCAAAAGCGGCAAAGGCGTCGGCAAGGTGCTTCACGTACGGGCAGTGGTTGCAGACGAAGGCGACGAGCAGTGCCGGATGGGCGTCGAAGTCCCCCAGTGAAACCCGCTTTCCTGATACCGCATCCGGAAGCGTAAACTCGGGTGCCGGCGTGCCGAGCGCCAACATGGTCGAAGGTGTAAGCGCCATTTTGCTGTTCCTCTTCGGTAGCTGGTTCTGCTTGACTACTGCTGCGGCAACCCCCTGCGAAGCCTGGCCACCATTTTTGACACCCGCTCGTTAGGTGCCAACGACTCGGCCATGTCGAGGTGTCGTGCCATTGTCCGGTAATCGCCATCCTGTTGCGCGATCTCGGCCAGCAGACAGTGTACCAGCGCCCGATCATTCCCGGTCTTCAACCGCCCGGCGATCGCTGCCAGCAGATGAACCCGGGCAGCCGCCAAACGGCCGGCGGCGGCATCGTCGACCCCGCGCAACCAATGATAGTAGGTGCGCGCCACCGGGCTCAGCAGCCCCGGGAAGGGCGTCTGGGCCAGTAGGCGCACGACATCGTGCAGCCGCCCTTCCCGAAAGGCATGAAAGGCCGACCACACGCCGCCGTTCCGGCAGGCGTCCCACACCAGATAGCCGCCAATGGGGGCGAGCAACACCCCAACCGGCTCCCCTTGCGTCAAGCTCAGTACCGCACCGACCAATGCCAGGGTCCCCAGTACGATACGAGGCACCGGCTCCAGCGCGGAGCTCCAGCGGCCCAGCCAACCTGTCGGGGAAAATTCCGCCATGTCTTGCACCCGGAAACATGCACTTCACTGCTCAAACGAAAAAGGGACCGTTGCCGGTCCCTTTTCGTATCTCTGTCGAGCGAAGCTATTCGCCGGCAGCAACCGCCTTCATGGAGAGGCGGATACGGCCCTGCTTGTCGACCTCGAGAACCTTCACCTTCACCAGGTCGCCTTCACGCAGTTTGTCGGAGACCTTCTCCACCCGCTCGTCGGAGATCTGAGAGATGTGAACCAGACCGTCCTTGCCGGGCAAGATGGTGACGAACGCGCCGAAATCCATCAGCTTGTTGACGCGACCTTCGTAAACCGTTCCGACTTCCACATCCGCGGTGAGCTGCTCGATGCGACGCCGCGCTTCCTGACCCGCGGCGTTGTCGACCGACGCGATCTTCACAGTACCGTCATCGCTGATGTCGATGCTGGTGCCCGTCTCTTCGGTGATGGCGCGGATGGTGGCACCACCCTTGCCGATCACGTCGCGGATCCGCTCCGGGTTGATTTTGAAGGTCACATAACGCGGCGCGTAGTCCGACATCTCTTCGCGCGGGCGGTCGATGACTTCGTTCATCTTGCTCAGGATGTGCAGGCGGGCCTCTTTGGCCTGGCCAAGCGCGATATCCATGATCTCGCGGGTGATCCCCTCGATCTTGATGTCCATCTGCAAGGCGGTCACACCTTCGGCACTGCCGGCCACCTTGAAGTCCATGTCGCCGAGGTGGTCCTCGTCGCCCATGATGTCGGTCAGGACGGCAAACTGGTCACCTTCCTTAATCAGGCCCATGGCAACACCGGCCACCGGCGCCTTGAGCGGTACGCCGGCGTCCATCAGCGACAGCGATGAACCGCAGACGCTCGCCATGGAGCTGGAACCATTGGACTCGGTGATTTCGGAGACCACACGCAGCGAATAGGGGAAGCCGTCGAAGTCGGGCATCACCGCCTGGACGCCGCGCTTGGCGAGGCGACCGTGGCCGATTTCCCGACGCTTCGGGCTGCCGACCATGCCGGTCTCGCCCACGCAGTACGGCGGGAAGTTGTAGTGGAACATGAACGGCTCTTTGCGCTCACCTTCGATCGCATCGATGATCTGCGCGTCGCGGGCGGTGCCGAGGGTGGTAACCACCAGCGCCTGCGTCTCGCCGCGGGTGAACAGCGCCGAACCGTGGGTCCGCGGCAGCACTCCGACCTTGCAGTCGATGGGGCGGACCGTCTTCGTATCACGGCCGTCGATGCGCGGCTCTCCAGCCAGGATGCGCCCGCGCACGACCGTCTTTTCGAGTTTGCTGATCGCCTGCGAAATCTCGTCCGCAGACCAGGCGTTTTCGGACTCGCGGTCCGCCAGCTTGGCCATCACATCGGTGCGGATCTCCGAAAGCCGCGAATAGCGTTCCTGCTTTTCCTTGATCTGATAGGCCTCGACGATGGCCGCTTTGCCGGCCTCTTCGACCGCCGCCATCAGCGCCTTGTCGGGTTCAGGCGGCTGCCAGTTCCAGTCCGGATGGCCGGCTTCCGCCTTCAGTTCGCAAATAGCGTTAATTACGGTCTGCAGCTGCTCGTGACCGAACAGCACGGCGCCGAGCATCTGCTCTTCGCTCAGCCCCTTCGCTTCCGATTCGACCATCAGCACGGCTGACTCGGTACCGGCAACCACCAGGTCCAGTTCGGAGCTTTCCAGCGTCGACAGACCGGGGTTCAACAGGTACTGGCCATCCTTGAAACCGACTCGAGCTACGCCAATCGGCCCGTTGAACGGCACGCCGGACAGCGCCAGCGCTGCGGACGCGCCAATCATGGAAGGGATGTCCGGATCGATTTCCGGGTCCAGCGACATCACCGTCGCCACGACCTGGACTTCGTTGGTGAACCCTTTGGGAAACAGTGGGCGGAGGGGACGGTCAATCAGGCGGGCGGTCAGGGTTTCCTTCTCGCTCGGACGACCTTCACGCCGGAAAAATCCACCCGGGATCTTGCCGGCGGAGTAGGTGCGTTCCTGATAGTTGACGGTGAGCGGAAAGAAATCACGACCCGCCACTGCCTCCTTAACGGCCACCGCGGTGACAAGCACCACGGTATCCCCCATGCTGCACATAACGGCCCCGGAAGCTTGCCGGGCAATCGCACCGGTTTCCAGGGTTACTGTGTGGTCGCCGTATTGAAACTGTTTCTTGGTGGGCGTCACTGTACCTTCCTTTTGCGCCGGGCAGGCGTCGCTTTATTTTCGGAGACCAAGGCGGCCGATCAGGCTACGGTAGCGCTCAAGATCCTTTCTCTTCAGGTAATCGAGCAGCTTGCGACGCTGGCTGACCATGCGCAGCAGGCCGCGGCGCGAGTGGTGATCGTGGATATGCTCTTTGAAGTGACCGGACAACTGGTCGATGTTGGCGGACAGCAGCGCGATCTGGACTTCCGAAGAACCGGTGTCGGTGCCGGCCTTCCCGTACTCCGCAATGATGGCCGCTTTCTGCTCAGTGCTAAGAGACATTCTGGGTACTGCTCCTGGCTGGGTTAGGAAAAAAGAGTATTGTAACCGTTAAACCGACGGACGAACAAGGCAAAACCGGGATCGGTGGAGCGAGGGGCTCAACCCTACCCCACCAGCCGTTTCGGGGCGACCCGACCGTCATCAAGAATGTGTCCGACCCCGAGGAACCGTCCTTCAACGGCATACAGCCGAACCCAGCCGCTGGTCGGTGCCTGCGGTACCAGGACGGGCTGTCCCTGGCGGAGATAGTAGGCAGTGGTGTCCGTCAACTCGAGCGCCGGCCATTTGTCCAGTGCCTGCTCCATCGGAAGCAACAACTGGTCAAGGTCCTCGAAACTCTGCTCGGCTCGGCCGCGCAGGGATTCCAGCGTGACACTCCCCGCTTCACCGAACGGGCCGACGCCGGTTCGGCGCAGTGCCGAAAGGTGTGCACCGCAGCCAAGCGCCTCGCCGATGTCCTCGGCCAGGGTACGAATATAGGTGCCCTTGGAGCAGTGGACGAAGATCTCGAGTTGATCCCCTTCAAGGCGCAACATCCGCAACTCGTGAATCGTCACGGACCGGGGTTCGCGCTCCACTTCAATGCCCTGGTGGGCCAACTTGTAAAGCGGTTGCCCCTGGCGCTTGATCGCGGAATGCATCGGCGGGATTTGCTGAATCTCGCCCGTAAACCGCTCGAGCACCTCCTGCACCTGAGCTTCGGTCAACGGACCGACGGGCCGGGTCTCCACCACTTCGCTTTCGGCGTCGGCACTGCGGGTCCTCTCCCCCAACTTGCAGACACCGACGTAGACCTTGTCGGCGTCCAGCAGGAAGGCCGACAGCTTGGTCGCTTCGCCAAAGCAGATTGGCAGCAATCCGCTGGCCAGTGGGTCCAGGTTGCCGGTATGTCCCGCCTTGTCGGCGTTATAGATGCGTTTGACTTCCTGAAGTGCCGCGTTCGACGTGATGCCTACCGGCTTGTCCAGGAGCAGAATGCCATTGACCTTGCGGCCCCTGCGCTTGCTACGACGTGCCACGTGATTTCCCGAAAACTAAGTCGATAAAAAAAGCGGCCCGCGTTGCGGGCCGCCAGTCAATTATTTGTCCTGGTCCTTGTCTTCTGCGTCACTTCGGTCGCGCCGCACGGCTTCATCAATCAGGGAGCTCAATCGGCTCCCTTCCTGGAACGAGCGGTCGTGCACAAAGCGCAAGGATGGCACCGTCCGCAAGCTCATCCTTCGCCCCAGCTCGCGCCGCAGAAACCCCGCTGCATGTGTCAGTGCCTTCAGCGCGCGTTCGACATCCTCGTCCTGGCCAAGGGTGGAGACGAATACCTTGGCGTGCTCGAAATCGCGCGAGACCTCGACGCCGGATACGGTGATGAAACCTATCCGCGGATCTTTCAGTTCGCGCTGGATGAGCTCAGCGAGCTCACGCTGCATCTGCTCGCCGACCCGACGCGTCCGACTAAACTCCCGTGCCAAGCTGTGCCTCCGGTCTGTTGCACACTTACAGCGTGCGCGTCACCTGAATCCGTTCGTACACCTCGATCTGGTCACCCACCTTGACGTCGTTGTAGTTCTTGACGCCGATGCCGCACTCGGTGCCCTGCTTCACCTCGGCCACGTCATCCTTATAGCGACGCAACGATTCCAGTTCGCCTTCGTAGATGACGACGTTATCGCGGAGCACCCGGATCGGGTTGTGGCGCTTGACCACCCCGTCGACAACCATGCAGCCGGCGACCGCACCAATCTTCGGTGAGCGGAACACGTCACGCACTTCCGCCAGCCCGATGATCTGCTCCTTGAACTCCGGCGCAAGCATGCCGGACATGGCGGACTTGACCTCATCGATGAGGTCATAGATGACGCTGTAGTAGTGCAGGTCGACACCCTGCTCCTCTATCAGGCGCTTTGCACCACCGTCGGCACGGACGTTGAACCCGACCACGATGGCGTTTGACGCCACCGCCAGGTTGACGTCGGACTCGTTGATGCCACCGACACCGCTGGCGATGATCTTGACTCGTACCTCGGGAGTCGAGAGCTTGACCAGGGCATCGGAGATGGCCTCGACCGAGCCCTGCACGTCGGCCTTGAGCAGGATGTTGAGGGTATTGACCTTCCCCTCTTCCATCTGGGAGAACATATTCTCCAGCTTGGCCTGCTGCTGACGTGCGAGCTTGACGTCTCGGTACTTCCCTTGCCGGAAGTTAGCGACTTCACGCGCCTTGCGCTCGTCGGGCACGACGATCATCTCGTCACCTGCAACCGGCGTACCGGAGAGGCCGAGAATCTCCACCGGGATCGACGGACCCGCCTCTTTCACCGGCGAGCCGGTCTCATCCAGCATGGCACGGACACGGCCGTACTCCTGGCCGGCGAGGACGATATCGCCCTTGCGCAAGGTGCCGCTCTGTACCAGCACCGACGCCACCGGGCCGCGGCCCTTGTCCAGACGGGATTCGATGACGACGCCCTTGGCCGGACCTTCGGCCACGGCCTTCAGTTCGAGGACCTCCGCCTGCAGCAGGATCGCGTCGAGCAGCTCGTCGACGCCCTGACCGGTCTTGGCCGAGACATGCACGAACTGCGTATCGCCGCCCCAGTCTTCGGGAATGACCTCCTGCTGTACCAGTTCCTGCTTGACCCGGTCCGGATCCGCTTCCGGCTTGTCGATCTTGTTGACTGCCACGACTACCGGCACTTCCGCAGCCTTGGAGTGCTGAACTGCCTCCTTCGTCTGCGGCATCACGCCATCGTCGGCCGCAACCACCAGGACGACGATATCGGTCGCCTGGGCACCGCGGGCACGCATGGAGGTGAACGCCGCGTGACCCGGGGTATCCAGGAAGGTCACCATGCCACGGTCGGTCTCGACGTGATAGGCACCGATGTGCTGCGTGATGCCGCCGGCCTCGCCGGCTGCCACCCGGGTGCGCCGGATATAGTCGAGGAGCGAGGTCTTACCATGGTCAACGTGACCCATGATGGTCACCACCGGGGCCCGCGGACCCTCTTCACCGTTGCCGGCCGCCTGTGCGAGCACCTCTTCCTCAAGGGCGTTCTCCCGCAGCATGTAGGGATTGTGACCCATCTCTTCGACCACCAGCGCCGCGGTCTCCTGATCGAGGACCTGATTGATGGTCACCAGGGTCCCCATCTTCATCATGGTCTTGATCACTTCGGCGGCCTTCACCGCCATCCGCTCGGCCAGCTCGCCGACGGTGATGGTTTCAGGAACATTCACCTCCCGAATCACCGGAGCGGTCGGTCGCTCAAACCCGTGGCGCGTACTGGTGACGACCGGTTTGCGCGACTTTTTCTTGCGACGACCGGTCTTGTCGGCCGCCACGTGCAGCATGACTTCACCCTCTTCGGCTTCACCGCGCTCACGTCCCGCCGCTTTGCGTTTCTTCTTTTCGGGCTTCGCCTTCGGCTCGGGGCGAGAATCCTTGCCGGCCTCCCGGCGCGAAGCCTGCGCCGCTGCCTCTTCCACTTTCCGCCGTGCCTCGGCATCGACCTTCGCACGCTCGGCCTCACGTTTGGCCTCTTCCTCCTTGCGGCGGGCCTCGGCCTCGGTGCGCAGCCGTTCCTCCTCGACCTTACGCACCGCCTCTTCTTGCTGGCGGCGGCGCTCCTCCTCGGCGTGACGGGCTTGTTCCTCGGCACGAACCGCGGCGTCTTCCTCAACCTGCTTTTCGAGGCGGACCACGACCTCCTCGTCAATCTTGCGGGTCTCTTCGGCCTCGACCACGGTGCGCTTGACGTAGGTGCGTTTCTTCCGGACCTCGACCGTAACCGTCTTGCCCTTGGTCCCGGCGGCCTGCTTCAGCTCGCTCGTGGTACGCCGCTTCAGCGTAATCTTGCGAGGGCCGCTCTCTTCTTCCGGCGCCTTCTGCTCATCGGTGCCGTGCTTGCGGCGCAGATAATCCAGCAGCCTTACCTTGTCGTCGTCTCCAAGGACGCTATCGGCCCCATCGACGGCAACGCCGGCTTCGCCGAGCTGAATCAGCAACCGGTCGGGCGGGACTCCAATCGTCTCGGCAAACTGCTTGACGGTAACTTCTGCCATGTAAACTACTCTCCAGCTATTCAGACTGGTCGGCTTCAAACCAGGGTTTGCGCGCTTCCATAATCAGGGCTGCCGCGCGTTTTTCGTCCATGCCATCGATGTCCATCAGGTCATCGACCGCCAGTTCCGCCAGGTCGTCCATCGAGACGACACCGCGACCGGCGAAAATTTCGGCCAACCCCGGGTCCATGCCTTCCATCGAAAGCAGATCCTGGGCCGGCTCCTTGCCACCGTGTTCTTCCTGACTGATCTCGCGGGTAACCAGCGCATCTTTGGCGCGTGCTCGGAGTTCGTCGACGATATCCGCGTCGAACTCTTCGATTTCCAGCATTTCCGCCACCGGCACGTAGGCGACCTCTTCCAGGCTGGAAAAGCCCTCCTGAACCAGGATGGTCGCCACTTCCTCATCGACGTTGAGTTGACCGGTAAACATCTCGACCGTTGCCCGCGCCTCGGCTTCGCTCTTCTCTTCAGCCTGGGTGGCGGTCATGACGTTCAGTTCCCAGCCACTCAGCTCACTGGCGAGCCGGACGTTCTGGCCGTTGCGGCCGATGGCCTGGGAAAGCTGCTCTTCGGCGACGGCGACATCCATGCTGTGTGCGTCCTCGTCCACGACGATGGACTGCACTTCGGCGGGGGACATCGCATTTATGACAAATTGAGCCGGGTTATCGTTCCACAGGATGATGTCGACGCGCTCACCGTTGATTTCGTTGGTCACCGACTGCACCCGCGAACCGCGCATCCCGACGCAGGCGCCGACCGGGTCGATCCGCGGATCGTTAGAGCGCACCGCGATCTTGGCTCGCAGACCGGGATCGCGCGCGGCGGCCATGATGTCGATGAGACCCTCGCCAACCTCGGGAACTTCCAGCTTGAACAGTTCAATCAGGAACGCCGGTGAGGTACGGGTCACAAACAGCTGCGGACCGCGCGGTTCGTTGCGTACATCGTAGAGATAGCCACGCATCCGGTCACCCGGACGTACCGGCTCGCGAGGAATCAACTGATCACGCGTGACGAGTGCCTCGACGTTGTTGCCGAGATCCAGAATCACGCTGCCGCGCTCCATGCGCTTGACGATACCGGTGATCAACTCCCCGATCCGGTGCTTGTACGCATCCACCACCTGTGCACGCTCGGCCTCGCGGACCTTCTGCACGATGACCTGCTTGGCGGTTTGTGCCGCGATGCGGCCGAAAGAGACCGACTCGATCTCCTCTTCCACATATTCACCCGGCTCGATGTCAGCGCGGTACTCGCGCGCCGCGCTCAGGGTGATCTGCCGTTCGGGGGACTCAAGCTGCTGCTCTTCACTGTCGTCGATCACTTCCCAGCAACGGAAGGTTTCGTAATCGCCGCTGTCGCGGTTGATGCAGACGCGCATTTCCACGTCGCCACCGTGCCGCTTCTTGGACGCGGTGGCAAGCGCGGCCTCGATCGCCTCGAAGATGATCTCCTTGGCCACACCCTTCTCATTGGAAACTGCATCGACTACCAAAAGAATTTCTTTGTTCATACCGCAGCCTTCACGCCTCCAGCCGGTCCTCACGAACCCCTAACTCGCGACTGGCGCCGTTCACCATTCGGGAACGATATGCGCCTTCTCGATATCCTCCAGGGAAAACTCGTACTGCCTGCCCTCCACTTCGACCAACGTCCGATTATCCGAAAATTCCACGAGCCGGCCTTTGTACTTGCGGCGGCCTTCAAACGGGACCTTGAGTCGGACTTGCACCATCGAGCCAACATAGCGCTGGTAGTGCGCCGGCTTGAACAACGGCCGATCGACCCCGGGCGAGGACACCTCCAGCGTGTACTGACCCTGGATCGGGTCTTCGACCTCGAACAGTGCGCTCACCTGCCGGCTGACCCGCTCACAGTCTTCGACTGTGATGCCGGTCTCGCGGTCGATATAGATCCGCAGCAGCGAATGGCGCCCCTGCGGCAGGTATTCGACCCCCAGCAACTCATAGCCAAGGGCGGTCACCCCCGGTTCGATCAAATTTTCGAGCCGCTCGGCCGTCTGTCCCATACCGAATCCGGAAACAAAAAATGGGCCCAAGGCCCATCCCAAGTACCCGCTGCGCCATCTCTTGACGCCGGAGCCAACCGCCCCGACCCGACGCAGCGAAAGCCGATTACGAAAAAGCCCCGGAACCGGGGCTTTCTCGTCGAAACTGGTAGCGGGGACAGGATTTGAACCTGTGACCTTCGGGTTATGAGCCCGACGAGCTACCGGACTGCTCCACCCCGCAACTGATAAGCGCGCATTCTACATAGCCCTGATGTACTTTTCAAGCCGGCACTTGCGGCAATTCAGCGCCTGACCAAAAGGCGTCGCAAATCGTGCCGGTAAATGAACCCGGGTAGCGCCAACACGACGAACAGGCACGCCCCGACGGCATAGAATTCCCAGCCCTGGGGATAGACATCGCCATTGAGTTTCTGTTCCATACCAAGGGCGATGGCGCCGGTTACCAGAAATAATACCAGCCATTCCGCCCATCGCCACCAAGCCCGCTTGCCAGCGGGGCCAGGATCCTTGACGAAGAAGATCCGTTCACTCAGCCACGGCAGATTGGCAGCCACAAAGGCCACCCCGATGAGGATCCAGACAGCTGTGGTTGTCGTCATGGTGGATGCGTGTAATAAGCACTGTTTGCCGGGGATGCTACCCTAACCGCCGACACGCCCGGTTCGCAACTGTTTGGACCAGGGCTTCGGGGCTTCGTTCCCGTAGGATAGGCAGAGGAGCACCAGCGACCCGCCCATGGCCCACCGTTTGATGGGGACGCTGGGCTTTGCCCATCCTACAGAGTGTGGTGATCACCTGCTGTGGATTGCGACAGGCGGAGGATAGGCCTGCGAAACCCAGTCCATCGCCCCGTGGTGGCTTTAGAGCATGACTGCGGTGCAAAGCGCCATCAGGCCTCCGGGGAAGAGCCCCAGGCCGAGCACAGCCAACCCGTTGATCGACAAGGTATAACGCAGATCGGGAGCGGCCTCGATCGGGCGCTCGTCTTCCGCCTTGTCGAAGTACATCAGCTTGATGACGCGCAGATAGTAGAAGGCACCGACCACCGAGAACAGCACGCCGACCACCGCGACCCAAATCAGGTCGACACTGATCACCGCCTGCAACACGGCCAGCTTGGCCCAGAAACCGAGGAACGGCGGGACACCGGCCATCGAGAACATCAGCACCATCATCATGAGTGCGAACCACGGGCTGCGCTGGTTGAGACCTTTGTAGTCTGAGAGATCCTCCGCCTCGAAGCCGGACCGGCTCATCAGGATCACCATGCCGAACCCGCCCAGGGTCATGATGGCGTAGGCGATGGCGTAGTACATGCCGGCGGCGTACCCCTCGGCCGTCCCCGACAGCACGCCCATCAGCAGGAAGCCGATGTGGGAAATACCCGAATAGGCCAACAGCCGCTTGATGTTCGTCTGTGCAATCGCCACCACATTGCCGATCACCACCGACAGCACGGCCAGGAGGATAAGCATCTCCTGCCACTGTGCGTGCAGGCTGCCCATGCCGTCCACCAGCAGGCGCATCAACATCGCAAATGCCGCCAGCTTCGGTGCCGAGCTGACGTAGAGCGTGACTGCCGTCGGCGCACCGTGATACACGTCAGGCACCCACATGTGGAACGGTACGGCCCCGAGCTTGAAGGCAATGCCGATGACCAGGAACACCAGACCGAAGGAGAGCACCAGGTCGGTGACGGCGCCGCCGGCGACCCGGTCGCCGATGACGCCGAGGTCGAGCGAGCCGGTGGTGCCGTAGAGCATCGACATGCCATAAAGCAGCATCGCCGACGCGATGGCCCCCAGCACGAAATACTTCATCGCGGCCTCGGAGGCGACCACCGAATCCCGCTGCAGCGCGACCATCGCATAAAGCGACAGCGACATCAGTTCCAGCCCGAGGTAGAGGGTCAGCAGGCTGTGGGCGGAGACCATGATCATCATGCCCAGGACGCCGAACAGGCCGAGCAGGAAGAATTCCCCCTGGAACAGGCTGCGCGCCCGCAGGTAATCCTTGGCGTAGAGGAAGACCACGAATGCGGCCACGTAAATGCAGAATTTCAGTACGGCCGCCATCGAGTCGAGGATGAAGGTGCCGTTCAGGGTTATCTGGTCGGTTGGACTGTAGAGGCCGACCGTCAGCAAGGCCGCACCGACCAACGTGGCCTGAGCCAAGAGGTAGGAGACCACCCGGTTGCGTTCGCTGAGGAACAGATCCACCAGCAGAATGACGCAGGCCATGCCGAGCACGAACAGCTCGGGGACCACGGGAAGGAAGTCAGGCGTCTCAAAGTTCATTCGGTTACACCTTGCAATTGATCTCTGCTATCGCGCTTCACAGCTTCGAAGCCGCGATGTGCTGAACCAGGTTGTCCACCGTGGGGCCCATCACTTCCAGCAACGGCGCGGGGTAGACCCCGAGCCCAAGCACGGCGATGGCGAGAATGCCGAGGAACAGGAACTCCCGGGCGTTGATATCGGTCAGGGCGGCCACTTTGGGGCTCGTCACCTTGCCGTAGAGCACCCGCTTGACCATCCACAGGGTGTAGGCCGCGCCCAGAATGAGGGTGGTTGCCGCCAGGAAGGCGTACCAGAAGTTGGCCTTGAAGGCGCTCAGGATGACCATGAACTCCCCAACGAACCCGGCGGTGCCCGGCAGGCCGGCATTGGCCATGGCGAACAGCACCATGAAGCCGGCAAAGATCGGCATGGTGTTCACCACCCCGCCGTAGTCGGCGATGTCGCGGCTGTGCAGGCGGTCGTAGAGAACGCCGACGCAGAGGAACATGGCGCCGGAAACGAAACCGTGGGCCACCATCTGCACCATACCGCCCTCAATGCCCATGGCTGCGCCCAGCGGGTTGTCACCGGACTGCCGGAAGATGGCAAAGGCGACGAAGAAACCGAGCGTAACGAAGCCCATGTGGGAAATGGACGAGTAGGCGATCAGCTTCTTCATGTCCTGCTGCGCCAGAGCGACGAAACCGATATAGACCACCGCCACCAGCGACAGCAGGATCATCAACCAGTCCAGTGACGCACTGGCATCGGGGGTGATCGGCAGCGAAAAACGCAGGAACCCGTAGGCGCCCAGTTTCAGCATGATCGCGGCCAGGATCACCGATCCGCCGGTGGGCGCCTCCACGTGCGCATCCGGTAGCCAGGTGTGGACCGGCCACATCGGCACTTTTACCGCAAAGGCGATCAGGAAGGCGAGGAAGATCAGCGTCTGCGCAGTCAGTCCGATCTTGGCGGCATGGAAGTCGAGGATGCCGAAGCTGCCCGTATCGAGATACAGATAGATCAGCGCCACCAGCATGAACACCGACCCGAAGAAGGTATAGAGGAAGAACTTGAGTGTGGCGTAGACCCGGCGCGGCCCGCCCCAGATACCGATCACGATGAACATCGGGATCAGCAGCGCCTCCCAGAACACGTAGAACAGCATCGCGTCCAGCGCGGCGAAGGCACCATTCATCAAACCAGCCAGAATCAGGAACGCAGCCATGTATTGGGCCGGGCGGTCCTGAATCACCTCCCAGCCGGCAATCACGACCAGAACGGTAGTGAAGGTGGTCAGCAGGATGAGTGGCATGGAGATACCATCCACGCCCAGGTGGTAATTGACGCTGATGGATGCGATCCAGGGGGCAAGTTCAACGAACTGCATCTGCGCCGTCGTAGTATCGAAGCCGGCAAACAGCGGAATGGAAAGGGCGAAGGTCAACAACGAGGCGATCAACGCGATCACCTTCGCCTCCAGACCACCGCGCTTGCTACCGGTCGCCAGTACCAGCAGACCGCCGACAATCGGCGTCCAGATGACCAGACTCAACAATGGCAGTTCCGCAAACATGCACCCAATCCCGTTTCGTATTTACACCCAAGGACGCGTCCTTGCGGCGAGTTTTCTTAGATGACGAACAACCCGAACAGCGCCAACAGGCCAAGAATCATGGCGTAGGCGTAGTGATACAGGTACCCGGACTGGACCTGGCGGACCAGCGCCGCGATCCAGCCGACCGCGTTGGCCGAACCGTTCACTACGAGGCCGTCGATCAGCTTCATGTCGCCGAAGCGCCATAGTCCGCTTCCGACCCGACGGCTACCGCCGGCAAAGAACCAGTCGTTGAAGTCGTCGAAGCCATACTTGCGGTCGAGGATGTTGTAGATCGGCGTCAGCTTCTCGCGGATCTTCGCCGGTACGTCGGTCCACTTCATGTACAACGCCCAAGCGGTGGCCACGCCCGCCAACGCTAGCCAGAACGGCGCGGTGCCGAAACCGTGCAGCACCATACCCCACCAGCCGTGGAAGCCCTCGGCCAACTGGCCCAGCACGTCATGCTGCGGTGCCACGAAGATCGCTCCGGCGAAGAAGTCGCCAAAGGCCATGTCGTCCACGTACATCGCGCCGGCGAAGATGGAAGGTACCGCCAGCAGGATCAATGGGATGGTGACGACCCACGGGGTTTCATGCAGATGGTGGCGGGTGTGCTCGTCCATCCGCTCCTTGCCGTGGAACACCATGAAGTACATGCGGAAGCTGTACAGCGCGGTAATGAATACGCCTCCAAGCACCGCGGCGTAGGCGAAGCCGGAACCCGGCAGCGTGGAGTGGCCCACCGCCTCGATAATCGAATCCTTGGAGAAGAAGCCGGCGAAGCCCGGCGCTCCAATGAGCGCCAGTGAACCGATCAGGGAGGTGATCCAGGTGATCGGCATGTACTTGCGCAGGCCACCCATGTTGCGCATGTCCTGGTCATGATGCATGGCGATGATCACCGAACCGGCTCCGAGGAACAACAGCGCCTTGAAGAAGGCGTGGGTCATCAGGTGGAACACGCCCGCAGCATAGGCCGACGCACCCAGGGCCACGGTCATGTAACCGAGCTGGGACAGGGTCGAATAGGCCACCACCCGCTTGATGTCGTTCTGAATCAGGCCGAGCAGACCCATGAACAAAGCGGTGATGGCGCCGATCACCAGAATTACCGACAGCGCGGTCTCCGACAGCTCATAGAGCGGCGACATGCGCGCCACCATGAAGATACCGGCGGTCACCATGGTGGCGGCGTGAATGAGTGCGGAAATGGGGGTAGGACCCTCCATGGAATCAGGCAGCCAGACGTGCAGCGGGACCTGGGCCGACTTGCCCATGGCGCCGATGAACAGCAGGATGCAGATCACCGTCATCACCGACCACTGCTGGCCCGGAATGATCTCCATGGTCAGGCCAGTGGCGGCGCCACCGGAGGCACCGGCGAAGACCTCCTGGTAGCTCAGCGAGCCGAAGTACATCAGCACGCCGGCGATGCCCAGCACGAAACCGAAGTCGCCGACGCGATTGACCAGGAATGCCTTCAGGTTGGCGTAGGTCGCAGTGTCGCGGGTCGACCAGAAACCGATCAGCAGGTAGGAAACCAGGCCCACTGCCTCCCAGCCGAAGAAGAGTTGCATGAAGTTGTTGCTCATCACCAGCATCAGCATCGAGAAGGTGAAGAGCGAGATATAGCTGAAGAAGCGCTGGTAGCTGTTCCGACCCGCCTTGCTGTCTTCGGGCCAATTGTGCTCGTCATCGGCCATGTAGCCGACGGTGTAGATATGCACCATCAGCGACACGAAGGTGACCACCACCATCATCATGGCGGTGAGACTGTCGAGCAGGAAACCGACCTCGAAGCGGACACCGTCGGCCACCAGCCAGGTGTAGACCGTCATGTCGACCGGACCTAGGTCGCCACCGACGATGCGTTTGAACACCTCCAACGAGAGCAGGAACGCGACACCGACACCGGCGATGGCGATGGTGTGCGCACCGGCGCGTCCGATGCGGCCGCCGAACAGGCCGGCAATGGCCGACCCGATCAGCGGTGCGAGAACAATCCAGAGCGAAATAGTTTCCAGGTTCACGGCCTACCCCTTCAGCGTGCCCAGGTCTTCGACATTGATGGTGCGCCGGTTACGGAACAGGACCACCAGGATGGCGAGGCCGATGGCCGCCTCCGCTGCCGCGACGGTGAGAATGAAAAATACGAAAACCTGACCGGCCGCATCGCCGAGGAAATGGGAAAAGGCGATGAAGTTCAGGTTGACCGCCAGCAGCATCATCTCGATGCACATCAGCAGGATGATCACGTTCTTACGGTTGATGAAGATCCCTGCCAGGCTCAGGCAGAACAGGATCGCACCAACGATCAGGTAATCAGAAAGGGCAATCATCACAGTCCCCGGTTCGGTCGTCTTCTAAGCAACCGTTTGTTCTCTTAGCCGCCTCAGCGGCGCTCTTCGGCTTCCATCGAAACCATGCGCACCCGATCCGCGCGGCGGACCACCACCTGCTTTTCGGGCGACTGATACTTGGTGCCCGGCCGGCGCCGCAGAGTCAGGGCGATGGCCGCCACGATCGCCACCAGCAGAATGACCGATGCGATCTCGAACGGATAGACGTAATCGGTGTAGAGCTGCAGGCCCAAGATGCGGGTGTTGCTCTCGGTCGGCTCGGCCGTTGGTGCCGGCATCTGCTCGGCGCCGAAGTATTCGCCGCCAACCACCCCGACCATCGCGGCGATCAGCAACAGCGCGACGATGCCGCCAATGGGCAGATAGCGGGCAAAGCCCTGACGCAGCACGGCCAGATTGATGTCGAGCATCATCACCACGAACAGGAACAGCACCATCACCGCCCCCACGTACACCAGCACCAGGGCGATGGCAAGGAATTCGGCCTGCAGCAGCAGCCAGAGCCCCGAACTGGCAAAGAAGCCGAGCACCAGAAACAGAGCAGCATGCACCGGGTTGCGGACCGTAATCACCGCCGCCGCCGACAGCAGCAGCAGCGTTGAAAAGGCATAAAACACGATCGATTCGAAGGGCATCAGCTTAAGTTTCCCGTTTATCGATACTTGGCCTGCGCGGCACGGTCGGCGGCGATCTGCGACTCCAGCCGGTCACCGATCTGCAACAGTGTCTGCTTGGTGGCCAGCAGGTCACCCCGCTCCTCGCCGTGATACTCGTACTCACGGGTCTCGACGATGGCATCCACCGGGCACGCCTCTTCGCAGAAGCCGCAGAAGATGCACTTGGTCCAGTCGATGTCGTAGCGGGTGGTGCGGCGGGTGCCATCCTCCCGCGGTGCCGACTCGATGGTGATGGCCAGCGCCGGACAGACCACTTCACACAGCTTGCAGGCGATGCAGCGCTCTTCACCATTCTCATAGCGACGCTGCGCGTGCCGGCCGCGGAAGCGCGGCGACATCGGCGCCCGCTCGTCCGGGTACTGCACGGTGAATTTCTTGCCGAACAGATAGCGTCCGGTGACGCTCATGCCGGCGAACAGTTCCTTGAGGAACAGGCTCTTGATGAAATTGGGGGCACCCATTATTCGCTCTCCTCCCCTATGCCGTCGCGTCGAACCACGGGCCGACCTCACCCAGGATCAGGCCACCGAGCACCACGATCCAGACGATGGTGATGGGGATAAACACCTTCCAGCCGAGCCGCATGATCTGGTCGTAGCGATAGCGTGGGAAGGTGGCGCGGAACCACAGATAGAGAAACAGGAAGAAACTGGTCTTGGCCAGGAACCAGATAACGCTGGACTGCCCGAGCCAGGAATCGGTCCACCCCTGAAACGGTGACAGCCAGCCGCCCAGGAACATGATCGCGGCCAGGGCGGAGATCAGGATCATGTTCGCGTATTCGGCCAAAAAGAAGACCGCGAAGGCCATCCCCGAATACTCCACGTGGAAGCCGGCGACGATTTCGGACTCACCCTCCGCCACGTCGAACGGTGCACGGTTGGTCTCGGCCACGCCCGAGATGAAGTAGATGACGAACAGCGGCAGCAGCGGTACCCAGTACCAGCTGAACAGGCCATAGCCGCCCTGCTGGCCGGCCACGATCTCGCCGAAGTTGAGTGTACCGGCGGCCATCAACACGCCAACCAGGGCGAATCCCATGGCGATTTCGTAGGAGACGATCTGAGCCGCCGAGCGCATGGCACCGAGGAACGCGTATTTCGAATTGGAGGCCCAACCGGCGACGATGACGCCGTAGACACCCATCGAGGTGATGGCGAGCACGTACAACAGACCTGCGTTGATATCGGCCAGCACCATCTCATCGCCAAACGGGATGGCAGCCCAGGCGGCCAACGCCGGTGCCATCGCCAGGACCGGGGCGATCAAGAACAGGGGCTTGTCCGCTCCGGTAGGAATGACGATCTCCTTGAACATCAGCTTGACCGAGTCGGCGATCGGCTGCAGCCAACCGCGCGGACCAACCCGATTCGGCCCGACGCGGACCTGCATGTAGCCGATGACCTTGCGTTCGGCGAAGGTGAGATACGCCACCGCTCCGAACAGGGGCCCCAGGATCACGGCAATCTTCAGCAGAATGATGAGCACGGTGGCCAGTTCCGGCCCCAGCCCCAACCCCTGCAAGAATGTCTGTAAAGACTCGGTCATCCGCGTATTCCGTCTCTCGATTCGTTACGCGCCGGCCAACTGCACCGGTGCAAACGCGCCGCCCAGGGCGCTGGTATCCAGGTGGGCCGACGGCACGTACACGGCACCGTCCGGCACCCGCGCATCAACCACCAGCGGCAAAACCGCCGTGCTTCCGCCACAGCTGACCCTCACCTTCTCGGCCCCACTCAGACCGACCTGCTCGATAGTGGCGGCGTTGGCATGGACTGCTGCGGCGCCGGCGTGCGCGGTCGCCTGCAGCGGGGCGGAGCGCCTTACCAGCGGGTCGACCCGGTAGATGGGGACGTCCGTCAGTCGCACCAGGCCGTCGGCTTTGCTGACGTTCGGCGCACGCCAGTCGGCCATGGAAGCCGGTACGACGTCGGCGCACGCCTTCTGCACCTCGGCCAGTACCTCGTCGGCAGCCATGTATTCGAAACCGGTCAAATCGAGCAGGTTGCCCATGACGCGCAGTAACTTCCAGGCGGGACGGGCCTCGCCAGGAGGATTGGCACAGCCGAAGAACGGCTGCCAGCGACCTTCGGCATTGACGAAGGTGCCGGCGGTCTCGGGATAGAGGGCGATCGGCAACAGAACGTCCGCATACTCGCGCGCCGCCGGGCTGTCGAAGGCGCTGAGCGAGACGACAAAGTCAGCGCTGTCGAGCGCAGCCCGGGCCAGCTTCGGGTCGATGGCGTCGACCTCCGGCTCCAGTCCGAGCAGCACCAGACCGCGCATTCCGGACTCCGCCATTGCCTTCCAGTCACGGCCCTTTTTGGTCGCAGGTTCGCTGCCGGCATTGCGATGCGGTACCGCTCCGGCCAACCACGCGCCAGCGCTGTTGCCGCCCTCGGCCAGAACGCCGACACGGGCACCGGCGAGTTGTGCAATCAGTGCGGCCAGGCGGCGCAGTGCCGCCTGCTGCGGATGGTAGGCGGAGATGTTGCCAAGCAGAACCGTGGCCTGTTCCGCCTTGATCAGGGCATCGGCCAGCACCCGGTGTGTATCGCCCACCTGTCCCGGCAGTGATTCCAACCCGGCAGGCTTCTCGCCCCTGGCTTCGGCCAAGGCCTTGGCCACCGCGGAGGTCTCGGCCACCAGATCGGCAGTGGCAAGATTCGCGACTACGGGAAAATTGAATTCGTAATCCAGCGGGTTGATGAAGCTGATGCTTGCCCCCGCCAGTGCCGCCTTGCGCAGGCGGTGGCCGATCAGCGGCTGTTCATGGCGCACATTGGAGCCAATCAACAGCGCCGCCCCGACCGTTTCCAGATCGGCGATCGACTGACCCAGCCACGGGAATGAAGGTGCGGTCTCCTGGTCGGAGAAGTCCTGCTGGCGCAACCGGTGGTCGATGTTGCCGCTGCCGATGCCGCGCAGCAGTTTTTGCAGCAGGAACAGCTCTTCGGTGGTGCTCCAGTCCGCAGCCCAGGCGCCCAGCGCTTCGGCACCGTGCTGGGCCACGATGCGCTTGATGCCTTCCGCGGCAAAGGTCAGCGCAGTGTCCCAGTCGGTCGGCAGCCACTTGCCGTCTTTCTTGATCTGCGGCCGGGTCAGGCGATCCTCGACATAAAGGCCGGCGTAGGCGAACCGGTCACGGTCCGCGATCCAGGTTTCGTTCACCGCGTCATTGTCGCGCGGCAGTACCCGCATCACCTGGCCGCCGCGCACATCGACCCGCACGTTGCTGCCGACACAGTCGTGCGGCGCCACGGAGTTGCGCACCACCATCTCCCAGGGACGGGCGGTGTAGCGATAGGGCTTGGAAGTCAGCGCTCCCACCGGGCAGAGGTCGATGACATTGCCCGACAGCTCGGAGTCCACGGTGCGCGCCACGTAGGTGCCGATCCTGGTGTGCTCGCCACGGCCGGTCGCCCCCAGTTCCATGACACCGGCGATCTCCTGTCCGAAGCGCACGCAACGGGTGCAGTGGATGCAGCGGGTCATGTCGGTGGCGATGAGCGGCCCCAGGTTCGGGTCGCGCACCACGCGCTTGCCTTCGGAGTAGCGGGAGACGTCGGGGCCGAAGCCCATGGCCATCTCCTGCAGGTCGCATTCGCCGCCCTGGTCGCAGACCGGGCAGTCGAGCGGGTGGTTGATCAGCAGGAATTCCAACACGGCGCGCTGGGCGGCGATAGCCTTCGGCGAACGGGTGAACACCTTCATGCCCTCGGTCACCGGCGTGGCGCAGGCCGGCATCGGCTTGCCCATCTTTTCCACCTCGACCAGGCACATGCGGCAGTTGGCGGCGATGGAAAGCTTCGAGTGATAGCAGAAGCGGGGAATGGTAATGCCCGCGGCGTCGGCCGCCTCAATGAGCATCGAGCCGTCGTCGACCTGGAGCGGAATCCCGTTGATCTCGATGTTTATCATGTTCTTGTCAGCTTTCTCGCCAATTTCCGAACGGCACTCAAACCATGCACTTGCCGTGTTCGATGTGATACTCGAACTCTTCGCGGAAGTGTTTCAGGAAGCTCTGCACCGGCATCGCCGCGGCATCACCCAGCGCGCAAATGGTGCGCCCCATGATGTTGCCGGCTACGTTGTCCAGCTTTTCGAGGTCCTCGAGTCGACCTTCGCCGTGCTCGATGCGATGCACCATGCGCGACAGCCAACCGGTGCCTTCACGACAGGGGGTGCACTGCCCGCAGGACTCCTCGTAATAGAAGTGGGAGAGGCGCGCCAGCACCTTGACCATGCAGGTGGTCTCATCCATCACGATGACCGAACCGGCACCGAGCATGGAACCGGCCTTGGCGATGGAGTCGTAATCCATGGTCATGCCCATGGCCACATCGGCCGGCAACACCGGGGTCGAACTGCCTCCCGGGATGACCGCCTTTAGCTTGCGCCCCTTCCAGACGCCGCCGGCCATCTCCAGCAGCTCGGCAAACGGCATCCCCATCGGCACCTCGAAATTGCCCGGGTTCTCAACATGACCGGAAACGCAGAACAGCTTGTGGCCGCCATTGTTGGGCTTGCCCAGATTCAGGAACCATTCGCCGCCATTGGCCAGGATGACGGGTACCGAAGCCAGCGACTCGGTGTTGTTGATGGTGGTCGGCCGACCGTAGAGGCCGTAGCTGGCCGGGAAAGGCGGCTTGAAGCGCGGCTGCCCCTTCTTGCCCTCGATCGACTCGAGCAGCGCGGTCTCTTCGCCGCAGATGTAGGCACCGGCGCCGAGGTGCGCCTCGATGTCGAATTCAAAACCGCTGCCGAGGATGTTACTGCCCAGCAGGCCGGCCGCCCGCGCCTCCTCCAGTGCGCGCTGGAAGCGTTCATACGGCTCCCAGAATTCACCGCGGATATAGTTGTAACCGCGGCTGGCACCGAACACGTAGCCGGCGATGGCCATACCCTCGATCAGCTGGTGCGGGTTGTAGCGCAGGATGTCGCGGTCCTTGCAGGTCCCCGGCTCGCCCTCATCCGAGTTGCAGACCACATATTTCTGACCCGGCACACCGCGCGGCATGAAGCTCCACTTGAGCCCGGTCGGGAAGCCGGCGCCGCCACGTCCACGCAGGGCGGAGGTCTTCAGCTCGGCGATGATGTCGTCGGGCGAGACCTTCTCCTTCAGGATCTTCTCCAGGACCTGGTACCCGCCGGCGCTGCGATAGGTCTCCAGCGTCCAGGGTTTGTCCAGGTGCAGGGTGCGGAAGCAGACTTGGTTAGTGTTCATTCCAGACCGTCCAGCAGCGCGTCGAGCGTTTCGGGCGTGAGCTTCTCGTGATACGCCCGGCCGAGTTGGAGCACCGGTGCGTTCACGCAGGCACCCAGGCACTCCACCTCCTTCAAGGTGAACTTACCGTCGGGCGTGGTCTCCCCCAGCTTGATGCCCAGCCGCTTCTCCAGATGTGCAACCACCTCGTCTGAGCCGCGCAGCAGGCAGGAGATATTGGTGCAGACACAAAGCTTGTGGCGGCCGACCGCCTCCAGTTCATACATCGAATAGAAGGTCGCGACCTCGTAAACGGCGACCGGTGCCATGTCGAGGTAGGCGGCGATGGCATCCATCAGTTCGGTGGTGAGATAGCCGCCGTTCTGATCCTGGGCGACGCGCAATGCTGCCATCACCGCCGACTGCTTCTGGTCTGCCGGATACTTGGCGACCCACTGGTCGATCTCTGCCCGGGATTCGGGCGTCAGCAGTTCGATGTCACCCTGCTTCGGCATCAGCGGTCAATCTCCCCAAAAACGATGTCCTGCGTCCCGATGACGGCCACCACGTCGGCGATCATGTGGCCGCGCACCATCTCGTCGAGTCCGGCGATATGGGCGAAACCGGGCGCGCGGATTTTGAGTCGGTATGGCTTGTTGGCACCATCGGACACCATGTAGATGCCGAACTCGCCTTTCGGATGTTCGATGGCCGCATAGGCCTCACCCTCGGGCAGGCTGATGCCCTCGGAGAACAGCTTGAAGTGGTGGATGAGCGACTCCATATCGGCCTTCATCGCCGTACGGGAAGGCGGCGTAACCTTGTGGTCATCGGCCATCACCGGGCCGGCATTGCTGCGCAGCCACTCCACGCACTGCTTGATGATGCGGTTGGACTGACGCATCTCTTCCATGCGCACCAGGTAACGGTCGTAACAGTCGCCGTTGACGCCGACCGGGATGTCGAACTCCAGGCGGTCGTAGACCTCATAGGGCTGCTTCTTGCGCAGATCCCACGCGATACCGGAGCCGCGCAGCATCGGACCGGTGAAACCGAGTTGCAGCGCCCGTTCCGGGGTCACCACGCCAATGTCCACCGTGCGCTGTTTCCAGATGCGGTTATCGGTCAGCAGCGTTTCGTACTCGTCCACCAGCGCAGGGAAGCGGTTGGTGAAGTCCTCGATGAAGTCGAGCATCGAACCCTGACGATTTGCATTCAGGCGCTCGACCTCTTTCGCGTCGTGCCACCTGGAAGGCTCGTAATGCGGCATGACGTCCGGCAGGTCGCGATAGACGCCGCCCGGACGATAGTAGGCCGCGTGCAGGCGGGCACCGGAGACCGCCTCGTAGCAGTCCATGAGATCTTCACGCTCACGGAACGCATACAGGAATATGGTCATCGCACCCACGTCGAGGGCGTGCGAGCCGAGCCACAGCAGGTGGTTCAGAATGCGGGTAATCTCGTCGAACATCACCCGGATGTACTGGGCGCGCAACGGCACCTCAATGCCGGCCAGCTTTTCGATGGCCATGCAGTAGGCGTGCTCGTTGCACATCATGGAGACGTAATCGAGACGATCCATGTAGGGCAGTGCCTGCACGTAATGCTTCGCCTCGGCCAGCTTCTCGGTGGCACGATGCAGCAGGCCAATGTGCGGGTCGGCGCGTTCCACGACCTCGCCATCCAGCTCCAGCACCAGGCGCAGGACCCCGTGGGCCGCCGGGTGCTGCGGTCCGAAATTCATTGTGTAGTTGCGGATCTCAGGCACCGCTGCCCTCCCCCTTCACGGCTTCGTCGTAGCGGTGGTCATCGCGAATGATGCGCGGGACCAGATCGCGGGGTTCGATGCTGACCGGCTGATAGACGACGCGACCCTTTTCAGGGTCATAGCGCATCTCGACATTGCCGATAAGCGGAAAGTCCTTGCGGAACGGGTGGCCGACAAACCCGTAGTCGGTCAGGATGCGGCGCAGGTCCGGGTGGCCCTCGAACACGATGCCAAAAAGGTCGAACGCCTCACGCTCGTACCAGTTCGCCCCGTTCCAGATATCGATGACCGACGGGACGATCGGCAGTGCGTCATCGGGGGCGAAGGTGCGCAGCCGGATCCGGTGGTTGTTGGCCGTGGAGAGCAAATGGTACGCCACCGCAAAGCGCGGCTTGCTCCAGGTCCGACGATTGTGCGCGGCCTCGGCGGGGGCCGCGAGGTGGTATTCGCGATCCTCGCTGCCCTGGCCATAGGTGGAGTAGTCCACCCCGCAGAGATCGATGAGCTGCTCGAAGCCGAATTCCGGCTCGTCGCGCAGCCTGGCACAGACCGCCTTCAGCGCGTTCACCGGGACTTCGACGGTCAGTTCGCCATGGGCTACCGCCGTCTCCACTCCGAAACCGGCAAAGCACGTCTGAATCCCGCTCGCCAGTTGCTGGTAGTAGTCGGACATGGTGATTCGTTCTCTTCTCAGCGCGCGATGGTGTTGGTGCGCCGGATCTTGTTCTGCAATTGCAGAATGCCGTAGAGCAGAGCCTCCGCCGTCGGCGGACAGCCCGGCACGTAGATATCGACCGGCACGATGCGGTCACAACCACGCACCACCGAATAGGAGTAGTGGTAGTAGCCACCGCCGTTGGCACAGGAGCCCATTGAAATGACCCAGCGAGGCTCGGCCATCTGGTCGTAGACCTTGCGTAGCGCCGGCGCCATCTTGTTGCACAGCGTCCCGGCCACGATCATCACATCGGACTGGCGGGGGCTAGGACGAAACAGGATGCCGAAGCGGTCGAGGTCGTAACGCGAGGCGCCGGCATGCATCATCTCCACCGCACAGCAGGCCAAGCCGAAGGTCATCGGCCACATGGAGCCGGTACGCGCCCAGTTGATCAGCTTGTCGGCGGAAGTGGTGACGAACCCCTTCTCGAGGATGCCTTCTACTCCCATTGCAGGGCCCCTTTCTTCCACTCGTAGATGAAACCGATAACCAGAATGCCGAGAAACAGCATCATGGCGAGGAATCCGAACAGCCCGATATCCTGCAGCACAATGGCCCAGGGAAACAGGAAGGCGATTTCGAGATCGAAGATGATGAACAGGATGGCGACGAGGTAGTAGCGCACGTCGAACTTCATGCGCGAATCCTCGAAGGCCTCAAAGCCGCACTCGTACGGCGACAGCTTGGCAGCGTCCGGTCTACGCGGCGCGAGAATGAATCCCATCGCCATCATCACGCCACCGAACAGCACGCCGACGATAATGAAGACCAGAATGGGCAGATAGTTTTCCAGCATGTGGCAGCCTCATCCCCCGTACGGCCCCCACAAGGGACCGCCTCACCTGTGCATTCACGAAACAACAGCGACCGAGTCTAGGCCAGCGCCAAAAACAGTGTCAACACACAATGTCCACGATTGTGCTTATAATTCAGAAAGTTAAATGTATGACACTGCATTCCGCAGACGTGCTGAAACGGCCCCCGTGCCCCAACACGAGAGACTCATTTCGTTTTGCTTCGTCGTACGGCAGATAGGCAAAGCGGCAGGCCAACGGCACTGCCCGGTCCTTTCGTTATTATCTCTATTCACTTCCTGTCGAACGCCCCGGGTGTAGAGGCGCTTTGGGCCGAAACCCTGTCCTTTATTTTGCTTTCTTATATTGTTCCCGATGCGCAGGCGCCCCGGCCTGCTTCACTTCAACCGGTCCCAGACCGCTTCGCCCGGAGCGAAGCGGGACGCACTTCAGTGCGCCCGCAGGGTGCGCGCCATGGATGGCGGCGCATCAACCGGCACGGGCTGTGCCTTTTCAATTTGGTGCCGAAGGCCGGACTCGAACCGGCACGGGTTGCCCCACCACCCCCTCAAGATGGCGTGTCTACCAATTCCACCACTTCGGCGTATTCGGAGTTACTGCGCGGTCGGAACGTCCTGCGGCCCTGCCGGGGCAGTTGGCATGTCTTCAGGAACCGACTGCTCAACAGGCGGGACTTCGGTCACGCTGTTGCGGACGTCATTCTGCCTCGAAAAGGCAGCCAGGGAAATACTCGTCACAAAAAACACGGTCGCCACAACGGCGGTAGCCCGGGTCATGAATGACGCGGAGCCGCGAGAACCGAAAACGGTGGCGGATGCGCCCGCGCCGAAGGCCGCCCCCATGTCGGCGCCCTTGCCCTGCTGGAGCAGTACGAGCCCGATCACACCGGCAGCGGCGGCGACATGAACAATCAGAAGGACCAGTTCCATCGAATCGAGTCAGTCTCAGTTGAGTCTTTATTAACCAGCCTTGCAGATGGCCAGGAAATCGGTCGCCTTCAGCGATGCACCGCCAATGAGACCACCATCAATGTCCGGCTGTCCAATCAGTTCCGCGGCATTGTCCGGTTTCATCGAGCCACCGTAAAGGATCTGCAGGGCCTCGGCCACTGCCGCATCCTTGGCCGCCACACGCTGGCGGATAAAGGCATGTACCTGCTGCGCCTGCTCCGGCGTGGCGGTCATCCCGGTACCAATGGCCCAGACCGGCTCGTAGGCGATGACCGCGTCGGCAAGGGCAGCTGCCCCCTCCGCGTCCATCACTGCATCCATCTGGCGACCGACCACCGACTCGGTTATGCCCTGCTCCCGCTCTTGCAGCGTTTCGCCAACGCAGACGATCGGGATGAGGCCCGCGGCACGGGCGGCTACAAACTTCTTCGCCACCACGGCATCATCTTCACCATACAGGGTACGCCGCTCGGAGTGTCCGATAATGACGTACTTGCAGCCGAAATCCTTCAGCATCGAGACAGCCACCTCGCCGGTGAAGGCGCCGGAGGCTTCATGGCTGACATTCTGCGCCCCCCAGGCGATGGGCGTCCCTTCGAGTTGGGCGGCCACTTCGGGGAGATAGACGAAAGGGGGGCAGACAGCCACTTCCGCGCTGGCGACATCACCGATACCGGCCTTGAGTCCATCCAGCAGTTCCCGCACGGATGCCAAAGAGCCGTTCATCTTCCAGTTGCCTGCTACCAGTGTTCGGCGCATGGTTCTCCCCTTCGTCAAAGCAGCGCGAAGCTTACCCTCTGATAACCGATAAATCAACGCGGTTGGATGTAAAACCACGGGCACACGGGGGAAAGCGTTTTAGCCACGCAACGCACAGTGAACGCGGGGGGGACGAACATTTGTCAGGGCGTAGCCCTCCCGTGTACCCGTCCTCCCCTGTGGCTGCTTTTTCCCTTAGGCCGACGCCGCCGACTGCGACGGATTCAGTGCTGCCGCAACCGCGTCGGCCAGCTCGCGACAGACCCGGTCGACCAACTCCAGGTCCTCACCCTCGACCATGACCCGCACCACCGGCTCAGTACCGGAAGGTCGCAACAGCACCCGCCCGGAACCGTCCAAGGCGGCTTCCGCGGCGCGGACGGAGTCGGCGACCGATGGTGAGGCATTGAGGTCGACACGGCCTTCGGTACGAACGTTAATCATAGTCTGCGGGAATTTCATCATTCCCGCCTTGAGTTCGTGCAACGGGCGTTCCGAGGCGGCCATCGCCGCCAGTACCTGCAAGGCGGAGACGATGCCATCTCCGGTGCTGGCCATGTCCAGGCAGAGGATATGCCCCGAAGACTCTCCGCCCAGCACCCAACCCTTTTCCTGTAGCCGCTCCATGACATAGCGGTCACCCACTTTCGCCCGCTCGAAAGCGATACCCGCGGCGTTGAGGGCCCGTTCCATCCCCAGGTTGCTCATCAAGGTGCCGACCACCCCTGCCACCGGCTCGGTGCGATGACGCTCTCGGGCAATGATGAACAGCAGTTCGTCGCCATCGACGACTTCACCCTTGGCATCGATCATGATGACCCGGTCGCCATCCCCGTCCAGCGCAATGCCCGCGTCGGCGCCTTGTTCCAGCACCGCCCGGCGTAACGCGTCGGGATGCGTCGAACCGCAATCGACATTGATGTTCAGGCCGTCCGGGTTGTTGCCGATGGCGAGGACCTCCGCGCCAAGTTCGCGGAATACGCTCGGCGCAACGTGGTATCCGGCACCGTTGGCGCAATCCACCACCAGCCGCATGCCTTTGAGCGACAGATGACGCGCAAAGGTGCTCTTGCAATATTCGATGTAGCGGCCGGGGGCGTCTCCCACGCGCACGGCCTTGCCGAGCCGGGCCGAATCGACACAGCCCATGGGTTCCTCCATGTGCGCCTCGATGGCGAGCTCCACGTCGTCCGGCAATTTGGTGCCATCCGCCGAAAAGAACTTGATCCCATTATCCTCAAACGGGTTGTGCGAGGCGGAGATCACGATGCCGGCACGTGCGCGCAGTGTGCGGGTGAGATAGGCAACGGCCGGGGTAGGCATCGGACCAAGCAGAAGAATATCGAGCCCCGCAGCCGAGAGCCCCGCTTCCAGGGCGGACTCGAACATGTAGCCGGAGATCCGCGTATCCTTGCCGATCACGACCTTGCCCTTGTCGCCATTGGCCAGGACGCGACCAGCGGCCCATCCGAGCTTGAGCACGAACTCCGGCGCAATCGGGAACTCGCCAACCTTGCCCCGAATGCCGTCGGTACCGAAATATTTACGCGTCACGCGGCCATTCTCCTGTTTGGGTTCTGACGTCCCGGAGTTAAGTCGGGTTTTTCAGCCGGGCAGTTCCGGCGGCCGGATCGCCGCCACGACCTTAAGTGCCTGCACAGTGGGGCCCACGTCGTGTGCGCGGATCACATTGGCGCCTCCCAGAGCGGCCAACACGGTGGCGGCCACGCTCCCGTGCAGCCGCTCGGCCGCGCTCGCGACGCCGCACAACTGCCCGAGCATGGACTTTCGCGACAGCCCGACCAGGAGTCCGCCACCCAACCCGCACAGGCGATCCAGCCGCTTCAACAACGCGATATTGTGGTCCAGGTTCTTGCCGAAACCGAACCCGGGGTCGACCAGCACCTTCTCGCGTGGAATCCCGGCGGCAACACAGGCCTCCACACGAGAGCGGAGAAAGGCCGCAACCTCTTCGACGACATCCGCGTAATGCGGCTGGGCTTGCATGGTGCGCGGCTCGCCCTGCATGTGCATGATACAGACCGGGACCCCGGCTGCCGCTGCGGTCTCCAACGCCCCGGGGGCACGGAGTCCGTACACGTCATTGATCATTCCGGCGCCGGCCTCGACGGCAGCGGCCATCACCGCCGGCTTGCTGGTATCGATCGAGATCGGCACAGGCAATTCGCTTGCCAGCCGTCGAATCACCGGGATCACCCGCTCCAGCTCTTCCTCGACATCGACCGGCAGCGCCCCCGGCCGGGTCGACTCCCCGCCGATATCGATGATGGCGGCCCCTTCTGCCACCATGCGCCGCGCCTGCTCCAGTGCCGCATCGAGTTGCAGCCAGCGACCGCCGTCGGAAAACGAGTCCGGGGTGACATTCAGGATGCCCATCACCTGAGGATGATCGAGGTCGAGCCGTTTGCCGGCACAGTCAAGAGACATCTGTTTTTGCTTTTCCCTTGTGGCCATAACGCAACGCCCCGCCGAAGCGGGGCGCAGGTACTCGTAGCCGATCGGGCTCAGTGCTGACCGGCCGGGTCGCCGACGTGGCCGCCGGAGCTCCCGTCCTTGTCCGCGGCGACCGTACCGCCCTCGGTCGAGGAGGGTGGACTATCGCTCCAGTCGGCCGGAGGCCGTGGCGGACGCCCATTCATGATGTCGTCGATCTGCTTACGGTCGATGGTCTCGTACTTGATCAGTGCCTCGGCCATCAGGTGCAGCTTGTCCATGTACTCGGTAAGGATGCTCTTGGATCGCTCGTAGTTGCGATCAATCACCGCACGGATCTCCTCATCGATGATATGCGCCGTTTCGTCCGAGACATTCTTGTGCTGGGTGACCGAGTGGCCGAGGAACACCTCGCCCTCCTCCTCCGTGTAGGTCAAAGGCCCCAGCTTCTCCGAGAGGCCCCACTTGGTGACCATGCTGCGCGCCATCTCCGTCGCCCGCTTGATGTCATTGGAGGCACCGGTGGTGACCCTCTCCGCACCGAACACCAGTTCCTCCGCCAGGCGGCCCCCGAACAGACTCGAGATCTGGCTCTCCAGCCGCTGCTTCGAGTAGCTGTAGCGGTCCTCTTCTGGCAGGAACAGGGTGACGCCGAGCGCGCGTCCACGCGGAATGATGGTCACCTTGTGTACGGGATCGTGATCCGGCACGTTGAGGCCCACGATGGCGTGACCCGCTTCATGGTAGGCGGTGAGCTTCTTCTCCTCCTCGTTCATGACCATCGATTTGCGCTCGGCGCCCATCATGATCTTGTCCTTGGCCCGCTCGAATTGGTCCATCCGCACCAGATGGCTGTTGGCACGTGCGGCGAACAGGGCCGCCTCGTTGACCAGGTTGGCCAGATCGGCGCCGGAGAAGCCGGGGGTACCGCGCGCGATGATCGAGGCGTTGACATCATCGCCCAGCGGTACCTTGCGCATGTGAACCTTCAGGATATGCTCGCGGCCACGCAGGTCGGGCAGCGGTACCACCACCTGGCGGTCGAAGCGGCCGGGGCGAAGCAGTGCCGGGTCGAGCACGTCGGGCCGGTTTGTCGCAGCAATGACGATGACACCCTCGTTACCTTCGAAACCGTCCATCTCCACCAGCAGTTGGTTGAGCGTCTGCTCGCGTTCGTCGTGTCCGCCGCCCAGGCCAGCGCCGCGGTGGCGGCCGACCGCATCGATTTCGTCGATGAAGATGATGCAGGGTGCATGCTTCTTGGCCTGCTCGAACATGTCGCGCACGCGGGAGGCGCCGACACCGACGAACATCTCCACGAAATCGGATCCGGAGATGGTGAAGAACGGGACGCGGGCCTCACCGGCGATGGCTTTGGCCAGCAACGTCTTACCGGTACCCGGGGGGCCGACCATGAGTACGCCGCGCGGGATCTTGCCGCCCAGTTTCTGGAACTTGCCGGGGTCACGCAGGAACTCGACCAGTTCGGCCACGTCCTCCTTGGCCTCGTCGACGCCGGCCACGTCGGCAAAGGTGACCTTGACCTGGTCTTCGCCGAGCAGGCGCGCCTTGCTCTTGCCGAAGGACATGGCGCCGCGGCCGCCGCCGCCGCCCTGCATCTGGCGCATGAAGAAGATCCAGACGCCGATGAGCAGCAGCATCGGGAACCAGGAGATGAAGATCTGCTGCAGCAGCGACTGCCCCTCGGGCGGCTTGGCATCAATGGCCACGTTGTGATTCAACAGGTCGTTGATCAAGCCCTCGTCGTCCGGGGCGTAGGTCGTAAACTGCTCGTTGGTCTGGGTGATACCCCGGATGGTGTTGCCCTCGATCATCACGCGCTTCACCCGACCCTGTCTCACGTCGTCGATGAATTGCGAGTAGGACAACTGCTGCGCAGCTTGCCGCTGCGGACCGAAGTTGTTGAAGACCGACATCAGAATGATGGCGATCACCACCCAGAGAATGACGTTCTTGGCAATATCGTTCAAGGCTCGCCTCTACCTTTCTTGACTTACGGCGAAGCGGCACGCCGCCCCGCGGGGGATTAGAGTACCGTACTACACATGATAGTTCCTGGCCACTGCGTACACTTCCCGTGACCTTGCCCTCGAAGCCTTGGGCTTGCGCACCGCCACCTGCCGGAAAGTGTCGCGCAAATCCCGCATGTACGCATCCGAGCCCTCGCCCTGGAACACCTTCACGACCAGATCACCACCTTCATTGAGGACCTTGCGCGCCAGATCGAGCGCCAGTTCGCAAAGGTACATGGCCCGTGGCTGGTCAACTGTCTTCATACCGCTAATGTTGGGTGCCATATCCGACAAAACAAGGTCGACCGGCCGCCCATCGAGTGCCGCCAGCAGTCGGCTGAGGCTCTCTTCCTCGGTAAAGTCACCCTGGATCACCTCGACCCCCGGCAACGGATCCATTGGCAGGATGTCCAGCGCGAACACCGCCCCCTTTGGCCCCACAATATCGGCGGCCATCTGCGACCAGCCGCCCGGCGCGGCGCCGAGGTCGATCACCGTCATCCCGGGCCGCAACAGACGTTCTTTTTCGTTGATTTCCAGTAACTTGTAAACCGCACGCGAACGCCAGCCCTCGGCTTGGGCTCGTTTGACGTACTCGTCTTCGAAGTGTTCGTGCAGCCAGCGTCGGCTACTTTTGCTGCGCGCCATGCGAATTCCGGTAAATACTTTCGATCTAGGAAGCGGCCCGGCAAAGGCTTAGACTATGCGGCCCCTTCCGGGCTGGAACGGCGGATTATACCGCCATCTCGTGTCATTAACGTGCGCCGTTGGCGCCTTTGCGGTTTATCGATGGTCCTGACCGAAAAACAGAAGAAGTACCTACGCTCCCTGGCCCATAGCAAAAAGCCGGTGGTGATCATCGGCGCGGCCGGCCTGACCGAGGCGGTGATTGCCGAAATGGAAGGGGCACTGGAGGCCCATGAGCTGATCAAGGTCCGGGTCAACGCCGAGGACCGAGACGCCCGGAACCTCATGATCACCGACATGTGCCGTCAGACCGGCGCCATGCTGGTCCAGCGCATCGGCCATATCGCAGTGCTCTATCGCCCCGCCCGCAAGCCGAAGATCGTGCTTCCCAAATAGGTTTTCACCGCACTTCCGTAAGGTGTGGTGAGCCGGCGAACCGCACCGTTCGTGTGGGCATTGGTGCGGTTCGTTCCTCACCGCACCCTACGAATCGACAAACCTGCTGCGGCCAGCGCGGCACCGCCCAGACTGGTGATCAGGTAGAGGATCGAGGCGATCCCGTGCAGGCGCCCGAAGGCCGCGGCACGGGCACTGCCCTCGACGAACGGGCCTTCCGCCTTCAGCTCCGCCATTTGCGGCTGGATGACGAACTCGCCCACGAGTACCAGCAGCACCATCCCGATCAGCACCCAAAGCCGCCACTCCGGGCTCCAGGCGCCACGCCAGAGTCGCACGCCGATCAGTAATCCACCACAGCCGAGCCCGAGCCAGCTCACCAGATGGAACATCCGGCCCGCCAGCTGCCCCGCCAGCATCCGGTCATCCAGACTGGCGAACAGCACCGGCACCGCCAGGTAGCCGACGCCCCACAGGGCCCCGACCCAGGCGGTCAGCAGCAGTCGTTCGGAGGATTGCAGCATAAAGGGGACGGGCGGAAGCATTTTCCGCCCGGAGGAACTATTCGTAGCGAACGTCGACGATCTCGTACTCGCGATCGCCGCCAGGGGCCTTGACGAGGGCGACGTCGTCGACCTCTTTGCCGATCAGGGCCCTGGCAACCGGTGAGCTGATGGAGATCTTGCCCCCCTTGATGTCGGCCTCGTCGTCGCCGACAATCTGATAGGTCACGGTCTTGCCCGACTCCAATTCCATCATCTCGACGGTGGCGCCGAACACCACTTTGCCGTTGGCGTTGAGCTGGGTGACGTCGATAATCTGGGCATTGGAGAGCTTGCCTTCGATCTCGGCGATGCGCCCTTCGATGAAGCCCTGCTGTTCGCGGGCGGCATGATATTCGGCGTTTTCCTTCAGATCGCCGTGCTCGCGGGCATCGGCGATGGCCTGAATCACCCGCGGCCGGTCCACGCTCTTCAGACGATCGAGTTCTTCGCGCAGCTTCTCAGCACCGTGCGCGGTCATGGGCGTTTTTTCCATCAGTTCAGCTCCGTGTGCAGGTCTTGCAGGCGGTTCACGTCGGTATTCTCCCGTTGCATCATCGCAACGCAGGTGGCCGCGGCGCCCGCCAGGGTCGTCGTGTAGGTCACTTTGTGTTGCAGGGCCTCGCGGCGAATCGTATAGGAGTCCGCGATGGCCTGCTTGCCCTCGGTGGTGTTGACGATGAAGCTGATCTCGTCGTTCTTGATCATGTCCACGATGTGCGGACGGTCTTCGTTGACCTTGCTCACCGGCTCACAGGCGACGCCCGCCTGTTGCAGGTGGGCGGCGGTGCCGCGCGTGGCGACCAGCTCGTAGCCCAGATCGAGCAGATTGCGCGCCACCTGCACCACACCGGCCTTGTCGGCATCGCGGACGCTGATGAAGGCGCGGCCGCCGGTCGGCAGTACGATGCCGGCCCCGTGCTGCGACTTGGCATAGGCCTCGCCGAAGCTGCGGCCGACGCCCATCACCTCACCGGTGGACTTCATCTCGGGGCCGAGGATCGGGTCGACGCCGGGGAACTTGATGAAGGGGAATACCGCCTCCTTCACCGAGAAGTATTCCGGCACGATCTCGTGGGTGGCACCCTGTTGAGTCAGCTTCTGCCCCACCATGCAGCGCGCCGCGATCTTGGCCAAGGGGCGGCCGGTCGCCTTGGAGACGAACGGCACGGTGCGCGAGGCGCGCGGATTCACCTCGAGCACGTAGACCTGATTGTCCTTGATGGCGAACTGGGTGTTCATCAGGCCGATCACGTTGAGCTCCCGCGCCATCGCCGTCACCTGAATGCGCAACTCGTCCTGCACCTCGGCCGTGAGGTTGTACGGCGGCAGCGAACAGGCGGAATCGCCGGAGTGCACGCCGGCCTGCTCGATGTGTTCCATGATGCCGCCGACCAGCACCGTCTCGCCGTCACAGATCGCATCGACGTCCACCTCGACGGCGTCGTCGAGGAAGCGGTCGAGCAGCACCGGGGATTCGTTGGAGACCTTGACGGCATCGCGCATGTAGCTGCGCAGCTCCGACTCATTGTAGACAATCTCCATCGCCCGCCCTCCGAGCACGTAGGAGGGGCGCACCACCAGCGGATAGCCGATGTCCTCGGCCAGGCGCACGGCGTCATCCGGGTTACGGGCGGTGCGGTTCGGCGGCTGGCGCAGGCCCAGCTTGTCGATCATCTTCTGGAACCGCTCGCGGTCCTCGGCCAGGTCGATGGAGTCCGGCGTGGTGCCGATGATCGGCGCGCCGGCGGCCTCCAGGTCGCGGGCCAGCTTGAGCGGGGTCTGGCCTCCGTACTGGACGATGACGCCCTTCGGCTTCTCCAGATCGATGATCTCGAGCACGTCCTCCAGGGTCAGCGGCTCGAAGTAGAGTCGGTCGGAGGTGTCGTAGTCGGTGGAGACCGTCTCCGGGTTGCAGTTGACCATGATGGTCTCGTAGCCGTCTTCACGCATGGCAAGGGCGGCGTGGACGCAGCAGTAGTCGAACTCGATACCCTGGCCGATACGGTTGGGACCGCCGCCGAGCACGACAATCTTGTCGCGTCCGGTCGGGTTCGCCTCGCACTCCTCCTCGTAGGTGGAGTACATGTAGGCTGTGGAGGTGGCGAATTCGGCAGCGCAGGTGTCCACCCGCTTGTAGACCGGGCGCACCTTGAATTCGTGGCGCAGCTTGCGCATCTCCCCTTCGCGCATGCCGAGCAGACTGGCCAGACGGCGGTCGGAGAAGCCTTTGCGCTTCAGGGTATAGAGGAAATCGCGATCCAGTCCGGAGGTGCCGCGTTCCACCAGCTGCTTCTCCAGGGCGATGATCTCCTCGATCTGCACCAGGAACCAGCGGTCGATCCGGGTCAGTTCGTGGACCTCCTCCAGCGTGAAGCCGGCGCGGAAGGCATCGCCAACCTGCCACAGCCGCGGTGCGGTGGGGACACGCAGCGCCTTGCGCAGCTCGTCGGCGACATTCTCGTCGGTAATGTCGAACACCTCGTCGAAGCCGTCCACACCGGTTTCGAGGCCGCGCATCGCCTTCTGCAGCGACTCCTGGAAGGTGCGGCCCATGGCCATCACCTCGCCTACCGACTTCATCTGGGTGGTCAGGCGCGCGTCGGCCTTCGGGAACTTCTCGAAGGTGAAACGCGGGATCTTGGTCACCACGTAGTCGATGGCCGGCTCGAACGAGGCCGGGGTGGCGCCGCCGGTGATATCGTTCTGCAACTCGTCCAGGGTGTAGCCCACCGCCAGCTTGGCGGCGACCTTGGCGATGGGGAAGCCGGTGGCCTTGGAGGCCAGGGCCGAAGAGCGGGAGACGCGCGGATTCATCTCGATGATGATCATGCGCCCGTCATCCGGATTGATGGAGAACTGGACGTTGGAGCCGCCGGTATCGACGCCGATCTCGCGCAGCACCGCCAGGGAGGCGTTGCGCATGATCTGGTATTCCTTGTCGGTCAGGGTCTGTGCCGGGGCGACCGTGATGGAGTCACCGGTGTGCACGCCCATCGGGTCGAAGTTCTCGATGGAGCAGATGATGATGCAGTTGTCCTTGCGGTCACGCACCACCTCCATCTCGTACTCTTTCCAGCCGAGGATGGACTCTTCGATGAGCAGCTCGTTGGTCGGCGAGAGGTCGAGGCCACGCTCGCAGATCTCGACGAACTCCTCCTTGTTATAGGCGATACCGCCGCCGGAGCCGCCCAGGGTGAACGAAGGACGGATGATGGCCGGGAAGCCGATCTGCACCTGCACCTGGAGCGCCTCTTCCATCGAGTGGGCGATGGCGGAGCGCGGCATGTCCAGGCCGATCTTGCGCATGGCATGGCGGAACTGGTCGCGGTCCTCGGCCTTGTCGATCGCCTCGCGGGTGGCGCCGATCATCTCGACCCCGAACTGCTCCAGCACACCGTGCTTGGCCAGGTCGAGGGCGCAGTTGAGCGCGGTCTGCCCGCCCATGGTGGGCAGCAGCGCGTCGGGGCGCTCCTTCTCGATGATCTTGGCCACCGTCTGCCAGTTGATCGGCTCGATGTAGGTGGCGTCGGCCGTCTCTGGGTCGGTCATGATGGTGGCCGGATTGGAGTTGACCAGGACGACCCGGTAACCCTCCTCCCGCAGCGCCTTACAGGCCTGGGCCCCGGAGTAGTCGAACTCGCAGGCCTGGCCGATGACGATGGGCCCGGCGCCGATGATCAGGATGCTCTGGATGTCAGTACGTTTTGGCATCTGGCTTCTTTAAGTCCGCGATGTTTGATCCGCGAATGAACGCGAATGAACGCAAATAAAAACTAGAGGTACGCATTGTCCGGGTAGCGCCACACTAGGCGTCGAACGCCTACCCGTGGCGTCCCGAAGTTCAGCAGCAGTCCAACGGAAAGCTTGCCGGACTTCAAATAATTCAGTACCTGTACTTCGTGCTCAGAGGCGAATCTGGCAACCGCCTTCAGTTCGACCAGCAACTCGCCCTCTACCACAACGTCGGCGATGTAGTTTCCGACGGTTTCGCCCTTGTAGTACACCGGCAGTTGCTTCTGCCGTTCGAACTCAAGCCCCTGCCTAGCAGCCTGGGGAAGCCCGTAGGATGGGCAAAGCGCCGCCACCCATCCGCTCGGTTTGGCACCATTGCTTTACGGCGCGTGCCCATCAGTCGGTAGATGGGCACGCGCCGGGCAGGTTCAGGCTCAATGCAACCGGCATAGGCGGCGCTTTGCCCATCCTACGAAGCTTCCGAGCTTTTATCTGTTCGGTGCTCTAGCCAGTTCGACGCACAGCGCTCTTTCGTAAACTGCCTCAAGGAGACCAACACCCAGGGTATTGCTGACCTCAAGTGCGCACCCAATAACCCGCTCCGAAATCCTTTTCTCGACCATTCGCGTTCATTCGCGTTTATTCGCGGATCCCTTCATCAAATCAACAAACCGTTCAAACAGCGGCGCGACGTCGTGCGGGCCGGGGCTCGCTTCCGGGTGGCCCTGGAAGCTGAAGGCCGGGCAGTCGGTGCGCTCGATGCCCTGCAGGGAGCCGTCGAACAGTGAGCGGTGGGTCGCGCGCAGGTTGGCCGGCAGGGTCGCCTCGTCCACCGCAAAACCGTGATTCTGGCTGGTGATCATGACCTGCTTGCCGTCCAGGTCCTGCACCGGGTGATTGGCGCCGTGGTGACCGAACTTCATCTTCACTGTCTTGGCGCCGCTGGCCAGTGCCAGCAGTTGATGGCCCAGGCAGATGCCGAACATCGGAATGCCGCTCTTCAGCACCTTGCCGATCGCCTCGATGGCGTAGTCGCACGGCTCCGGGTCGCCCGGACCGTTGGAGAGGAACACGCCATCCGGCTTGAGCGCCAGCACCTTGTCGACCGGGGTCTCGGCCGGCACGACGGTCACGCGGCAGCCGCGGTCGACCATCATGCGCAGGATGTTTCGCTTCACGCCGTAGTCCCAGGCCACCACGTGATACGGCAGCGCCTGTTCGATGGGGCCGTCGGGGTGGCCCGGCAGGCCGCCTTCGAGAGTCCAACTGCCCTGGGCCCACTCGTAGGGCTGGTGGGTAGTGACCTCCTTGGCGAGGTCCATCCCCTTGAGGCCCGGAAAACCGCGCGCAGCCTCGATCGCAGCCTTGGCGTCGATCTCCGTACCGGCCACGATGCAGCCGTTCTGAGCCCCCTTCTCGCGCAGGATGCGGGTCAGCTTGCGGGTATCGATGCCGGCGATGCCGACCACCTTGTGCCGGCGCATGTAGTCTTCCAGCGACTCCTTGCTGCGCCAGTTGCTGGTGAGCAGCGGTAGATCGCGGATGACCAGGCCCGCCGCGAAGACACCGGAGGCCTCTTCATCTTCGGGATTGGTGCCGACATTACCGATGTGGGGATACGTCAGGGTGACGATCTGCTTGAAATAGGAAGGGTCGGTCAGGATCTCCTGATAACCGGTCATGGCGGTGTTGAAGACCACTTCGCCAACGGTTTGCCCTTCGATGCCGATGGATTCACCCCAGAAGAGGGAGCCATCTTCCAGAGCCAGCAGGGCCGGTTGCCGCAAGGTAAAGACCTCCAGGTTTTAGACGTGCAAAGCGGGAAGCAGCCCGACGGCCCTTCCCGCTTCAAGAATCTGGACGATTGGACAACGCGAGTTGCCGATGTTTCAGGTGGGGCGGAATTGTACTGTATCGGAATCCGGCCTGTCCACGCCGCGACGGGGTTCGAGCGCGGAGCCGTTTGGATTCAACAGGATTAACAGGATTTTTTCAGGATGGACAGGATAAAGATTGGTTAAGCGGGAGCCTTACCGCTGTCGATCCGCTTTTCCCATCCATGTCATCAAAAGGAATTTATCCTGTTAATCCTGAAAAATCCTGTTAATCCTGTCCTATTAAGGTTTTCCGCCCTCTCCCGGATACGGTTGCCTCAGTCCTTCAGGCCGAGGACGTCCTGCATGTCGAAGAGGCCGGTTTGGCGGGCGCCGAGCCAGGTTGCGGCACGCACGGCGCCCTTGGCGAAGGTCATGCGGCTGGAGGCCTTGTGGGTGATCTCCACCCGCTCGCCGATGTCGGCGAACATAACCGTGTGCTCGCCGACGATGTCACCGGCACGGATGGTCTCGAAGCCGATGGTCTTGCGATCGCGCTCGCCGGTGCGGCCTTCGCGGCCGTAGACGGCACACTCCTTGAGATCCCGACCCAGTGCGTCGGCCACCACCTCGCCCATACGCAGGGCGGTGCCGGAGGGGGCGTCGACCTTATGGCGATGATGGGCCTCGACAATCTCGATATCGACCGTATCGCCCAGCACGCGGGCGGCCAGGTCCAGCAGCTTGAGGCAGAGATTGACGCCGACGCTCATGTTGGGGGCGAAGACGATGGCGATCTCCTGCGCCGCCTCGCTGATCGAGGCTTTCTGCTCGTCGGAGAGGCCGGTGGTGCCAATCACCAGCTTCTTGCCGGAAGCACGGCAGGCGGCGACGTTGGCCACGGTTGCCTCCGGCGACGTGAAGTCGATCAGCACGTCAAAGGCATCGGCTGATCCAGCCACGGAATCGGTGACGGTCACCCCCAGGCGCCCCACCCCGGCCAACTCGCCGGCGTCGGTCCCGACCAGGCTGCTGCCGGGCCGCTCGATCGCCGCGCCCAGTTCGACCCCTTCGGCCTGCTGGATCGCTTCGATGATCGCCTTGCCCATGCGCCCGCCGGCGCCCGTCACCCCGATTCGCATCATTGTCATGCCTCTGGATCTTGAAAAAGCTCTTAACGCAAAGACGCGAAGACGCAAAGGGCGCAAAGGAAAAACGGTTGAAGGTCGCGTGCTACCCGACTCTGCCGTTTGCGGGTGGGCCACGGCGCTGCCATCGATGCCCTAACCTAAAAGTCTTTGCGCCCTTTGCGTCTTTGCGCCTTTGCGTTGGATCTTTTGAATTTACCAACTGATATAAGCGTAACCGTCTTCCTGAAGTTCCATCAGGTCGGCCGCGCCCACTTCAACGTACTTCACGAAGGGCAGCAGGTCCTCCTCGGTCCAGCCGAGCGCCTTCATGGTGTTGCCGCAGGCGTGGAACTCCACTCCGTACTGGGCCAGGCTGGAGACCCGCTGCTTGACCAAATCGGAAACCGGCCGCTCGGGATTTTTGGCCACGACGTGGATCCCCTCGGCGAAGGCGACGATCACGATTTTCACGTTGTCGCCATATTTACGCAGCACCGATCCGGCGGAGAACAGCACGTGGTCGTGGTAACCGGGATCGGCCTTGTTGAACTGATAGACGATCCTGTGCCCCGGCTCGTCGCCCGGGAAGTGCAGGTCATCGACACTGTCGGCCTCCTGTGCCGCGGCGCCGCCCGCGAACAGAGCCAGACCGAAGGCCATCAGCACCACCCGGAAATACGTGCGCACACGGCACATCGAACCAAGTCCCTTATTATTCTCGTTCATTGTGGACTCCCCGAAGTCGTGGTGGACGGGTTTCGCTTGGCTCAACCCATCCTAGAAACGTTAGAACTTCATATCTTCGAAGAACTTCTTCACCCCGTCCAGCCAGCTGTGGTGTTTGGGGCTGTGGGTGCTGTTGCCGCCCTGCATCGATTCATCGAGCTGGCGCAGCAGTTCCTTCTGCTGTTCGGTAAGTTTGACCGGAGTTTCCACCGCCACCCGGCACATGAGGTCGCCGACCATGCCGCCACGAACCGACTTCACCCCCTTGCCGCGCAGGCGGAACAGCTTGCCGGTCTGGGTCTCGGGCGGCACCTTGAGCTTCACGCGGCCGTCCAGTGTGGGCACGTCCAACTCGCCGCCCAGTGCTGCGGTGGTGAAACTGATCGGGACTTCGCAGAAAAGGTCGTTGCCGTCGCGCTGAAAGATCGGGTGAGGGCGCACCTGGATCTGTACGTAGAGATCCCCGGGTGGGCCGCCGTTCTCGCCCATCTCGCCTTCTCCCGCGAGGCGGATGCGATCGCCGGTATCGACACCGGCGGGCACCTTCACCGAAAGCGTCTTTTGCTTCTCGACACGGCCCTGGCCATGACAGTTGGTGCAGGGATCGGTGATGATTTTGCCGCTGCCGTGGCAGCGCGGACAGGTCTGCTGTAGCGAAAAGAACCCCTGCTGCATCCGCACCTGGCCGTGGCCGTGGCAGGTGGGACAGGTAGTCGGAGTGGACCCCTTGCGGGCGCCCGAGCCGCCGCAGACTTCGCAGGCAACCAGACTCGGCACCCGGATCTTGACCGTGGTGCCGGCCACCGCTTCTTCCAGAGAGAGTTCGAGGTTGTAGCGCAGGTCAGCCCCACGGTAGACCCGTGAACCGCCTGCACCGCGTCCACCGCCGAAGATGTCGCCAAAGACGTCGCCGAAGATATCGGAGAAGCTGCCGCCGCCGCCGAAGCCACCGGGGCCGCCGCCCATGCCGCCTTCCACGCCGGCATGACCGAACTGGTCGTAGGCCGCTCGCTTCTGGGCGTCGGAAAGGATGTCGTAGGCCTCCCTGGCCTCCTTGAACTTGTCCTCGGCTTCCTTGTTATCGGGATTGCGGTCCGGGTGATACTTCATCGCCATGCGTTTGAAGGCCTTTTTGATTTCGGCCTCGGTCGCATTGCGCTGGATCTCCAGCACTTCGTAATAATCGCGTTTTGCCATAACCCTACATCGCTGAAAACCACGAAGAGCACGGGGAACACGGGGTCATCGAAAGTCGCCCCGTGCTCCCCGTGCCCCCCTTGGAGCATATTCGAATGCGATAGTTTACTTCTTCTTGTCGTCGACTTCCTCGAATTCGGCGTCGACCACATCTTCGCCACCGGCCTTCTGCTCGCCGGCCGGTGCCTCTTCACCAGTGCTACCGGCCGCCCCACCCTGTTGGGCGTAGAGCCGCTCGGCCATTTTGCCGGAGGCATCGGCGAGCGCCTTGGTCTTGGCCTCGATGGCGTCCTTGTCGTCGCCCTTCATCGCCTCTTCCAGCTCCTTGATGGCCGCCTCGATGGACTCCTTCTCGCCCGCCTCCAGCTTGTCGCCCAGCTCTTCCATGGACTTGCGGGTGGCGTGAATCATGTTGTCCGCTGTGTTGCGGGCCGAAACCACTTCGTGGAACTTCTTGTCGTCGGCGGCGTGGGCCTCGGCGTCCTTCACCATGCGGTCGATCTCATCGTCGTTGAGGCCGGAGGAGGCCTTGATGATGATCTTCTGCTCCTTGCCGGTACCCTTGTCCTTGGCCGAGACGTGCAGGATGCCGTTGGCGTCGATGTCGAAGGTGACCTCGACCTGCGGCACGCCACGCGGGGCCGGCGGGATGTCGGTCAGGTCGAAGCGGCCCAGCGACTTGTTCGCCGAGGCCTGCTCGCGCTCACCCTGCAGCACATGGACCGTCACCGCGGTCTGGTTGTCGTCGGCGGTGGAGAACACCTGGTTGGCCTTGGTCGGGATGGTGGTGTTGCGCTCGATGAGCTTGGTCATCACGCCGCCCAGGGTCTCGATCCCCAGGGAAAGCGGGGTGACGTCGAGCAGCAGCACGTCCTTGACCTCGCCGCCCAGCACGCCGCCCTGGATGGCGGCACCGACGGCCACCGCCTCGTCCGGGTTGACGTCCTTGCGCGGCTCCTTGCCGAAGAAGTTCTTCACCGTCTCCTGCACCTTCGGCATGCGGGTCTGGCCACCAACCAGGATCACCTCATCCACCTCGGAGGCGGAGAGGCCGGCGTCGGCCAGGGCCTTCTTGCACGGCTCGACAGTGCGGGTGATCAGCTCTTCCACCAGCGACTCCAGCTTGGCCCGGGTCACCTTGACGTTCAGGTGCTTCGGACCGGTCTGGTCGGCGGTGATGTAGGGCAGGTTGACCTCGGTCTGCTGGCTCGAGGAGAGCTCGATCTTGGCCTTCTCCGCCGCTTCCTTCAGACGCTGCATCGCCAGCGGATCGCCCTTCAGGTCGATGCCCTGGTCCTTCTTGAACTCGGCGGCCAGATAGTCGATCAGGCGCATGTCGAAGTCTTCACCACCGAGGAAGGTGTCGCCGTTGGTGGAGAGCACTTCGAACTGGTGCTCGCCCTCGATCTCGGCGATTTCGATGATGGAGATGTCGAAGGTGCCGCCACCCAGGTCGTAGACGGCGATCTTGCGGTCGCCGCCCTTCTTGTCCATGCCGTAGGCCAGCGCCGCCGCGGTCGGCTCGTTGATGATGCGCTTGACCTCGAGACCGGCGATGCGGCCGGCATCCTTGGTGGCCTGGCGCTGGGAGTCGTTGAAGTAGGCCGGCACGGTGATGACCGCTTCGGTCACCGGCTCGCCGAGGTAGTCCTCGGCGGTCTTCTTCATCTTCTGCAACACCTTGGCGGAGATCTCCGGCGGGGCCATCTTCTTGCCCTTGACCTCGACCCAGGCGTCGTTGTTGTCCGCCTTGACGATTTTGTACGGAACCAGCTGAATGTCCTTCTGCACCGCGTCTTCCGCGAAGCGACGGCCAATCAGGCGCTTGATGGCGAAGAGGGTGTTCTCCGGGTTGGTCACCGCCTGGCGCTTGGCCGAGGCGCCGACCAGCACCTCGTCGTCGTCGCGGCTGTAGGCGACGATGGACGGGGTGGTACGGTCACCCTCGCTGTTTTCGATAACGCGGGCCTTGCCACCTTCCATCACTGCCACGCAGGAGTTGGTGGTGCCCAGGTCGATGCCGATAATCTTTCCCATGTTGCTCTCCGGTTCGGTTGCCCGCCGCCAAGGCGGCTTTCAATTTGGTTACGCTCTAAATAGGGTCTTGGCCCGGTGTTTCAAGGGGTCTTCGAGACCATCACCATGGCCGGGCGGATCAGGCGCTCATTCAAGGTGTAGCCCTTCTGCAGCACCATCAGCACGGTATTGGCCGGGTGGTCGGCACTGGCCTGCATGGTCATCGCCTGGTGCAGTTCCGGATTGAAGGGCTCGCCTTGGGGGTTGATCTCCTTGACGCCGAACTTCTCCAGCACGATGCTGAACATCTTCAGCGTCAGCTCGGTGCCCTCGCGCAGCTTGGCAATGTTCTCCTCTTCGCCCGTGGCGGCTGCCAGCCCCATCTCCAGGCTGTCCTTGACCGGCAGCAGTTCCTGGGCAAACTTCTCCAGCGCATACTTGTGGGCGTGCTCGACATCGCGCTCGGCGCGGCGGCGACTGTTATCCAGCTCCGCCTGCAGCCGCAGCAGCTGGTTCCAATGCTCGTCGACCTTGTTACGGGCATCCTCGAGCTGGAGCTGCAGCTCCTCGACACCCGGGGCGGGCGCCTGCCCCTCCTCCTGCTCCGGCGCGGCCGCGCCCGCAGCCGTCTGGCCCTCTTCGGCAATTTCGGAGGATTTCTTCTCTTCGCTCATTCGCTCAAACTCCGGTTCCTATTTGCTCAATATGGGACAGGATTAACAGGATTTGTCCGGGATGGACAGACATTTGCCATTAAAAACCAAGGCTTTTCCCGTCATCCTGTCAATCCTGAAAAAAATCCTGTCAATCCTGTTCTATATGATCGAAGCTCGCTCTTACCCCAAGAGCTCCGGTTCCTTTCAACAGGATTGTTCAATCTGGATCGCGGGCAGTCCCGCGAATAGTCCCGGTGATATTGGGGACTACTTTTCTTGATTCAAGGCGGCCCCGAGCAACCGGGCGGTGATGTCGACCAGGGGGATGACCCGGCCGTAGGCCATGCGGGTGGGGCCGATGACGCCAAGTACGCCGACCACCTGGTCCTGCACCGTGTAGGGCGAGGTGACCACGCTGCAGGCGTCCAACGCCTCATAACCCGATTCATTGCCGATGAAGATCTGCATCCCCTTGGCAGAAAGGGAATGATCCAGCAGGTGCAGGATGTCCTGCTTCTTGGCGAACGCCTCGAACAGCTGACGCAGCCGCTCCATGTCGGACATCTCGGCATAGCCCATCAGATTGGTCTCGCCCGCCATCAGATAGTCGTCCTCGTCGTCCGCGGAGAAGGCCTTCTGTGCCATCTCCAGCGCCGAGCGCATCAGGCGATCCATATCCTCCCGGTCCGCCTGCATCTGCCGCAGCAGGGAGTCCCGAACCTGACGCAGGGTGCGGCCGGCGAAGTGTTCATTGATGAAGTTGGCCGCCTGGGTCAGCTCTGAACTGGTGTAGGCCCGGCCGGTATCGATGATCCGGTTTTGCACCTCCCGCTCGTTGACCACCAGGATCACCAGCACGCGATTGCCCGACAGCGGCAGGAACTCGATCTGGCGCAACGCCACCACCTCCCTCCGCGGCAGCATCACCACCCCGGCCATGGAGGTGATCTCCGACAGCAAGGAGGAGGCGGAGGCGATGATCCGCTGGGGATCGGCATCGCGCAGAAATTGGGCCTTGAGGGTGTCGATCTCCTGCTCGGCCAGCGGATTGATGGTGAGCAGGTTGTCCACAAACAGCCGGTAGCCACGAACCGTCGGAACCCGGCCGGCCGAGGTATGGGGCGCCTGGATCAGCCCCAGCTCCTCCAGGTCGGCCATCACGTTGCGGATGGTGGCCGGGCTGAGGTCGAGCTTGGCGTCGCGCGACAGGGTGCGCGAACCGACCGGCGCACCGTCCCGAATGTAACGCTCCACCAGCACCTTGAGCAGGTGTTGTGCACGTTCAGTCAGTTCCTGGCCGGCCATAGAAGGTTCGTAATCCCGTGACAATCGGTTACCACGCAGTGGACGTCGATTCTAGCACTCTTAACTATAGAGTGCTAAGCGATGCGCGGGTTCACGTCCCGGTTGGCGACAGGCAGGTAACGTGTTAAGTTTCGGGCATTTTTGGAGGACGCAATGGCGGAAGCATTCAGCTGCATCGGCTTGATCGGGAAGTACGGCGATCCGTCCGTCGGCACGACCCTGGAGAGCCTGCGTACCCACCTGCAGGCACGAAAGCTAAAGGTACTGCTGGATGAGTCCACGGCAGAGGTCTGGACCGAACACGACCTGACCATTGCCAGCCGTGAGCAGATCGGCAACCAGTGCGATCTCGCCATTGTGGTCGGCGGCGACGGCAGCATGCTCAATGCTGCCCGCTCCCTGGCCAGCTCACAGATCGCCCTGCTCGGCATCAATCTCGGGCGGCTCGGTTTCCTGACCGACATCTCGCCGAATCAGATGCAGGAGAAACTGGACGCGATCCTCGCAGGCGAGTATCAGGAGGAGAAACGCTTCCTGCTGCACTCGCAGATCCTGCGCGAGGGCGAACTCGTGGCCGAGAGCGAGGCCCTGAACGACGTGGTGGTGCACAAGTTCGACGTGGCCCGCATGATCGAACTGGAAACCTATGTCGACGGCAAGTTCGTCAACACTGTGCGCTCCGACGGACTCATCGTTTCGACCCCCACCGGTTCCACCGCCTACGCCCTCTCCGGCGGCGGCCCGATCCTGTATCCGAGTCTCGATGCGGTGATCCTGGTGCCCATCTGCCCCCACACCCTGAGCAACCGCCCGATCGTGATCCACGGCGACAGCACCATCGAGCTGGTGGTGCGCGGCGGTCAGAGCCATGCCCAGGTCACCTGTGACGGGCAGATCAACCTCGGACTGGTCTGCGGCGATCGCATCCGGATCACCAAGCGACGCCATGCGGTTCGCCTGATCCATCCGAGCGACCACGACCATTTCCAGGTGCTGCGCGCCAAGCTGAACTGGGGTTGACCGGTTTACCACCGTGCCGCCAAATCCCGTGACCCCGAACCTGCCATGCTGAGCCACCTCCACATCCGCGATTTTGCCATCGTCGATGAACTCGACCTCGAGGGTTCGACCGGCATGACCGTCCTGACCGGCGAGACCGGCGCCGGCAAGTCGATCCTGCTCGATGCCCTCGGCCTGACCCTGGGCGACCGTGCCGACACCAGCGTGGTGCGGCACGGCGCCGAGCGGGCCGAGATCGTGGCAAGCTTCGCCATCGACCGCTTGCCGGAAGTGACGAAGTGGCTGCGCGAACATGAGCTCGATGGGGAAGGCGAGTGCCTGTTGCGGCGCACCGTCAACGCCGATGGTGGCTCACGGGGCTACATCAACGGCCGGCCGGTAGCCGTGCAGTTGCTGCGCGAACTCGGTGAGCAACTGGTCGATATCCATGGTCAGCATGCCCATCAGTACCTGCTGCGAGCCGATGCACAGCGGCAAACCATCGACGGTTTCGGCGGGCTGACGGCAGCGGCCGAAGCGGTTGCCGCCGCCTTTCGGGCATGGCGTGAGCTGCAGCGGGAATTCGAAGCCTTGAGCGCGGCGCGTCGCGACCGCGAAGCGCGCCTCGACCTCCTGCGTTACCAGGTCGAAGAGCTGGCGGCCCTGGAGCTGCGCGGCGACGAACTTGCGGCGCTGGAGGAAGAGCATCAGCGTCTCGCCAATGTCACCCGCCTGCAGGAGGGCGCCCACCGTGCGGCCGCCACCCTGAACGATGAAGACGGAGAAGGTGCAGCCACCCTGCTGGAGCGCGCCGCCGCCGAACTGCGAGAACTCAGTGACTACGACAGCGCACTGGCACCCTTGGCCGAGCTGGTGGAGTCGGCGGCCATTCAGGCCAAAGAGGCCGGCAACGAGGTGCGCCACTATCTGTCCGCGCTCGACCTCGACCCGGAACGCCTGGAAGCGGTGGAACAACGCCTGGATGCCGTCCAGGGCCTGGCCCGCAAGCACCGTTGCCGGGAGGACGAACTGCCGGAGCTGCTCGCCAAACTGCAAGAAGAGCTGGAGCAGCTCGATAGCGCCGAGACCCGTTTCGGCGACCTGGAGGCACGCATCGGTGAAGCCCGTGCGGCCTGGCAAGAGGCCGCCGACCGGCTCGGTCAGGGGCGCCGCGAAGCTGCGGACCGTCTGTCGGCCGCGGTCACCGACAACATGGCCGAACTGGGCATGGGCGGCGGCCGCTTCGTGATCGAATGGGAGCCCACCGGGGATGAGCCATCGGCGCACGGCCGGGAGCGCGCGCTGTTTCTGGTCACCACCAATGCCGGGCAACCCCCGCGACCGTTGCAGAAGGTCGCCTCGGGGGGCGAGCTGTCCCGCATCAGCCTGGCCATCCAAGTGATCACCGCCGGGACAACCGGCATCCCGACCCTGATCTTTGACGAGGTGGACGTGGGTGTCGGTGGAGGCGTGGCAGAGATCGTCGGGCGCAAGTTACGCCAGTTGGCCGATTCCCGGCAGGTGCTCTGTGTCACCCATCAGCCGCAGGTCGCGGCACAGGGTCACCACCATCATCGCATTCGCAAGGCAAGCGCCGGCGGCCACACCCGCACCCGGGTGGACCCGCTGGACCCCGCCGAACGGGTCGACGAGATCGCCCGCATGCTCGGCGGCCTCGAGATCACCGACCAGACGCGCTCACACGCGCGCGAAATGATCGAGCTGGCGCAGGCGGCCAAGTCCAGGAAGCGAAGCAGGAAAGTACAGGCGTAGGGCGGAACGGCTCGGGGTGAAGCAGCGCTACTTGCGCCGACACTTCGGGCAAATGCCGTACAGGTAAAGGCTGTGATCGGTGATATCGAACCCGTGCCGTTCGGCGATGGCCTGCTGCCGGGCCTCGATGGTTTCATCGAGGAACTCCACCACCGTGCCGCACTTGACGCACAGCAGGTGGTCATGGTGCCGCCCCTGGTCGAGTTCGAAGACGGAGTGTCCCCCTTCGAAATGGTGGCGGGCCACCAGCCCGGCCCCCTCGAACTGCGTCAGCACGCGATAGACCGTGGCAAGGCCCACATCCTCGCCGGATTCGAGCAGCGCCTTGTAGACATCCTCGGCACTCATGTGCCGCTGGTCGCTGGCTTCCAGGATCTGCAGGATCTTGATGCGCGGCAGCGTCGCCTTGAGGCCGGCCTTTTTCAAATCGTCGGAGGTATTCGAGCGGGATGACATGCGTTCAACGGCCCCTTTCGGATATCATGGCAAGATAACTTGCGAACCAAGCCAATGCAAAAGATTATCATTTGTTTCGGCGCCGCCGCGCTGCTCGCCGGCTGCGCACACAAGATCCCCGTGCAACAGGGCAACATCCTGACCCAGGCCCAGGTGGAGCGGCTGAAACCGGGTATGGAGAAGCGCCAGGTGCAGTTTTTGCTCGGAACGCCGGTGCTGAATGACCCGTTCCATCAGGACCGCTGGGACTACCGCTACAGCTACAAGCCCGGCAGCGAGTCGAAATCGGCCCGGCAATATGGGCTGACGGTCTGGTTCGAGGGGGAGAGGATGCTGCGCTACGAAGTCCAGGGCGAGATCCCCGCGGAGGTCCCCCTGGTGCCGGCGAACGTCGAGTAATCGGCGGCTGTCGACGCCCGCGGGGTCCTGCTACTCCTCCCCGCCGCCCTTCTTCATGCTCTTGCCGTCGGCGGCGCGCTGCTTGCGCACCTCTTTGGGATCGGCAATGAGCGCCCGGTAGATCTCCACCCGGTCACGCGCCTGCAGCTTCGCGCTCAGCTTGGTGAGCTTGCCGAAGATTCCGACCTTGTTGGCGCCGAGATCGATTTCGGGGAAGCGTTGGCGAATCCCGGAGGTCTCAATCGCCTGCTCGACGGTCGCGCCCTCCTCGACCTCCACCTCCAGAATGGTCTGGGCATCCGGTAGCGCATAGGCCACCTCGACATGTAGCGTACTAGCCTTTGCCATACACCTGCTCCGCACGTTTGACGAACGCATCCACCAGACTGTTGGCGATCTGATTGAAGATCGGCCCCATCGCCATTCCCACCAGACGGTTGGAGAACTCGAAATCGAGGTCGAGTCTCACCTTGCAGGCGTTTTCGTCCAGCTCGTCAAAGCGCCAGAAGCCCTCCAGGTGGCGAAACGGTCCCTTCTCGAGGCGCATTTCGATCATCTTGCCAGGCTGCAGCCGGTTGCGCGTGGTGAAACTCTTGTGCAGGCTGCCATGGGCGATGTCGATGGAGGCACGGATTTCGTCCTCGCCATGACTGAGCACGGTCGAACTCCCGCACCACGGGAGGAAATCCTGGTAGGCCTCGATATCGTTCACCAGTGCATACATTTTGGCCGCACTGTGGGGCACCAGGGCGCTCTTGTTGATGGTGGGCATAGTCTTGGATCTAATCAGCACACGAAAAGCACGGGCTCTCGAAACGACCACCCCGCGCATCGAAGTGCAGCGATTTTCCGGCCATTCCGGCCCAGTGGCAAGGGCTTGCCAAATTATATGAACAGCCTTTCCTGGATCAGTTTCAGAATCCCGGTCGCATTGAGAAGGATCACTGTAACCGCGACGGGTGCCAGATAACGCGTCAGTACGCGCCAGAGCGCATAGACCCATCGCGCCGTGTGCAGCTCGTCCTGGCTGCTCTGCTTCGACATCACCCAAGCGGCAAATACCGCCACCAGCAGCCCCCCCAACGGCAACATCACGTTGGCCGCCACATACTCCACCAAGTCGATGAAGGCCATGCCGAACAGCGTGTAATCCGACCACAAGTTGAGCGACAACAGTGAGGCGACGCCGAACAACCAGGCGGCCAGCCCTCCCCATGCGGTGGCTTTCACCCGGGTCATGTCATGGTTCTCAACCAGCCAGGTCACCACCGGTTCGAGCAGCGAAATGGCCGAGGTCCAAGCCGCGAACACCAGCAGAAGGAAGAACAGTGTGCCAAACAGGCTGCCGGCGTCCATCTGCCCGAACGCGATGGGCAGCACCTTGAACACCATGCCGGAGCCGAGTTCCGGCTGCAGGCCATTGGCAAAGACGATAGGGAAAATCGCAAGCCCCGCCACCAGCGCAACCATGGTGTCCATGGCTGCGATGGTGACCGTGGTCCGGCCAATGGAGGCGTTATGCGGCAGATACGATCCGTAAATCATGATCGCCCCCATGCCCAGGCTGAGGCTGAAGAAGGCTTGCCCCAAGGCGGCCAGGACAGTGTCACCGCTGATCTTGGAGAAGTCCGGAGTAAACAGATACGCGAGTGCTTCGTTGAAGTGACCGGTGTTCATGGCATAGCCGACCATCGCGATCAGCAGAACGAACAGGGCCGGCATCAGAAACCGCACCGCCTGCTCCAGGCCGCTCTTCACACCGCGCGAGACGACCACAGCCGTCATCACCATAAACAGGGTGTGCCAGGCCAGCAGACGCTCCGGGTCGGCGACGAAGTCACCGAACATCCCGGTCACCTCGTCCGCCGTCGCCCCCACGAACATCCCACCGGCCACCCGGAACACGTAAGCCATGGTCCAGCCGGCGACCACGCTGTAGAACGAGAGGATCAGAAAGCCGGCGGCAATCCCCATCAGGCCGAGATACCGCCAATAGTGTGAGGTTTTTTCGTCCTCGGCCAGCGTACGCATGGTATTGACCGGGCTCTGGCGCCCGCGGCGTCCCAGCATCACCTCCGCGATCATCACCGGAATACCCACCGCGGCGACACACAGCACATAGATGAGCACGAACGCCCCGCCGCCGTTCTCACCGGTCACGTAGGGAAAACGCCAGATATTGCCCAAACCCACCGCCGAACCGGTGGCTGCCAGGATGAACGCGAGCTTCGACGACCACTCGCCGTGGACGGATTTGCGGTTGGCGGGCATGGCTCCCCCTTTTCTTGTTAGCCGCACTATTCTCGGTGAAATACCACGCCTGTCAACCAAGACCCCGGATCGCCGCTAGGACGACACGGCCGCCAACCTCTATAATGCGCCGCTATGGCAAAGGCAAAGCAAAACGAAAAGAAAGGCGCCGGCTCCGCCACCATCGCCGTCAACCGCAAGGCCCGTCACGAGTACTTCATCGAAGACCGGATGGAAGCCGGACTGGTACTGGAGGGCTGGGAGGCCAAGAGCCTGCGCGCCGGCCGCGTGCAGCTGGTGGACAGCTACGTGATTATCAAGAGCGGTGAGGCGTGGCTGCTCGGCGCCCTGATCACCCCGCTGCCGACCGCCTCCACCCACATCCACCCGGACCCGAGCCGAACCCGCAAACTGCTGCTCCATCGCCACGAGCTCGCCCGCCTGATCGGCGCCGTCGAGCGCAAGGGCTATACCCTCATCGCCCTCTCGCTCTACTGGAAGAAGGGCCGGGCCAAGGCGGAAATCGGCCTGGCCAAGGGCAAACAGGCCCACGACAAGCGGGCCACCGAGAAGGACCGGGAGTGGAAGCGGGAGAAGGAACGCCTCATGAAAGAGACGCGCTAGCGCACCGAACAGATAAACCGGTCGGTGCCCCAGCAAAGGAAGCCCGTAGGATGGGCAAAGCGCCGCCGCCCATCCGCCCGGTTTGGCACCGTCGCTTTACGGCGCGTGCCCATCAGCGTCGGTAGATGGGCACGCGCCGGTCAGGTTCGGGTTCCATGCAGCCGGCACAAGCGGCGCTTTGCCCATCCTACAAAGCTTCCGAGCCTTTATCTGTTCGGCGCGCCAGCGCGCCCACACCACCACCGCATCGGAGCCGTCAGCGGTACAGCAACACCGCCTCCCGCTCCTCTCGCCAAGCGGCCTCGTCCACGCAGGCCAAGGCCTCCAGATCGGCCGGCCCGGCCTGCGGGTCGTCCACCCACTCCCGCAGCAGAGCGCTGCCGTTGATCACGTCGATGGCGAGCCGGTCGTGGACGTATTCGTAGGGGAAATCGCGCCACAGGGGATAGTCGGGACGCAGGTGCCGCAGCGCCTTGAAGGCGAGCGCCTGAAGACGCCAAGGGCGGAAGCGCCCGTTGTCATAGGCGGCGTCTTCCACGTGGATTTGAATGCCGGCGCAGAGCCGGCCCGCGTGCTTGTGGAAGGTGGGCTCGAACCAGCACGGGCGCAGGCGGCAGCCGGCCAACCAGTCGGGGGCGAGCCGCTGCATGGTCTCCAGCAGTGCCCGCGGCTCCAGATCAGGTGCGCCGAACAGCTCCAGCGGGCGGGTAGTGCCGCGGCCCTCCGATAGGGAGGTGCCCTCCAGCATGACGGTGCCGGCGTAGCAGCGCGCCATCCAAAGGTTGGGGGCATTGGGGCTGGGGTTGACCCAGGTGCGCTCCCCCAGCGGCCAGCCGCAGCCGGGACCGCGCTCCGGGTCCCAGCCTTCCATCTCGACCACGCGGTAGTCCAGGTCGAGCCCCAGCGTTCGCTGGAACCACAGGCCCAGCTCCCCCAGGGTCAGACCATGGCGCATCGGCAGCGGGCCGGCGCCGACGAAGCTCTCCCAGCCCGGGCGCAAGGTAAGACCCTCCACCGGGCGGCCGATGGGGTTGGGCCGGTCCAGCACCCAGACCGCCTTGCCCCGGGCCGCGGCCTCCTCCATCACGTAAAGCAGCGTGGTGATGAAGGTATAGATGCGGCACCCCAGGTCCTGCAGGTCCACCAGCAGCACGTCGAAGTGGTCCATCATGGCCGCGGTCGGCCGGCGCACCTCGCCGTAGAGGCTGAATACCGGGATGCCGTGGTCCGGGTCGAGGAAGTCGTCCGATTCCACCATGTTGTCCTGCTTGTCCCCACGCAGCCCGTGCTGGGGGCCGAAAGCGGCGCTGATGCGCAGATCGCCGAGGGCGCACAGGGCGTCCAGGCCATGGATGAGATCGGCGGTGACGGAGGCCGGATGGGCAAGCAGCGCCACCCGCTTTCCGGCCAGCGGCCGGCGCAGCGCCGGGTCCTGCAACAGGCGGTCAATTCCAAAGCGCATGATCAGAACTCGAGGGCGAACCCTTCGGTGTGGTGAAAATCGGGGGCAGTCGCCGGGTGGCGCAGGGCCCAATAGTCGAAACGGCCGCAGGCGTCCTCTACGACCGCGGACACGCCGAGGCGCAGCGGACCGCTGCAAAGCCAAGCCGGCAAGCTGAGCCGCGCACGCAGTTCCAGGGCATCCGGCCCCTTCCGGGCCCTGATGCGCGGTACGGGCACCTCAAGCGCGGCCATGCCGTCCCGGTAGGCCTCGAACCGGTAGGCCGCCCACTCGCCGGAGGGCGACAGGTTGAACTCCGCGTAGACCGGACCCGAAGCCGGCGCGACGAACGCCTCAAAGCAAGTATGCCGCCACAGACCATCGCGTCGCGAGGCGGCGGCCGGTGCCGGGATCCGAAGCGCAGAACACGCCCCCGCCAGGCGGTACGCCAGCACGAGCGTCCCGGGCCCCTCGCGAATGACGGCAACGGCGATCGCGTCGACCCCGCGGCACTCGCCATCCGGGTGCCGCACCAGATCGACCCACGGAGCCTCGGCTTCCGGCAACGCTCTTCTCCCCTGCAACGAAAGCCGGATTATAGTGTCGCGGCTTGCCGCTTTCATATGCGCAGCCTCCTCCCCTCGTCCCTTTCACTTTCCGTGACAAGGAACTTCCCAACCAGTACACTCTCCAATGAACTACCTGGGGGCGACCTGGCTTCGACGTGGGTTGCGAAACCATCAGGTGCATGCCGAGGTGCAGTGACCTCGTTAATCACGCTGCCACAACATAGTTGCCAACGACGACAACTACGCTCTGGCTGCTTAACCGCAGCTAGCTCTCGACTGGTTCGTGCTTGTGCGTCCAGGTTCCGGGAGTCATCCAACACAAGCTCGCGGTGAAGTCAGTCCGGTACGGAACCGCTAAAACCTTACGGACTCGCCGTCAGTGCGCCCTGCCCGCCGGGCCGCTGCCGGTTAAACACAATAGACGTCGGCTAAGCATGTAGATCCTGTGGCGGAGAACTTGCGGACGCGGGTTCGATTCCCGCCGCCTCCACCAACATATAAAGGCCAACCGTTCTCGGTTGGCCTTTTTTCTTGCCCGATCACGCCGGTTCCCGCGTGTTCGCGGGGATTCCTGCGGAAACCTGCGGACTTCGGCATCTGGCCCATGGCCCGTCCAGGGCCACATTCCTCTCTCTCACGGCCGTTTTTCTCTCCGGCCTCGCTCTCCTGGATGCGCCCGAAGCCCGCAAAGGCCGAGAGGCAGACGCCGATAACTCAAGGAGTTACGCGCGGACGAATCAAGCCGTTGAATTGCAGCTTTGGATGGGAACGAAACTGGGCGTCATTGAGCAACCCGTTTCAACGCTGGCTCCAAGGCGACCCGCAGCCGATCCACGATGGTGGACAACGGTTCAAGAGCAAGCTCGTTCTTCTTGATGAACGCCTGCCACATAGCCTTCCGCGAGGGATCGTGCGCGAACTCATCCGTCAGGCCGACCGGCAACTCGGCAGGCACCGCCATGCCGCGCCGCTCGAAGGTGGCCTTGAGCGCTTGGGCCAGCAGATCGGTGTCCAGGGTCTCGCGATCCAGCAACACCGACAGGTCGAGGTAATCTTTCATTCGGCTGTTGGTCATACCCAGCAGCGCGATGGCGTGGAGCTTCTCCGCGACGACGGTGTAAACGGGATAGGTGCGCAAATGAGGCGCAGGCAGGTCGGCCAGCAGCACCGGATAGGTCGCATCGACGGGGCCGGGGGTCACCGCATCACCGAAGCCGATGTCGATCTGTGTCTTGCAGCGTGCCTTGGCCAGCTCGCCGCTGATGAGGATGCGCGCCCCGGTGTACCCGGCGTCTTTGCGAATTTCTTCGGCGACGACCGAGGCCGGGTCGAACACGATGCCGTCATCCACCGCAACGTTGGCGATGTCGCGGAAGGTCTGGGCCACGGATTCCAGATCGCTCGCGCCGAAGCCGAGCAGGTCGGCGTCGCGCGTGGCCCGGTGCGGCATGTCGTACCAGAGCGTAAACAGCAGCGCGCCCTTGAGCAGAAAATGATCCGCGTGCTCGGACTGGCTCAGGCGGTAGAGGATGCGCTCCAGCGCGAAGCGCACCAGCACCTGGTTGAAGTCCACGCCCTGCGCCTTGGCGACGTTGAGCAGGCGGGCGCGCACGGAGACCGCGACGTTATTCATTCAGTGGCCTCCAGATAGGGGCGCATCACGTTGGTCACGCGGCAGATCTTCGCGTAGCGCCACAGGTCGTCCGCCGTTGCCTTGCGCTTGGCACGCACGTCCTTCAGCGCCTCCAGCGACACGTCCAGTCCGATCTTGTTGCGGTGCTTGAAACAGTCCACGACTGTCTTGGCCGCACCATAGACTCTCAGCTTCACTCCGTCGCGCAGGTGTTCCTCGATGCCCGCTGTGTAGACCGCACCCGTCATCTGAACCATCTTGATTGGCGGGTAGTCGATGCGCGGCACGTGGCTGCCGCGCGGCATGGCAATCCAGATCTGGCGTGGCAGCTGGGTGGTCAGCTCATGAAATTGCAGCGCGGTCAGCAGGCAAAATACGGCCTGCGGTACCTTGGTGGCGACGGCCGCAAGCCCTTCGTGTTCCGACCCCAGATGGCTGGGCAGGCGGTAGAGGCCGCGCCCGACCTTCTCCAGCAGGCCAGCGGCGATCAGGCGCGTCAGGATGACCCGGGGCGCATCGATGGCGTCCAGGTCGCTGGTGCGCAGCAGCCCTTTCTGGCGGACCAGATCAAGGACGCGCTGGGAGTGGGTGTCGGAGAGCATGGCAGGAGTATGTTCCGTTTTTTCGTCTAATACAAACCGATGACGAAATAACGGAACAAGTTCCGCATCATCATTGCCGACAGCTCTCGCTGCGGCGCACAAGCACTGACGCAAGACTGCACGGCGATACGGGAAGATGGTCTGCTGGCGTGAGGTCAGCCACGTCAAGACCTATTCGTGCGCGCTGCTCATCCCATAGCGGCGGCGGGTCCACCACCAAGTCGAACAGCGTGACGTGACTCGGCAGCTCATCGTCCAGGATGGCCACGACGATATCCGGCGCCAGCGTGGTCAGGTTCACCATCCGGCCGACGTAGCTGTTGTCGATCCCCTCCCGCGTCGCGATCTCCTTCAGGGATGTTGCTTGCCCCGAGGACCGAGACTGTGAGACTGCCGTCGCTCGCGGGGGGTCACCTCGGCTTGGCCGTGGCCGGTAACCTCCCGCTCGAACTGGGCAAAGGAGAGCAGGATGTGCCTTGCGCTCGCGCTGGATCTGCGCCGACAAACTGTAGAACCGCTGTGGACTGCCATCGGCACGCGCCAGCAGCAGATCGCCGATGGCTCGGGCAATACGGCCATTGCCGTCGTCGAACGGATGCAGGGTGACGAACCACAGGTGGCCGAGGCCGGCCTTGAGCAGCGGCGGTTCGCTCGATGACAGCATCGCCCACCCGAAGGAAACGCATACCCGTTACCGTGGGACTCTGCGGCTTGAGCGATGTCAGAAATACATATATATTTCTGACAAACGGAGACCGCCCATGAGCCATCTCACCGAAGCCATTCTGTCTGCTGCACAGACCCTGCCCGAGGGAGGATTGCTCTCGCCCAAGGAGTTTCTGCACTTGGCCTCCAGGGCTGCGGTGGATCAGGCGCTGGCCCGGCTGGCGCGCGAGGGGACATTGTTGCGCGTGGGACGGGGCACCTATGCCCTGCCGGTGGCCAGCCGGTTCGGCTCGCGCCCGCCCTCAACCCAGGCCGTCGTCGAGGCCATCGAGTCCACCAGCGGCGAGGTCATCGTGGCCAGCGGTGCGGCGGAGGCCAATGCGCTGGGGCTAACCACACAGGTTCCGACGCGGGAGGTTTTTCTGACTTCGGGCGCCACACGCAAGCTACGCCTGGGCAACCGCACGGTCGAGTTCAAACACGGCAGCCGCTGGCAACTCGCGCTCGGCAAACGCCCGGCCGGCAAGGCCATCCGTGCGCTGTCCTGGCTGGGGCCCGAGCAGGCGCCGTCTGCATTGAAAATCCTCTGCGCCAAACTGCCTGCGGAAGAATGGGCGGCGATACGGGCCGCCAGGGCCGTGCTGCCCAGTTGGATGGCGCGCGCCGTCGGCGAAGTGAGCGAGCGTGGCTGAATCCTGGTTCGCACTCAGTCGCCAGGATCAGGCCGAAGTCCTGGAAGTGGCGGCTGGCCGAAGTGGCCGGCCGGCGCACCTCCTGGAAAAAGACATCTGGGTGGTCTGGGCACTCTCGACAATCTACGGCTCCCCGATCGCCGACACGCTAACGTTTAAGGGCGGAACATCGCTTTCCAAGGTCTACAACGTTATCGATCGCTTCTCGGAAGACATCGATCTGACCTACGACATTCGCGCCCTGGTGCCGGAACTGTTGCGCGAAGGCAATCCGATCCCGGCATCGCCGAGCCAGGAGAAGAAGATCACCACCGCGGTGCGTGCCCGGCTTCCCGGATGGATTGAGCAGGCGATCCGCCCCGTCATCGACAACGCGTTGGCCGCGGATGGCTTGCAGGCAGAGTTGAGCATCGCCGGAAGAGACCACGACAAGCTGATCATCGCCTATCCCGCCGTCAAGACCGGGACGGGTTATGCCGCCGCCACCGTTCAGTTGGAGTTCGGGGCGCGAGCTACAGGTGAGCCACATGGATTTCATTCCGTGGCGAGCGATATTGCACCCTGGATCGAGGGCGTGGATTTTCCGACGGCACGCCCCTTGGTCATGGCCGCCGAGCGGACGTTCTGGGAGAAGGCCACGGCCGCGCACGTCTACTGCCTTCAGGGGCGGCTGCGCGGCGAGCGCTACTCACGCCATTGGTACGATCTGGCGGCGCTGGCGAAAACAGAGCATTTCGAAAGGGCGGCCGCTAATCGGCCGCTGGCGCATCAGGTCGCCGAGCACAAATCAATGTTCTTTGCCGAGAAGGATGCAAGCGGCGCCCGGATCGACTATTTCAGGGCAACGGCCGGCTCGCTCGAATTGGTCCCGGAAGGCGCATCGCGCAATGCCTTGGCGCAAGACTTTGTCGCGATGCGGGAAGATGGTCTGCTCGCATCGGATGCGCCGGCGTTCGACGCGATCCTGGAAAGCTGCGCCGCCATTCAGGATGAGGTCAATCGCCTGGCGTGAGCACACCCGCTCCATACTGCCGAATCAAATCTCGCTGCTCCTCCCACAACAGCGGCGTCCCGGACGCGAGGTCAAACAGCGTCACCTCGCCGGCAGGGTATCATCGAGGATCGCAGCGATGATATCCGGCGCCAGCGTGGTCAGGTTCACCATCCGGCTGACGTAGCTGTTGTCGATCCCCTCCCGCGTCGCGATCTCCTTCAGGGATGTTGCTTGCCCCGAGGACCGAGACTGTGAGACTGCCGTCGCTCGCGGGGGGTCACCTCGGCTTGGCCCGTCGCCGGTAACCTCCCGCTCGAACTGGGCAAAGGAGAGCAGGATGTTGAGCATCGGCCGCCCCATCGAGGTGGTGGTGTTGAACTGCTGGGTGACCGAGACGAAGGAAACACCGTGGCGCTCGAACACCTCGATCATCCGCGAGAAGTCGGTGAGGGAGCGCGTGAGAGCAGCCAGTTGCTTCCGGTTGAGGTGAACGACGTCCATCTTGGTCTCCTTCCGCATGAGTTGGCAGGAGTCCATCAAGGCACTGTTCGGCCCGCGAGCCAAAAAATTCCAGGAAATGCCGCTACTCCGGCAGATCGTTCAGCTCGTAGCTGGTGCTACGCCCGCCAGCATCCGATTTCCGCAGCACGCGCCGCGCAAGCAGGTCGTTGATGTCGCGCAGAGCCGTGTCCGGCGAGTTCTTGGCGTGCGCGTCGTGATTGCCAATCAGCGCGTTGAACACCACATAGTCGAACAGCCGCAGCACCTGGGGTGCGCAGGGCCGGGTGGTGCGGCGGACCAGGTCGAAGCACTGCGCAAGGTCGGGGCCGCCCTCGCTCTGGTACTTCATCTCGGGCACTACGCCCAGCGCCTGGCAGAAATCTTCCTGATGCACGCGCTGAACCCTCCCCCCGGCGTCAGTCCGGCGGTCATAGCACCCGTGCTGGCCCCGCGCTACGACACCCTCTCGACGGCGGTGTATCCCACCCTCACGGTGGAACGCATCGTCAGTCTGATCGAGCAACGCTCCATGCTGACAGTACGGCGACTGACCGAGCCCACAGAAAATGCCTAATGGAAGAGTGACGCGTTTCGGTACGTCGCATCGGCCAGAGCCGAACTCCACAAAGCGGGGCCAGAAATTAGTTGGCGCGAAGGCGAACGACGCGCTGGTTGGTCGACACCGACAAGCAGGACTCTTCATAGGCCTCTATGTCGACCAGCCGGTAAAGCACCCGGCCGCACAGCTTCAGGAACTTGGGTCCAAGCCCCTCGCTACGCCATCTTTCCAGGGTCGCCTCGCTGACGCTCCAGCGGGCGGCGAGTTGTCTCTGATTGCGGACGCCATCCATGGCGTCCGCCCTTCGGGCCAGCCTCCGGCTGTCCGAATCCGCTCCCGGCGGATTCGTGAGGTGTACGACTTCCATTTTGGTCTCCTTCCGAATGAGTTGGCAGGAGTCATGAAGGCGCTGTTCGGCCCGGTAGCCAAGGCATAGAGCCGGCCTCAGGCATACAGGGGTTGGCGGCCATCGCCAACCAACAGGGCGAGAAAGTCGCATGCGGTGTCGGCAACGATCCTCGCCGCCCAGGGGCGTATTTTAGGATGGGCCGTTAAATAAAAATAACGACACATCTTATTTTAGGTTCGAGGCGGGCCCGCCGGGCAGGTAGGTCAATTCGATCCCGTTTTCGGAATCGCACCGGATTTACGAGAAACAGGGTTGGGAGGCGATATCGGTGACCGATCCAGGACGAAAACCGCTTGACGGTCCGCAGTGCGAAGGCCACCAGTCCGCGCTATCCCTCTGAACCCGCAGGCATTCGCATCGGCCCACGACGCTACGATTCCGTACTTTCAACAATGGTTTGGCGCAGGCTGCCGGCCCACCACCAATACCGGCCCTGATATCGCATCAGGGCCTTTCCTTTTTCTGAAGCACAAGGATGGCCGTCTACAGAACCCGCAATCCGCTCACCGCAACGCCTAACTGCGGGCAAAGGCCAACAAAGGGGCGTAGTCGTGGCCGTCGGCTGCCCGCAGCGCGGCGATGTATTGGGCGCGCGTGGCGCCGGCATCGACCAGGTTGTGGCGGCCCCAGCTAAAGCGGGGCCGGCCGAGGCGCTGGATGAGCAGGTCGGCCATGAGCCGCGCATGGCGACCGTTGCCGTTGGGGAACGGGTGGATGGCGACCAGGCGGTGGTGAAAACGGACAGCGATCTCGTCGGATGGGAACGTGCCGTGCTCCACCTGATAGCGCACGTCATCAAGCAGGTTGCGCAGGTCCACCGCGATGCGCCGCCAATCCACACCGATGTTCTTGTCCGAGCGGCGAAACTCCCCGGCCCAGCGCCAGGTCTCGCCGAACATGCGTTCATGCAGTTGCCGCACGAAGCCCTCGTCCAGGATCTCCTTGCTCTGTTTGCGCGCCCACTCCTCGCCCTGGAGGATGTTGAGCTGTTCCCACTCATTCAGCTCCCCCTGGGTGGTGATGTGGCCTGGGATGAGGCTGGCCAGTTCGTCGGCATCGAGCGGCGTGGCGCCGTCTGGATAGTCGAGGTCGAGGCTCACTTGCGCTTCCGTTCGCTTTCCACCTTCCACAGGTTGCGGCGGGGGCCGTTCAGCAGGTTCTGGGCCAGGGCACGGGCCTGGACCTCCACGGTCTCGGGGCGGGTGGCCTGGGCTTCCAGCTTCATGGAGTGGCTGGCCGAGGCGGTGCGCTCCCATGCCAGCTCGTTCGCCTTCTGCTCCAGCGTCTCTTGCAGCGGGCGACGGGGGACCAGGGCGTATTGCAGCTCGCAGTCCAGGGCCTCGGCGACCCGGCGCAGGGTGGCCAGGGTGATCCGGTCTTCAGCCTCCGAGCGTTCCAGCCGGATGACTGTGGGCACGGAGACGCCCAGGCGATGGGCCAGATAGGAAGCAGTCATGCCCAGACCCTCGCGGATGGCCTTGATCCAGCCCGAGGGCGGACGGCGCGGCAGATCAGCGCCCCGCCAGCGCGACAGCGCGGCGTCCAGTTGGCTGCGCTTGAGTTCGGAGAAGTCGGCCTTCATGGTTTGCCTCCTGATGCAAACTTGCCGCACTAAATATTGCATCATAAGACAACATATGCAATACCTTTGTTGCATTCCAAGGCAAAGTTCTCATAGCTGCACCGGCCCGTCGGCGAGCTTGGCGAGGTTCACATCCAGATCATCCCAGGTCACATCGACGCGGCCTTCCCGGATAAACTTCTGCTCGTATTCGCCGTGGGAGCCGGCGCGGATGAGCCCGATTGCCATGCTTCATTTCCTTGGCGACAACGTAGTTACGACCATCTCGCCTTCCTTCGTCAGCCGGTATTTCTGCAAGCGGCTCTTGGGTTTGGCGGGGAGGGTCATCTCGATCAGGCCGCCGGCCAGGGCCGGCCCGAGGTAGCGCTCGCGAAAGGATTTGCGGTCCAGCAGGCCAAGAGCGGCCTGCAGCGCCTCGCGGCTCATCTCGCCCTTCATCACCGACAGCAGCTCGCCGACTTGGGGGGTGACATGAGGGGTGACTTGGGGGGCAGCGGCCGTCACCGCGTCCAGGATCATGCGCAACATGAAGGCGATGAACGGCGCGGAATCGGGCTGTCGGGTGCTCTCCTGTAGCGCGTCGTAATACTCGGCCTGATGTTCAAAAACCAGGCTTTCCACCGGAATATCCGCGAACAACGGATTCCAGCGGGCCAGGATCAGGCTCTGCCACAACCTTCCCATGCGGCCGTTGCCGTCGGCGAAGGGGTGGATAAACTCGAATTCATAGTGAAAGACCGAACTGGCGATGAGCGGGTGGAGATCGGTGGCGGCCAGCCAGTCGAAAAGGTCTCCCATCAGTTGCGGCACCCGCTCCGCCGGGGGCGCCATGTGGATCACCTGTTTGCCCGCCATCACCCCCACCCCGCCCCGCCGGTAGCCGCCGGCCTCATCGATTAGGCCGGCCATCAGCATGCGATGCGCCTCCAGCAGATCCTGTTCAGACTCAGGCCGCCAGCGGTCGAAACGGTCATAAGCGGCCAGGGCGTTGCGCACCTCCTGCACCTCGCGGGGCGGGGCGATCACCCGCTTGCCCTCCAGAATCGCGGTGATCTGCGCCTCGCTCAGGGTGTTGCCCTCGATGGCCAGTGAGCCGTGAATGGTGCGGACGCGGTTATGGACATGGATGTCCGGTATGTCGCGGGCGATTTTGGTCTCCTTCCGAATGAGGTGGCAGGAGTCATGAAGGCGCTGTTCGGCCCGGTAGCCAAGGCAGAGAGCCGCTGTGTCAGCCCTCAAGTCACCCCCCAAGTCACCCCCCAAGTCGGCGAGCTGCTGGCGGCGATCCAGGGCGAAATGAACCGCGAGGCGCTGCAATCCGCCCTGGGCCTCTCGGACCGCAAATCGTTCCGCGAGCGCTATCTCCGACCTGCCCTGGCCGACGGCCTGCTTGAGATGACCATCCCCGACAAGCCCAGTGGTAACCGATCCGCTGCAAGTACTCCACAACGCCTTGGGGCGATCCGTCACCACCAAACCACGGGAGATCAGCAGATTCAGTTGATCCCCCGTAGTTCCATCGCGACCATCTTCCCGTAACCTCAGTCCATTGCTATCCACGCCAACAGCTCGGCGGAAGACCACGAATATCGCGGAGGCCAGGGATTGACCGGGATCGACGATGTGCAGGGCGCACAAACGTCAATTGCAGCTTCATCGTGCCGCCCACCGAAGCGTCGGCATTGAGGAGCGTCCGTGCGCGACAAGCGCCCTTGTGGAGCCTATTCCGAATTTTGCGCTCCACAAATCCCGTCGCGGCGCCCGGAGACTACACAAGGCGGTCATAGCACCACCCTCCCCTCGGCCAGGTTGATCAGGCGGGGAAAGCAAAGCGTGGCCGCCCGCCGGCCGCTGCCCGCCTGCAATTCCCGCAGGATTCCCACGTCTTTCAGCTGCCGCAGCAACCCCTGCGTGGTCTTTTCGTGGATGTTGTATTCGGCCGCCAGTTGACCGTTGCCGTCCTTGAACGGGTGGAGCACAGCTTGCCGCGTTAGTAAGCAAGCGGCGTGGCGGGCGGTCAGACCGCCCTATCTCGTAGCCCCAGTAACCGCTTCCTCATCGAACACTTGGTCAAGCTGACTATTGGTGGTCACAGCCAAGACCTTCTTGCGAACCGCATCATTGCCGACGTCCAGTCGGAAATACCGCTCCACCCCATCGGCGCCCTTCTTCTTGCGGATCAGTTGTATCCGGTCGAACAGAGCCCAGTGCTGTTCGGCGAACTTGGCCAAGCCAACGGCCTTGGCGGCATTGTCCTTCAAACTCGGGTCATGGGGCTCCAGAATATCGAACAAGTAGCCTTTCGAATCCTGCCGCACGATCACCAGGTCGGGGAACATGGGCTTAACGCTCCCGGCTTCCTCGTAGGGAATCTCCAGCGACCACGCCTTGCGGTCCACATTCCGTAACCATCCGAATACAGACGAATCTGCCAGCTCTTCCTGCAATACCTCCTGCTCCCAGGTGCCAAGGTCAGCGCGGAACTTGTCGTCCTCTTCAAGGAAAAGGTGCTTGTCGTACTCGGGCGCACTTGGGGAACGACGGAAGTCGATGGTTGCCGGCAAGTCCCACTGAATGGACTGCGGTACGCTGGTAGCAAGTCGCAACCGCTGGAAATGCTGCTGGCGCTGCTCCTTCAGCTTGCCAATATCTCGCTTGTGCTTGGCATAGAGCGTATCGAATTCGCCTTCAGCGAAGTCTTCAAGTCGTTTCATGCCCTCGTGGTCCTGGGCCAGCACAACGGCTTCCACCTTCACTTCATCGGCATCCCGGTCGCCCTGGGCGCGCCAGTAATCCATGTGCAAGCCGTTGCCCAACAATCGCCCCGCCTGTTGAAAGTGACGATCAATATCTGCGGAAGCCGCCTCGATGGTGTACCCCCCGTCGTCCTCGGCAATACCCGTTCCGTGCTCCACGGCGATAGTTTTCAGATCGATCCCGGTAATCTGCTTGGCCCGTTCATCCAACGCCCCGGCATCCCGCAACCGCCCCACCTCTTCGGCCATTTTCTGGACGATCAGAGTCTTTACGGTTTCCTGTGCATCCTCGTCGATACGGTCATGGGTGAGCCCTCGACCTAGCCCCATCAGGCGGCGCAAAGAACTCTGTTTGCGCACAGCGTTCACCCGGTAGGTCACCAGTTCGCCCAGGGCCTCGAAAGCATCCTCCATGCCCTCTCGTCGATAGAGGGTCACAAGTTCCCGGCTGGTACCCGTCTCGGACGGCGGCACATCCTCCACATTCTTCAAATCTTGAATGACCGATTCCACTGTGGCCTGGTCGTAATGGGGCAGGAACAGATGCACGTCATTCAACGCGGCATCGGCTTCTACTCGCCGCGCCAGTGGCGTGCGCACCATGCGCCCGAGGAGCTGCGCGATATATGTGTGATCCTGTGCCCGGCGAAACGACATCATCACCTCGGCGCGCGGGCAGTCCCAACCCGTGGAAAGACTCATCTTGAACAGCACCACGCCGATGTTCTTTTCTTCCTCGATGCGCGATGCCTCGATGCGGCGCACCCGGCGACCGTCCACGTCCAGATCGCCGCTGTCGTTGAAGGTGTGTGCCACCTCACCCTCCCGCAAGCGCCGGCCGATGGCGCTTTCCAGAGTCGCCAGGCTGGTACTCAGGTTGGTCTTGGTCAGCACATTGTCGGTGCCGTCCTCTACCTGGATGACCAGGATCGGCCATACCACCGTTTCATTCTGCTCCTGACAATAGCGGGCCCAACGCTTCTCCATGATCTGCCAGCGGTTCGCCGCCTCGGCGAGCAATGTCATTTCCGCCTGACTGGCCGAATCCGGGTAATGGATCAGGATGCGATCCTTCAGCAACCCAGATTCCCGCACCTCTTCGGCCTTGATGTAGACCTTGTGCACCGTGTGCGTGGTGCCCGACAGCAGCTCCTCGAAACGACGCGGCGTCGCAGAAACCCCGATCACCAATGGCATACGGCACAGGCCATCATCCGTGCTGCCCAGCAGGAAGCGTTGCAGGATCGTTTGCGCCTTGTCGGCCGCCTTGCCGCCGCGCATCCCTCGGTGTGCCTCGTCGATCACCACATAGAACCGATCCGGCGCTGCCTGCGCGGTATTGGTCAAGGTCTCCCAGATGGCGTACTGCCGCCCGTCGCCCTTGCGCGTCAGCAACTTCTCGCTGCCGAGTTTCTGGGTATTCATAAAGTAGATGTGACCGCCCTCCAGCCGTTCGGCATCGAAGCTGGCATCGATGGTCACCAACTGCCGCACCCGGATACGATCCGACTTGCCTTCGATCTTCAACCGGGTCTGCTCATTCAGTTCCGGCATGTCCGAAATCCAAAGGATGACGGCATCGGACTGGGCATCGAACCCCGGCTCACCGAAGAAGATATTCTCGAACAGCGCCGTCATGACGATCGTTTTCCCCGCCCCTGTAGGCGCTGAAAAGGAGACCGCCTGCGGATTATCAATCGAGGCCAACAGCCGGGCTGCCGTCAGTTTGGTGCGCAGTTCGGCTAACGCGTCCTCCTGGAAATCAAACAGCCCGACTCTCATGCCGCACCCTCTCCCTTGTTGATGACGAAATTCTCCAGGTAATCACGGTAAAGCTGGATCACGTTCGCGACCTTCAGTTGCCCGGCCATCTCCTGAAAGGCGTCTTCCGAATCCGTCACCAGATAGGCATGGCTCAGATCGTTACGGCCCTCCACCTCGGCGGCAAAGTCAGCGAACCGGCTTTCATCCACCAACACAGCGAAGGGGTTATGCTCCGGAATCAGCATGGCCGGAATCGGTTTGTTTTTTGGCAGTTCCGGGCGCGGCCCAATAGCTCCGGCTCGCAGCCACAGAATGGGTAAAATCTCGCGAAACTGACGCCCCAGCGCCACATGGTCCTTATCCAGAAAATCGAGCCGGAAATACTCCAAGTTGGCGCGAAAGCCCGCCCGCATCGGGCGCTTCTCCTCGCCGGTAACGATGACCGGCCCGAGCAGATCATTGATGCTCGCCTTCAAGTCATCGAAGATCGACTTGCTGGTCGTCACGATGTAGAAATCGGTGATATGTTCCTGACCCTCCAGCGCCTCCAGCCAGGCATCGGCCAGTGACTCGTCGAACAGGATGGAGGCTGGATACTTCTCCGAAACCACGAAAGCGGAATCCTTCTTTACCTCTGATTGTGGGATGCCATCGATCAGGGCAACCAACTGTTTTTTCTTCGTGGCGGAGTCCAGTTCTTCGATAGAGGTGAAGGCGATTTGATTGATTTTGCGAGGCTTTTCTATATCAATAGTTTTGCCCGTAAAGTATTCACCCTCCAGTTCTGAGCCGTCATCCCGTTTACCAAGAACAGTGTATTTGGAGCGTGGCCATGTTATCGACTGACATATTCCATGTCGCTCCCATTCAATCTGCCCTTGGCGATACCCTTTTGCCTTGAAATTAATTGCATCTTGTTCAGACACCTCATTGTTGGTAACCATAACACAATGGCGCTGCCCACCATCCATGAGATTCAGAATATTAACTGCATTGAGAGTCGTGCCACTCCCAGCAAAATAATCCACAACAACAGCATTAGTTTTGTGACCAACGGCCAAACGCAATGCATCAACGACCGAGTAGAGGGACTTTGGGAAGGGGAACGTCTTCCCAGGAAGGATTGCACCAAGTAAATTCGTGCCATGCCAACCAGCGTGATGCAAAGAACGGTTCCAAACTGTCTTCGCCACCGTTCGACGGCCGTGAATAGATTCGGGATTCGGAGTGACGACAACAGCGCCCTGTGCGTCCCTACCAACGACAAGTATTTCTCCAGTGTCGATCTTGTTTATAGCAGCCCGTCCAAGGTACCAGATTGTTCCACGTCCCTCATTGGCACGGTACTCCCCCACTCGAACGAACCCCTTGGTAGACAACTGCCGAAGGTATTCCGGAGAAGCCCTCCAATTCCCCTCAGTGCCATCGCTTTTGAGAGGCCAAACAGCAGTAGTACCGTTAGGGACTTCCCATGCGGAGCGGGGAGTGCCAATAGGCTTTGCGTCTCCAGCGTCGACAAGTTCTCGTGATTCGGGTCGAATGAAGACAGGATAAAATAACGCTGGACGATCTATGCGCCGGGAGTTCGTTCCACTCCTAAGCAAGGACTCCCAACGCACTGTATTCGGATTATGCGAAGGCTTGTCGTTGAGCAGGTCATCTGTCACCAGCGGCGGCTCTGCATCACCGAAGAAAATGAAGTACGCATACTCCTCAACTCGTGCAAGTTGTTGCTTTCTCGTTTGCCCCGGCGCATTGATGACAATCGTAACCATCTGCATACGCGCATTGGGAAACATCTGCTCCAACAGCATTCCCAAGTGCAGATATTCCTTTTCATCGATGGTTACGATAAGCACTGAATCATCTGGCTTTAGCAGTCGCTTAGCGAGTTTCAGTCGCCTCCGCATAAAGGCCAGCCATTTGCTGTGCCTCCAGTTATCGTTATCGTCCACATAGTCGTTGTTGTACTTCCAGTCTCGCGCCCCCGAGTTATACGGCGGATCGATGTAGATGCAATCCACCTTCCCCGCGTGGAGGTAATCCAGCAGTTGCAAGGCGTGGTAGTTGTCCGCCTCGATCAGGGTATGCCAAGGCGCATCGTCCGGACCGTTCTGTACCCGGTCGACCGGTACAAGGGCAGGAAAGATCGGTTCGCCGAACTGGCGCACCACCACCAGATCATCCACCGCAAACTGCCGCATCTCGCCGCTGCCGATATTGCGGCAATGGGCCTCGCCATTCCGCACGGATAGCACACGCCACAGGTCCGAAAGCTTCCCATCCTGCAGCGCCACCTTGCTGTTCTTCTTGACCATGGCGCTATAGACGGGAGTCAGCTCCGGCAGATGGTCCTCGAATACCAGGCCGAACTTCTTCTCCTTGGTGATGCGGTCCGTCTCCGTCCGCAAGCGCTCACGCAGCGCCTTGTCCTCTATCTGGGCAATCAGGTCGTCAATCGCCGCCACGGCTCGACTCCTTGCTACTTCTCTTGTTGTTCATGTCAGTTCTGTCCTGCTGCCGATTGGCCGGCGATTCGTCGATAGGAATACCCTTCCGCCCGCAATAGTCCCGGATCAGCACCTCCACCATATTGGCGATGGAGCGGTGCTCGCGAGTGGCTGCGGCGCGCAGCGCCTCCTTCAAACCGGGCTCGATGCGGAAGGTTAGGGTTGTGCTCTTGGTGGTCGCCATGGCGGCCCCTCGCGGCTGTGTTGGGAATGTACTGCAATGTACAGTAAAGCCCCGCCGGGGCCAACGGGAGCGGGCGTTCGGGCGTGGGCAAGGCAAGTCACGGGTTAGGTCCGTCCCGCGCCCTATTCCTCTCCGGGGGGGAGCAATGCAAGCGGCATACCCCGACGCGCCGTACCCAACACATCGGGATCCTGTCGGGTTACGCGGCTCCGCCGCTAACCCGACCTACAAATCTGGGCTGGGGGGCATCGGCGGGAACAAGAATCTCCGCAGGACCCCGCAGGAGTTCGAAATAGTCCGCACGGCCTCCGCGAGCCAAGCGATAGCGCTGCTCTACGCACGCGACTCACCAAAATCCTCACGGTCACGAGGATTCGAATAAGAAAGCACCGTCCTACCTGAAAATCCGCACGATCGAACGGATTCTTTGCCAAACACGCCCATTTGGCGCAGAATCCTCACGAACGTGAGGATTTGCCCATGAAGATACCCATCGACAACGCAGCCGCCGTCGGCAAAGTGGTGCGCGCCAGCCGCAAGGCCCAGAAGATCCGCCAGGACGATGCGGCGGGCAGCATCGGCGTCAGCGAGAACTTCTTGGGCAAGATCGAGCGCGGCAGTGATTCCGTGCAATGGGGAAAGCTGTTTCAAGTGCTTGAAGGACTCGGCGTCCGGGTCGTATTGGATGTGCCCGATAGCGTGGCTGCCTGGTTGAACGATCCCGCAAATAGTAGGAACAAGCCATGAACGGCCGATCCTTGCGCGCCTCGATCAACCAGACAGAGGTCGGCACCTTGCAGGAAGTGGGCGGCCTCTGGAGCTTTCAATACGCCGGTGCCTGGCTGGACAACCCTCTGGGCTTCGCGCTCAGCCCGCATCTTCCACTGACGGCAGAATCCTTGCTGGATGGTGCAAGCCAGCGTCCCGTGCAGTGGTATTTCGACAACCTGCTGCCGGAAGAAGGGCAACGTGTGTTGCTGGCCGGGGATGCCAAGCTGGATGCGGCAGACGCCTTCGGCTTGCTGGCCTGGTACGGCGCGGAATCGGCAGGAGCCGTGACATTGCTGCCGCCGGATGCGGAGCCTCAAGTCGCTGAACCACTGCGCCCATTGCCAGACGATGCCCTGGAGACCAGAATTCGTCAGTTGCCCAAGGCACCGCTGACGCATGCCGCCATCAAGCGCATGTCACTGGCCGGTGCGCAGCACAAGCTGGCGGTCGTCCTGCAAGAGGGCGCGCTGTTTGAACCTGCTGGTGCCACCCCCTCAACCCATATCCTGAAGCCTGATCACCCGGATGAGGACTACCCCCATTCCGTGATCAATGAATGGTTCGTGATGCGCTTGGCCAAGCGACTCGGCCTGGATGTGCCTGATGTGCATCGGCGCTATGTGCCCTCACCGGTGTATTTGATCGATCGCTTTGATCGGATTCCAGATGCTCAGGGCTGGCAACGCCGGCATGTGATCGACGCCTGCCAATTGCTGGGGCTGGACCGCAGCTTCAAATACAGCCAGGGCAGCATGGAGAATCTGGCGGCGCTGGCCAATGCCTGTCGCAGTCCGGCGGTGGCGCGCCCCCGGCTGTTTGGCTGGCTGGTGTTCAATGTGCTGGTCGGCAATAGCGATGCCCATTTGAAAAACCTGAGTTTCCTGGTGTCGCATGAGGGCGTTCAGTTGGCACCGTTCTACGACCTGCTCAGCGTCGCCACTTATGACACGCCCGCCTTCGACAAGAGGGGTTGGCCAGCACAAACCCAACTGGCCTGGCCGATTCTGGGTGTGCGCCACTTCTCGGACATCAACCGTGGCCGGTTGCTGGAAGCCGGCGCGGCATTGAATCTGGCCAAAGGAACCGCTGAGCGCCTGCTGGAAAATCTGCGCAGCCGCGTTGTGCAGGAGGCAGAGGTGCTTTACGCCGAGGTCGAAGCCGAAAATGCCCAGATCGCCCATGCGCACCCCGAACTGTCATCAGCGATGGCGGGCGAATTCCGTTGCCTCAGAACCATTCTGCACACCGTCATCAAAGGGATGACGAGACAGATCGCCTGAAAAAATGGGACGCGCGCCCATCCGCTCGGTTTGGCACCATTGCTTTACGGCGCGTGCCCATCAATGTCGATAGATGGGCACGCGCCGGTCAGGTTCAGGCTCAATGCAACCGGCATAGGCGGCGCTTTGCCCATCCTACGAAGCTTCAACGCAATTTCCTCGGCGGCCTTTGACAACACTCCGGTCACAGCCTGGAGCACCGAACAGATAAACCGGTCGGTGCCCCAGCCTGGGGAAGCCAGTAGGATGGGCAAAGCGCCGCCGCCCATCCGCTCGGTTTGGCACCAGTGCTTTACGGCGCGTGCCCATTAGTCGGTAGATGGGCACGCGCCGGTCAGGTTCAGGCTCAATGCAACCGGCATAGGCGGCGCTGTGCCCATCCTACGAAGCTTCAACGCAATTTCGTCGGCG